>JAUIIV010000004.1 GCA_030431675.1 Gammaproteobacteria bacterium | reverse complement strand
GGAGCCTTCCTTCTAACATGTTCTTGAACAAACACATTAGATCACAAGGTTCCGTGCAGTTCCACCCTCAAAGCCTTGATTTATCTAGCTTTTAGCCAAATTTTTGTGGGGATCCCTCAGTGTGTATGCATATAATAGGCGGGTATCTATTGCTTAAAAGTGTGTAATATGGAAGTACAACTTCCATATTACACGGATAAGGGCTATAATATGTCTATGATACCCAGAGACGCCGCTAAAGAAATTTTACAAATATCTAAGGACTACCCAGTAGTCACTGTACTTGGTCCTAGACAATCTGGAAAATCTACATTAGTGCTAGACTCTTTTCCTAATAAAAAATATATTAATCTAGAGTTGCCAGATGTACAGCAGGCAATTAGCAATGACCCTCGTTCTTTTTTAGACTCAATTTCAAGTGAAGGGGTCATAATTGACGAAGTTCAGAGAATGCCAGAACTGCTATCTTATATTCAAGCTTTTGTAGACAGTCATAAAATAAATGGGCAGTTTATTTTAACTGGAAGTCATCAATTAGAGTTACACCAAGCAATAGTTCAATCGCTTGCAGGAAGGGTTGGCATAGTTAAATTATTGCCTTTGTCAATAAAAGAGCTGAAGCAAAGCGGTAGGTTGAAAAAAGAATCTGCTGATAATCTGATGCTAAAGGGTTTTTTTCCCAAGTTAGCAGATAATAATATTAAAGCTAGTACTTACTATCAAAATTATCTTGCTACGTACGTAGAAAGAGATGTAAGAAAGATGCTTAATATTAAAGACTTAGGTTTGTTCCAAGATTTCTTGCGATTGTTAGCTGGGAGAACCGGCCAAATATTAAATGCTGCGAGTTTAGGCAATGATCTAGGACTATCTGGGCATACTATAAATAGTTGGCTTTCAATATTAGAAGCATCATATATAATTATAAGGCTTAGACCATATTATGAAAACTTTGGTAAGCGCATGATAAAGCAGCCCAAGGTATATTTTACTGACACAGGATTGCTATGTCATTTATTAGGCATAGAGTTTGATAGTCAACTGCAGCGTGATCCATTACGAGGGCAGATTTTTGAAAACTTAGTAATTATGGAATTATTTAAATATAGATATAATGTTGGTAAAGAAGCAAACTTTTATTTTTTGCGTGACAGTCATGGTAATGAAATTGATGTTATATACAAACATGCAAATAATTTAGTTCCTATAGAAATAAAATCATCAAAAACATTTAACAAGAGCTTTCTAAAGGGTATTAATTTTTTGAGAAAACTTCAACCAGACAGAGTGCCCTGTGGCTTTTTAATATACGGCGGTTTGTCAATGCATAAAATTGAAATGATTGATATAATAAATTTTATCGAGTCTGAAAAAGTTTTTTCCGCATGATTACTAAATACCTGTGCATATCAACTAGTTCTTAAAGAACATATAAAGACTAAGAAACACATATGTAGTACTACACCTTACTATTGAGGACTGCACTCCTCAAAATGTGCTTCCCGAATAGCATTCTCTGTAGCAGTACCACTCTCGTAAGTGCACGACCATTCTATCCCGCCTTTTTGTATAGTAGCACTGTACAAAAAACCCACATCTTGCAATTCTGTAGGTAAATCATTATCAGTATCTGTAAATACTGATACTGCATTAGCTGGATCAGAGACATTAAAGGTAACATTTGCAATGTAAGGAGTTGGATCTGTTACAGATGCCGGATTATCTCCTTCCAAATCATACGCCTCTTGCCATTGATCTAAATATAATCCGATTAGAGTGTTAATTTCTGCGGTTCTAGACTTTGTAACGTACTCCGTATATGATGGCACTGCAACAGCTGCCAATAGCGCAATTATTGCAATTACAACCATTAACTCAATTAAAGAAAATCCATGCCTCATGATATCTCCAAATCAAATAATTTAGCAATTATAGCATTTCTGCAGAATTAAAACGTGTAAGTACTTAATTACTGGATATATGTTTACCAAATGTTCAGAGCTTAGATAGTGAGTAACTTTGCTTGTACTTTGTAGCTTCTGGTGCTGTTTTATCTGTACGTGATTCTGCTTGCTCCTTGTTAAATTGGAGCAACATAGAATTAACAGCTTGAGAATCTACCACAGATAGGGGGGTTCTACTAGATGGATGATTTTTTGCAAATAAACTACCTTGCACGCTATGTGTTCCAACCTCTTGTTTCACTTGAGGTGGTAGAGTTAAGATGTCTGGTTTTTTTGCTAATCTTAATGTATCCAGCTGTCTTCCTATAATTGTTGTTAGGGTTATAATGTAAGGTAAGTTATACTTTGCGTCTATAACTCTATTAAAATGTTCTTCTATATCCATAACTTCATGATTAGCATGAACAATCTCCGCAACTATCGCATCAACTTCTGTAAATATAGCATCAAGAATGCTCTGTGCCTGTTTAACATATTCTTCGTCTTGTTCTCTAAAACGGTAGTTTTCTTGTAATGTACGTCTAAAGTTGTCAGCAAGACTAGTTTTATATTTTGCATCATGTTGTGCCCTGTATAGTGCTTGAATCTTAATGATGGCACGCCATAGAAGATAGTTTGGATTAGTATCTAGTAATCTCGATGGGTGTACATCAAAATTGGCCTTTTTAAGAATAGTCCTTTCATATAGTAAAAAAGCAAGATAACTTTTTTCATTTCGTGTTACATAAAAGTTTTTATCGTTATCTTCATCCTCTGCACCATCTCTCAGCCAACAAAATAAAGCCTTGCCCCCAGGCAGTACTTCAGGACCAGGGTTTTTTTCATCACCGCCATGTTGTATCATATTGTGGCATGTGTCATAAATCATTATAGCGTCATGTACACTGGATTGCCCTATAGTTAATAACGTGCTGGGATTTAATTGATAAGAACGGAAAGCAGCTGCTAAGGTAGGTAGATATGCAATATGATAATGAGGGTCTCTGTCACAATAGATGTAAAATGATATGTCACTACTTGCAATATCTAGTAATTGCTTCTGTATATCATGTAGATATTGCTTGATAAGCAATTTTCCCGCGGATGTATTAATTTGTCGTAAGTAATTTTTTGCTAGCTCTAATTTTTCCTCTGTTGAAATTAATTCGAGATTAACGATTTCACTTGATCTAGCTCTTTCTCTGCTATTATCTTGTGAATGTAAATTATCTACTAATGCTGCTATAAATGACTTATATTGTTCTTTATCTTGAGCTCGTATTCTTTGGTCAACTATTAACATGCCTAGCATAAATAGAGGTATGGAATCTTTAGCTTCCTCAGTTTCGCCATTGCGGCCATTAAATGATATTGCAGCTTCCCAAGGTAGATTGTGACGTACACTTATGTGTTCTGGATCCATGTCACCTGCGTAGGGTAGGCCATTATCACTTGATATAATCATGGCCGGAGCATATTCTTCCTCACCTGGGGGGATGTACCACATAGGGAAATGACAAAGTTGATAATCTTGGTAATAGTCAACTAATTGCTGCGCAGTCTCTTCAGCACTTTGTGAAGCAAATATTTCTAAGCTTTGTGGGCAGGTTGGTGGTGGTAGAGAAACGCTTTTTAAGTTCTCAACTATGCCTAAGGTTAAGTCAAGTTTCGCTATAATAGTTGTGCCTTTATTTTCAAAACTAAAAGTCAGAGCCTTTTCATTGTACGATATTAGTTGAAAATACCCTTCATAAATTCGACTAATGACATAGCCTAAACTTCTCGCTTCTTGGATATAATGTTTTTCGTGAGTTACATCGAAAGTCTGGCCTTTCATTCTTTTCTCTTGATACGTAACAAGTTTACTGAACACCACCATGCCGTGGTAAAGATAGGCTCTAGTAATTGCTGGATCCTTGCATGCTGTGCGGATCATCTTTAAAAATTTTGTAATTACTTCTTGGTTGTCATCGTCATCATCACAACCAGTTAATTGTCGATATGCCTGTATTTCTTCGCTAGTAAATGCTTCATCTCCTGAAAGACTTATTCTATCTAATAGCTCTAATGGTAAGCTACCACTAATACTGTTATCCTTGGGGTTATATTCTCTATCTGGGTGACATAAAATTTTATTATCTAGTATGTGACCAGAAAAGGGTGAGTTTTCTGGTTGTGTCTTGCTTTTAATCTTTGATGGTTTTGCAGAATCTGCTATCTCTATACTACCGTCATGCTTAACAAGTGCTAAGCTTATTCTGCGCGTTATCCGTCTTCGGCCAAGTCTTAGGCTTAGTATTGCTTCTTTATACTTTTTGGCAAACTCCAGTTGCATTAATGGAAAGTCATCTGGAAGCTTTGTTAGATAGGCAATACTTTCATTTCCCCATTCATCAGTAACGTTATTCACATCACCAAGCACATAGCATTCTACTTTTATATCTTCTTCATCATCGTCACTATCACCATTCGGGCATATTTCAGGTGTAGTGGCTCGAGAGCCTGGGCACGAGTTGGGTCTAGAGCTAGATCCAGTTCGATATATAGGAGAGAAGCTTCTATTTGGTGGGGGAGGGCAGGGTAAACTCTTTGGAGAAAGCATTCCAGCTAGGGTACTACTGCGGCGATTCGGTGTTAGGGGTATCTGATTTTGCTCAGGAAGTTTTGTTTGAAGTGTTAATAGCTTTTGTCGGGCAATCTCACCTAGGGTCATAAACACATGCTCTGGTCGTGGGCTTGCTGGTACTACCAAGGTTTGTTTATCACTTACTTTTGGCATAAATAAATTTGCTCCATCCATATCTATGTGTGGTGCTAGTTATACTAAATTTCTATTAATACATGCAATGCAATTGTTTGTTTCAAAAGATGCTTATTTGTTGTATGTGCCAGATATATAGTCAGCAAATTAATTTTTAAAGACTTAGACTCTAAAATAGAGAACAACCGTTATTTTTATACAGTTGTTCTAATTGATGTATAAAATATAATTAAGTCAACTTAAAATTATAAAGTAACTTTTAGAGGTTAACGTATGGATAAATTAGGTATTGTTGAAGAGGATGGAGAAACACCTTCTTCTTTTGGTTCTGTAGTGAAATCATTGACTGAGGATTTGGTAGCAGGTATTGCATAAAGCATTTCAGGAGCCATTTCAGAAGGCATCAGATTAGTAGTATCTGTTTATAGGGATATTGAGCAAAAAGCTGAACAGGTTGACTTAGATGACATATCCCAAGTATCTGCATTAAGGGACGATTTTATTTTGAAAATCAAACAATTGCCAGATCAGGATGGTATTGTTATGGGAGAAGATTGCCCGTTTTATACTGTTGATAGCACTCAGCGATACTTAAAGGCAAAAGTGGCAGTAGCAAAAAAGCAAAAGGCCTTGGTAATGGAGTATGCTAAAGATCATTCAGATATGAGTAATGTAAAGCCTTTAATACATCAGTACAATGCTAAGGTACCAGAGTGGAAAAAGGAATTTGCATTGATTAACGGCAGTAGCGATTATGATCTAATTGGTGAGGTAGACCCATCTGATAAGGCAGATGTGGAAGACCTTAAAGAGTCAGTTGTAAAACCTGCTATCAAGATGTAGTGATTATCTATCGGGATACGCTTCGTGTCCCTATTTGTTCCATGGCATCTTTTGTAATACTAACCCCATGCCACACCAACCACTTACACCGGCAAATGCTAATCCCGCCCCTATAAAACCTGCCAATGCATAAAACCAAGGGCTAATTAGCCAGCCTCCGAGCACTCCAAGTAGACAAAGGCTACCAGCGATAATTTGTACTTGGCGAAAAATAGAAATGCCATGCCCACCAAGAGTGTTTACTTTGCCGCCTGCTTGCTTCCAGGCTTTGATCCCGCCACTAAGAGAATACACTTCTAAGTTAGGGGATTCATTTAATAACATTTCACATGCAGTTAAGCTGCGTCTCCCTGCGGCACAATGTATAACTATCGGACCATCTTTTTTGGGTAATTTGGCTACACAGACTTCTTTTAGTGGAATAGGGCAAGTGCCATCTATAGACTCTGCGTCACGCTCATGTTGCTCACGAACATCTACTACAAGGATTTCCGGTTGAGATTGTAGTTTAGTTTTTAGTTCATCTGCAGATATATTTTTGATCACGTACTTATTCCCGAAAGTTTAGAGTAATGATGATTATTTTAGCTAATAATATTTTACAAGGCAAAAAAAACCGGCTCGGAGCCGGTTTAAGTTTAGGGCCAACAAACTTATTATCGTGGGTAATCTGCTACTCTTCGTCCCAACTGAGAGCACCACCCGTTTGATACTCAGTCACTCTAGTTTCGAAGAAGTTCTTCTCTTTCTTCAGATCCAACATTTCACTCATCCATGGGAATGGGTTGTTTGCACCTTCATACTGTGGTGGCAAACCAATTTGCCCTAAACGACGATTAGCAATAAATTCTAGATACTCCTTGAACATACTTGCATTTAAGCCCAATACTCCACGTGGCATAGTATCTTTAGCGTATTGATACTCTAAGTCAACACCTTCTTTGATCAATTGGATCATTTCTTCTTGGAACTCAGGAGTCCATAGTTCTGGATTTTCAACTTTAATCTGGTTGATAACATCTATACCAAAATTCATATGCATTGATTCATCACGTAGAATGTATTGGAATTGCTCAGCAGTACCAACCATCTTGTTGCGACGGCCCATAGACAGCACTTGCGTGAATCCTACATAGAAGAATATTCCTTCGAATACTACATAGAACGCAATTAAATCACGTAATAAACGTTGATCATCTGCAAGAGTACCAGTTTTAAAGTTAGGGTCACCCAAACTTTGAGTAAATGGTAAAGCCCATGCAGCTTTCTTAGATACAGCTGGTAGCTCTCTATACATGTTAAATACACGTCCCTCATCCATAGCAAGACTTTCTATAACATATTGATAAGCATGTGTATGTAATGCTTCTTCAAAAGCTTGACGCAATAGATACTGACGACATTCTGGGTTAGTAATATGACGGTATACCGCTAATACTAGGTTATTTGCCACCAAAGAGTCAGCTGTAGAGAAGAATCCAAGATTACGCTCAATAATCATGCGCTCATCTTCTGTTAATCCGTCTTTACTTTTCCATAGAGCTACGTCTGCTGCCATATTAATTTCGTTAGGCATCCAGTGATTAGCACAGGCATTTAAATATTTATCCCAAGCCCAATCATATTTAAATGGTACTAATTGATTGAGATCCGCACGACAATTAATAATTTTTTTGTCGTCTACCTGGATGCGAGCAGCACCCATTTTTAGCATTTCAAGTCCAGTTGCCCCTGCAACCTCTGGTTCGCGTGTTACTGAAATAGACATTTATATCCCCTTAATTAGATTATTGACATGCTTCGCAATCTGGATCATCAATTGCACAAGCATTAACTGAAGTTTTTACTGCGTTTAACTCGCCAGTATGTACTGTAGATTTCTCTGCATCAGTAGCACCCAAACTACGTAAGTAATAGGTGGTTTTAAGACCACGTAACCACGCTGATCTATACAGAGAATCAAGCTTTTTACCTGATGCTTGCGCTATGTATAAATTGAGTGACTGCGCTTGATCAATCCATTTCTGGCGTCTTGATGCCGCATCTATTAGCCATTTGGCGTCTACCTCAAAAGCTGTTGCATACTTGCTCTTTAACTCTGGCGGAATTCTATCAATTTGGCTCACGCTACCGTTGAAGAACTTAAGATCGTTAATCATTACTGGATCCCATAACTCAAGTGCCTTGAGATCATTTACTAGGTATTGGTTAACCACGGTAAATTCACCAGATAGATTAGATTTAACATACAGGTTCTGATAGGTAGGCTCTATAGACTGTGAAACACCACAGATGTTAGAAATAGTTGCAGTTGGTGCAATTGCCATTACGTTTGAGTTGCGCATACCAACGGTACACACTCTGCTACGTAATGTTTGCCAATCCAGTGATTGACTGCGATCTTGATCTAAATACAAGCCTCGTGTTTCTTGGAGGTTATTAATAGAATCAATAGGTAGTATACCTTTGCTCCACAAAGAACCTTCGTATGAGTCATATACCCCACGCTCTTCTGCTAAATCAGTAGAAGCCTTAATTGCATAATAACTGATGTGCTCCATAGAACGGTCAGCAAATTCTACAGCCGCATCTGATTCATAGCTAATGTCTAGTTTATACAATGCGTCCTGGAAGCCCATTAAGCCTAGTCCAATTGGGCGATGCATTAAATTAGATCTACGTGCTTGAATGACAGAGTAATAATTTACATCAATTACATTATCCAACATACGAATAGCTGTGTTTACTGTACGTTGTAACTTCTCGGTGTCCAATTTGCCGTCTTTAATATGCTGTGGCAAATTAACACTACCTAGATTACAGACAGCTATTTCTTCCTCAGATGTATTAAGAGTAATCTCAGTACATAAGTTAGAGCTGTGTACCACGCCAACATGTTGTTGTGGTGAGCGTAAGTTGCATACATCTTTGAATGTGATCCATGGATGACCAGTTTCAAACAACATGCTAAGCATTTTACGCCATAGGTTGGTTGCAGGTATGCGTTTGTAATTACGAATCTTACCTTCGTCAGCTAGTTGCTCGTAGGTAGTATATGCTTGCTCAAATGCCTCGCCGTATAGATCATGTAAGTCAGGCACTTCTTCTGGAGAGAATAGGGTCCAATCTTTATTTTCCAATACACGCTTCATAAACAAATCTGGTACCCAGTTTGCAGTATTCATATCGTGAGTACGACGTCTATCATCACCAGTGTTCTTACGTAACTCTAGAAACTCTTCTATATCCAAATGCCAAGTCTCTAGATATGCACATACGGCACCTTTACGCTTACCACCTTGGTTTACTGCGACTGCTGTATCATTTGCAACTTTAAGGAATGGGATCACACCTTGTGACTTACCATTTGTGCCCTTAATTTGTGCGTTGATAGCGCGTACTGGTGTCCAATCGTTGCCCAAACCGCCAGCAAATTTTTGTAGTAATGCGTTATCACGTATTGCATTGTAAATACCACTCAAGTCATCTGGTACAGTAGTTAAGTAACAGCTAGAAAGTTGTGACTTAGTTGTGCCAGAATTAAACAGAGTAGGGGTAGAGCTCATATAATCAAACGATGACAATAGGTTATAAAACTCAATTGCTCTATCATTCTTGTCTTTCTCATCGATAGCTAGACCCATAGCCACACGCATAAAGAAGGTTTGCGGTAATTCATAGCGGTTGTTGTCTTCATGTAAGAAGTAACGATCGTATAAAGTCTGTAGGCCAAGGTAAGAGAAATTAAAATCACGCTCAGGCTTGATAGCAGCACCTAATTTCTTCAAATCAAAAGTTTTAAGTTTAGGTGTCAGCCTATTAACCTTGATACCAAAATCAATCCCAGCTTTGAGAAATGTTGCATAATTATCCGCTAACTCTTTCTGTGTATCTGGCACCGCTAATTGTAGGGTTTTGGCTACTTCAATTCTTGCATCGTATTGTAATAACCTTGCAGCTACCAAGCTATATTTTGGCTCGGTTTCTATTAATGTTCTAGCTGACATCACTAGTGCTTTGCGTACGTCTGCAATGCTTACACCATCGAATAAGTTACGTACTGTATCTTTGATAATTGGTTCACTGCTTACAAACTCTAATCCGCTGCAAGCCTCATTCACCACTTCTTCTAACTTATGCAGATCGAGAGGTGCTTTGTTGCCATTAGCTAACACCACGTTTAGATCTGTATCGCCTTTAATCTTGGCTAACTTAGCTTGGCGAAGTTTACGGCGTTCCTCGCGATATAGCACGTAGGAACGGGCGACCTTATGTTCGCCGTTACGCATTAGCTCTAGTTCAACCTGATCTTGGATATCTTCGATATGTACTGTGCTACCAGTGTGAAGAAATCTCTTTAAAGAATCACATACGTTATCAGTAAGCTTCTCAACCAATGTATGTACACGGCTAGATACAGCCGCTTGTCCGCCTTCTTCATCCAAGAAAGCCTTGGTCATAGCGATCGCTATTTTGCTCCGCTGAAATTGCACTACAGTGCCGTTACGGCGAATCACCTTGAGGGTGTCTACGCCAGTATTTATGTCTTGAGTATTAATAACTTCTCTAGTTTCCGTTATCTGCACGCTCATCATTTTGCCCCAATCTAGATACTGTATAAGTTTACAGTATAATTTAAAGTCGTCAACTTGCTACCCAACATGTAGGTGTTTTCAAAAGGTCCTTATACAAGATAATGCGGTTCCCAAACTCTAGCAAGTAAAATTTTGGTGGATAAGTTGTGGAAAAGTTGTGGTTAATTTGTGCGTAAACCGCTAGGTTGGAAGCAGGATAAGGGCTATGCCGAGCAAGAGGCCTGATATGTAAGGAGTTTATTTTTTTTGCCCAGTAAATATTTATAATGATGACTTGAGTTATAAGATATGTTGGGTTTTCTTCTTTGGAAAAGACAAGTTTGTGATAAAGATGACTTGGTTGTGAGGTTGCTTTGTGGTTATCTCGGGAGCGCGTTTATTTGCACTTGACACCTACTTCGGCATAAATGCGAGTGTCTTTCGGGACCTGCGCATAAAAAAAGCCCCTAAAAAGGGGCTTTTGTCACAATACCGTAGATACTTAATTAAACGTTGTCGACCCAGCTTACTAAGTAGTCTGCTTGTTGGTTTGTGTAAGTAGGGTTCTTGAATGTTAGTGACAACAAGCTAATACCCTGTAGGCTAGAAACAAGGATCATAGCTAATTGCTTAGCTGCTTCACCTTTGCCTAGGCTAGCAAATTGTTGCTCACACCAGCTCATGATTTCCTGCATTAAGCTAGCAGCAGCATCACCCATTTGACCGCCTTGCTTGCCTAGTTCTTGACATAGGCTACCTAAAGCATCGCCGTAATTAGCAGTGTGCTCGCTCAAAGTAGTAGATTGACGTACTAGTGACTGCAATCTTTCTTTAGCGTTGCTAATAGTATTTAGCTCTTCAAATTGACCTTGAATCAGTTTGCGACGAAACTCGATAACAGCAAGTACAATAGATTCTTTAGACTTGAAGTAATAGTAGACGTTACCTAGTGGCACATCAGCTAATTGAGCAATATTCGCTAAAGTAGTAGTGTTTACTCCTTGCTCGTGGAATAGTTTATCTGCTGCCGTCACTAGGCGGCTACGCTTATCATTTCGTCGTGCCATGGTCTATAACCCCTTCTTTGAAATTATGTAGTAAATTTATTTATTCTTTAAAGTTAACGCGTTAACCAACTTTGACAATATTATACAGATATCTGATGATAGTTCAACACCTAAGACAAGAAAATTTACTAACCAACCCGTGTTTTTTTGTTAAACTATGCCAATATGCCGGTATGATTAGCGTTTGAACAGTGTTCAAATGAATGTGTCAGGTTATACTGGGTAATATTCGCCTGTAAATCTACTATTTTCGGCGTTTTTTGTGATGCTAGCTAAGGTAATCGCTCTTATTTTTGAACGGCGTTCAGGCTGGTTGAAGTTTTTAGATTCGGAGTTGAACATGGCAAGAAGAACAGGCTTATCGCGAACAGAGATACGTAGCAAAGCGTTAGAGGTCGGTCGTGCAGTAATAGTTAAAGACAGCATAAGAAAATTAAGCATGCGGCAAATTGCCAAAGAAATTGGTTATACGGTAGGTACGCTATACAACGTATTTAAAAACCAAGATGACTTATTATTGCAAATCAATGCACAGACGTTGGATGATATGTATTTTTACATACAAAACAATTTAGGGCCAGAATTACAAGGGCGTGATATGTTGTTATCTATAGCTAATAGCTATTACAGCTTTGCGCGGGATAATTATTATTTATGGGCAACACTGTTCGAGTACAGCCTAACTGAAGAGCAAGAATTTCCTGACTGGTATTTACAAAAAGTACAGTTACTAGTTAGTTTAGCTGAAAGTGCGATGAGTACTGTTGTTACAGGGACTACGGAAGCTGTTTTAACAGCACGTACATTATGGGCTAGTGTGCATGGTATATGTGCGCTAGGGCTCTCTAAACGCTTGACTCTCACTAGCTCAGGCAATCCAGAGCTATTATTAAATGATTTAGTTGATAAGTATTTTAAAGGCTTGGGATAGTAAGAAATATATGTTCGCTCTCATCTAAATTTAAGAAGGTAAATGTCAGTGTTGCAAAATTATCAGATCTTGTGTCGAAGCAAAAAAATTATATATATAATGGTAATCTCTTTATGTGCCAGTGTGCTGTATGGATGTGGTAGTATTCGCTTTAATCCACAGGTAAAGCCTAAGCCATTAAATACATCCAGTGCACAATTGCAGCATATACCACGTAAAAACTTTGCCTTAGTCTTGGGTGGCGGAGGAGCTAAAGGCTTTGCACATGTTGGTGTGCTTGAAGAGTTGCACAATGCTGGTTTGGAGCCAGATATAATAGTTGGCTGTAGTGCCGGGGCAATAGTTGGTGCTTTGTATGCTGCAGATCCGAATATAGAGAGACTAAAATCTCGTACATTAGAGGGTAGAAGTGGTGATGTGGTAACATTAAGTATAGAGAATTGGCCATACAGTGTTTATAGTAGTAAACAAATGCATCGGTTTTTAATGACAAACCTGGCTGTTAGCTCTTTTGAAGAGCTTAAAGTGCCGTTTGTGGCAACCGCAACAGATTTGCAATACGGTGTGATAACTACTTTTGATACTGGCAAGTTATCTCCGGCTATAATTGCGTCTGCATCTTATCCAGGAGTATTCTCTCCTATACGTATCGATGATAACTATTATGTAGACTGTGGGGTATCTGATCCTTTGCCGACGAGAATAGCTAAAGACTTAGGTTTTGAACATGTGGTTGCGGTTAATATTGCAGAGGGATTACTAGATAGTTCTCCTAATCATGGCCTTGGGGTAATGAAGCGTGGTATAGAAATTAGCTACATTAATCTGATAAAAAATTCATTAGCGCAGGCTGACTTAGTAATAGATTTTGAGTTTAAGGATATAGACTTACTAGATGATCAACAGAATCTTCATATATACGAGCAGGGAAGGCTGCGTGCTAGACAGCAAATACCCGAGATTAAAAAATTATTAACACAAACGATATCATAGGCATAATTAATGTCTGCCGGGTGGTTTAAATGTTGCTTTAGCATCGTTTGTAGGTTGTGGTTGTTGATTAGGAGTAAATGTTCCTGTTCCTACCCCGCTGTTATTTGCAGGTTGCATAGATGGGGCAGCTGAGGAGAAGTCGCCACGCAATCGTTGCTGGAATAGAAATTCAAGACAAGCTCGATAATTCCCACTATTTAGTTGATGCTCTGTAATTTTAGGTGCGGCAAATCCCATCCCTACACTATCCATTGCGCTTGAAACACTACCTACTTTACGTAAGTACTGACTGCTGTCAAAACCATAATCATCTAGTGGTGGTGAGCTAGATGGAGCTCTTGCAAGTTTATTACCGGTCTTATTACTGAATACATCATGAAACCGAAGGATAAAATCCCAACGCTCTTGTAACTCAGGATCATTGGCTACTTTGGCCCGCATACTTTCTGCTACTTCTGGAGAAATATCTAAGTGCATTTTATGCTTGCATAATAAAAGCTCACAATATCTTATAGTGATTGCTGGATCACTTGCTTTTGTAATAGTTACACGATTATCACGCGTTTGACGATGTGAAGCCACCATATCTGCCATAGCAATAAGGGCTTGGTCAAGATGTTCTTTAGGGCAATCTGGATCTAACCTAAAGGTCATGGAGCTGGTTTCCTTATTAACTTCACCAGATACTAACTTAGTTTCACCATTGTTAATGCTAAATTTGTTGCCATCTTGTTGTACACTTAGTGGTCCAAAAAATTCTAGACCCCGTAACATTTCTAAAACCATACCCATTCTTCTTCTACCATGGGGGTCCATAGAGTTACCTGCAAAGAAGTTTTCTTTGGTAAAGGCATTAGTAATCATGTGCATTAAATCTAGCTCACCTTTGCCAAATTGCTTTAATAAAAGTTCTTGCACAAATCCTGGTAAAGCAGGATTTATTTGTGCTAAATCATCAATGGTTTGAAATACCTCTAGTCTTTTTCTGGTAATCGGTGCTGTAGCCCTTTGCCTATAACGCGCAGCTTTTTTGGGGAGTGTATCTGCACTTGCTTGTAACTCCTCATAGCTTTGTTCTACAGCTTTGATTGCTTCCCGAACATCTTCAGCTGTTAGTCCTGGTGGCATTGATAATTCACTATTAACTTTTGTTGCGTAGTATTCAATGAATTTTTCAGAGCTTGTATTGGCACCCAAGTTCCCTAAAATTACATTATGGTCTCTATATATTCCAGAACGGTGTCCTGTAGCTACTGCAAATGCTCTTGGAGGAGTAGCAAATTCGCTTCTCCAAGGATCATCTGGATGACCATTAAAACTTACGACAGGGTTATCTGGGGTAGCAGGACCTTGTAGAGAGACATTAGAGTTGTCTGGACCCTCATTTCGAAAACTTACAGTAGATTTGTTCTGTAATCCTTTTTTGCTCGGAAACATTCCACCGCCGGTTGCAGCGGTTGAGTAACCTTGTGCATCTAGGTCTACTTGCTTAGCAGACTTGTTAGCAGTTTTTGCCTTTTTATCTGGTAGAGCCGTCGGTTCAGTACCTATAACTGTTCCATTGCCACCACCACCGGTTTTGTTACCTTTTCCAGACATGCGCCCCCCATAGGATCTATTCCCTATGGATAATTGGACCCATGTCTGGTAAAAAAGTTCATAAAAGGGGAGGATGCACTTAAGTTCAGTACTACAAAAGACCTGCTACAAATACAGCTAGAATACCAGTTGGAGCAAGATATTTAATCAGTATTTGCCATGCTTTGAAGCTAACATCTGATGTAATATTCATTGCTAATTTCATGCTCTGGGCGGGCATTTTCCAGCCAGCAAATATAGCGAATGCCAGACCACCAGTAGGTAGAATAATATTGGTCGCAAAATCTGCTATGTAATCGAATATATTACTACCACGTAGTACGTTAAATGATAGTAATGCTATGGCGCCAATTGTCCAAGCAATAATACCGATAAAAATTGCACTTTTGCCACGCGTAGATTTAAATTCACCATCCAAAATTACTACTAGTGGCTCAGCCATAGAGATAGAAGATGTCCACGCTGCAAACCACAACATAATAAAAAATAAGCCACCAAAAATAAGGCCAAATGGCATTGCATTAAAGGCGATTGGTAGTACCGTAAACATAAGCCCAGGACCACCTGCAACTGGCAGGTTGTAAGCAAAAACCAATGGAAACATCGCAAGGCCAGAAATAATGGAAGATACTATAAGCATACTGGCAATCAATAAACAATCTTTGCTTAACTTTGCGTCGCTTGGCACATAACAACCATAAGTCAGCATGCACCCTGCACCTATTGCGAGTGCAAAGGCAGCTTGCCCCAGTGCATTAAGTGCTACTAAAGGGGTTAATTTGCTAAAGTCTGGAGTAAAAAGAAAACGCCAAGCACTAGAGAAATCACCAATTGTTGCGCTATATAGCATTAAAATTATAAGCACTAAGAATAATCCAGGCATCATAATCTTGGAAGCCTTCTCTAATCCTTGGTTTACTCCGCGCGATACCACAAACATGGTGCAAAACATAAATATAGTGTGCCAAAAAAGTAACTCTAAAGGGTTGTTTAGGAAATTATCCCATATTTGTAAGATTTCAGTTGCGCTCTTGGCATGCAGTTGTCCAGTCCATAATTTAAAAATATAGGCTATCGACCATCCGGCAATAACGCTATAGAAAGCTAATACTAAAATTAAGGCTAGTGCTCCCCACCATCCTAAAAAAGACCATCGGCTGGATAGCTTGTGCTGTTTTGCTAGAAGACGCATACTGGCAACTGGGTTGGCACGAGCAATTTTACCTAAACTAATTTCTCCTAACATAATTGGTACACCAATTAAGAACATCGCCAAAAAAGAGATTAGTACAAATGCACCACCGCCGTTCTCTCCAGCCATGTACGGGAACTTCCAGATAGGTCCTAAACCTACTGCAGCACCGGCTGTGACGAGAATAAAGTTAAGTTGAGAAGACCAGCGTTGTTTTATCATGGTATTAATACAGCCATTACTTGTCTTTGATCATTTGTTAATAGGGTATAAGTGCGGCAAGCAGCTGCAGTGCTCATGACTTCTATTCCGGCATTGTTACTATGTAAGCTAGGGGGTATGTTACTAACATCACCAGCTCCTAGAAGGATGATGTGGGGCTTTTGTGCTAATCCCTGTAAATATGAAGAGCAATTAAATTCTGCTATAAAGTCAGGAGTCAATACAATGGTAGTGTAATAAGTGTCGGTGTTGACAGTAATGCAGCCAGGTTGGTATTTTCTGATCTGGTATTTGGCGTTACTTTGTTCTTTATGTAGTTCCATCGTTCCTAAAGCGCATTTTGGCGACTATGGTTGTCATTGCTTAAACATGGCCTGCCACATACCTACAAACCATATCGACAATATTAAGGGTATACAGGTCCATTGTAAATGTTTATAGAACCAAAGATTATTGCACGTACTCCCGCAAAGGCTGGCTTGGCTGCCGCTAAGGCTAGGGGCTTACATCCCTTGTTGGCTAGGATATTAGCCGCTAGGCCAAGGCCTACTTCACTAGAAATACAACAAATGCTAGAGCCAAAACTAACTTGTTTGGATCACCCACTAAGTATGCAAGATATGGCACTGGCGAGTAAACGGGTGGCTGATGCAGTGAGAAATGGTGAGGTTATAGGCTTAGAAACTGATCATGACTGTGATGGTCAGACTAGTCATGCGGTTTTGTATCACAATCTAGTAGAAAAATTTAAGCATCCAGCAGATAAGATAAAATCTTATATTGGTAATCGCTTGACCGAAGGTTACGGCTTATCGGCTTCAGTCGCAGAGCGTATTTTACAGGATGAGCCTAGGCCAACTTTAGTGATTACTGCAGACAATGGCTCTAGTGATGAAGAGCGCATATATCTGCTTAAACAGCAAGGCATAGATGTTATCGTAACTGATCATCACCAGTTACCTGCTGATGGTCCTCCGGATAGCGCGTATGCATGTCTCAATCCCACGCGCAAAGATTGTGCATATCCTGACCCATATATTGCCGGTTGCATGGTCGCTTGGTTATTAATGGTAGCAACACGTATAGAACTTGAGGTAGACGATAAATTATTTGATAGTCTTGATTATGTAGCGGTTGGTACAGTAGCAGATTGTGTAAGTATGGCGCGTAGTGCTAATAATCGCGCAGTTGTCATGGCTGGTCTTAAATTAATAAATATGCAACAAAAGCCTTGTTGGCAAGCAATTAGCCAGCTATTAGATGGCCCGGCAACGGCAGAGGATTTGGGCTTTAGAATTGGGCCACTATTAAATAGTGATGGTCGATTAGCTACTGCATTTGGATCGGTTAGTTTTTTATTATCAGATGATGTAACTACTGCAGAAAAATGGATATCTCATTTGCAACAACAAAATACAGAGCGGCGTGAGATTCAACGGCAAATAACAGAGCAAGGGCAAAAAATAGCTGAGCAACAAGTTAGTGATGGTCGTTATAGTTTATGCATATACTTAGCTGATGGTCACCCAGGAGTGCATGGTATATGTGCAAGTAAAATTAAAGATAAATTTGGTAGGCCAACGGTATTCTTAGCACCTAAACAGGGACAAGAGGGAGTTATTACAGGCTCCATACGTGGCATAGACAAATTTGATGTTGGGGATGCAATAGAGCAGATGCATCAGTCCAAAGACTTGCTGCTTAGTGGTGGTGGGCACGTGGGTGCAGGCGGGGTAACGCTATCGTTAGATAAGCTAGATGTCTTTAGTGAACAATTTGAAGCTATAGCTAAGCAACAATTGCAAGCAGAAGACTTAGGTCCAGTAATTTGGACAGATGGAGTTTTAGATGAGCAGGATATAAGCCTAGATATACTTGAGACGCTATCTCAGTTGGAGCCTTTTGGGCGTGAATTTGAACCACCAATATTTGAGACAATCGCAACTTTGCAAGAGATGCGTCCTATAGGCGACGGATCGCATGTGCGGGTGAGCCTAAAGTTACCCAGTAAATTATTGCGCGGTGTATGGTTTAATTATCAACCTACCGCAGTAGTGGGACAACAGGTACATTGCGCTTTTAGCTTGCGCAAAAATACTTTTGGGGGCACTGCTCGCTGTGAGATACAGGTGGCATGGATGAGAGGGTTATAATTGATTGATAGAATTGTCAGCGTATGAAAATATTAAGATCCGAAGTAAGAGCTATAAGGTAAATAACTATGCCGCCTGAATTTAATCCACATGCTACTGAGTATAGGTTTATAAAAAAAGAAGAAGATAAAAGAGTTTTTTTTGACTTGTATCAGCGTTTTAATCAGTATTCATATCAAGCATTTATGGATAGAGTAGCTGCAATTGTGGATGCAGAACTTGATGTTTTCCAAAAGCTATTAGAAAAAATACTAGATAACGAAGTAGAATTTAAAGATATAAAGGAATATATAACACCAGAGATCTTTGAGCTAATGTCAATCAAGCTGTTCTTAAGTGGAAGAATAAATTTTGACAGTCTGGTTACCCTATTAATAATGAATAATGGCTTGGCTGAGTGTACAGACATATCTTTTACAGATCTTGCAGAATATAAAGTACATGTTAGTCCTAGACAATATGAGGCATGGCATAGAACCTATGTTCTTACCTTGGCAGATGAAGAGTTAGAGAAAGCTATGACTCTAGACACATTCATAGAAGCAGTTTTTAGTTATACCCCAGATGAGTCTGCAACTGAATTAGATCAATTGATTGCTAATCGAACTATGTGGTTTAAATATGGTTTAGTGAGCAATAACGAAGAGAGAATGTTGGGTCAGATGCCAACTTCAACGTTTAATTTTGAATATCCTAATTATGGAGCTGTCATCCCTCCATATGGATTTATCCGAAATTTTTTTCAACATATAAATATGATACATATTAAACCTATGCCATTATGTGGAGTAGTATCAAGTGAAACACTATTGTTGTTGTTGCGTGAAGGCAAACATCCTTTAGCTCTGTATTCATATTTAGTTCGAAGAAACTATGGTCCTGTACATCGGACATTCACGCATAATCTGACAAAATTCTTACATGACTTATGGCATCATGCTAATAAATGTTTTGCAAGGGCAGAAGATTTGGAATTTATCCTCAACACATTAGTCCCTGCTGTAGATGCAGCTATAAAGCTTTGTGATGATAAAAAACAAGTAGAGATTTTAGAAGAGTTACATTTTGAGTTGTTTGACTTTAATACTGGCCAAACTTCATCTCTACATATTGGCGAAGCTAGACGGCATGAAGACTATCTAGTTAATTTTATAACAGATATATTTTATAGGATGGGTAGTATCACTAGTAAAATTGGTGATCAAATTACATTTACAATAAAGTTTGAAAATGGTGAGGAGAGAAGTTTTGGTAAAGGACCACTTCAGTTATATGCTGAGCATCCAAATTGCTCCTCAAGAAATAGTTTGCGCTGTGCGATATCGTAGTAGAAGAAAGTATATATTTAGAATATATTGCTAATTTCACCTGCGTATGCTAATAGTCGCTTTGAGATGGGTTAATAAGAATGGAGCTGATAATGGTTAAGATTGTTGTATACTCTGTTTGCACATTGGTTTTGTTAATGCTGAATTTTGTCAATCGCGCGAAGATTAGACGGAACTTTAATCTTTTAGGGATAGAGCAAATAATTACTCTTAATGATGCTGATTTAAACCCGGTTCTTAAACTAGATGATGAATGTGCTGAGAAAATGTCTTCTAGAAAGAAGGCAGCTATAGAGCTGCAGAAAAATATTA
Source organism: Gammaproteobacteria bacterium (assembly GCA_030431675.1). Lineage (GTDB taxonomy): Bacteria > Pseudomonadota > Gammaproteobacteria > UBA6186 > Azoamicaceae > JAGVLG01. Next base: position 106,752 of record JAUIIV010000004.1, on the reverse strand, counting down.
TATTGACATCTATTTATATTGGATTGCATACCATATTGGTTTTGGCATTATTTTACGATATATCTTATTTAAACATTGGTAGCATTATAAGCATTGGTCTATTTATGGGGATCACATATGTAGTATATGTCGTTAGTAAATTCATTTTTATGTATGGACTGGCAGATGCCGCTAGGGCAGTCACTATTTCTCCAGGGCATAGTGTGCCAGGTAAAAGTTTTTTTTACTTTAATCCATTGTTTGGATACCGATACTTTGCCTATTCTAAGCAACTTGATGATAGATTTGGGTTGTTAGATAATAAAGAAATTAAGGATACCAATAAAGAATAGACTTGCGCTCTATGTGCAAGCCTATTGTCGCTTTTTGATTATTTGCCACTTGCAATTACTTGGACGAACATATCAGAATAGTTGTTCAGGGAGTATCTTGGAAAATCTCTAAGGATTACAGTTAAAGCAAAATTCTGGCTCGGCAAGCTTCTCAGCACAGGCAATAGCAAGGCTTTCTATGTGATCACATTTGATACAGCTTAAAGTTTTAGACTTTACTGCTTCTGTAGCTAGACCACATTCACGGCATGGCAATCCTTTTTCATGGTCAACTTGTCCCCATCCGGGTATAGAGCACTTTGGGCATAAGGACTCTAGTCTCTTAGCCAATTTTAGTGCCAACTCGCTAATAACTGACATGCGGGTCGGATTAACATGTGCACGCATATCAGTCTCAACCCATACCTTGCTATCGTTAGAGATTGCTTTACATTTTGCAAAAATTTGCTCTAGCTCTTCTGAGTTTGATATACCTTTATAAATAAATGTTGTGCATACTCTATCATTTGGCCGTAGTATTAGCGCATGTGAAGGAAACAGTGCTTTTGTTGCAAATTTGTGTAGCTCTTCCAAAGAATTTATAGTTTGCATGCAATAGTTAGTATTTGTGCTGCTATGTGAAACATGCAAATGAAAATCATACTTCTTATCAATTAGATACAACACTTCATGGTTACAAGGTATAAATGGCATTTTAGGGTGTGGGCCAAAACTTCCTTCACTGGCTAAGGTCAATACAAGATCTTTATTAAGTCGGTTATTTGAGAGCAGACATTTTTCTTTCGCACATTCTAATGCATTGCCTTTGCGTTCGACTTCACCAGAAAATGTGCCCAGTGTATCTGTATCAACAATATATTCTACTACTCCAGCACCTAATATCTCTGCAAAATGTAGAGCAATTGCAATTGCAATTGATTTGGCATGTTTTGTAGGGATTACAAAACAACATCCAGCATAAGGCGATAATTTTGTCTTTTTTAGTGCGCTTGCTTCCATGTAAGACTCCTTTGCAAAGTATAAGTAGATTTTAAAATTGGGTCATAACAAAATAGATGTAGCCATTCGTTACTAAAAAGCTGTTGTAGCTGTTGATTACGATCAATGACTTTCTTAACATAATCGAGCGGCGCATATATATAAGTTGTTAATCTAGTTGGTATATGGTGTGGCTCATTATCACTCTTATATACTGACTGCAGGGGAAGTCCATTCATTAGATCGCTAGCATTACCCTGCATAACACCAATTTTGCCAGTAATATTTTTGGTGATTTTACTTCCTGCGCCATATGCAACATTATCAAGGCTGGAAAAAAGATATTGAGCATTGATCCATTGGGCTACGATCATGGGGGCCGTCATTATAGTGTTTAAGAGCTCTGTATCGTGATCAATTTGCCAATCATATGAGTGTAGAAATGCACGTCCTTCTAGATCAAGGCCTTGGGTAATATTTCTAGGTCCTGCAATAAATGCTGCATTCTTTGCCAATCCCCATTCAGGTCTTACTTCTGCCCAATCCTTAGCATGCAATGCAGCAGCTTGTACGCTTTTAACTTTTCTATTTTTGCCCATGTTTTGCAAACGTATAGCAGTGTTTTTATGTTGCACCACCCTAAGGTCCGCTTTGATGATTTTAATTAATTCTTGCAAAGAATTTGGGATCTCGTCATATATAGTCAAATCATCAGTAGTAGTATTATGCTCTGCAGATATGAATACGGTTTTATCCGGAATATTAATTCCGATTTTTGTGAGCTCAGTGCGTACTTCTTTTGAGTTCATAATGCTTGCCATAATACGTGCATTAGGTCCGCCTGGTCTGCCACCACATGCGCCACAGTCAAGTGCGCTAGCATACGCATTGTTCTTTGTGCTGCTCGCATGCCCACACAAAATCACAATAGGCGCAAAGTTTTCTACTAGGCCTATCAACTTTAACATGTCTGAGGCACATTCAACTTGTTGCTGTAAGCTAAAATTTTCAAGGTTGTAACTTGTGTGTTTATCTTTTCTTTTGTTAAAGATCCCCGCCCAACTGCTATGTTTGGCAAACAAAGACTTGACCATCATAGATATGCCACTAATTACGCCCATGATCTCGACCAAGGCAAATGGAGTTATAGAGTTATACTTGAGTGACTGATACACTTTTTTATGCAAATCTTTATGTTTACTTATGATTTGCTGATTCTTGCGATTTTCTGTAGTTACTTTATATGCTGGTTTTAGTAGTACTGGGCAGGAGGCATGTGATTTACCTGTAGCTTGGTTCTCAATTGCTACAGGGACACCAAAAAACCCAGCAAAGCCAAAAGTCTCATAGGCTCCCTGGGACTCTATTGCCTTGCGCAATGGCTCTGATCTAACATCTATACAAAAGATAAACTGTGCTTTCGGGATATCTATAATGCCTGAATGCTTAGCGTCAACGCACATCTTATTTAGCAACTGTTGTTGGAAGTAATAGTCGTTGTGCTGAATTCTTTGGTATGTTTCTTTAGTTTTACGGTGATCATTAAAAGAATTGTGTGATTGTATTATTTGTTTGGCATCTGGCCACATTAGATATGTTAGTAATATTCTGAATGCAAGGTAATCTTGCTTTGAAACAGAAAAAGGATGGTATGCATCTATCTTATCAGGCCAGTCTGTTCTATAACGAATATATGCAGACCATCCTGGTAATGTAGTTAATAATAGCGTCATGAAGGTTTCATGATGTTCTTTTTCTACCTCAAGCAGTGATAAGAGCTTAACAATTAACTCTAATTCACTGTAGTTGCTACCTTCAAGTAAGTCGTCAAGTATACGAAGGTCATGCTTGTATAAGTTTTTATCATACTTAATTAGACTAATAACACTTTTAAAAAGTCCTAAGTGACGATTGGGCATATGTATTGTTGCCTGACCATCGTCGAAGAATGCTTGCAACCACTTAATGCTCTCACGATTGATTGCCTGCATTTGTGTCGGCATATCAGCTTGCTGAAAGTATGCTGCTGCATTGTTTAATGCACTTTCAAAAGATAAATCTTCTAGCCCGGCAAGTGGATTTACAGCTATTAAATTTTTTAGTGGCCAACTTGGGGCAATTTTTGCCCAACAATTTGCGATAAGTTCTTCGAATGATTTCTTAGAAGTTACTTTCTGCGTTTCTACAACTTCTGTGTATACTTGATGTTGAACTGTTGCATTCATTGTTGATCCTCTAAAATTGATATGCGTTTCTATAGGCAGTTACGGTTTTTGGATGAGGCTGGCTAGCATTCAACATTTTTACATATAGAGCTAGTAACCATCTTGGGTAAACAAAGCCTTTTTGTTTGCTTGTAAAATGGAGAGTCGACCACATGCCTGTTAGTAGTATCATTGCGATGATATGTAATATGTTTAGGGACTGTGGCTGATATATGTTTAACGGTGCTATAATGTGCTCGAATAAGTTAACACTTAATCCATACCCATAGCCTGCTAAAGCTGTGGCAATTATGGCTACAGAATATTTTGCTAGGATCTTTTGACTTACTATGGTAAGTGCTAGTTGTGTTCCACTAATAAATGTGACAAAAAAGATAAAGGTAGTTGTATCGCCTGACAATATATTGAGTCCAGTAGTGAGAGCAAAAACATGCGTGCCGAGCAAGCTACATACTGCTGCCGTTAGTAAATGTAGAGCAGTTGGTGGTTTATCTGATACAAAGCGTGACTCTTGTGCTGCGGTACCAGAAGCTAAAAATAGATATGCTTTGAAAAGTCCATGCCAGCATAGATGTGCTATAGCTGCTGGAAATAATCCTAAACCACACTGGGCAATCATATATCCCATTTGGCTAACAGTAGAGCAGGCTAATGTTCGCTTTACATCATTTTGCATTAGCTTCCATATGATCCCAACTATTGCACTTATTATCCCCACTGTAAAAATTGTATTAAGCAATATTCCTTGGTTTAAAAATAAAGGTGCAAATCGTGCAAGCAAGAACCCACCACCATTGACTAAACCAGCATGCATTATTGCGGAGACTGGTGTTGGTGAGTTGAGAGAACTTATTAACCAGCGATGAAACGGTAATATGCCAGATTGAGTCATAGCAGCTAATACTATACATATACCAACAGTAATGCCTGCTATTGCGCTGAGTTCAGAATTATTTATTGATACGATAGAAGTGTGGCCAGTTTCCAGGTATAACAAAACAAAAGCTGCACTCAAAAGAGTGGTACCGAGTATAAAGTTACGTTTGGCTAACTTTGCTGAATTAACCGCTGCTATCCACGAACTTTTATGTAGCATGAGTCTAGTAAGTAGGTAGTTGCTACATGTCCAGCTAATAAGCATGATCAGTAAATGATTGGTACTAACCATAGTGCATACCGACAATATCATTAGCCCTAGAAAAATATAAAAGTTTCCTTGTGCACGATCGCCTTTAAGGTAACGGGCAGAAAATGATGCCACACATATGCCAATGAAACATACTAAGGCAATCATAGCCAAACTCAGATTATCAACATTAAAATAAGTGGAATACATAACAAATATGCCGTTTATAAATATTCGATTGACTTATTCTATGTGGCAATATACTATAAGTAAAATTAATAATATTAATCTAAATCATTAGGTTTGCTAATAATGAGCTTTGACCCTTTGGCCTTACAATGTTTTGTTGCTGTTGCCGAGACTGGTAGTTTTACCCATGCGGCAGGCAAAGTATCTCGCACGCAGTCTGCTGTAAGCCAACAAATAGCAAAATTGGAAGATAAGCTGGGTGTGCCTCTTTTTAATAGGGCAAAGAGCTTAACTTTAACCCATAATGGTGAAGTTTTATTGGGATATGCAAGTAAAATCATCCAATTAAATCGTGAAGTAATAGATGTTTTTAAGCATGCAGAGCTGCAAGGCGAGGTTCGGTTTGGCTTGCCAGAAGACTTTTCTACAGTGTTCTTGTCAGAAATATTGCAGGAGTATTCTAGTTTACACCCACGAATATTGCTAAACATTGAATGTGACTTAACCCTAAACCTTCTAGAGCAGTTTAAGCAGAAAAGGTTTGATTTAGTATTGCTAAAAATGAGCAAGCCTGAAGATTTACCAAATGGTCAAGATGTGTGGTCTGAAGCATTAGTATGGGTGGGAAGACAAGAATTTTTTGATCAAAGCAAACAACAGCAAGTTCCTTTAGTTTTATCCCCGCAACCGTGTGTATATCGAGCTCGTGCTATATCTGCTTTAGAAAAGCAAAATTTGCCATGGCGCATAGTATTTTCAAGCCACAGTTTTGCGGGCACTATTGCAGCAGTTAAAGCGGGGATGGGTGTTACCGTATTGCCACGTAATATGGTACCAAAAGATTTAAAAATAATTCAGCATAGAGTAGGTGTGCCTCAATTAGATGATACGCATATATCATTACTAAAACACTCACAGGACAATCCAAGCGTAAATTCTTTTGAAGAGTTTGTGATTCAAAAACTTAAATAGAGCGATCGATTAAATACTTTATCCTCGTTGTATCTGCATGTTTCCAAGTAAATTCCATACAAGTGTTGCATTAAACCTATTAGCTATTTTTATAAAAAAACCTCATTTACTGTTGTTAATGCCAGAGCTTTCCAAGCAAATTTAGTACTCATAACCAAAATATCTATCTTAATCGTACTATAGTTTAACAGGTATTTAGATAGGTCTGAGGTGTGTCATGGCTGGTACGAGAGCAGCAGGTACGCTTAGTAAGGCTATGTTGGAGAGGGGGGCTGTTTTACTGCAAAAACAGCTGGCCGAGTTGTCCCCACAAATTACCAAAATACGCGAGCAGTGTGCCCATGATTTGCAATTAGAATTAATGAATTTAAAGGCAAAAGGTTCAGAAAGTTTGGAAGGGATGAGAAGTCTGCATGGTGATCTTGCACGTCTTAGTCAAAACCCATCAGCAGCTCTTCGTGAAAATGCAAGCAAGCAAATACAAGCAGTGCGTAAGACGATGTCAGAAATGACTTATGAAGAAGTACAAAAGCTTATGGCCAAAGAATTTCGTAGTTTCGTATGGAAAAAAGAGGTTGGAGAATCACTTGGTGAATATGGTCGGAAGAAAAGCATAGCGCTTGCAGAAAAAGCAATAAACAAGTCAGGAGAACCACTTGCCATGGCCGTTCTAGCAATCGCAAAAGGAGAGGCTAGTGTTGGAGCAGTTGCAACATCAATGGCAAAATCATACCTTAAGTTTTCTCTTAAGTTGGTAGCTTTAAAAGAAGTAAATGATAGGTTGACTAAAGCAGCTGGTGTTGAAGTTAAAATCCCCACTAATCCAATGGATGTATTTACATTGTTGACAGACTCTCTGCAAGAGTTAGCAGCTAGTAGCATGGAGAAGCTACCAACGCAAGTGCAGGCTCCGGTTGCACAGCGATTAATAATGTTATTTGATAAGTGCTCCGAGGGTACACTTAATCAACAACAATTCAAGGAGCAGGCTGGAGCATTAATAGCACAGGCCTGTGGAAAAGCGAATGAAGAGCTGGGTAAGAAGTTTTTAGATATGTATCTCGATTTGCTAGAAGCTGTTGTCAATAAAATGACATGTGAACCTGTTTTAAATGCTTTTACTGGTGCAATGCAGGAGAGAGTGATACGGTCGATGTTGCTTACAGAAGAAGACACGCATAGCAACCTAGTGAAATCGGGTAATGAGGCAATGTTTGGCCATCAAACAGCTGGCATGCTATCACAAATGAAATCATTAAAGAAGAATACTTCGCAGTCATTAGGAGAATTAGCTAAAAAGGGAGATGCTCCTGCAACTCCTCAACCGTCCTCTGAAGAGGCTAAACCTGCAGCTCCATCTCCATCTATAAAACCTGGTAAATCTGGGGGTACTAACTAATTCTTAATAGATATAATTTCTTATGGGCTTGTTGTCCTTTTGCATGATGTCGGCAAATTCAATATAATACCCGCATGCTAGAGACTAATTCGTTAACTAACAGTTTGCAAGATTTAACTACCCGATTGCAGCAGATTCGGGGGTACCTTTGACTATGACACCAAAGCTGAGCGTCTGGTAGAAGTCGCGCGTGAATTAGAAGATCCCAATGTATGGAATGACCCTCCTAGGGCTCAAAGCCTCGGCCAGGAGATGGCTCGTCTGGAATCAATTGTTAAGAAGCTTGATAACTTAGGTGAGCGTTGCCAAGATGCAAACGCCTGGCTTGAACTGCTAGCCGAAGATCATGAAGACCAAGATTCTGCTAACGATTTAGAAGTAGAATTAGCCGCTATTGAAAAAGACGTTGCTGATTTAGAATTTCAGCGCATGTTTGCGGGTGAAATGGATCAGCAAAATGCATTCTTAGATGTGCAATCGGGATCAGGTGGTACTGAAGCCCAAGATTGGGCAGAGATGCTAGTACGAATGTATCTGCGTTGGGCTGATCAACATGGGTTTGAAGTAACATTAACAGAAGCTACTGATGGTGATGTCGCGGGTATAAAAAGTGCCACTATCAAGGTTGAAGGCGCTTATGCTTATGGATGGTTGCGTACTGAGACTGGCGTGCACCGCTTAGTGCGTAAGTCGCCTTTTGATTCTGGAAATAGACGGCATACTTCCTTTGCTGCAGTTTTTGTGTATCCGGAAGTAGATGACAATATCCAGATTGATATAAATCCTGCAGATTTACGTATAGATACCTATAGGGCGAGTGGTGCAGGCGGACAGCATGTGAATCGAACTGATTCTGCAGTGCGTATTACCCATATGCCAACAAATATTGTTGTACAGTGTCAAAGTGGTCGTTCGCAACATAGCAATAAAGCAGATGCTATGAAGCAACTTAAGGCTAAGTTGTATGATCTGGAATTGCAAAAACGCAATGAAGACAAACAAGAGATGGAAGATAATAAAACAGAAATTGGTTGGGGTAGCCAAATTAGATCTTATGTATTAGATCAATCGCGAATCAAAGATTTACGTACTAAAGTAGAAACTACCAATACGCAAGCAGTGCTTGATGGCGATTTGGATATGTTTATTGAAGAGAGTTTAAAAAGTGGATTATAGTATGACCAAACCAGAAATCGAAACTGAATTAGATACCAACGAACAAATCGCCCAACGCAAAAATAAATTGTCTGCTTTGCGAGAGGAAGGCAGTGCTTTCCCAAATGATTTTAAGCAGCATAATTTGGCCGCGGCAATTCATGCAGAGCATGATAGTAAGGATAAAGAGCAATTAGAGCGAGATAACGTTGTAGTGCAAGTGGCTGGACGTATTATGATGCGCAGGCTCATGGGTAAAGCAAGCTTTATTCAGTTACAAGATAGAAGTGGTAAGATTCAATTATACTTACGTAAGCAAGATTTGCCAGATGGCGTCTATGATGCCTTTAAAGATTGGGATATTGGTGATATCGTCGGTGCAACTGGTATTTTGTTTAAAACTAAGACTGGTGAGTTATCTGTTAAAACTACTGAAATAAAGTTACTTACCAAGTCACTGCGTCCATTACCGGATAAATGGCATGGCTTATCTGATCAGGAGACACGCTATAGACAGCGGTATGTTGACTTGATAGTAAATGAAAAATCTAGGCAAGTTTTTCAGGCGCGAGTGCAAGCTATACAGTTAATACGTGAGTTTTTTATCGCACGTGACTTTTTAGAAGTAGAGACTCCGATGATGCATGTTATTCCAGGGGGTGCTGCTGCGCGACCATTTATTACTCATCATAATACTCTAGATATGGATTTATATTTGCGTATTGCTCCAGAGCTGTATTTAAAACGCCTGGTTGTTGGTGGTTTTGAGCGTGTGTTCGAAGTAAACCGTAATTTCCGGAATGAGGGGCTGTCTACTAAGCATAATCCAGAATTTACTATGATAGAGTTTTACCAAGCCTATGCAGTGTATACAGATTTAATGGATACTACTGAAGAGTTGTTAAAGCTCTTAGCTGAAAAAATAGTTGGTTCGCAGCAGGTGCCTTACCAAGGGCAAGTTTTTGATTTTGCCAAGTCATTTGCTAGGTATACTATCCCACAAGCACTACAGCATTTTAATCCAAAAGTGACATCAGACAATGTTGCCGATCGCGAGCAGTTGGCGACGATGTTAGAGGAGTTAGGTGTTAAAGTTGATGCAAGTTGGGGACTTGGCCGTTGTCAATTTGCGATGTTTGAAGAGACAGTAGAAGATAAATTACTAGATCCAACTTTTATAACTGAATTTCCTACAGAAGTATCACCTTTAGCACGCAAAAGTGATACAAACCCGGAAGTAACTGATAGGTTTGAGTTATTTATTGGAGGGCGTGAAATTGCTAATGGCTTCTCTGAGTTAAATGATCCAGAAGATCAAGCGGAGCGCTTTTTGCAACAGGTGGCTAGCAAAGAAGCTGGCGACTTAGAGGCAATGCACTATGATGCCGATTATATCCGTGCTTTAGAATATGGCTTACCACCAACTGCAGGTGAAGGTATTGGTATCGACCGTTTAGTAATGCTATTAACAGACTCTAGCTCTATTCGGGATGTACTCTTATTTCCGCATATGCGCCCTGAGTAATTGACAACTATTTGTTGCTCTCGGCCATAAAATTTCATTATCGCAATCTCAATTACTGTAATACAGATTACTGTAATGTAGGTTGCGGTAATTTGCAGATCTTCGCTGGATGTTCAGAGCTCTTGTTATGACTGAATACTAGCCACTGATAAGCCAATTAGCTTATTTCCCTGCGGTAATACCCTTACCACCATACCGTATTCACTGGTATCGCCTGGCTGTAATTCTATATTTTCGCTGGTAAAATTCTGGAGTTGGCGCTTGAGTTTGCCGCGGTGATGCATGCGTGCAACAATCTCTTGTCCGCGATAGCAGCCTTTGGTAAAGCTGACAGCATCAATACTAGGCAGGTTGATATCATGTGGGAAGAATTTATTGCGTGTGCTTAGATATACTTCTGGGATGCCAGCAAGGATTTCTTGCTCTAAATCTCGAGTATTTCCTGATTGCTCTATTATACCTAATTCCACTTTAGAAAATGCCCCATATTTTTGTAACTCTTCTAGTGTAGGGCTAAGCATTTCTTCAGGCATGCTCATAATAAAGGCCCCATCCTGATTAGATAGGTGAAAAAAGCACTCAACTTTGCCTTTAATGTTACAGTATGCTCCATATGTCGGAGTTTGAGTTACATCACAACATAATTGCCCTTGCAGAAACTTTTTAGCATCAGGTCCACTGACTTTTAGTACTTTTGAGTATAGCGCTAGAGGGTTAGACTGTACTATCATAGATTTAAGAATGTTGTTAAAAAAGGGATTTCCATGGTATCTGATCAAGATTCAGAAAACAAGCTAGCCAAGGTAGGGATGCGTTGTAGGAGAGGCATGCTAGAGCTAGATGTAATGCTTAAGCATTTTTTTGCTACTACTTACGAGCAACTTAGTTTTGAGAAGAAACAATTGTTTGCCCAATTATTAGATCAAGAAGATCAAGATTTATTTAATTGGTTGGTAAAAGCAGAAGTATGCCCAGAGCCAAGATTTCAAGATATGTTGCTGATAATCCGTCATTTGTATGCCCAGCAAGCTAAGCAAACTGAACAGATCTAATAATCATCCAATTTTTATTGCGTATTCTAGTCCTGCGTGTGCAATGATAATTATTTGTTATAGTATGATGGTTATCTCTGTTTTAATTACAAACCTGTGGTTGCCAATACGTATATTTTTGGTATGCTGCTTATGGTTAGACTGTTATAGGGTCTTAGCAATTCACATTTTTTCCACCAGCAAGTACGCAGTAGTATGTATGCAGTATGATTGTGGTCGTTGGTTTTATCAGTTACGTAACAATAGGTGCTATAAAGCACAGCTACAGCGGCAAGGTAGCTTTTGTTGTGCATTGTTTATAGTCTTAAGATTCCAGAGTGTCAGTACTCAGAGGGGTGTGCTTATTCCACGTGGCTCGATATCTGAATATAATTACCGTTGGCTCGCTTATAGAATAAATTGCTTATAGGTCTATAGTTGGGTATTGGCTACAGGAAACAATTAAATTGGTCGATAACCTCCATGGAGAAACTGTAAACAGTTGAGACTATGGACGACGAACAGCAGATTGACTTACATCTTATTGCTGAAGTACAGAAGGGCAATAAACAAGCCTTTGATACCCTGGTGCTGAAGTACCAATATAGGGTATTTAAGTTGGTCGCACGTTATATATCAGATCCAAGTGAAGTATTAGATGTAACCCAAGAGACCTTTATAAAGGCTTACAAAGCATTAGATCACTTTCGTGGTGATAGTTCTTTTTATACATGGTTGTATAGAATTGCAGTCAATACAGCAAAAAATAATTTAATCGCTAGAGGTAGGCGTATTCCAGAGTCGGTACTAGAAATCTCAGAAATTGAGCAATTTTTATCTAAAGCAAATGTAAAAGAGTACTCTACTCCAGAGTGTACAATTATGTACGATGAAATGGAGCACATGTTATTTGAAATTATTGATGACTTACCAAGTGATTTGCGTACAGCGATAATGTTGCGCGAATTAGAAGGTTTAACCTATGAAGAAATTTCTGAGGTTATGGGATGTCCGGTGGGTACTGTACGCTCAAGAATATTTCGGGCGCGTGAAGCAATCGATAAAAAAATTGAACCTTTATTGCAGCGTCGCTCTGGCGAAGAATAGTAAAAATATTTGCTTCTATACTAAATAGTAAATAAGCCTTGATTTAACCACAAATGCACCGCTACTCCTGCCGCATAACCTAATATAATTAGAGGCGCCCACTTTAAATGTGACATAAAGGTATAATAACTTTTTGCTTGTCCCATTAATGCTACTCCTGCAGCAGACCCAACTGAAAAAATACTGCCTCCTATACCTGCAGTAAGGGTTATTAGTTGCCATTGGCCTTTTGACATTTCTGGTTGCATAGTAAGCACTGCGTAGACCACGGGGATATTGTCTATAACTGCAGATATTAATCCTAAAATAATATTTGCAGGGGTTGCTTGGTAGCTTGTGCTTAATCCTAAATCAAGTTCTAGGTACAAGAAATTAGACAAATGATGTAAATAACCAAAAGCAGCTAAACCAGAAACACAAAGCATGATCCCGTAGAAAAATAACATAGTATCCCACTCCGCATTTTCTACATGCCTAATGATATCTATATCATGGGAGCGTCTTTGTAGATAATATCCATAAAAGTTTAAGTAGCTAAGTCCAGTCATCATGCCTAGAACTGGAGGTAAATTTAAAAACAATCGAAAACAAATAGCAGTGACTAAAGTCATAGCGAATAAAAATAAAATTACTAAAGCTCCATGACGCATTGTAACATGTTCGTGCAAAGACTCGGGGATACTATTTGGTACAAACAGAGACATTCCTATTGCAGGCACCAAATAACTAACTAGTGCAGGCATAAATATATGGTAAAACTCAAAGAATCCTAATGCCCCATTTTGCCAGATCATTAAGCTTGTAATATCTCCAAAAGGACTATATACGCCGCCTGCATTTGCAGCCAAAACTATATTTATGCAGGCTAAACTTATAAATTTTTTATGCCCATTACCAACGGCTAAGACTACAGCACACATGATTAGTGCTGTAGTTAGGTTGTCAATTAGAGGTGACAATACAAAAGCTAATAAACCCGTAGTCCAATATAATTTACGTAGACTAAATTTACGACTTACTAGCCACGAACGTAGCGCCTCAAATATACGCCTCTCTTGCATCAAGTTTACATAAGTCATCGCAACGAGTAAAAATAAAAATAACTCTACATATTCGCGTAGTGTATGCTGGACTTCATGTAGTGCCTGATCAGCTACATTCTCTTGTTTGGCTAAAATAGCTACTAAAACCCATATTATCCCTGCCGCTAGTAGCACTGGCTTAGACTTGTTTAAATGGGTAAACTCTTCAGTAACAACTAGTACATAGGCAATGATAAAAGTTATTAAAGAAGTAATAGCTAAATGAGAATATACTGCGTCAACGATCATTATAGTGTGCTTTTGTCTCTTTAAGGAATGTAAAACATATAAATGCCAATAAATAACATACAAAAATTGGGGCTAATCCTATAATAAAATTATACTCTTTGTCTAATAATCTGCCTGATACAGTTTGCAAAATTGCTCCTGCTACCATAATAATACTGTTAGTAAATCCTACTGCGGTTGCGCGGTAGCTAGGCTTTGCTGCTTCAGAAATAAGTGAGAAGCATAATAACATTGAGCTACTACAGAATCCAAAGGCAATGTGCACAACATATAATACTATTTCTGGTAATCTTGGAATGAATATAATTATGCTCATGCATATTAAAGCCCCAACCAAACCAGCAAACATCGGTGGCTTACGGCGTCTATATTGATCAGATAGATAGCCTATGGTTGGTCCGCCAATGGCGATGCCAATGAAAGTGATAGTGGTAATTTGGGCTGCAACTGGTCGGTCTAGATTATATGCATGCTTTAAAAACGGCACGCCCCAAAGTTCTGCGTAAGTAACTATAGGGGCAACCATTAGACTGGCAAATCCAGCAGCGTATAGGTTTTGAGGGTTTTTACATGTGGTAATTAAGCGTGCTAGAAATGTCGATCTATGGGAAATAGATTTATCACTATCGCGAATTTCTACCCACAATAGTAAGGTTAATACTACCCCAATGAAAGCTGAGCCTTCCATAACAACTCGCCAATCAAAGCTATCAACTATCTGTGCAATAGGTTTACCGCCAAGCATTGCGCCAGTAACTCCTAATAGATTAGTCAGCCCGACAATTAAACCAAATTGATTAGCAGGAAACCAGGAGCTAGCAATTTTTAGGCAACCAACAAATGCGCTTGCAGAGCCAAGTCCAATAAGTAATCTACAAGTCTTGGCTACTTCTAGGCTTGTGGTGTTGGCAAATATAAAGCTACTAGCTGTAATTAGTAGGCACGATAAAGTTAATAATTTTCGAGTGCCGTATCTGTCAATTAATAGTCCAACTGGAATTTGGGCAAGGGCGTAAGCGTAAAAGTAAAAAGCTGATAGCTTGCCAATTTCTGATGGAGTTATACCAAAAGAGGCAGATAACTCAGGGATCATAACGCTAATTATGATTCTATGGATAAACTCATATAAGTAGAATGCCCCGGCGATTAGCCAGATTATCCAAGCATGTACAGTACCGATGCGCAAAATATACCTAGTTACGTTTGTTGTACGACTAAACTGCCAGTGTACTTAATTAACTGTTGTATTGCAACTACTAACAATATAGCGCCTAGCACTATCGGTGGGTTTGGGTCTGTGATACTTTTTTCGATTGCCAATTGTCCTAGACCACCAGCTCCTAGTGCCCCAGCAATAATAGAAAAGCTAATTAATGCAGCTAAAGTATTTGTGGTTTCTACTAAGAACTTTGGTAGGGCTTCAGGAAGTACTACCATAAAAATGTTTTGTTTAAGAGAGGCACCAAATTGTTTGCATGTTGCTGACCATTTTTGCTGGATATCATATGTAATGTCATTTACTTTTACTGTTAACATCAATATGCCAGCTGTGGCAAGAGGTGCAATGGTAGCGGCCATATAACTAAATTGCTTACTGATTAGCCAGTTTGTGATTGGAATAAATAATACTATTAATAATAGAAAAGGAATCCCACGAATTAATTTAATAATGTTAAAAAGTAGCTTATATATAAGCTGTACCGACTTATATGGGCTATTGCTTATGCTGGCAATGAAAATACCTAAGGGAACACTAATAATAAAAGCTATGGTGCCAGCCGTTGCAACCATAATTAGAGTTTCACGTAGGGCATTAAGCAATAGTTGGGACATATCCTATAATCTCGCTATGCAGGCCATTATGATTTAGAAATTCTACCACTTGTTCTACTGTGTCAAATTCACCAAAAATCTCTATAACCATTAAGTTTAATGTTTGTCCACAGATTGCTTCTTGGTACGCTTGAATAATATTCATACGTAAATCGAAGGCATCTAAAGAATTACTTAGAATTTCTTCTGGTGCTAGGCAATCATGAAAGTTAATTCGTACTAATGCATGGTGTTGAGCTAACGCACGATGGGTTATTCTTTTGCGTAAACTGCCAGGCAGCTCATGTTTGGCAAAAATACGGATAAATTCTTTAGCTGTATCTGACTGTGGCTGGCTGAATAGTTCATATGTAGAACAACGCTCAACAATCATGCCTTGTTGCATAACAATTACGCTATCACAATAGGCTTTAATATAGTTAGCATCATTAGTGCTAATCAATATTGTAAGTTTTTCTGTATGCTTTATTTTCTCGAGTAAATTACTAGCAATCTGGGCACTCTTGGGATCTAACTTTTGTAATACGTCATCGGCAAGCATTATGCTAGGATTATTCACTAAACTACGAGCCATATCTACTTGGAGTAACTGCATCGTTGTAAGGCTTGTTACAGGGGTTTGTTGATTGCTCTCTAGATTGACTTTACCAAGGGCAATCCCTGCAAGTTTATATGCTTCATCTTTGGGTGTTCCCTGAATTAGTAGGGGTAATGCTACGTTATGCAAAATAGACTTACTATGCATTAAAGTGGGTTTACCAGTGATATAGGCTATTTTACGTCGTGCTTGGCATAGTTCACTACTAGCCATAAAAGTTAAGTTTTTGTTATCAATACTTAAAATGCCAGTTAGGGGTCTGTCTAAAAGTGCTATACAACGTAGCAACCCGTGCTTGCCTGAATCGCTACGGCCGATAACGGCTACAGTTTCGCCAGCATTTACAGTTAAATTGATATTTTTTAGGTTAATTTGCTCAGATGCGCTGCCATGGGTAGTGCTGTCAACTTCTTTGAGCGAAATTATATGTGATTCTTCCATGCACTATAAGTCCTAATATATAGAATTTAGTTTAATGTACATATCTGTTATTTTCAAATTAATAGGTCAGGGTGATCTGAGAAAAAACCGTTGATCCCTTTTTCAAACCATGCATCAGCGGTTTGTTTGTCATTAACTGTGTATAGATATATTGGTAGGTTTTTTGCTAAGACAGATTCCACATCTTCTATAGTTATCTGGTTAACGTCAGCGTGTACACGACTGAAGCCGTATTCCTCTGTAATTTCTAATGTTTCTTCCTTCACCTCATCTACAATAATCGCTATAGGCAATGTGGGGAATATACGGCGTAGTTTAATTAGGCATTCGACATTAAAGCTAGATACTAATGGAAGTTCTGCTGCTGGTTTTACATGTTGTCTAATAAACTCTGCAAACAAATTGGCATATCGTTCTGGATCTTCGCTGGAACCTTTAATCTCTATGTTGCATTGCAAATTCAACTTATCAGCTAAATCTAAAGTATCGGCTAGAGAAGGGATTTTTTGATCTTTGTATTGTTCATCATACCATGAGCCTGCATCCATTTGAGTTAGCTCTGCTAGGGTATATTCTGAGACCTTACCTTGAAAGTTGGTAACTCTATCTAAGGTGGTATCATGAAATACTACCCATTCCTGATCTTTGGTCAGCTGTACATCAAACTCTATCATAGACAGACCAAATTCAGCTGCAAAACTGAAAGCAGCTAAAGTATTTTCTGGGCGCATTCCAGCACACCCTCTATGACCAATAATGTTTTTAAGTTCCACAGCATGTATTATAGTTGTAAATAATATAGTTGCTAAACAGGCCTAAATTTAAATGAATACCCAAACCATAGTTGGCATTCTGCTTACAATAACGGCTACTGCTAGCTATATAAATTACAAATTCTTTAAATTACCCAAATCTATAGGAATCACTTTGGTAGCATTGTTCCTAAGTGTTACAGCAACCATTATGGGGCGTTTGGGTCTAGGGGTAGAAGATTTTGCGCAAACTTTAGTTTACAGCATTGGTTTTGATGAGGCATTTTTACATGGCATGTTGAGCTTTCTATTGTTTGCCGGATCCTTGCATATTAATGCTGTAGAATTATATAAACATAAAGCCGTAGTATTTGTATTAGCTACCATTAGTGTTTTTATTTCTACTCTATTGGTTGGTTATGCTACCTATGGGTTTGTGCAACTATTAAGTATTAATTTGCCTTTATCGTATTGCTTCCTATTTGGTGCTTTAATTTCTCCTACGGATCCGATTGCGGTGCTAGGGGTTCTTAAGCGTGTGCGCGCACCTAAAGCGCTATCCATGAAAATCGCAGGTGAAGCATTATTTAATGATGGGATGGGGATTGTATTATTTTTTATTATTTTAGGTATTGCAACTGGTAAGCAACAATCCTTAGAGCCTAGTGAGATTGCCTTAACATTTTTGCGGCAAGGTGGTGGTGGCATTTTATGTGGTGCGATAATGGGTTGGATAGCATCTATTATGTTTCGTACAGTAGATGATTATGAAGTAATTATTATGTTGACTTTAGCTATTGTAACAGGTGGCTACACTTTGGCATCTGTTGTGTTAAAAGTTTCAGGTCCGATATGCATGGCAGTTGCCGGATTAATAATAGGTAGTTCTATGCGCAGTGATAATATGAGTCGAAGTAATTTAGCGCGACTTGATGGTTTTTGGGCCTTATTAGATGAAGTTTTAAATGCAATATTATTTGTGTTAATAGGCCTGGAGTTTATGCGTATAAGTCTAAATGCTGCAGTTGTAATGGCCGCTTTTGGTTCTATTGTTATCACTATTGCTGCACGTTGGATTAGTATTGCTTTACCTGTATCATTAATGGGGTCATTTAGGCGTTTTAACACTGAAGTGCTAGTAGTTATGACTTGGGGTGGATTGCGTGGTGGTATCTCTATTGCTCTAGCACTTAGTCTTACTGGTAATTACCATGATATTGTAGTAGCTATAACCTATGGAGTTGTGCTATTTTCTATTCTGGTGCAGGGCTTAACTGTAAGCACTGTAGTTTCACGTATAGAAAGAGAGAAATTAGGTGTTGATTCTCACTCCTAATAGGCGGTTAGCAGCTTATTCATTACAACAGGCGCAAATCCAGGCGTTAAATCAAGGGCAAGCCGTTTGGGATACGCCACAAATATATCCTTTAGAATCTTGGCTGAATGAATTATGGCTACGCTGTAGTAATTACCTACCTGTATTATCCAGTAACAAGCAGCAACTCTTGCTAGAGAAGATTATGCAGAACTCTTCTATAGGTGTGGAGTTATTACGCATTAATCAAACTGCAAAGTTAATAGTTGATGCATGGGGCTTTATCCAAAAATGGCGAATACCTTTAACTAAGATAGATGCATATGTAGATTATTCTATGGACACTGCAGCTATGTGTCAGTGGTTAGCAACATATAAGTTATGGTTGGAGGAGAATGGATGGGTTGATAGCCAATCACTGTTGCTAAAATTATCAGAAAACTTAGATGATATTCTGGATTCTATACCAAAAAAAATAGTATTACGTGGCTTACAGGATTTGCCACCTGTATATGTTGATTTTTTTGACAATCTTTCTCAAGCTGGGATAGAAATAACAACTGATAATTTACTGGTGGAACCTATTAAATCAGTCAGGACTAGGTTTATTGATCATAAGTTAGAGTTAACGGCAGCTGCCAAATGGGCAGCAGAGCACTCCAGTGATCAAGTAGCAGTTATTGTTCCTGATTTGGAAATGCAACGACAGTTAGTTCTTAATACATTTTTAGAATACATCCCACAAGAACAATTAAATATTTCTGCGCCGTATAGCTTGAATACCTATAATCTTGTTAATACTGCCTTTCTTATACTGCGTCAGGCTCAACCTGAGTTGTACTATGATGATATAAGTGCATTAATTCGATCTCCGTATATTAATAAAGGCAGGTTTGAGGATAATAAGTTAGCACAACTAGACAGGGTATGTAGAGAAAAAGGTATTGCTAAATTATGCACTGGTAAGCAACAAAATATAGAACTACATCCTGCAAAGTATTGGTCTCTATTGATACAGCAACTATTAAACTCTTGGGGCTGGCCAGGACAAGAGCAGTTAACACGTGAAGAGTCAGATTTAGTTACCTGTTGGCAAGAATTGCTTCGGGAGTACAACAAATTAGATCATATCATTGGTGTGCACACTTATAGTGCTGCAGTGCAATACTTGCATCGTCTTGCTTCAACAACGCCATTTTTGCCAGCAGAGCAGGGTAGTACGCGTGTGCATGTTTTAGGGATGTTAGAAGCAGAAGGCATACCATTTGATTATTTATGGGTAACAGGTATGAACCGTGAAAACTGGCCGCCAGAAGCGAAGCCAAATCCATTTTTGCCAGTAGAATTACAACGTGAATATAATTTGCCCCGTAGCGGTCCGCAGCGTGAACTATCAGTTGCACAACGCTTAACTACAAGTATGCGCAATGGAGCGCGAAAGCAAGTAGTATTTAGCTATCCCGTGCATACAGATGAAGCTGCAACTGCCCCTAGTAATCTGATAGTAGATATAGAACAACAGGATTTTCCTACACCAGAAGAAACAATTAAACCATCATTATTGGAATATTTTTCTGATTTTTCTGCACCAATATTAGAAAATACTTATGTGCGCGGTGGTACGCGTATTTTAAAATTACAAGCTCAGTGTCCGTTTCGTGCTTTTGCAGAGTTGCGACTACATGCCGAAGCATTAGCAGAGCCGATTGCTTTCCTAACTCCAGCGCAACGTGGTAGCATTGTACATGAAGTTTTGGAATGGTATTGGTTAGAGAATGCGCAAAAAGATATTAACCAAATAATAAATGAAGTATTACGCGCATGGCAAATAAGCTTGCCTCATATAATTACTGATTATTATTTTGAGGTTGAAGAAAGTCGATTGCAAAATCTCTTGGCTGCTTGGTTAGAGTATGAGAATAAACGTGATAAATTTACTGTTATCCAACTAGAAAAACGTCACTATGTACGTATAGGCAAGTTGGCATTGAATATTCAGGTCGATAGAGTAGACCGATTGGAAGATGGCAGCAATCTGGTTATTGACTATAAGACTGGATTTGTACAGCCATTTGATCCACAGCTGGCTATATATATGCAGTGTGTTGCACCTAATGCAGCAGTATATTATGTGAAGTCAGGCAAGGTTGCTTTGCACGAGTATAACCCAGAAGAGGTTCCAGACTTACAAGCTATAGCTAATAAATTTGCTGATGGTGACGCCAAAGTACAACCGGTAAGTAAACAAATTTGTCAAAGCTGTAATTTGCAAGCGGTGTGTAGAATTTATGATAGCTGATCAAGATATACGTAAGTCTGTACTAGATGTGCGGAAATCATTTATTGTACAGGCACCAGCAGGCTCTGGTAAGACAACTTTGCTTGTACAACGTTTTTTACATTTGCTACTGGATGTAGAACGTGATCCAGAAGAGATTCTGGCAATTACATTTACTCGTAAAGCTGCCGCAGAGATGCGCGCGAGGGTATTAGATGCATTGGATAACATTGATGATCCTTTGGTGCAAAAGATCAATGCAAGAGATCAATTATTAGGATGGGACTTACAGCATAATCCAGCCCGCCTTAAGATTCATACGATAGATGCTCTGTGTGCTAGTGTTGCTGGAAGGTTACCAATATTGTCACGCTTTGGGGCAGCGCCACAGATAGCAGATCAACCAAATGTACTATATGCGCAAGCAGTAGCACAATTACTGCAGCAAGAAGAACAGGAGTTATCTAATCTATTACTATATTTAGACAATGATCGTATTAAAGTAACTAAATTGTTAATTAATATGTTACAAGTACGTGATCAATGGTTGCCTTTTTTATTGCGCGATGATCTAAGTGAAGTGCTAGCTAGTAGTTTGCAACTGCTGCAAAGTGAAATAGTAAGCGACTTAGAAGCTAATATACCTAAAGATTTTGAGCCATTAATTTTTATCGAGAATATGCCAGTTGAGTATGTAGATTGGTTGCCTTTGGCAAAAGTCTTATTAACAAGTAGTGGTATGTGGCGCAAGCGCTTGACAAAGTCTGAAGGTTTTCCAGCACCAAGTTCTAGTAAAAACAAAGAAGAGCGTGCAGAGTGGAGTGCGCGTAAAGAAGCAGCAATGGCTGCATTGGAGAAATTACAAGCTGCTACAAAATTTAGACAACAGTTACATTTGCTGCAGATTTTAGGAGCTTCAGAGTATACTGGTGGTCAATTGAAAATTATTGTCTCTTTAGCTGCTGTGCTTAGATTGTTAGTTGCAGAGCTGGTTATAGTTTTTAAAGACTTAGGGCAAGTTGATTATACAGAAGTCACCTTGGCAGCTTTACGTAGCTTAGGGCAATATGAGTATTTTAGTCGTTCTGTAGACTATAAATTACGTCACATCTTAGTAGATGAATTTCAAGATACCTCTATCAGTCAATTTACGCTTTTAGAGTTGCTAGTATCTAATTGGGATCCAGCTTCGACCAGTGTATTTTTAGTCGGCGACCCTATGCAGTCTATATACAGATTTCGTGAGGCTGAAGTAGGCTTGTTTATAAAAGCTAAGGAAAGTGGCATAGGTGGCGTAAAGTTAAGTTTTGTACAGCTGCAGGTCAATTTTCGTTCGCAACCAGAAGTGGTGTCTTGGATTAATCATACCTTTGCAGCGAGTTTCCCTCAGCAGGATGATATGGTATTGGGGGCTATTTCTTATCAAGAATCTGTTGCGGCGCAACCTTCTTCTTCAGATAAAGATGGTGTGCAATGTATTAACACGTTCACAGAGGCAGCTGCAATAGTTAATATTATAAAAGATACTCCAAAAGATAAGTCTATAGCAATATTGGTGCGTTCACGTAGTCATTTGGCAGATATATTACCTATGCTGCGTAAGCATAATATTGCATACCAGGGTACTGATTTAGAAACTTTAGCAGAGCGCTCTATTGCCCAAGACTTGTCGGCATTAACCTCAGCTTTACTACATCTTGATAATCGGATTGCGTGGTTGGCGGTATTGCGCGCACCATGGCTTGGCTTAACATTACAACAACTGTTACACCTTGCAGAGTATGATGGCACCATCTGGCAGGCAGTACAGCAATTACAGTTGGAGCCATTTTGTACGATTATGCGAGGTGCTTTGTCTGCTGTGAGGCGTATGCCTATAGATCAATTAGTAAAAAACACGTGGCATAATCTTGGTGGGGAAGAGTGTGTACGGGATAAAGACGAGTTAAGTGCTGTGCAAGCTTATTTTAAGTTCCTCGCAAATAATGCACAGCGTCCAGAACTAATGCGCCCAGATTTTATTAATTCGGAGCTTGCAAATATTTTTCTTCAGCCACAAACGCTTGATGCTAGTGCGGTACAGATTATGACTATGCATAAAGCTAAGGGTTTAGAATTTGATGTTGTTATTGTGCCTAAATTGGCGAAGCAACCACGAGCAAACGAAGCAAAATTAATGTTGTTAGAGCGGCGTGATTTTGTACATGACTACCTGTTATTAGCACCCCTGCGGGCTAATAATACGGAGCATAACAATATGTATGATTATCTTATGTGGTGCGAGAAGCAACGCCAGCAACATGAGATGTTACGACTTTTTTATGTTGCAGCAACTAGGGCCAAAGGCAAGTTATATTGTATGGCAGATGTTGTGGATGGGCCGCCAGCAAGTGGTAGTTTACTTTCAGCAGTTTGGGATAAATTGTCTAGCCAATTTGTTACGGTGGACGCAGAAACACAAGTTTTAGACAATAGTAGGCAACTTTATCGGTTAAGCCAAGGTACACTGCAAAATAGAGAATATAAGCAGAATATCTCTCCTGTAGTTTCGAGAAAACAGCTAGTATTTTATGATGACTGGCAACGTATTGTGGGTACAGTTGTACATCGCGCATTATGGCATATTGCTTGCTATGGCCATAAGAACATGCCGGATTGGTCTAGATACGCCGCGCAACTAGGGTTGGCAGACAGATACCATAAATATATAGATACTGCACTGCAGAACGCATTGGCATGTGAAAAGGGTAGCTGGATTCTATCTAGTCAGCATAATAAATCTTTTGCGGAATGGCCTTTGTCTATCAACCACAATGGCGAAGCCAAACAGTTAGTCATTGATAGGGCTTTTTTAACTGCTGATGATGTTTTATGGATTATAGATTATAAATTAGTTTTTAATGCTAACATAAGCCAGTCTACATATGAGTCTCAACTTAAAACATACCAGCGTGCTCTGCAACAACTCTACCCCCAACAAGAAATTAAGTTGGGTTTATATTTTCCGCTACAGCAAGAATTTATTCAATTAACATAAACTAGACAAAACCGCACGATAATCAAGCTCAGGGCGCTAAATATTTGTAGTTTGCCCTTGTTAAGAACCAAAGTTAGGCATAAAATACCGCAAGGATTACTAAACAGATAATCTATTTAACTTTAATCATTTATTTTACTTAGTGAAGGGGGTTGGCACAATGTCCAGCAATAATCATCAAGGAACCGAACCTGAATTTGGTCCTATTCGAAAGGTATTATGGCCTATACATAATTACGAACTAAAAAAGTTTTTGCCGCTGGGACTAATTATGTTTTGTATCTTGTTCAATTACACGTTGTTGCGCGATACAAAAGATACTTTGGTTGTAAATGCGTCTGGCGCCAGTGCGATTACCTTCCTTAAATTATATTGTGTTACTCCGTGTGCAATACTATTTGTAGTGTTATATGCAAAGTTAACCAACATGATGAAGCGTGAGCATGTATTTTATGCTGTGGTTACACCATTCTTGATTTTCTTTGGTTTATTTGGCTTTGCTATATATCCTAACTTGGATATTTTGCATCCTTCACAAGAAGTTATTGCCAACTTTAGTGCCAATTATCCACGATTAAGTGGTTTCTTTGATATAGGTGCTTACTGGTCGTATTCTTTATTTTATGTCTTAGCAGAGATCTGGGGTAGTGCAATGATTGCCCTTATGTTCTGGCAGTTCGCTAATCAAATCGTACGCATGAAAGAATCTAAGCGTTTCTATGGTTTGTTTGTAGTTATTGGTAACCTAGCATTAATTCTGTCTGGGTTAGTAGTGACTTTCTGTTCAGATACTATTAAAGACTTTTATCCACATCTTAATGAGCAAGCAGTTTGGGGTATTAGCTTACAGTGGCTTATGGGCTCGGTATTAGTTATGGGTGTTGCATCTATGGCTCTATATCGATGGATGCATACTAATGTATTGACTGATCCACGTTATTACGATGGCGATGACGTAGCTGTTGGTAAGAAGAAAAAGAAGAAGCCTGGATTAGTAGAAAGCTGTAAGATCATTGTTAAATCACCAGAGTTGGGCCTAATTGCAATGTTAATTATGGCTTATGGTGTGACTATTAACTTGGTAGAAGTACAGTGGAAAGAACAACTTAAAGTCTACTTCCACGGCGACCGAGGCGGTTATAATGGCTTTATGGGTCAATTCTCTACTTGGACTGGTGTAGTGACTATTTTGTTTAGTTTATTCGTTGGTTCAAATATCTTACGTATCATGAGCTGGTTTAAGGCTGCGGTAATTACCCCATTGTTTATTGTAATTGGTGGTGGTTTATTCTTCTGCTTTATTCTGTCTTCAGGTGAAGTGGCTTTATTGAAAGATCTAGTAGCTAATATTTTAGTATCAATTGGTACTAGCCCAGTGACTGCGGCTACGTTCCTAGGTGCTGGTATTGTTATTTTGTCTAAGTCTATCAAGTATTCATTATTTGATCCGACTAAAGAAATGGCCTACATACCGTTAGATGATGAGCTAAAAACCAAAGGTAAAGCTGCAGTTGACGTTATTGGTGGCCGTGCTGGTAAAGCTGGTGGTGCACTTGTACAAAACATGTTGTTCTTGGCATTTGCTACTAAAGAAGCAGCAGCTATTGCACCAATCGCTTTTGGAGTGTTCTTCGTAGTATGTTTAGGCTGGATGTTGTCAGTTAAACTATTAAGCGTAAAAGTTAATACAGCGCTTGATCGTAAACATAAAGAAGAAGCAGCCAAAGAAAAACCAGTTGCAACTGGTGGTGCGGCTCCTGCGCCAGCTTCGGCGTAATACAGGTTGATGCCTAAGCCTACTAAAGCCCTGGGTACTTTTACCCTAGCCATGATTACCATGGCGGCTATAGTAAGCTTACGCAACCTATCATTAACCGCAGAGTTGGGATACTCTGCGGTTTTTTATTTAATCCTCGCAGCATGTGTCTTCTTTATTCCTACTGCATTAGTAATTGCTGAGCTGGCCGCTGCATGGCCCCATGCTGGTGGTTGCTATGTATGGGTAGGAGAGGCTTTTGGTAAACCGTTTGCTTTTCTTGCACTGTGGATGTCCTGGATGGCAAGTGTTGCATGGTTTCCGGCAGTATTGGCTTTTATGGCAGCTATGGTTGCACATATGTTAGCGCCTGTTTTGCCCAATTTAGAAGTTAATGTATGGTTTGTGTTAATAACTATGTTAGCTATTTTCTGGGGCGCCACTTTACTTAATTTTATTGGTATAGAACTCTCCGGCCTGATTAGCTCTGCAGGAGTTATTTTAGGTACTTTGATCCCTGGATTTTTGATTATTGCTTTTGGTATCTGGTGGGTAATAGTAGATAACCCAATGCAGATCCCGTTTGAGGTTAGCTCTTTTGTACCTAGGTTAAACTTTAATACTGTCGCTCTATTTGCTGGCGTGTTATTAAGCTTAGCTGGGGTAGAATTGGCTGCCTATCATATTCGCGAAGCAGAAGATCCACAACATAGCTATCCGCGAGCAATATTATTAGCCTCATTTTTAATTTTATTTGTTTATATATTTGGGACTATGGCAATTGCTATGGTTGTGCCGCAAGAGAGTATTTGTCTGGCTTCAGGTCTTATTCAGGCTTTTCAATGTTTCTTTACTAAGGTAGGGTTGACTTGGTTTGTCCCTATTTTAGCCTTATGCCTTTTTCTCGGTGCTTTAGCTGGAGTTAATGCTTGGGTTATCGGTCCTGCCAAGGGTATGCTAGTAGTGGCTCACGATCATTTCTTGCCGCCATGGCTAGATAAAGTGAATAAACATGGTGTTCCTACCAGGCTACTAGTCATGCAAGCAATCATAGGCAGTGTATTGTCATTTATATTTATTTATATCCGCAATAATAGTACGTCAATTTGGTTTTTAACTGCTTTATCTGCACAATTTACCTTTGTTACCTATATGCTGATTTTTGCAGCAGGCATTTATTTGCGTCGTTCACAGCCGGATGTTGTACGTGAATTTAAAACCCCTGTCATGAATTTGACAGCTGGGGTTGGTTTTATTATCTGTCTGATTTGTTTTTTCCTCGTGTATTCCCCGCATAGTACATTGATTTCAATAGACTTAACTACATTCTCAGTTCTACTTACCCTGAGCTTTATTTTGCTATGTTTGCCGGTAGTATATTTTATACTCCATAGTAAAAAGATTAAGCATACCCAATAACTCGTATTTGTCTGCTAGTCATATATTTTCCTGGATAAATACCCTTAAGTTTTTTCTCGACGTAACGATACAGTGTATAAGCTCACGGTGAAAGTTATACCTTGGGCCTAATGCAAAACCATTGTAGAGGGATATGTTATGAGTATTTGGAAAGAAGGACAATTTAATTCAGACTATATCTTGCATCACAAGAGCATAGTGGGTCAGATTAAATACGAATGTGAAGTAGAGCCAGCACGTCTTGATGAAGTTAGTATTGAACGTCATGATAATGGTGATATATGTATAGTATTTACTACTCATCCATATGCAACAGATGATACTAAGCAAGGTAGTGTGCATGCGCGCCTAGCATATAATAGCTTTTTTACTGAGTTACAACGTTTAGTAGTGCGTAGTGGTCTTGAGTTTGTAACTACTAACTTGGAAGAAGTACATCGAGTTCGTGGACGCAGAGGTCAAGAGCGTGCATTAATCCAAGTGTTAGTACTACTAGAAGGCTATGACAATACATTAGAAGAAATATCTAAGGTATTACGTAACTATATAGCTCCTGAGCAGCCAAGTTTAGAAGACTTAAATGATGCGGTTGTATTGCAAACTGAGCGTTTGGAGTTGCTAAAACAAGTACTAGCAGAAGAAGCAGGTTTAAAACGTCCGCGTAAAACTACAAAAGCTAGTCGTTTTACCCAAACAGCTGCTGCGCCTAAAAAGCGTCGCAAAACTAGCACAACTACCAAAAGTCGCAAACGTCGCGCCTAAGCTCTAATCCCAGCTATTACTAGCTGGGATAGAGTTGTGCACCCAATTTAGGTGTGGGTATGTCTTGCTGCTTGCATTTTTAATTCCTATCCTGTAATTTCAAAACTCTGCAGTTGGTACTTTGGCTGTACATCCAGCTTCATATTCTTCAAGGATTTTCTTACAAGGAGTTACTATGCCTTTTTCCACCACAGATATTCACCATTTAGCGCAACGCATTGGTTTAGTCGATTTTGAAGAATTAGTTATTAAACAACAGGAAGGGGAATTTCAAGTGTTTATTCCACAGCTATCCCAAGGTGAAACTTTTGAGGGTAAGGGGTGGATTTTGCGTGCACCAGATTTTGGACTAGCTAAATATAAATCTGGTTGGCTAGTGGTACAGCAGGATGCTGATAGAGTACAATTGATGGAATACTTAGATAGAGAATTAGGTCCTAACACTTGGTGGGAAAAAATTAGTGTTTTAAGGCGCAAGCAAGACTTACTTAAATATCATCGTAGCACTAATGAAAATTTACCTCTAGAACAACAACCACGTTTGCCTGAAGGCTATGAGGGTTTGCCATTTTCTGGCTTTAAGGTATTGCCAAAATGGGGTATTAACCATGAAATTGTGATACCTGTTTTAATTAGGAATGAAGATGGGTCATTTTCTGTTCAAGTCAAAAGACGAGATGATGGTGCCTATACTTTTGTTAGTGGCATATTAGAAGACCCGAAGGTTGTATTTGCAAGCGAAGAACAACAGATTAGAAAAGAACAAGCAGCAAAATTATTTCTAGCAGAAATGTATGGCAAAAATTTATTTGTTGAGGGTTCTAAGAGCTTAAATGCAGCAAAATCCATACTAAAGCAAATTGTAATATCTACGTGGAATTTATTATTTGAAGAAATAGAGTTTATGTTTTTAAAAAAATATTTACCAGAAGAAGCTAACTACCCAGAAAACGATGATTTCGATTTTGTATGTTTTTTACGAGACAGTCTAAGTAATTTGAAAGCTAATGCTATAGCAGAAGGTGTGTGTGAAGAAACTTACAGTACAATAGAATTACAGATAAAATGTTATCTATATCAAAAGCTATTTGCAAGAGAAGCGGGACTTATGCAGCGGACACTTTTTGAGCAATTCCAGCAGCTGACCCAAAAGCAAGAAATGGATAATGTAGCTGATCCCCGTAATACTAGTGGTGAGGGGGGATTTGTCAGGACAAGACCAATGTATTTAAAGGTAGAAAAGCAAGAATTTAACGATATGCAGGCTAATTGGCACCTAACCCCTGCTGGTGGACCCTTAGATAGTTTTGTAGAGGTTTTGCCTATAGAAGAATTATTTAGAAAAAAAGTACAAGCATCGCAGCGCGAGATATTGCTGACAGTTTTAACTGACATGTGCGTACGTGATGAAAAACATCTTGAAACTGATGCATTCCAAGCTCAGTTGGGCTCAATTCAACAACAAATTGATTTTCTTGAGAAAGAACTGGTTCAGAAAAAAGCTGCTTCACCCGCATGTGGTACAGAAGAAGAATTATCTATTGGAGATGATGATGTAGAATCGATGAGGCCTAGTTCTTCTGGATTTATAGAACCTCCGCCATTACATGAAGAGTCACGAAATTTAGGATGTTGGGAAAAATATGTTCTGCCAATGTTCGTTCGGCAGCGAGGTGACAGTTTTAATCGTGCTGCTCCTTTATTACCTAATAGAGAGTCCGAGAGAGGGCGTCCTAGACGGCTAGACTCTTGTAGTATGATGTAGTGATATATACCAAGAATAGATAGTTAATGATTGTTTGCTAAAAAAAGAATGTAATGAACATGAATATGCAGGCTGTATTTGTGTGCGCAATCTACAATTTTTGCAGAAAATCATTTAGAGCATTCGTATAGTTTATAATTACATTGTTATTTACTTTGGCCTCGTAAAGCCCTTCATAAATTAA
Source organism: Gammaproteobacteria bacterium (assembly GCA_030431675.1). Taxonomy (GTDB): domain Bacteria; phylum Pseudomonadota; class Gammaproteobacteria; order UBA6186; family Azoamicaceae; genus JAGVLG01. The sequence goes on along the minus strand of JAUIIV010000004.1, from coordinate 77,242 downwards.
AATGCCAGTCTGCTCTGAGTTAGTTATGTTGTGAAATAAATTTAGATTTGATAAAAAATGCCTGCTAAAAGACTCGGATGACTTAATCTCAATTGGAATTAATTTGCGACCTTGCTGAATAATTAAATCTATTTCACGTTGATTATTATCTCTATAAAAATATAGTTCTGCAATATTTCCTAAATTGCAATTAATTTTATATAAATCGATTACGATCATGTTCTCAAATAGTGCACCGCGTAATGGATCTCTATCAATTTGGGAAATATCTGTAATACCTAACAGAAAACAAGCTAATCCAGGGTCTACAAAATATAGTTTTGGCGATTTTACCAAACGTTTACCAAAGTTTTCAAAAAATGGAGGTAAACGTATTATTATATATAAAGACTCTAATACTGATAGCCAGTGATTTATAGTATGGCTAGATACACCCACCTCATTCGCTAAATTACTGACATTTAATAATTGTCCCACTCTTCCTGCGCACAACTTAAGAAACTTTCTAAAAACACTCATGTTTTTTACATTAATAATTTGCATGATATCACGTTCAACATATGTGCCTACATAGTCACGATAATACTTATATGCTTCTATATTATTAAAGAACATTCTAGGATAAAAACCGTTAATAAGTAATTCGTTGGTATCCATTTGTAACCCAGCCGCGGCCAGCTCATGGACACATAATGGTAATAGTTGTAAGACAGCAGTTCTTCCAGCTAATGATTGACTTATTGCTTGGCTAAGAGATAGCTGATGGCTCCCAGTTAAAATAAATTTACCATTTTTTTGATCTTCATCGACAAATACTTGGATATAGGATAATAATTCCGGAAATCGTTGAATTTCATCAATTATTACTCCATCACTGTGTTGACGGATGAATTTTCTAGGGTCAGCTTTTACTGCTTCTAGTATATCTGGTGCTTCCAAATTTACATATGGATAATTTGGGAACATATGTCTAGCAACTGTAGTTTTTCCTGACTGACGAGGTCCAGTAAGTGTTACAACTGGATAGTTGCCAGACATACTAAGTATTTCGGTTTCAATATCACGTTTTATATACATATCTGAAGTATAACTTCAAATATGTATGGTTTCAAGGAGGTAGGTCGACAATGATGAATGCTTTTTATGTGGATTTTCATTACCTATAATCAAAATAAGAGATAGATTATCTAGCGAGATTTTAAAAATAGGCTCTTGTTTACCTTGCAATTTCGGAGATTACATACGAAAATGCAAGGTATGTATATAAGATGTATTGCAAAAAAAGTTTTACAAACCCTTGAACATACACCTGTTGTCGCCTTGCTGGGCCCTAGACAGGTGGGTAAGACTACGCTTGCTCTAGATATAAGTAAAAGCCATCAATCAATATACCTTGATCTTGAGTCTCCCAAGGACCTTCTAAAATTAGATGACCCACTTGAATATTTAGCTGCGCATCAAGATAAACTAATTATTCTTGATGAAGTGCAACGCAAGCCAGATCTTTTCATGGTATTGCGTGGCATAATAGATGAGCGTCGTAGAGAAGGACAAAAGGGATTTCAGTTCCTTATTTTAGGGTCGGCATCTATAGACTTACTTAAGCAGTCATCCGAAACGCTAGCAGGCCGTATAAGTTATATCTATATGGGTGGTTTAATAGTGTCTGAAGTAAAACCAAAGAATAAACAAGAGCTAGATATTCTCTGGCTACGTGGAGGGTTTCCAGATAGTTATACCGCGCAAAACGAAAGTATTAGTATAGAATGGCGGCAAAACTTTATAAAAACCTATCTTGAGAAAGATGTACCACAATTAGGCTTTAGGATCCCTGCAGATAGATTAAGAAGATTATGGATCATGCTCTCACATTTACAAGGAGAAGCTATTAATTACTCAACAATTGCTCAATCTTTAGAAATAGATAGTAAAACTGTAGCTTATTATCTTGATATCTTGGTTGACTTATTGTTAGTGCGTAGATTGGAGCCATGGTTTGCTAATACAAAGAAGAGGGTAACCAAGTCGCCGCGTTACTATGTAAGAGATTCTGGGATTTTGCATAGCTTATTAGATATAAATGCATATGAAAATTTGATTTCTAATCCTATAAATGGCAAGAGTTGGGAAGGGTTTGTATTAGAAAACATTTTAGCTTCCTTGCCATCTCGCATAAAATCATACTACTACAGAACTGCAACAGGAGTAGAGATTGATTTGCTATTGCAATTTTCTAGTGAGGAACTGTGGGCTATTGAGATTAAAAAAGGCTTAGCTCCCAAGATAAAACCAGGATTTTATTCAGCCTGTATAGATCTAAATGTCACTAAGAAGTTTGTTGTATACAGTGGTGATGAAAAATTTTCTATAGCTAATAACACCACAGTTATTAGTCTAGAGAAGATGCTCAAGGAACTAGAGCAGTATAATTTGTAGAAAATTAGATATAGTGGTGCTAGTTAGCATGTTCCTTCATTATTGCATACACACAAAGTGCATATACACTGCATTAATGCGCATTCAACCCTCTCACAAATCAGCACCCATTGACATTGAGTCAGCTTTATGGTTTAATGTCCATAATCGAATATCAGGGGGTGTATATGCCATTAATCGGTGTTCAAGAAGTTCATCCAATAGGGACTCCAGAGTCTAAAAAAGACTTTGTGGGTGTTAATGGACGTCACAGTTTTGTTAAGCAAAAGCCAATGCTGCGTAAGCCAGCACGTATGTTGTTTACCCCCGAAGCAACTATTCAGCCTGTTGCCAAAAAGCCACCTATAGTGCTATCGCCAAAACTACAAAGCCTGGTAACTGCTATTCAAAACCCTAAAGCAGGCAAGGCATTTATGGCGGCTCTTAATCCTAAAGATCGCTTAGTTGTTAAGGCGGTGCTAGCGGTGTTTAGGACAAAAGAATTTTCAGCTAAGTTCTTAAAGAGGTTGTTCTTGGGTACTAAGCAGGCGGAACATAAACAAAAGTTTTTTTCTATTTTGTTACTTTTAGCTAAGCACATCGCCTTTAGCAAAGATCGGCAATTTTCATATATGCTGCGTAAGCGTGCAAGCATGATATTAGCTTTCTCTAGAGCGCTAAAACTACGCCGCCGTCGTAGAAGACGTAAGAAGTTAGGCCTAATGCCAGGGATGTTTATCTAACAATACTTGGGCGCCGCTATGCTGTAGCCTGCTCTACTGCGGCGGCTTCTTTTAACAATTCGCGGGTATCAGATAATAAGGTTTTTTTACCAAATACCAACTGCCAACGATTACCACCTAATTGGCGCCATAAGACTGCTGATCTAATCCCAGCTAACAGTACTGCACGAATTTTATTAACTATATTGCTATTAGATAAACAGTTAGTTTCACCAGATACATGGATCCTAAATTTAAAGGTGCTTAATGTATCAGTATAAACACTAGCAATATTGGCGATGACATTATCATGAGTGGTAGTAAAATGTTCTGCCTGACCTTTAGCACGTTGCATCCCAAGCTGAATTTTCTTCAACAAATCGCCACGCTTAATCAACAAACGCTCTAAATGCAACAAAGAAATAGTATATCTAGCGATTTCTGGATCTTTGCTAGACTTGTTATCTTGCATCAATAATTCTAGTGCTTGTAGTCCAGTTTTAAGTTTATAATCACCATCATAAACAGCAGAAACGCTATTAGCATCAATTTGAAACAAACTATATATACATGTTTCTAGATCTTGTTGATCAACTGAACCATGCCAAGCTAATTTCTTTACTAAATGTGCAGCCTGCAATACCCCAGCTAGAGCGAGGGCACGATTACGTTGTTTTGCTATATCATCCATCATCTTATATCGCCAGAAAACTAGAGAATTATACCGCCGCCTAGGCAACGGTCATCTTGATAAAACACCACCGATTGACCTGGGCTGACCGCGCGTTGTGGCTGTTCAAACTCAACCGTACACAAGTCATTATCAGGATTTATACTAACTTTGCAAGCCTGGTCATGCTGACGGTAACGAATTTTAGCTTTGCAACTAAATATGTTGGCCTCTGGCTTCTTGGTAACCCAGGTTAACTGCGCTGCAGTTAAACTATCTCTATATAATGCAGAGTGATTTTGTCCTTGTGCCACAACTAATTGATTATTTGGTAAGTCTTTAGCTATTACAAACCACGGCTCATTCGCTGCATCTGCCATGCCACCAATTTTTAGACCCTGGCGCTGACCAATTGTGTAGTACATTAAACCATCATGCTTGCCAACAATCTTGCCGGTCTCGCTCACAATATTACCTGGAGTTGCTGGTAAGTAAGTTTGTAAGAAATCTTTAAACTTGCGCTCACCGATAAAACATATTCCAGTACTATCTTTTTTACCTTGATTTGCAAACCCTGCTTGAGCTGCAAGTTCACGCACCTCTGGTTTAGATAAGCAGGCTAGAGGAAATAATACCTTCTGTAGCTGCTTCTGAGTGATTGCATACAGAAAGTAACTTTGATCTTTATTTAGATCTTTAGCCTTAGCTAAACCATTATCCAGAGTTTTTGCTGCATAATGACCAGTAGCTATGTAGTCAGCCCCTAAGTGCTCTGCATATTGCAAAAAAACTTTAAATTTAATTTCACGATTGCATAGAATATCTGGGTTGGGTGTGCGCCCAGCTTTGTACTCTGCTAAAAAATGGGTAAAAACATTATCCCAATACTCTGCTGCAAAATTAACGGTATGTAACTTAATGCCTAAAGTATCACAGACCTGTTGTGCATCTTGTACATCTTGACGTGCACTGCAATACTCATCGGTATCATCCTCTTCCCAGTTTTTCATAAACAAGCCTTCGACTTGGTAGCCTTGCGATAGTAATAGCTTGGCAGCAACCGAGGAGTCTACCCCACCAGACATGCCGACTATGACTTTGGTACTGGAATTAGCTTTAGTTGAATGTGTCATAATGCTGAAAAGTGTATATCATTGTTTAGCAAATATGCAGCATTTTAACATGATATTGGTAGGATTTGTAGGCTAAAAATACCTTCCCAAATCTTGCTACATATAGATCTGGGAAGGTGCTTGGGAAGGTCTGATACTACTAAAAAGGTAATACTAACAAGGGCTACTTGGGTTTGCGGCCATATTGCGAATCACCCCAACTCCTATACCTTCGATTACAAACGATTGTTTACTTGGGTCAACCATAATTGGCTGATAATGCTCATTTTCTGCAACTAGCTTAACTAAACTTCCTTCACGATAGAAACGCTTCACAGTTACTTCATCATCAATTCTAGCTACTACTACCTGGCCAGAATGAACATCACTAGTACTATGTACAGCTAATAAATCGCCATTCATAATACCAATATTTTTCATGCTATCGCCTTTAACGCGTAGTAGATAGTCAGCACATGGTTGGAAAATATTTTTGTCAATTTTACACGAGTCTTGTACATGCTCAGTAGCAAGTATTGGTTGGCCAGCAGCTACTGCACCGACAATAGGTACGCCTGAATTATCAATCAATAAACGAATACCACGTGAAGTACCAGGAACTAATTGAATATAACCTTTACGGTCTAAAGCACGTAAATGATCTTCTGCAGCATTGGCAGATTTAAAACCCATGCTATTAGCAATTTCTGCACGTGTTGGTGGCGCACCAGTAGAACTCATTTGATCTTGTATCAATTGTAGAACTTCAGTTTGTCGTTTTGTGAGCTTAGTCATGTTATTCCCTTCCTCAATTGTTATTATATTTAAACACAGTGCTGTCTAACCGTCCAGTATGTCGACCTACATTATGGTGCTACGTAAATCGACAATCAAAACAGTACCTCAACAGCTTCATATTAATGTAGTCAATTAAATGACAGATGTGTGAAAAGTGGGGAATTTTTTTTAGGTGTATATATACCTGCAGTTCAAAAGGTACAGGATTAGCGCCAATCGTCTATATCATCCAAGTTGCGCAAATGTGATTCTAGGCCATCAAAATCAGCTTCATTGTCCATATCATTCATAAGGTTAAGCAAGTCTTCTTTATCGAGCTCAAAGGCAGCAGCTGCGTTATCAGGCTCAGCAATTTCTTCTGGGCGCAGGGTAGCCCAGGTTTCATAGTCTATTTTATCTAGCTCTCCGTCCTGGTACTGAATTTGAATAAGCTCGTTGGTTTCGGTATCGATGACTATAAAAGCCTCTGGAGCGTCTTTAGAATCATACCAGTGACCGATTTCAGGTTCTATCTTATGCAAATTGCCCATAATAAGACCTCCTTCGATTCAAATATAAGACATATAACCAAATATTGCTGGTTTTTTTTATAAAATTATTTATGTGTAGTATCCTTATAAATGGTACCCCCGCAAGGAAGAACACATGTACACTTTTTTAGCCATTCTGGCCCTGCTGGCAGCGGCAGTAATATTAGTTGGCTACGTGCCGCCGATTAGGCGTGCAGTAGTGACACGTGGTTTGTTTGCTTGGTATAAGAAAGTTTTGCCACCAATGAGCTCTACTGAGCGTGAGGCGATTTATGCCGGTGATACTTGGCATGAAGCAGACTTATTTCAAGGTAGACCTAACTGGGATAGTTTATTAGCAAACCCTAAACCTACTTTGACTGCAGCAGAACAAAAGTTTATTGATACAGAAGTAGTGGAGCTGTGTAATCTTTTAGATGAGTGGCAAGTCACTCATCATGACCTAGATTTGCCAAAGAATGTTTGGCAATTTATTAAAGATAAAGGTTTTTTTGGATTACATATACCTAAAGCTTACGGCGGTATGGAGTTTTCTGCATTAGCTAGTTCTACTATCGTGCAAAAAATTGCGACTAAGAGTTTAAGTGCATCGGTTACAGTAATGGTGCCAAATTCACTAGGTCCCGCCGAGCTACTCCTAGAATATGGCACAGACACGCAGCGTGAAAAGTATCTGCGCCGTTTAGCAACTGGTGCAGAAATACCGTGTTTTGGACTAACAGCACCTGATGCAGGTAGTGATGCTAGCTCAATTATCGATTCTGGCATTATAGCTCGCGGCGACTATGGTAAAGAAAAAAATATTTTAGGGATAAAATTAAATTTTCATAAGCGCTACATAACTTTGGCGCCTATTGCCACATTAATTGGCTTAGCAGTTAAATTATATGATCCAGAAAAATTATTAGGTGATAAACAAGATTTAGGGATCACAGTTGTTTTACTTCCACGTGATGTCCCCGGCATAGACATTGGTAAACGGCATTTTCCCCTCAATCAAGGTTTTATGAATGGACCTATTCGCGGAGATGGAATATTTGTGCCACTGGACGCAATTATTGGCGGACCGGAGCGTATTGGGCGTGGCTGGCAAATGCTGGTTGAGTGCTTAGCTGCTGGTAGAGGGGTATCATTACCAGCGATTGGCGCTGCAGTTGCCAAGCATTGCTATAGAACTACAGGCGCATATGCAAAACTACGGAGGCAATTTAATTTATCGATTGGTAAATTTGAAGGTGTTGCCGATGTGTTAGCAAATATTGGTGGTTATACGTATTTGCTAGAAGCAACGCGCAGATTAACCTGCGGTGCCATTGACCAGAAGCATAAGCCATCAGTTATTACTGCAATATGCAAATATCATATGACTGAAATAGGGCGTAAGATTATCAACGACTCCATGGACGTTCATGCAGGACGTGGCATACAGTTGGGCCCACATAATTATTTAGGTAGATATTATGAAGGTGTGCCGGTATGCATAACTGTGGAAGGTGCAAATATATTAACTAGATGTCTGATGATTTTTGGGCAGGGAGCGATACGCTGTCATCCATATGTATTACAAGAGATGGAAGCGGTAGCAAGTGATGATGTATACGCATTTGATAAAGCTATGGCAAAACATATTGGTTATGTGATAAAGAACTTTCTACGTTTGGAAGGACATGCAATTACTGGGACCTTACTATGTAGCAAGCCAGCAAAAACGCGGTGGAGTTACTATTACCGTCAATTAAGTTTTATGAGTGTAGGCTTAGCGGTAACATCTGATTTATCAATGCTAATCTTGGGTGGTAGCCTAAAGAGAAAAGAAAACTTATCAGCCCGTCTTGGCGACATATTGAGTTATTTATATCTTGCATCTGCAATTTTGAAGTACAGTCATGATCATCATGATTCAGATGAAGATGCAAAATATGTTAAGTGGTCTCTAGATTATTGTTTGCAACAGATCCATCAGGCTTTCTTGTATTTTACTCTTAATTTCCCAAATAAATTTATTGGTACCTACTTGCGTTGGGTAATTATTCCAAGTTGGCGTAATTATAAATTACCTAAAGACAGTGATGGGTTAAAAATAGCTGAGCACATGATGCAGCCATCCGAATTTAGAGAGCGTTTGACCAGTGATTGTATAGATAATGGCATTGAATTAGCGTGGCGCAAAATGCTTGAAGTCGAGCCATTATTGAAGAAAATAGATAAAGCAATCAAAGATAATCTAATTAAGAAACATGATTTGTTTGCCAACAAAATTGCAGTCGCGGTACAGCATAACTTGATTACAACAACAGAAGCCCAGCAGTTACAAGAGTTCGAAGAAATGCGCGTGGACGCTATGCGTGTAGATGAATTTACCAATGCAGAGTTAACAGGAAAGAAGACATGAGCAGAGAGGTTTACATTGTTGATGGTGGCAGGACGCCTTTTATACGTGCTGGGCATAAGCCCAATCCTTTGCCTGCAGCTGATTTAGCTGTAGCTGCTGGTAAACAATTATTAATGCGCCAACCGTTTGCTGCTAGTGACTTAGGTGAAGTAGTTATAGGTTGTGTTGGACCAAGCCCAGAGGAAGCGAATATCGGCCGTATTATTGCTTTGCGTCTTGGTTGTGGTGACAATGTGCCGGCCTGGACAGTACAGCGTAATTGCGCTTCTGGTTTACAAGCTATAGACAGTGCAGCTAAAGATATTGCTAGTGGTAAGCATGATTTAATATTAGCTGGTGGCACCGAGGCTATGAGTAGGTCTGCTGTGCTGTGGAATGAAGATATGGTAACTTGGTTGTCTACTCTTAATGCAGCGAAGACTTTGCAAGAAAAAATTTATGCTTTTGCCCAATTTAGACCAAAGTTTTTAAGTCCAGTTATTTCTTTGCTAAAAGCTCTTACTGATCCAGTAGTTAATTTGTCTATGGGCCAAACTGCTGAGAAACTTGCATATATGTTTAAGATTTCACGTAAGGAAATGGATGAGTTTGCTGTACAAAGCCATCAACGAGTTATGCATGGCATAAAAGAGCAAAATTATGCTGATGAAATTGTACCTCTATTTGATTGGCGCGGTCATTGCTATAAGAACGATAATGGCGTGCGGGAAGATTCTAATGTAGCGAAATTGAGTACGCTAAGAGCAGTTTTTGATAAAAAGTTTGGTTTGGTAACAGCTGGTAATAGCTCACAAATAACAGATGGTGCGGCGTTGGTGATTTTGGCATCTAAAGATGCTGTGGAAAAATATAACTTACAACCGTTGGCAAAAATACGCGATATTTCCTGGACAGCGCTTGACCCAGCAATTATGGGGTTAGGTCCTGCACATAGTATCGCTGACTTACTTCAACGTAATCAGCTACAAATGTCACAAATAGATTTTTGGGAAATTAACGAAGCTTTTGCTTGTCAGGTCATGGCTTGTGTACAAGCTTTAGCCGATGCAGATTACTGTAAAGAGTATTTAAATAGTAGTGGGGCAATTGGAAATATCGATTATGCAAAATTAAATATAGATGGCGGTGCCATAGCTCTTGGTCATCCAGTAGGTGCAACAGGTGCACGCTTGTCATTACATATGGCGCATACTTTACGACGCCAAAATGCTAAGTTTGGGATTGCTAGCATGTGCATAGGTGGTGGCCAGGGTGGTGGTATTCTTCTAGAAAACGTAGCGGGAGTTAATTAATGAAACATTGGCAGATAGAAAATGACGCGCATGGTTATTGTTGGTTAACTCTTAACAGAGCAGATAGTAGTACTAATACCCTAGGGGCAGAAGTACTGGAAGAATTTGATAGCTGTTTGACCAATTTTAGCAAAGAGCTTCCCAAGGGACTAGTAATTAAGTCTGGTAAAAAGAATGGTTTTATTGCTGGTGCTGATATTAGTGAGTTTTTGGAGCTTAGTACAGAAGAAGAGGCATACCAAGAAATTCGTAAAGTACAAAAAATATTTGATAAGCTTGCAGCCTTGCCAATTCCTACTGTAGCTATGATTAATGGTTTCTGTCTTGGTGGTGGCTTAGAGTTATCTTTAGCTTGTAAGTACCGAGTTGCATTGGATGACCCAAAAACTAAAATCGGCTTACCAGAGGTTATGCTCGGCGTACAACCAGGGTGGGGCGGTAGTGTGCGTTTGCCACACGTAATAGGCTCTATGAAAGCCTTGAGTTTGATTTTACCAGGTAAAGTACTCGATGCACGTAAAGCTGCTAAAATCGGTATTGTAGATGCTGCGGTACCACTACGACATTTTCAGCATGCAGTAGAGCATTATTTGCAGCAGGAGCCTACGACACGTGATTGTGGTATCTGGGAACGTTTTGTACAATTAGCACCGATGCGCGCAATTCTTGCATATTATATGCGTAAGCAGTTACGTAAAAAAGTAAATCCTTGGCATTATCCTGCACCATATGCAGTATTGGATACTTGGATCAAAAATTCTGCATGGAGTAAAGATGCTTATAAAGCAGAGGCAAAATCAATTGCAAAGTTAATGGTTACGCCTACAGCACGCAATTTAGTGCGTTTGTTTTTCCTGCGTGACCGGCTAAAGGGATTTTCTAAAGGGCATGATTTTGCACCTCGTCATGTGCATGTAATTGGTGCAGGTGTAATGGGCGGCGATATAGCTGCTTGGTGTGCTTTGCGTGGTTTTAAAGTGACCCTGCAAGATCAGAATATTGAGGCAATATCTGCTACCTTCACACGTACACTAAAATTATTTACTAAAAAACTAAAGGTACCCTACTTAATAAATGCGGCTAAAGATCGCTTAGTGCCAGATCCTACTGGGATTGGTGTTAGGCAAGCTGACGTAATTATTGAGGCAATTATTGAAGACCCAGTAGCCAAACAGCAGTTATTTGCTTCATTAGAGCAGCAAGCAAAACCAGAAGCCATTTTAGCTACTAATACCTCTACTATACCTTTAGATGTTATAGGACAAGGTTTGCAACGTCCGGAGCGTATAGTTGGGATCCACTTTTTTAATCCTGTACCTTTAATGCAATTAGTAGAAGTAGTGTCTTCGCCAAATACCGATCAGATGGTGTTAAATAATGCCCTGGCATTTGTCGGCAAAATAGATAAACTACCGTTGCCAGTGCAAAGTTGTCCAGGTTTTCTTGTAAATAGGGTATTAGTACCATACATGCTAGAAGCTGCACAAATGTATGCCGAAGGTGTGCCAGGTATTAAGATAGACAAGGCTGCAACTGATTTTGGTATGCTGATGGGGCCAATAGAACTCATGGATGTAGTGGGGATTGATATTTGTATGCATGCTGCAGAAGGTGTGGGTGCGACTGTGCCAGAGTTCTTTAAGAGTTGGGTTGAGGAAGGCAAACTAGGCAAAAAATCTGGTAAAGGTTTTTATAATTACGATAGTCGTGGTAAGCGTCTTAAGGTATCTGTAGATAACGATAAGCCAGTACCTGCTGATATTACTGATAGATTAATTATGCGCTTAGTTAATGAGGCTGCTGCCTGCCTGCGTGAGGGCGTAGTAGCCGATGCCGATTTAATCGATGCAGGATTAGTCTTTGGTGCTGGGTTTGCACCTTTTAGAGGAGGACCAATGACTTTCATTGCCTCACTAGAAAAAAAACAGATTAAAGAAAATTTTGCTACCTTGAGTAAAAAATATGGTGAGCGTTTTAATGCCGATCCTGTGTGGGATGGGGGTTAGCTAGAAGTTTTTTTAAAGGACTGCTCAATTAGGCGTGGTAGTTCGGAGATCATGTAAAAGGGGATAGACAAAATATTACTCTCATAGCTCAAGGGTAATGCAGATATTCTGATCCCTATTTTTGACCTCTTCTCCTGCATAAAAATCTTTAAGGACTTTAGTCTTCCTATTTTACCTGCTTTCACTTCTATAGGGATTATCTGTCCATTATGCACATATAGATAATCTATTTCTGCTTGAGAATTTTTTTCTTCTCGCTGCCAGAAGAATAGTCTATTACGTTGTATTTTTGGAGCATATGCTAATAACTCTTGTCCAACTACCTGCTCAGCTAACTGTCCTTTCGTCAAAAGCTGTTGATTGTCCTGGTAGATTAAGCTTAAGTCAATTTGTTGTGCAGCTCTAAGTAAACCAATATCTAAAAATAATAGTTTAAATTTCTTTTCTAGTTGTGTGCTAGATAAAGGTAATCCAGAAGCAGTACTAGCTATTATTCTTGAAATCACACCAGAATTATCTAGTAGTTCTAATGCTCGTTTTATACCGCGGGCATCTATATCTGGGTCGACTTTAACATACTTAAACCATTGGCTTACTAGAGAAGGCGCCTTATCATATAGTTTATATAAATATTTATGATCTGTGTGTTTTGCGTACTTGCTAAAGTCATCTCTATATGAAATTAATAGGTCGCTTAGCATATTATCACAGCGATTTAGTTTATTATTCGCTACGTATTCAGCAATAACTGCAGGCATTCCACCTAATCCCATATATTCTTGAAAATGTTCAAGAATATTTGTATGTACGTTAGTGTCATCTTGACCATCTAGACTAGCGTTTCGCAGATGCTCTATAAGTCTACTTTTACCAATTGCATCTAAGAATTCTAGAAAACTCAATGGTCTAATGTACATGTATTGTACTCTACCAACTGGCATACTAAAGTTTTTATCATTTAGTACAAATTCTAATAAAGAACCTGCAGATATGACATGTAAATCTTGCATCTGCTCTTTAAAATAGCGTAGTGCAGTTATAGCTGCGGGACATTCTTGTACTTCATCTAAAAAAAGTAGAGTCTTTCCTGGAGTAATGTCAACATCTAGTTCTAATTGCAATGCGCGTGTTATCCGCTTTGGATCAAGATTTTTAAAGCAGTCTGATAATTGGGGCTGTAACTCAAAATTAGCATAGGCAATGTTTTTAAAGTGCTTATTCGCAAAATCTTTTACTAAAAAGGTTTTGCCAACCTGCCTGGCTCCACGTAGGATGATTGGTTGGCGCACAGCTAAGTTCTTCCACTCGAGTAGCTCAGCCTCTAAATGTCGGTGTATATTTATAGCCATACTATAATTATACTATAACATGCTATTTTTACAAGGTTAAAAATAGCATGCCATGTTGTTTTTCCAAGGTAATAATCTGCATGTCATGTTGGTTTTCCAATGTTAAAAATCGCAAAATCTAACCCTAGGGCGAGCACAAATCAATAAGTTGCTCGTCTTCTGAGCTTATTTGTAAGATTATGGCCTCTTTGGGAGTCCACTCTCCAAGTACTATGTGATCGTGAGTTATTTGTGGCCTGTGTGTGTGGCCATGGACTATGAGCGGGGCTTTGTACTTGTTACGCCATTTAGTCACAGCAGTACTAGTGACGTCATATTTGGGTTGATTATAATCAATGTTGGCTTTTTGACGATTTGCTTTAGATTTAACCCATAAACCTATCTTTGTTCGCAGTCTTGCTGGAATATTTAAAAAAATCCATTTGATTAGCGGGTTTTGTACAAACTTTCTAAACTTTTGATAACCGGTATCTAAGGTACAAAGCCTATCACCATGAGTTAACAATATCCGTTTTTTATACAAATCAATTACATATGGATCAGGTAGTAAAGTGCTGTTTGTGGCTTTGGCAAAATGTTTACCTAATAAGAAGTCGCGATTGCCACGCATGATATAGATGGGAACTCCCTGGCTTACTAGTTGGCGCATTGCTGCACATACTTCAGGAAACTGTGGCATTTCTACATCATCGCCTAACCACAACGCAAAAAAATCTCCAAGGATATACAATGCATCTGCATGTGGAGCTTTTTCTTGCAAAAAATCTAGAAATAGCTGGGTCAACCGTGGTTGGTTCACATGCAGATGTAGATCAGATATGAAATACGTGATCATGTATTACTGTGATGTAGCCTGCTTCACTTCCTGTGGTGCTACTACTTGTGCTTTGGTGATAATAATATCTGCTTCAGGGACATCTTGGTATGGACCACGATTAACAGTATTCACATGCGAAATTTTGTCAATAATATCCATGCCTTGGGTAACTTTTCCAAAAACACAGTAACCCCAACCTTGATCAGTCTTATCACGGAAATTCAGGAACTCATTGTTAGCTACATTGATAAAAAACTGACAGGTAGCTGAGTGTGGATCAGTCGTTCTTGCCATGGCAACCGTGCCAATTTCATTCTTAAGTCCGTTGTCCGCTTCATTGGTAATTGGTTCTTGAGTTGGCTTAGGAGTTAGATCAACGGTTAAGCCGCCTCCTTGGACCATAAAACCGTCTATTACTCTATGAAAGACAGTGTTTTCATAAAAACCACTTTTACAGTAGTCTAAGAAATTTGCCGCGGTAATTGGCGCAGCTTGTTCATCGATTTCTAAGGTTATATCTCCCAAGTTTGTCGACATAATTACCTGAGTCATAAAACTCCATTCTCCTACAACAAAAGACAGGTTTTCAGGGTAGCACATATTTGTCCCTGGGCAAATTATTAGTTAGGATATATTCTATTACGAAGATTTTGTAGATTAGCCATATTTGCCAAGGAAAATAAAATGTCCGACTTAATGATATATGACACCAAAAGCCAGCAGAAACGTACTTTTGTGCCTATTGACCCAAAAAAGATTGGGATTTATGTATGTGGGATCACTGTCTACGACTTGTGTCACATTGGACATGCGCGCACTATGTTGGCATTTGATGTGATTGTTCGTTACTTGAAGCATAAGTACGGTGCAAGTAATGTGCGTTTTGTGCGTAATATTACGGATATCGATGATAAAATCATAAACAGAGCTATTGAGAACAAAGAAGAGCCTATAGCGTTAGCTGAGCGATTTATACACGAAATGCATAATGATGCAGAAGCGCTGTCTTTGTTAACACCTGATGAAGAGCCACGGGCGACGCAGTATATGCCACAAATGTTGAATTTAATTCAGCGTTTAGTAGATAAGGGTTATGCCTATCCTGCGGCAAATGGGGATGTGTACTACAAGGTTCGAGCTTATAAGGATTATGGCTCTTTAGCCAAGCGCAGTCTAGATGACTTGCAAGTTGGGGCGCGTATAGAAGCGAATGAAGCAAAATATGACCCTCTAGATTTTGTATTATGGAAAGCTGCAAAACCTGGCGAGCCGTCTTGGGAGTCACCTTGGGGAGAGGGGCGTCCTGGTTGGCATTTGGAGTGCTCAGCAATGTCAATGGATTTATTGGGTGAAACTTTTGATATCCATGGTGGCGGTTTTGATTTAATTTTTCCGCATCATGAGAATGAGTGTGCTCAATCATCAGCTGCTTCAGGCAAAGAATTTGCTAATAATTGGATGCATGTAGGATTTTTGCAAATTAATAAAGACAAAATGTCTAAATCAAGTGGTAACTTTGTAACTATCCAACAAATTCTACAGGAAGTAACTCCAGAAGAATTGCGTTATTTTGTGCTATCTGGACATTATCGTAGCCCATTAGAATATACCCTAGAGCAGGTACAAAACGCTAAACAGCCGTTATTGCGCTTATATACTGCACTACACAATGTAGCGCCAGGTGCGCAAGCAGCTACAGATAATGAATATACGCAGAGATTTTATACTGCCATGGATGATGACTTTAATACTCCAGAGGCATTGGCGGTATTATTTGATTTGGCACGTGAAGTGAATAAGACAAAAGATCCTGCTTTAGCGGCACAACTACAAAACTTGGGCGGTATCTTGGGTTTATTACAAAATTCTCCAGCGCAGGTTTTGGGTAGCGTTAATGTTAATAATCTTGATTCACAGATCCAAGAATTGATTACCGCGCGTAACCAGGCAAGGCAAGCAAAAAATTGGCCTGAAGCTGATAAAATTCGTGATCAGCTAAAAGGCATGGGCGTTACTATTGATGATACAGCTGGTGGATCACAGGTAAAAGTTGGAAGTAAAGAATAGTTAATTCTATTTTACTACACCAATTCTTTGCCAACGTATTTTTTTCTTGGGCCAGTCTAAGCTAAAAGCTATGAGGCGGGCTTTGCCAATGATCTTTTGATCTGCGACTACACCCCAGTATCTGCTATCTTGGCTATTGCTACGGTGATCACCTAATACAAAATAAGCATTTTCTGGCACAGTTAATTCTTGAAACGGGTAGTTTGTATGATCATTTTTTAATGCCATAAATATATCATGCTGTACATTACCCAGATCTTCGGTAGCACGAATAACTTTCTTATCATTATCAAAATCAGTATTGATATTTAACTGTGTTGCAGGCTTGCCGTTAACATATAAAGTACGATTATGGTATTTAATGTGATCTCCAGGTAAACCCACAACTCTTTTAATTACTCCAGCTTTGGCACCTTCTACCTCTCCCCGAAATACCGCAATATCACCACGCTTAGGC
Source organism: Gammaproteobacteria bacterium (assembly GCA_030431675.1). Lineage (GTDB taxonomy): Bacteria > Pseudomonadota > Gammaproteobacteria > UBA6186 > Azoamicaceae > JAGVLG01. Next base: position 60,615 of record JAUIIV010000004.1, on the reverse strand, counting down.
GTAGAATTAGTTAATCTATATCCCAATAAAGGCACACGTAATCCATGACTATATTTGTCTACCACCACTAGATCGCCTTCTACTAAAGTGGGCTTCATAGAGCCGGTGGGAATACGGAAGGTCTCAAAAGAAAATGAGCGTATTGCCAATACTATCAACATAACTGGAAATAGTGTTTGAGAAATGACTACAAGCTTAGGTTTTGTGCGAAATAGCCATCGATGACGCATACTCATTACATAGTCTAAACCAGCAATAAAGCCGGTGGTAATTATCGCAATGACTAGAATAGCTTCGAATAGCATACATAACCTAAAGATTGTAGAGCCTGTAATCTGAGCCATTATAGAACTAATCTTAGCTTGATGCCATATTTACTATTTGGGTAGTTAAATTACATGCGGTTTGAGCACACATAATAAATGGCTTAAAACGGAGACGACGTCATTTTGATTTGCGATACCGGTAAACGGATCTCATTGGCTAAAAAGTCTTTTTGAATTTCTACTGGTAACGAATGTTTTAATTCATTAAATGATTGGCGCTTTACCCACACCGCAAATTTAAAAACTATAGCACTTTCATTAAATTCCACAAACAATAATTGGGGAGGAGGGGATTCTAGTGCCAGAGGATTTTTACGTGCACAATCGAACAGCACTTTGCGTACTTTATCCATATCTGCGTTTAAATCAATACGTAAGAGAGTGTCTAAACGTCGAATAGGAAACTTGGTTAAATTAATAAAGTTTGTTTGCAGTAAAGACTCATTCGGAATACGTAATAAAGAATTTTCATAAGTTAGGATTTTAATTGATAACAAATCAATAGATAATAATTCACCCAATACTCCATCAATTTCTAAGTGATCACCAACTTCAAAAGGTTTTTCAAACACTAAGAACAAACCGGAGATAATATTTGATGCCGCAGACTTGGATGCAAAACCAATTGCTAAGGTCAAAACAGTTGCAATACCTAAAACTTTCATATCCAGATGCAAAGTGGAAATTGCTAACAGTAAACTGATTATTATTATTGAGTAATATGACAATCGTCTGAATATTTGGGTATAATGATTTGAGGTGTAGCGCGGTAGAATTCTATTACATAATGAACCTATAAAGCTCGCGATGATAAATCCCCCAACCACATATAAAGCAGCTGTTCCCCAAGATCCCCAAGTTATATCAGATAAAGCTTGAGTAATATCGGTACCAGTTTTATTAAGGTCTTCAGCTACTTTCATGCCAGGAATTGCACTGGTTGTTGCATCCGCAGCAGCAGGGGCATTAGCGGCTGTTTGTTCCACTACAGCAGCAGGCTCTACGCCTGTGACTGATTCTGGAGGAGGCGGAGTTACAGTTGTAGTTTCTGTTGTAGTTGGGTCAGCCATTATTCTTCCCGCGTTAAATTAGTTAACAAAAAGCTCTTGATACTTGGAGTAGTAGCGATATCCAGACGTGGTGGAGTTAACAACTTTATTTCCTCCAATGCCTTAGGTGGTCCTTTTGCTACCTCCACATCTGCTCCTGTATCTTCTTCACTAAAAAGATATAGCTGCTCTGTCCATAAGAAATTCTCCTTATCAGAATATACTGATAGATATGGCAGCGGCACACCAATCTTTTCTAACATCAATGGGTTTTTAGCACGATTTTTTATAAGCATTGGACTAATAATTCTATCTGGGCCACTTGGTACATCTGATAAATGTGGCGATGCATGTGTATGTCCGGCGTAACAGATTTCTCCTTCACGCGTATTTGGTCCGTACCATGTGTCAGATAAAACAAATGTTGGTACTTCATCTAGAATGATTTTACTACGCTTACCGGTTTGCACACGTACCCATACAGGGGAGCTTACATATAGCAAGATGTCTTCTCCTGCTGGAATGTATAAAGGACGTTCTAGAGCTGATGCTAAAGGTAAATCTGGCAATACTGGTTTGAGCTCTATTTCTGCCCTAGTGTGGAAAGTAAAAGTTTTAAAACTTAATTTATCATACGGAATAGTAAAATTTTCTGCTTCATCACTATCTTCACCCTCAGGCATATCGTCGATTTTTCCGACTGGTGTGCTAGCAATATGCCATTCATTGGTTACACGGTCTACACAGATAATAACATTACCAATACGCCAAAATCGAGATTGCCCAGCTTCTACATTAAAAGTTCCCCACCACTCACGTGATTTAATTCCCATATCCGTAAAACTTTCTAACGCGTCAGCAGATGATTGCAGGCTGCGTCGTGGTCTTACAAAAGATTTTATTTGATTAAACCATAAACTCATGCGCTTTCTTTTAGTTGTTGATTAATATTTGCTAATAATACGTTGTTCATAAGACAGGTTATGGTCATCGGCCCTACACCGCGCGGTACCGGTGTGATCCATGCTGCGCGTTCTTTAGCAGCTGCAAACTCTACATCTCCAGTTAATGTACCATCATCCCGTCTATTCATACCCACATCTATTACAATACTACCAGGCTTTATCCACTCTCCTTTGATTAAGTTTTGCTGACCGACTGCGACAACAAGTATATCAGCACGTTTTACCGCACTAGCTAAATCAACTGTACGCTTGTTACAAGCGGTTATAGTACAACCGGCAAGTAACAGCTCTAATAGCATGGGCTTGCCAACAATATTTGATGTACCAACTACGGTTGCTACTTTTCCTGGAAGATTTGTTGCTGTCTCCTGCAGTAGCAGCATAACGCCTGCAGGTGTACAAGAACGCAGGTGCGGTCTACCTTGTGCCAAACGTCCTAAATTATATGGACTAAAACCATCAACATCTTTTTCTGGATCTATAGCTTCTAAAATAGCATCAGGGTTAATTTGTTTTGGTAAAGGCATCTGTACCAGAATTCCATCAACTTCTGGATCATCGTTTAGTTTATTAATCAAAGCTATAAGTTCTATCTGACTTATATTTGCCGACAAATTATGATCGATAGAATTAACACCTACTTCTTCGCAGACGCGGCGCTTATTACGCACGTAAATTGTTGAGGCAGGATCATCACCCACCAAAATAACTGCCAACACCGGTGGACGATACCCCTGTTTGGTGCGTTGTCGTATGTCGTTTGCGATTTGTTTACGGTATTTATCCGCTATCTTATCGCCATGTAAAATCTTTGCTGTCATCATTTAAGTATATGTAAGTAGTCAACCTGATGTCTAGCTTATTTTGGAGATGCTTGACCATAAATGAGTAAGTAGTTATTATTCATGCCACAAGTGTTCGGGGTATAGCGCAGTCTGGTAGCGCATCTGCTTTGGGAGCAGAGGGTCGGGGGTTCAAATCCCTCTGCCCCGACCATCTTTACAGCTAGGTAGGCTGCAGAGCTGGGATAAATTGGAAGGCTTAATGCTCCGTTTTATTACAGTAGTACTTCTCGACAGGCGTCCGTAGCTCATTTGGATAGAGCACCGGCCTTCTAAGCCGGGGGTAGCAGGTTCGAGTCCTGCCGGGCGTGCCAATCTTGGTGTACAGGTAGATTGCCTAAAGTCTTTTTATGGTGAGCGTAGCTCAGTTGGTAGAGCCCCGGATTGTGATTCCGGTTGTCGTGGGTTCGAGTCCCATCGTTCACCCCATCTGTTTGTTAGCACAGTAGCCCCAAAATTTTAAACAGTTTATCTATTAATGCGTATATGCACCTAAATTAAAAAAAATATCCTTGCAAGCACTTTTTAATGCAACAAAATAGCAATGTCGTTGTCTAAGCGATAATAGTGTAGTGGAGGGCTAATAAAATGCCGGAAGGATATTTCAAAAGAGGCGATACCTTAGGTAATATAAGGCATGGGATCTCTAGGCTTTGTCAGAATTGTAAAGGCAAGGGTATTGAAGAAACAATAAAATTATTAGCTACCAATGACTTTGGAGCACAGCTTGCTGCAGCTAATAATGCTGTTACAGTAGCAAAGTCAAAAGCTGGAACATCTTCTGAAGCAGAAGAGAATAAAGATGTCTTGATAGTATACAAAAAGTTATTGTCGGAACTAATTGATGAAATCGAAAAGTTGGCTATTCCCAACCCATATGTCCCAGATGTTCTCAAAGAGTTTAAAAGGCAAACACAAGCAATTGAAACTATGGAAAAAAAATGGGGTGGACCATCAACCCCTGCTGCTGATGATAACTTTAGAAATTCTCTTGGTACACTAAATGATACTATTTTTCAACATGAGTTTTATATCGTATTAACAAAAGCAAATGATCCGGCTCAGGCTCAGCGAACAGTACCAGCAGGACGAAAAAAGCCTCCACTTCCACCACACCCTAAAAAACCATCTGCAGGTAAAGCTCCTAATGCCGCAGGAAACGTGCCGCTTGTTCGTCAAAAGTATCCATGGCCACCAGTTGATCCTGCAAAAGACCCAGATAGAAAAACTCCTTCAAGAACTTGGAAAAGGCCTAATGCTAACCAACCTGATCCGAGTGTGGGTGATAAGAAGCCTTCAAATGTTCCCAAGAAACCACCAGGGCAACCACCAGGGAAACCACCAGGGCAACCACCAGGGCAACCACCAGGGCAACCACCAGGGAAACCACCAGGACCTAATCTTGGTAGGGATCCTAAAAGTTGGAGAAATCCAGACGATTTCCCTTCTCCGCCTCCAAAGAAACCAGAACCAAGTAAACTAGACTTAAGCAAGTGGACAGTTCCTCCTCCAGGCAGTCAGCCTCCTAAAGGTATACCAAGACCCTTGCCTAATAAACTACCAACTGCCACAGAGCCAACGCCACCAAGTAAAACTGCGCCTGTACCTTCGAAGCAGGATGATAATACTTCAGTAGTATCGCTTAAACCGGGCTCTGACCCACTTACTGTGGAATCAGCAAATATATTGCGTATGGCAAAGGTGCTTGGTAAACAAAGTACAGTGGATATGGCTCTTACAGGCAAAGCAAATAAAGAGAAGGTAACTACAGACGCGAAAACTTTAGTCGATGCACTTGTAACTAAGGCCGAAGGGCTAAAGGAAGAGAGTAGTAAACCTGGAGCTGAACGTAAACAGCCAGCTGATCGCCAACATTATGAGCGTGATGATGCAGAGAAACAATTATTATTCAAAGGCTTAACGGCTGGTAAAACTGCAGAGACGTCATCACATGTCAATGGAATGATTGATTTTACCAATGAACAGGGCGTTAAGCTCGCAGGATTGATTGAGGTTCATGTTACTAAGAAGCCTAATTCGTCAGATTTTAAAGATATAGATATTAAAGCAGACTTATCTGCACTAGGCAGTGATGATAGATTAAGGGCATTACGTACACAAGCAGAGGTATCAGCTGCAGCAGCACGTAAGTCAGGGCATACAGTGGCAGTAGTGTCAAATGAAAATTCTAGTAGTGCACTGGAGCTTTCTGTAATGCTCTTGGCACAAGGATTAGGGGTAGAGTTTGATCCTGCAACACAAAGTCGTATTCAGCAACTTATTAGCTCTGATCAAGCATCACCAATAGATCAAGCCAGGGCCCAATTGATGAACCAATGGCAGCAGCTATATAAAAGTGGAGAGTATAAAAAAGCTGCCCTTTTAATTAAAGATCATATTGATCAAGTAGAAGTGAAGGTTGTGGCTGCAAGAGATCAAGACAGGAAGGATGCACATTTAGGCACAGCACAAGCACGTATTGACATTGCACAAGAAAGTGCTGCACGAACTGAGACAACGTATGGGGTGACTTCAGAGAGTCCTACTCCCACTAATAATGAAGTTAAACCACCATCTCCAAAGTCTCCCCGCAGAACTCCTAACTAGTATTATGGTGGGCTGTGTGTTTTTACTCTGCATGTTGTGAAATGTGTAGGCCCACAAGTCTGGCTATTAGAATAGTGATATATAATTGTCCCACTATAGCCTCTCCTGCAGCCATGGCACTGGCTGCTACAGTATTAGGCGCTATATTGCCATATCCTAAAGTTGTTAGGGTGATATAGCTAAAATAAAACAATGACTTTATATGATAATTCACTATAGCTGCATAATTGAAATGTGTAGGAGCAGGATCTAAGCCTATAAAAGAACCTGGAGATGCAGTTTCCAAGATTGTGAATGCAGTAGCCCAAATAAAACCAAATAGCATGTATACACATACTGCACCGTATATAACATTCACACTTACAACTTTTGTATGAAAAATATATTTTAGGATGATATAAGATACATAACAGTACAGTAGCATGGAAAAAATCATATCAATTATTTGTGCGTAAAAAGAGTTATCTAATGCTTCTATCCAATGTATAAGTGCCCCTGGTACAGCTAAACAAATTGCAATAATGAAGTCTACGCGGTTTTCTGCTACTGCATAGACTGAGAAAAAAATAATTGAAGTGAAGGCAAGCAACATAAATACGCCAAGGAAATCATAATCATGTGCTAGAGGCAGTGCTGCAAATAATAATGCAAAACTTATCAATAAACCTATAAAACTAAAAAATTTAACTTTCATGTTTGGAGCTTAATGTTTGTTAACTTTTATATATTTGTCATTATTTTGACGTTATTTGTTACCAATATAAATTCACGTAAAGTTAATTATAGCCAAATAATAGTTGCTTACCCAACTGCAGAGTGGTTTGTTTGCCTGTAAAAATTACCCCTGACTAATCAAATATTTAGCCTTAGTGCTTGCGTCAAACGTGTATCTAATGCAAAATAGTGCCCTTATACGGTCCGTTACCTCAGTTGGTAGAGCAAATGACTCTTTAGCGGGTCGTATCATGAGTCCTACCAGGCTCATAAGAGTTGCAGCTGATGGCTGTACAAAGATATAAAGCGAAAGTGGCGGAATTGGTAGACGCACTGGATTTAGGTTCCAGCGGGGAAACCTGTGAGAGTTCGAGTCTCTCCTTTCGCACCATATTTACACATCTAGGAATATTTAAATATGCAAGTATCAGTAGAAAATACCAGCAGTTTAGGACGCCGTATGACGGTGGAAGTGCCTGCTGAACAAGTAAAAAGCGAAGAAAAACAACGTATTAAGAATTTTGCTAGTAAGGCTAAAATTTCTGGTTTTCGTCCTGGTAAAGTGCCAGTTGATTATATTCAAAAGAAGTATGGTCCAGAGATTCGTCAAGAAGCTGTTACACAAGTTTTGCAAACTAGCTTGGGTGAGGCATTGCGCGATAAGAACTTACGGCCAGCAAATCAACCTAACGTAGAAGAATTAAAGGATGAGGCAAATCTTGTTTATACCGTTACCTTTGAAGTCTACCCAGAGATTGAATTGGTTGATATGAGCAAAGTAGAGTTAGAAAAAATAACTCCAGAGATCTTGGAAGAAGACGTTGATAGCGGTGTTAGTAAATTACAAGATCAGTTTGCTACCTGGAGTGAAGTAACTGATAGAGCAGCAGAGAAGGGTGATAAGATCACTATTGATTTTGTTGGTTCTATAGATGGCGAAGAATTCAATGGTGGGACTGCAAATGGTTTTGACTTGGAGTTAGGCAGCGGTCATTTAATTCCAGGTTTTGAAGATGGCATGTTAGGTGCGAGTCTTGATGAAGAACGTACATTGGATCTTAAGTTTCCTGAAGATTATGGAAATAAGGACCTAGCTGGTAAAGACGTTCAGTTTAAGGTGACTGTTAAAAAAATTCAGTCTAAAAATGAAGTGCCGTTAGATGCAGATTTTGCAGACAAGATTGGTATAGAAGACAAAGACCCATCTAAAATTCGTGACAAAATTAAAGAAAACATGCTCAAGTATGTTGAAGATATAATTGCTAATAAACTACGTGAGCAAGCTTTAGAAAAACTTTACGAAGCAAATAGTTTTGATGTGCCAGATTCTTTAGTTGATAGAGAGCAGCATAATTTAATGCATGAGAAGTATGGCAAAGATGCACATGCTCAAAGTTTGTCTAAGGAGCAACTAGAACAAATAGCTATTGATGCTAAGAAGCGTGTTGCTATAGGCTTATTATTAAACGAACTGATTAGTAAAAATGATCTAAAGCCTCAAAAAGAAAGAGTGCTGGCTAAGTTGCAGTCTATGGCAAACATGTACGGAGCTACGTTGGATATGTTACAAAAGATGTATGCTGAGAACAAAGACTTACAACAGAACGTTGCCAATATGGCGTTAACTGATGAAGCTGCAGACTTTGTTGTATCTGGTGCTACAATTAAAGAAAAGACCGAAAGGTTTTATGACATTGTTAACGACAAAGCTTAGTAAATGGAGAACAGATTAGGATGAGAGAGTATGCCAACAATTTAGTGCCTATGGTTGTAGAGCAGTCCGCGCGTGGTGAGCGAGCGTATGATATTTACTCTAGGTTATTAAAAGAACGTGTAATATTCATGGTTGGTGGTGTAGAAGAGCAAATGGCTAACTTAGTTGTTGCGCAGTTGCTTTTTCTAGAGTCTGAAAATCCAGACAAAGATATTTCTTTATACATCAACTCTCCAGGTGGTGTAGTGACAGCTGGTATGGCTATTTATGACACCATGCAATTTATTAAGCCTGATGTTAGTACATTATGTATTGGCCAGGCATGTAGTATGGGTGCTTTGTTACTTGCCGGTGGTGCTAAGGGCAAACGTCATATGTTGCCTAATTCTAGAGCTATGATTCACCAACCTTTAGGTGGTTTCCAAGGGCAGGCTACTGACATTGAGATTCATACACGTGAGATTCTTGAGTTACGTGACAGATTAAATAGAATTTTATCTTATCATACTGGCCAACCTTTAGAGAAAATTGCTAAAGATACTGATCGTGATAACTTCATGGGACCTGAAGAAGCTACTGCATATGGCTTGGTTGACTCTACGCTTGAGCAGAGAGCTGACGAAGGCAAAGTGTAGTGTCACGCACATTCCCATATTTGGGGTTATAATGTTTGTAAGTGTTGTACTTAGGACTGGAATTAGTAATTTTTAACCCCATCTAAGTTTATGAGGTAAGATTATATGAGCGATAAAGGTGATCACAAAGGGCACGGAAAACTACTGTATTGTTCTTTCTGTGGAAAAAGCCAGCACGAAGTGCGTAAACTGATTGCAGGTCCGTCAGTATTTATTTGTGATGAGTGTGTAGAATTATGTAATGACATAATTCGTGAAGAGGTTGAAGAAAAAACCTCTAGCACTAGTGGTAGTGAGGAAATAAACCTACCTACACCTAAAGAAATTTTAAATATCCTTGATCAGTATGTTATTGGCCAGAGTTCGGCTAAGAAGATCTTATCAGTTGCTGTTTATAATCACTATAAAAGATTACAGTTACAGCGCGAAGATGATACTGATTTAAAATACAATGAAGTAGAAATTGGTAAAAGTAATATCCTCTTAATTGGTCCTACTGGTAGTGGTAAGACTTTGTTGGCAGAGACTTTAGCTCGTTTGTTAAATGTACCATTTACTATTGCTGATGCTACCACTTTAACTGAAGCTGGTTATGTCGGCGAAGACGTAGAAAATATCATTCAGAAGCTATTACAAAAATGCGATTATGATGTGCAAAAGGCGCAAACAGGGATCGTGTATATCGATGAGATAGATAAGATTTCGCGTAAAGCAGAAAACCCATCTATTACTCGTGATGTTTCGGGTGAAGGTGTGCAGCAAGCTTTATTGAAGCTTATAGAAGGTACGGTTGCTTCTGTACCGCCACAAGGTGGGCGTAAACATCCACAGCAAGAGTTCTTGCAGGTCGATACCCGAGGTATTTTGTTTATCTGTGGTGGAGCATTTGCAGGTTTAGATAAGATTATTCGTCAACGTACTGATAAGAGCAGCATTGGTTTTTCTGCCGAGATTATTAGCAAAGAAGATAGTGCTGTTGAGCAAGAATTAATGCATCAGGTAGAGCCAGAAGATTTAATTAAGTATGGTTTAATTCCGGAGTTTGTTGGTCGTTTGCCAGTACTAGCAATGCTTGACGAATTAGATGAGAAAGCTTTGATTAGTATTTTAACAGAGCCAAAAAATGCACTTACTAAACAGTATAAAAAGCTGTTTGATATGGAAAGTGCGGATATTGAGTTCCGCGAAGATGCCTTGGAGTTAATGGCTAAGAAAGCTATGAAACGCAAAACAGGTGCTCGTGGGTTACGCTCTATTTTAGAAGATGTTTTATTGGACACTATGTACGAATTACCTTCAATGGAAGGGGTGACCAAAGTAGTAATAGACGCTTCTGCGGTAGATGGTGAGTCAAAACCATTATTAATCTTTGAAAGTGCGGATAAGCCTAGCCCAACTTCTAAGACTCCTAGTGATAGTAGTAAAGATGACAAGGCTACGGATAAAGTGTCTAAAAGAGCTGCAGAGTAAATTAAGTGTAGTATTGCTGGTTAACAACAGCGAGTGGTTTAGCTAGCATTTCATCGTACAGGAAAGTGTATGTCAGATTCTGTTAGTCCAGGCATAGAAATGCCTTTATTACCACTACGTGACGTAGTGGTTTACCCTCACATGGTTATCCCTTTATTTGTTGGACGTGAACGTTCAATACATGCTTTAGAGGCAGCCACACGTGGTAATAAGAAGATTTTATTAGCTACCCAAAAAGAAGCTAGTAAGGACGATCCTACTCCTGAAGATATTTTTACTGTCGGTACTATTTCTAATATTTTACAGCTCTTAAAGCTGCCAGATGGTACGGTTAAAGTGCTAGTCGAGGGTATTCACCGTGGTTGTGTTAAAGAATATGTACAATCAGATCCATTCTTTGCAGTAGTGGTTGACGAGTTTGCGAGTACTGGTTTATCGGAACAGGACTCTGAAGTACTAATCCGTTCTTTAATTTCACAGTTTGAGCAGTACATTAAGTTAAATAAAAAGATTCCACCTGAGATTTTAACTTCTTTGGTTGGTATTGATGATCCCATACGTCTGGTTGACACAATTGCTGCACATATGACTCTTAAGATACCTGAGAAGCAACAAGTGTTAGAAATCACTGGTTTGCAAGAGCGTATTGAGCACTTAATGGGCATTATGGAAGCAGAGATTGATTTACTGCAGGTAGAGAGGCGGATTCGTGGCAATGTAAAGAAACAAATGGAGAACAGCCAACGTGCTTATTATCTGAGCGAGCAAATGAAGGCCATCCAAAAAGAACTTGGTGAAATGGGTGAGGAAGGGGCCAATGAAATAGATGAGCTTGCCAAAAAAGTAGAGAAGTCTGGTATGCCCAAGGAAGCTATGACTAAGGCACAGGCAGAAATTAATAAATTAAAAATGATGTCTCCTATGTCTGCTGAAGCTACTGTATGTAGAAACTACGTGGACTGGATGTTGCAAGTGCCATGGAAAAAACGTAGCAAAGCCAAAATTAATTTGCCAGATGCTGAACAAATCCTGAATGCTGAGCACTATGGTCTGGAAAAAGTTAAAGAGCGAATTTTAGAGTATTTAGCTGTACAACAGCGTGTGCGTAAGATAAAAGGTCCGGTGTTGTGTTTAGTGGGACCGCCAGGTGTTGGTAAAACTTCTCTCGGTAAGTCTATTGCGCATGCAACTGGACGTGAATACGTGCGTATGGCTTTAGGTGGTGTGCGTGATGAAGCTGAGATCCGCGGACATCGTAAAACTTATATAGGCGCAATGCCTGGTAAGATAATTCAGAAGCTTGCTAAGTCTAAGGTAAAAAACCCATTATTCTTATTAGATGAAGTTGATAAGATGGCCATGGATTTTCGTGGTGATCCAGCATCTGCATTATTAGAAGTATTGGATCCTGAGCAAAATAATACATTTAACGACCATTACTTGGAAGTTGATTATGACTTGTCTGATGTAATGTTTGTAGCGACAGCAAACTCATTAGAAATTCCGGCACCACTTTTAGACAGAATGGAAGTGATTCGTTTATCAGGATATACCGAAGATGAAAAGCTAAACATTGCACGCAATTATTTGGTACCTAAACAATTAGAGAATAATGGCTTAAAGTCAGAAGAACTGCAGGTAACTGATGCTGCATTACTTGATATGGTGCGTTACTACACGCGTGAAGCTGGTGTGCGTGGTTTGGAGCGTGAAATATCAAAGCTATGCCGCAAAGTAGTTAAACAAGTTTTAATGCATGCCGTAGATAAAGCGTATACCATCGATGCAGCAGACCTAGAGGAGTTTCTTGGTGTACGCAAGTACAGATTTGGAGAAATGTACGAAGAAGATAGAGTTGGTTTGGTTACCGGTTTAGCTTGGACTGAAGTTGGTGGCGACATTTTAACTTTAGAAGTTGCTACTATGCCAGGTAAGGGTAAAGTAGCTCGTACTGGTAAGCTAGGCGATGTAATGCAAGAATCTATAGAGGCTGCGATGAGCGTAGTTAGAAATCGTGCTGCGGAGTTGGGCATTGAGAGTAAAGTTTTTGAGGCTAAAGATGTTCATGTGCATGTTCCTGAAGGAGCGATTCCTAAAGATGGTCCAAGTGCTGGTATAGGTATGTGTACAGCTGTGGTCTCTGCTTTAACTGGTATTGCAGTGCGACGTGATTTTGCAATGACTGGTGAAATAACTTTGCGCGGCCAGGTTTTACCGATAGGCGGCTTAAAAGAGAAATTACTTGCTGCACGCCGCGCAGGAATATCCAATGTCATTATACCTGATGAAAACGTTAGAGATCTAAAAGAAATCCCGGACAATGTCTACCAGGGATTGAATATTCATCCGGTCAAATGGATAGAGCAGGTACTAGAGTTAGCTTTAGTTAGTAATCCGCAACCTTTGAAGGTTGACCCATCTGCGAAGACAGATGCGAGTAAATCTTCTGCAGATGGGGATGATTTAGAGATACGCGCACATTAATCCTTGTAGGTGTAATTTAACCTCACATCAGTTATACTGATTTTTGCAGGAGAATTAACATTTACAAGGATGTAAATATGCAGGTCACTGATATAGAAGCCCAGCTCTTTGCTCCACAATCCCCGCAAACACGCTCGCAATCAGAGCCTAGCATTATAGATCTAACGGCACATGATAGCCCATCTTGCATAACACGTGTATCAGAAGCATGTAGCGACTCTTTAGGCAATATCTGGCACCGATTGACATACTACATAGACTTCTTGTTTGAGAGTCTAGAAGCGTATATCGAGCATAAATATGGTGGCAAGCTTAGTACTGAGGACTTTGCAGCCTTGTTGTTACTTAGTTTAAGTTTATTTGAGGGTGCTTTTTCTTCTCGTGTATGGATCTCTGCTCGCGCTGAATTTTTTATTTCAGCAATCATTTCTGTATTCACTTTAATGAATGATCGCCGTAATTATATTATGAAGGCTAGTGTTAAAGCGAGTTTGCAACGAGATTTTGTGCGTATTCTACAACAGACTAATATTTTAGTAAAAAAAATATATGTACGTGGTAGATCAAAGGGCACGTATATTGAATTAAGCAAGTTTGATATTGCTAATATTTTAGAAAAATATTGGGTCTCATGCAGTCATATGCGTGTAGAAATGCAAGATGGTAGTAAACATACATTACATAATTTATATAATATAAAAAATCGTTACGCACAGTTTAATAGTGTAGGTATAATATTATCTTGGTGTTGTGTGTTAATTAACATAACCTTTAACATTATAAAAATCTTTTACCCAGTTTCTTATTTAGCTGATGGTATTTTGCATGGGACAGAAAATAATTTTAGTGCACAAGTTACTATTGATGTTAGTAATGTGTTTAGTGAGATGCCCTTAAATGGTAATTTCTCATTTGCAGACTATTGTCAAACTAATGGTACTTTTGATGGGTTTGTCGATGTTCCTTACAGCCCATTAAGTAATCCGTATGCACGTAGAGCAGATCATGCTTTTACTATTCTAAGTGGTGTACCATTTAGGACTATTTGTTCATGGATAATCGTATTTTTAATCCAGCAACAATTGACTGTACGTATTGCTTCTAAAAAAATTGCTGAGCGCTTACAAAGAGACTATTTTGGAGCTATAGATGCACAACGCATGGCTATCGCAATACCTCATGAGCTACCAATAGTTTTGAGTAAAACTCAGCTTATACACCTTGCTCTAGAAATTTATACTTTGTCAGGAGTTGTAGCTGCATATAATGCAAGGCTAGCTCAAGAAAACACTTTCTATCACGGCATGGCACGTGCTGGTGAAGCTTTTGCTAGCGGCATCAGCGCAGCAAATGATGCGCGACGCCAACAATTACTGGAAACTAAAAGTCGCTTGGAAGAAAATATTAGAGTATTACAAGCAGCTGGACAGGCAGTAGAAGCAGATGATCCAGAGTTAGCTGGTCAAATAAAAGAAGAGTGTAGATTAGCAAATGCTCATGCTCGCGGGTTAGAAGATAAGTGTGCTGAAGAAGAGCATTCCTCCAATGCTACGCGCTCTACTCAGGACGAGGGTATGCCAGAACTTAACACCGGGCGGCGCATCTTATTGTTTGGCCAACCAGTAAATATGCAGCCAACAGCAGAAGAAAGACAACATCTAATTAACTTACATAATAGATATCCCGACAGCACCATCTTTAATTCGCCACGCAGCTCTTATCTTTAAATTGTGTTTACTAGCTACAAAATTTTCTCAAGATGCTTGACCGTCAGCAAAGGAGTTGGTATATATGGGTGCTTATTCAGGCGGGTAAAGCTAAAGGGGTTTTAAATGAACAAGGCGCAGTTAGTAGATGCAGTTGCAGAAGCAGCAGATTTACCAAAAAATATTGCTACTAAAGCATTGGATGCAATGTTGGATAACATTACAAAGGCTTTATCAGCCGGTGATATTGTAGCGCTAATGGGTTTTGGAACTTTTTCTGTTAAGGAGCGTGCAGCACGCACTGGACGTAATCCTAAGACTGGTGAGCCAATTAATATTGAGGCAACCAAGGTTCCTGGCTTCAAAGCAGGTAAAGCTTTGAAAGATGCAGTCAATGAGGAAGTGACTAGCTAGTACTTAATTAAGGATATCATAGGATATTGGGTGTTTAGCTCAGCTGGTAGAGCATCGCCTTTACACGGCGAGGGTCGGGGGTTCGATCCCCTCAGCACCCACCAATTCTTACATTGTGGAGCGGTAGTTCAGTTGGTTAGAATACCGGCCTGTCACGCCGGGGGTCGCGGGTTCGAGTCCCGTCCGCTCCGCCACATCTCAGCACAAAAAAATTGAAGAGTAATCGCTTATGATGCAGGTAATACGTGAGAAAGCTCGGGGCATAGTTGCTTGGGGCATTATTTTAGTTATTGCATTTGTTTTTACCTTTTGGGGGGTGAGTGGTTATTTTGATATTGGCGGGCCCAGTACTGTTGCTGTAGTTGATGGTACAAAAATTAATGCCATGCAAATTGATGAAATGTATAACATCTGGCGCATCAATATGCAGAAGCAGGGCTATGATATTAGTGCAATGGATGAGATGTTCGTCAAAAATCAAATTATGCGCACTATAGTAGAACAACAAGCATTAACTGGCACCTTGCAGAAGTTGGGTTTTGTAATAAGCGACAACGTATTGATTGAAAGTATTCGTAGCAACCCAAATTACCAGGTAGATAAAAAGTTTTCATTAGAGCGTTATAAAGCAATGATGGCATCAACTGGTTTTAGTGAAAAAGAATTGGCGTTCCGTCAAAAGCAAGAATTAATGGTTTCTCAATTACATGCTGGTATTTCTGCTACTAATTTTGTGTTACCGGATGAAGCAAAATTAGTTATAGCGATTAGAGATCAAAAGCGCGATTTTGGATACAGCATTATTCCAGCGAAAAACTATATCAAAGACGTAAGTTTAGATGAGCAAGAGATTGAGCAATATTATCAGGCTCATAGCACAAGTTTTATGGTGCCAGAAAAAGTTAGGTTGGATTATGTAGAGCTATCTATTACCGATTTAATGGATAAAATAGAGGTTAGTGAAGAAAATATTCGTGATTATTACGAACAGAATAAGCAGTTTTTTGCTGAGCCAGACTTGGTCAATATTAGACACATTATGGTTGCTGCAGAGCCAGGTTCTGATATGGCTAAAGGTGGTGAAGCAGAGGAACAAATAAACGATTTGTACGCACGTCTGCGGCAAGGTGCTGATTTTGCTATGCTAGCCAAGCAGATGTCTGATGACGAATTATCAGCTGAAGAGGGTGGTGATTTAGGTTGGATTAGCAGAAATGATGACTATCCTGCAGAAGTGTATGAGTTAAAAGAGCCTGGCGAATTTACTAAACCTGTACAAACTGATTGGGGTTGGCATATTTTTCAGTTGTTAGATCGTAAAGGTGGCAGTGTTCGTGAGTATGCGGCAGTTAAGACTACTATATCAGATAGATTTAAGCGTGACGCAGCTGAGAAGATCTTTTCTAATAAAGGTGCAGAGTTAGCAAATATTGCGTATGAGAACTCTGGCTCGCTAGTAGGTGTCAGTGAGCAGTTAGATTTGCCAATTAAGACTACAGAGTTATTTGCCCGCAATGGTGGTGATGGCATTGCTGCTGCAAGCAATGTAGTTGAAGCAGCGTTTAGCGAAGATGTTTTAAAGAGCGGCTTCAACAGTGAAGTACTGCGTATTAGCGATGATAGTTATGTTGTTGTACGTTTGAATCAGTATCAGCCACAGTATCAGCAAGAACTTGCAGAGGCGCAACCTCAAATTAAAGAATTATTGCTAAATCAAAAGGCGCAAGAGCGTGCCAAAGAAGTTGGCTTACAGTTAGAACAAAAATTGAAAGATGGTGAGTTGCCAAATAAAGCTACAGCAGCACAGAAGCTAAGTTGGCAGACACAAAAAGATATACGACGAGATAATCGTAAGGTGAATAAGCAAGTCTTGCAATTTGTATTTGCTATGCCTAGGCCACAGGAACAGGCATCAGTTGCTGGCTGGCAATTGTCAGATGGCGATTTTGTGGTTATAGCTTTGAATAAAGTAACAGCGGGTAATACTGAATTAGGCGAAGATTCTGCTTTGCCGGATATGGTAGCAAGACAAATTAACTCTGTTGAGGCGCAGAAGCAAATAGCTGCTGTTCAAGCTTCCCTTATTGATCAAGCAAAAATTAAGTACAAAAACCAGGAGTGATTTATGAAAATTGAACCGAAAGTTCGCGGCTTTATTTGTACTAGTGCGCACCCCGTAGGATGTAAGCAAAGGGTAGTGCAACAAATAGATTATGTAAAATCACAACCTAAGTTGAGTAGTAACATAAAAAATGTGTTAGTGATTGGTGCTTCTACTGGTTATGGTTTAGCAACTAGGATTGTAAGTAGTTTTGGTCTTGGTGCTAAAACTATAGGTGTATTTTTTGAGCGAGAAGCAACTGAAAAGCGTACAGCTTCACCAGGCTGGTATAATTCTGCAGCGTTTGAGCAAGCGGCAAAAGAGGCTGGTATTTATGCGCGCAGCTTTTGTGGAGATGCTTTCTCATCAGGTGTGAAAAAGCAAGTTATAGAAGCTATCAAGCAAGACTTTGCTGGTAAAGTAGATTTAATTGTATATAGCTTGGCAGCACCAAGGCGTACTGATCATGAAGGTAATACTTATCAATCAGCATTAAAGCCTATAGGGAAAACCTATGATGATAAGACTGTGGATACTATGACTGGCGTGGTATCTAATGTTGAGATTACTCCAGCTACTACAGATGAAATTGTCGGTACTGAAAAAGTTATGGGCGGTGAAGACTGGGCACTTTGGATTGAGGATCTTATTCAAGCGGATGTATTAGCAGAAGGTGCTTTGAGTTTAGCTTATTCATACATTGGTCCTAAGATGACATATCCTATCTATCGTGAAGGGACTATAGGTGTTGCGAAAGAACATCTGGAAAAAACTGCTATAGAGCTAAATGCCAAGATGCAAAAGGCTGTGCGTGGCAGAGCCTTAGTCTCAGTTAATAAAGCTTTAGTGACGCAGGCAAGCTCAGCTATACCTGTAGTGCCTTTGTATATCTCTATTCTATATAAAGTTATGGAAGAAGAAGGCATGCAAGAAGGATGTATAGAGCAAATGCAGCGTCTATTTGCCGAGAACATATGCTCAGCAGATACAAAGTTAGATGATAAACAACGTATCCGCATGGATGATTGGGAATTAAAAGCTGAAGTACAAAAGGAAGTTGCAGATGCTTGGGGTAAAGTTGTTACCGAGAATCTAGAGCAGCTTAGTGACATTGAGGGATGTCGTAAGGAGTTTTACCAGCTATTTGGTTTCCAAGTTGATGGAGTGGACTATAATGCAGATGTAGACATTAATGTGCCAATACCATCAATAGTTGGGGAAGAGGTTTGTTAGAAGGGCTACTTATAATAGCTGCAGTATTTTTATTTGTGATTGCTCCTTGCTGGACTGTATTGAAGTATTATCAACCGGCGAAGTTTTCTTTAAGCACAAATTTTTTTTTGGTGTTGTTATCAATACTAACTTGGCCTTTGATTCCGGTAGTAGTAGCGACTAAAAAAAGTGACAGACTTATACTCTGCATGTTTTGGGTGTCGTTGTTAATATTTATGGTTGCATTGGCTTATTGGTTAACTGTAAATGTAGAAACATTTATAGAATTACAAGATAAATTTCTGCGCTAGGGAAGAATAGATATGAGATTATTGCAACGGATTGTATTTTGTGGATTATTGATAGTTACGCAATTATATACCCCACAAGCATTGGCAGAAGATATTGCCAATGTATTTCAGATTGAAATCATCTTTTTTGAACATTTAGAGCCCGGGCGTTTTACAGCTGAAAAGTGGCCTAAAAATGTTGGTAGCTTGGCTACAGCAAAAGCTATTAAATTAAAAAACCTACCGCAAAACGTCCCAGATTCATTAGAAACATTACAAATCTTAGATGCATTAGATCAAGTCGACGATGAGCCAATTAATGAAGTGGTTGCTGAGACTGTTACTGTAGTTGATAACAAACATCGAATGCTGACAAATAACGCACAACTAATCAAAAATAGTAAGGAAGAGCGATTTATTGATCACGTGGCCTGGAATCAAGCGTTTGCAGCAAACGTAAAATCAACACCAGTGTATATCCGTGGTGGTAAAAACGGCGAAGAGATTCGTAGTGTGGTATCAGTCAAGCCAGTTAGAGGGCAGTACATGATGCATATAGACACTATCTACACTGACGTAAATAATGATGCAAACAATTCTACAGGGGTTACTGAGTTTAGGCTTACATCTGATCCCAAGCTTAAGAAAAAAGAAGTATATTATCTAGATCATCCCGTCTTTGGTGCAATAATAATAGTTGCACCCATTGTAGAGGGTTATTAATTACAGTATTTGTACTTACAATTAAATGCAGGCAGAGGATCTACTGCCCATGTTTCCCCTCTATCAAATTTAACCTATATTTACATCCTTACACACTGTTTAATATCGCACTGTTTATACATATGCTGTGTAATTTATCCCAAATGGAACTTTAAGTGTACTTATATTGTCTCAAAAATATAAGTTCTGGATGTAAGCTCTAAGGCTTACAATTAGGGGGATAAAATGCCAAAGAAACGTGAACGTGCACGTCCTACGGTAGATAGAATAAAGAAAGAAGCCAAACGTCTCAAAACGAAAACATATAGTGTAGGTAAGGACATTGAAAACTTCATTAGAAGTTTATGTAGACGATGGAGAAAAACTGCAGCTGACCCAAAAGCTAAACATCCTGTATCAGGTAAAGGATATGTGTATGAGCAATTCGTCAAACCAGCGAGAACAGAGTTGCAGCGTTTGTTTACCAATCTTGGAGTAAAAAAACCTGAGGAAAAAGCAACTACAATTGTAACTTCTATGCAACAACAATTGGAAGATACCCCACCAACATCTCCTGCTTCCCCAACAGTAGTAGATAATTTAGTAGCACAAGCATTGGTAGTCACAGGACACAATCCCAATGATCCAGAAGTGCAAAAAGAAATTAAAGAAATTAAAGAACAAGAACTATCAAAACCCCTAGCAGACGCAGAAACTGAATTAAAGAGTGGAGGTAGTGTTGAAGAAGCGACTAGAGCTGGGCAAGAAACCAGCGAAAGTAATGAAAGTAGTGCGGGAGCTGGGAATGAAAAAACAGCAGTTTCATCACCTGCAGTAGAAGAGCCAGTTACTAAAAAAAGTAATGTCGGTGATGAAGCAGCAACTCTCGCAGTTACATCAGAAGATGCAAAGCAAGCTTTGAAATCATTTGAAGCAAAATGCACTGAAATGAATAGTACATATGTGTACCAAGAGTTAATTGAGACAGCAAAATATGCTAATCAATTTGTAAATAACGTTGCTGCATATATGAAAATGCTGAAAGTGGGCGTTCATCCATCTGGAATACTTGAAAAAGTTAAAATGGATTCACAAGGTCCAGCTGAGTTCAAACAACTAAAGGCAACGGATCAAAATCTAAGGAGTGTTACGCATAAGAGTTCTGACTCGTTTCTATCTACTTTGACAGCCCATATGTCAAGATTTTTAGGTGATAGAGCTAAAGAGGATGCCGTAAACGTAATTGAAAGTCAAGGTACTCGGACATCAGTTGCAGAACAAGAAAGTCCAGATGCACCAGAGTCACGTGAAGAAGCTGCAACTAAGAGTTTACCAACTGCAGCTGCTCCTAAAAAAGAGGTTAAAGAAGATCCATTACTCCAAGAATTTGAAAAAGAAATGAACAAAATCGGGGGGCCAGAGGAAAGCAAGTGGTTTGCCAATGTCAATAAAGATCACCCTTTTGGTGGACTTGCCGATGAAGGTAAAAAACAAGAAGTATTTGAAAGTTGTAAAAAAATGAAAAAAACGGGTATCCCTTTGGGAGCTATATTTATAGAGTTTAAGAAAAAACTAGACGTGATTGATCCAAAATTTCAAATAATAGTTCCAAAAGGGGCTGCGCAACAAGCTCATAAGCAATCGCAACCTGTAAAACCAGCCGGAATGATAGATGAGCTGCGAGCTGCACAACAAGCTAAATTCGGGTTGCAAGGTGATCAAAAGCAGACAGGCTCGGAGCGCGAAAATAAACAAGTAGATAAACCAAGTAATAAACGAAAGCATGAACCACCACAATAGCAAAACTAAAATCTAATAATAAAATTAGGAGATACTATGGGTGATGAAAAAGAAAAAAATAAAAAAGGCGAAGTCACTGTAGATCCGGAAACAGGTAGAATGTTTGGTCCAGATGCTCCGCGAGTGGGAACTAAGCCTGTGAAAGAGCCTGCTAAAAAGCGTGGGAGTAAAGCTAATAAAAAACCTGAAGAACGTGCAGATATTGTATATGGAGATCCTGAATTAGAAGAGGCCCGCAAGGGCAAGTCATCACATAAACAGAATGTTTTGCCTAAAGAGCTAGAAAAATTTATTGCTTATTTATACCGTGCTTTGATGAAATTATCATGGAAATCTAAAAAAGCTAAGCAATCCAAATCTTCTGCTGATACATCTTACGAGGAAGAGTTTGCAAAACCTGTAAGAAATAGATGGCAAGAAATAAAGTCTATGTTTGGATTGAGCAGGAGTGCTGGTGATAAGTCTGGGTTAGATCCTTCAACACGTGAAACAGCTAGCGCTGGAACAGACCCATCAGATCAGTCTTCTAGAGAGCAAAATACTCAACCAGACACAGCTATACCTGCTAGTGAACCGACAACTTTAAAAGCTGTGGATGTAGCAGTGAATGAGGTGTCGCAAGCACCTAGGCAAGATGTAGTTCTTGTTGCAATATCTCGAACAAATAATTTAATTTCTAAACTTTTACGTTTATTTGGGGTTAGAATAGACAATAGTGTTCTAGAAAGAATGGCAGCAATACAAAAAAAAGAAATGCGTGGACTTGCTTTAGAGTTAAAGGTACATGAGAGTAAGATACCAACAATTCCTCTCCCACAAATTGAGAGGCCTACACAACCTGAGCCTGAAAAAGTACAGTCTAATAAGTCTGATAGAATTGTAGCGTCACCACCGAATGTAGCCCCGCCAAGACGACCGGAAGGGCCACTACCTGGGACAAATGATTCTGCAAAAGCTGCGGTGCCTTCTCCACCAACTGTAGCACCTCCAAAACCTCCGGTAGATAAATCTTCTGAAGCAAATTCTGCTGCGTCAGCTGATGCTGCTGTTAAACGTACCCCAGTTAACCAGGAGCCACCACCTATGCCTCCTACAAGAGAATTTGACCCTGCATTAGAAAAACTTAAGGGTGGTGAGTTATTATCTGAATCTGAATTTGCGAAAGTGTTTGGCACACAACCAAAACCCCCTGAAGGGCCACCTCCAACACAAACATCAGCTCCTGGTCCCTCTGCTTCTACGTCTGAAGTGCTGGCAGCACCAACAGCTAACTTACCTCCAGAGTTTGACAAATATGTCCGCATGAAAAAAGCTGGTGTACCAGAAGGTGGTATTAGGATAGCAATGGAAAAAGATGGGTTATCTCAAGAGAAAATATCTATGTTTTTTCCAGATACAGAAAAAAAGGAACCAGCAGCACCAGCAGAAGAAGAAACAAATCCCTTGCTAGCTGCTATTAGAGGCAGGCCAAAGCTTAAGAAAGGGGAACCTTCAAAACCTGGTGCAACGACCAAAGCGCCGCCATCTAATCCAGCTGGAGGAGGCATAGCCGAAGAATCAGCTAAGAAAATGGAGGCAGGATCAAAGAAAGTTTCCGAAGTAGAAAGTGAGAATCCTGTGGGTTCACAACAAGTTGATAATGAACTCATATCTGCTTTACAAAAAAGGCGAGGATTTCTAGAAGAAGATGATCCTAAAACTAAGCCAGGTGCAGACAATGAACTTGAATTACGTGAAGACGATGGTTTTGGTCCAGCTCAAAGTCCTAAGCCTAATACTTCCTCAGATGGCGAAATAGACTTAAGTAAATATAAAAAAATGCGAGAGGATAAAAAAACAGAATTATTTATTAAAAGAGCAATGCTACGAGATGGAGTACCTCAAGCTTCGTTCAATGACTTTTTTAACCCTACACCACAACCAGATAGTCCTGAGAGCACTGCAAAGCAAGCTCCACCAATATCTGCACCCAAAAGGGGGCAAGGAGATTTAAGCCCAGCAGAGCGTCTAGAAAAAGCTAGGAAAGCTGCAGAAGCAGAAAGTGCTTCCGGAAATACTCTTCTCAAGGGTATTAGTGCT
Source organism: Gammaproteobacteria bacterium (assembly GCA_030431675.1). GTDB lineage: Bacteria > Pseudomonadota > Gammaproteobacteria > UBA6186 > Azoamicaceae > JAGVLG01. Next base: position 37,505 of record JAUIIV010000004.1, on the reverse strand, counting down.
GGGAACTCAGGTTTGAGACGTGTGGAGCCACCAGTAGAGAAAAAAAGTTATAGTGAAAAACAAAAAGATAATTTTAATATCGGCTTGATTGATAAAACTGATGTATCTGATGAAAGTAAGTTTGATATAGTTGCAAAACATGTAGAGTCATCTGATTCTGTAGAGTCATCTGATTCTAGGGTTGCCGATATGGCTACTACAGTGGTTACAAAATTTAAAGATCCGAGTGATGATGACGACTGGGGTGATGATGCTAAAGATTCATTAAGAAAAGAGGGTTTAAATGAAGGAGAAAAAGTATTATTGACTTTAGCATACATAAAAGTATTAGGTAAGGAATTTGGCCCAGAAGCATACATGCTTTGGCGCTTGCAACTTGATAAGCTCGATAACGTAACTATGAATCATGAGCAGACAAGGCTTATGCAGTTGCTAACGATTAAGTTTGGTGGTGCATGCTTAGATAAGGAGTTGAGCTCAGAATCACCTCTTTTGAATGAGAAGCAGAAAGAGATCTTGCCATTATTAATCAAGAAGTGTACAGGAGAGTCCTTAGCAACTAATGAAACTAAGAGAATGGAAGAACTCTTAAATGACCCTGAGGTTAAAAAAGGGCCTGATAAATCCAGTTCCCCCAAACAAAAAATTTAAGCATCTCAATATAAGTGTTTAGTTTATCAATCTCCAGGTTGAAATTTGCATTTAGGACCAGTACCTTCACCTGGGTCTTTACCATCGTTTCCTACAGAAAATTGTCCAAATGCTTCGGCAAGGTTTGCCATAGAATTCGACGGTGCTAGAGGTGTCCCACCTTCTGAGGCACGACGTGCAGTAATTACATTGTTAAACGTATATAGTGCGCCATCAGAAGAACGACGTTCTATCAAGGGCGTAGGTTGTGGTGTATTTTGCTCACTAATGATACTGGCGGCCATTTGTTCAAGTATTTGTTCTCTATGTTGTTCAAACATGTTTAATAGAGGAGGGGCTAGGCTCGCACTAGGTGCAAGAGAGTCTTCATGTTGCAGTATTGGTGGGGCCTGCATATTTAGATTTGCATATCCTACAAATTCACCAAAGGGTATATCCTCTTCCTCATCATCCGATGGTTCATTCTGCACTAGTCGTGCTCTTTTCTCATCTTCCGGAAGTCTGGGGGATGATCTAGGGGTAGGCGTTGTAGCATATTCACTATTTCTTTTTGCACCAGAACGTAACATATATAAAGCCTGCATAAATATTTATGCATAAATATATAGATTTAGTTGCTACTCTGCAACACATCAGCAATTAGTATTAAGAGTGTTTGCTGTTATAGGTCAGGCGTATTTGTTTTAAAGGTGAGGTCGCTTGCTTGTTTGTGGGGCTGTGCTTATACTAAAAATGCTGAATATTTCAGCGTTTTTATTTTTATTGGGCCATGGTAATATCAAGGATGATAATCTATGCAATACATAAAAGACTACTTATATGATAAATATGTAAATCCTACATTAAATCAATATCTAATTACACCAGCTAAATATGTAGCTGTTACTAGTTTGTATGGTTACTTTAGCGTCAAGACAGGGATACGTGTTTATAATGGGGACCCAGATAATTGGCATACAGGGGCTAGTGTAGTCCTATATGGAGCTGCAGGGGCATATTTTTATCGAGCATATAAAAGAAAGCAAGCACGTCTAGACGATGAGAGACGTGCTCAAGAAGCCGCTGAAAAAAAACTTTATAATAGATTTTTAAATTTATTTGACTTTGATAGTGGTCCAAGTACAGATGAGGATTCAGAGCCAGGTATGTATGCAAAAATGACTAGCCTACTAGGCTGGGATAGCACAGATGCAGAATATGCGACTCATTCATTGCCTGAAGAACACTCTGATGCTGATGAAAAGTCGAGTAGCAGTGATGAACAAGGTTTGTTAGATAGAATTCAAGATGCATTGTGGGATGAGTCTGATTCTGATGAAGATAAAAGAACTGTAGTAGAATACGAGCAAAAAGAAGATCATAGAGACGAAGAAGACTTGTTAGATAAATTTAAAGGTATGTTTTGGGATGATGTTCCCTTAACTCCAACTCCCTCTCCGGTCCCTGAGATGCAATCACGCGCAGCAAAAATTGCCGAAGATGATGTTGTAGTAATTGATAAAGAAAGTACTGGGCAAGTTGTAATGTTCTCTAAACACAATGAGACTGTTACACGCAGACAAGAGGTATTACATGGAACAAATTGTTTATGCGTGCCGTGTAAAGCACGTAAAAGTGATGTGCGTGCAAAAAAACCGTCTTGTATAATTAGCTGATAAGGCTTTGCACCACAATGCTGTATATGTATATTGTGGTGCAATTTTTCTCAAATATGTAGTTAATATTAGCTATATACAGTAAAATAATTGCACCTTGACAACTATATTTTAATCCTGAACTTTGCTTGATAGATACTGTCTAAGTATATACAACTTGGAGGTATAGTAATTGTATGGTTTAAATGACAGTTCAGAACATGCTAAAGATAGTGCATTACATAGTAGACGAGTAGAAAAACTACGTCAGGTATGTGGTATAGATTTAGAACAAACTCAAATCCCTTCTGAAGATACGCTTGCAAAAATAGATCAACTTCTAGAACGAGAGTTTAATTCACTAACCCAAGAACCATTAATGAGTTTTATTAAAGATAAATATGTTGATTTGAGTGAGGTTGTTGATGCTCTCACTGAAAATTCATTAGTAATTGATTTGCTTCAAGATGAGGTGGTCTTACAGTTGGTTAAGAATGGTCAAGTAAAAATATCTATTCTAGCTGATCTTGACTCAAAAGAATCTAGATCTTGGTTGTCTGCAAGTAGGATGGGCAAAGATAAGCTCCTTGCACTTATAGCTAGTAAAGATCTGGAGCAATCTGCAGATGAGATAAAAACAAAGAATTTATGGCAGTATGCTTTTGATAAAAAGTGGGATCTGGTTGCAAAGATTCTAGAAGATAAGAATGTTAATGTAGATATCGAATCAGAGGATGGAGAACATAAGGGTAAGTCTTTATTGTGGTTGTGTGCATTGCATGCTCAGAGGGATTTAGTATCTAAACTCCTAGATAGAAAATATATTGATATAAACATAAAACCAGAATCTGGTGAGCACAATGGAAAAACAGTTTTTTGGCTGTGTGTGTTGAATAAACAGTGGGATATTGCTGCAAAAATGTTAAACAAAAAGCATCTTGATGTAGCCACCTTGCCGGAAGGTGTTGAATATTCAGGTAGAACTTCATTATGGTTATGTGCTTTGAATCATCAATGGGATCTTGTTGAGCAATTATTGAAATTTAAGGATGTAGATATAACAGTCTTCCCAAATGCAGAGCATCCAGTTCTATATATGTGTGCAGTAAATAAACAATGGAGTTTAGTGGAAAAACTTTTACAATCTTCTAGTACCGATCACAGCTATATAACAAAGATAGATAGCAAAACAATGATGGAAATTATATTTGCGTGTGCAGAAGATGATAGATGGGATCTTGTTAAACAATTTTTGTCGCTTAAAGATTTTGGTAAAGATCTTGATTCACATACAGTTGCTAACATGTTGGAATTATTTGTGCATAATAGAAAATGGGATTTAGTTGAAAAGCTAATCGTATGTAAAGATTTGGTAACTAAGCTCCCTGCTGAAAGACTAGTAAACCCACTATGGCAGAGTGCTTTTCATAGTAAGTGGTCTATTGTCACAGAGCTACTTAAGGTTCCTGGTATCAAAGTTAACCTTACTCCTATGATACCAGAATATCGAGATATGACTCTATTGTGGTTGAGTGTATCTAATCAACAATGGGATATTGTTAAAAAAATACTAAAGATGCCGGATGTTGACGTAAATTTAGCACCAGCTAATTCGATTCCTGTAGTATGGTTATGTGCTTTAGAGAGAAAATGGGATTTAATAGCAGAGATCTTAAAGAAAAAGAACGTAATATTGGAAGCGATCCCTTCTATAGGGACACCATTAATTTGGATGTGTGCCTTAGATGGGCAGTGGGAATTAGTTAAAAAATTAGTTAAATCTAGAGCAGTAGATATTAATTTTGTACCTTTCGATGGACCTAATGCAGGACGCTCTCTACTGTGGATGTGTGTGTTCCAAAAGGAAAATAAACGGGCAGAAGAACTCCTTAAGATTCAACTTATTGATGTTAATCTCGCACCTCTTAACGGTGAATTTGCTGGACGGTCAGTTTTATGGTTGTGCGCATTTAATCAGAACTGGGACTTATTCAAAAAAGTAATTAAATCGCATAAAGTGGAGATAACAGGTGATATTATAGAAATTTTAGGATTCTATAATAAACTTGAATTAATAAAAGAATATGATGTGGTTGATCTGACGTCACAACGAACAGAGTGCAAAGATTTACAAAAAGCATCACCATCATTACATGCTATGTATACAAAACCCTTAGGCGAAAATTTACCAACCATTATTCCTACTAGAGAGGGATATACTAATTTGTCTAAGATTTTATTTGAACAAGTTTGTCGAAGTTCAATGATATCAAGTTCTGGCAAGGTTGATTTTAGTGGGTCTAAGTTAACTATTAGTCAGTTACTAATAAGTGGCTCTTATTTGCTAAAACTAGGAGAGCAAATTAAGAAAGTCCCTGATCAACTTTCTAAAGAATCCTTAGATGTTGTTGATGAAGTAGGAAGAGTTTTGCAGCCTATAGTTAAGCACTTAGGTAAGTCATTAAAAAAACAGAAAGATGCATGTGAAAAATTTCTAGAAGATGCAGAAAATCGATCAGAGCTCGTATTGCCTGTCTCTGTAAGAGACCGCGCCATTATAGTAAGACTTAGATGGGAGCAGGATAATTTGCTTTCTTCAGTATATAGCGATGGGCGTAGTGCAGATTATTTCGATAATATAGGTTTTTTCAAATTTCCCCACCTCAATTCTCCATTGACTTATGTAATGCCTAAGAAAGATGTTCAAGATAATACTGGAGACTTTGTATCCATGTTCGTACAGGAACAGCAACTTGCTAGAATTGACTTCTACGACAAATTTATAAAATTTGCAAAAGATAATAGAGGTCGTAAAGTTATACAAGATTTATATGCCGTTAATTCAATTCAAGATTTATTGAGACAACTAGTTGCACCAGATAAATTCATACAATATAACATGATGATAACTATTGAAGCACTGAAGCAGCACTATAATTTATTGAAGGAGGTTGGTGACTTATCGCAAAATCCTACTACTGCTATGCATCTCTCAAATTTGTGTGTCAATATTCGTGAATGGGCAAGCAGCGCTCCAGAAATAGGTCCGACTAGAAACGTTATCTTAGGGCAAGTGCAAAAGATTATAAAAGAGATAGAAGATATTCAAGTCAAACATTGGAACAGCAATGGTGGCAATAGATCAAAGCTTTAGTTTTAGTAATCTAGAATAGAAAAGATACTTCGTAGATTGTTAACTATGGTGATAGTAGTCACACAAATAGTAGAATAATAGAGTATCATGCGTACTGGCAGCTCAGTGCTGCAAAACAACTTAAACATGCAACGAAGAAAGATTTTACGATATAGCATTTCACAAGAATTTTTACAGTTCATTTAAGGACTTACAAGTGTAATAATGTGGTTTTACCTACTTGTCACGGACCTGTTACTAACAATATTGGGAATGTGTCAGAAACTTGTAATATTACATTTTCTAGAGTTCTTTGTAAAAACATTCTTGTTCTCGTTAAACTTGGAGTGACGTTCCAAATTTAACGGATTTATTACAAATTTAGCAAGTCGATTGTCATAAAAATGCTTATAGAAATCATTTCCTACAGAATTGGTAGCTTTGCATCTTCGGATAGGGGATGGTGTATTTAGTCGCTTGGCTCGGAATCGTCCTCATAAGCATTTTTTTCAGCTTTTTGAGGTTTTAGTTTTTTCTCATTACCGCGGATCATTTCATCTTGTTTATTCCAGGGTAGTTTTCTATACGGCGCTTCAGCATCAAAAGCTACAAATGGGTATTTTATAATTTCAAAGTACGGTGAATAGTCAAAGTCACTTGGTACATATAAGCGCGGATTACGGTGATATAGCTCAACTCCTGTTGACTCATGTTTTTTTACATGTGGCAATATAGGGAAGCGTACATCTGCAAATGCTTCGGCAATTATAGTGCTACATACAGTGCGTGTTGATTGTCCAGCATTTGGATTAAATAAACTGGAGCGCCAGCGGCGTGGCATAAATTTCCACGGCAGCATAAATCTTGCTAAATCTAAAATTTGTCGCACATCATATTCATGCCCTAATTTATTTACCGCAAAAGCGATAATATTTTGTGCATCAGTAGGGGATAAACCACGTGGGCGGCAAATACGAATATGATCTTGTCTATAAAAATTTAAAGGCGTGATTACTGTACCTTTGCCAATGTAGCCTTCTATAAGAAGTTGTGTATCAGGTGGCCCCTGAAAATGCTCTAAGGCTTTGTTTCTAATTACTGGATCTTCTATATCGTGAATTCGACCTATGTAAAGTGCGGAATGAGACCAGGCTGATTGAGTGGCATACTTGATAACATCGCTTACCCGATTGCGGCCTTCAGTTAACAATACATCACATGGACGTACCTCATAACGAATACGCTCAAAATCACACTGAGGTATTTCCGCTGGCTCACGGTCTTCAGTCAGCCAGTTAAGTATTGCTTCGGCTATTGCCGAACGTAAACCCATAGTTAATTCTCTTCCTGGATCTCCACTTGTTCAATAGCTGCAAAGCGTTTCGTTATCTTGTTGGCAGTAATATGCACTTGCTTAGCATCTGTATGAACCGCATCAATATGTTTGCTTAATTTAATCATCCGTTCATTAAATATAGTAAAATCCTTGGCTAATGCACGTAAATGCTGCTGGATAGTGCCAATATGCTCACGAGTCGCATTATCTTTGATAACCGCGCTAGCGGTGGTTACTATAGCCATTAATGTGGTAGGAGAGGTCAGCCATACAGATTTACTTTGTGCCAACTGCACTAGATCTGGAAACTTACTATGTATATCTGCAAATACCGATTCTGCAGGAATAAACATAATTGCACCATTTGCGGTTTCTCCAGCAACAATGTATTTAGTGGCAATGTCGTTAATATGCTTTTTAATATCTTGATTAAACGCCTGCATATAACGTTTGCGCTCTATATCAGATATATCAGGATCACTGTAACGCTGAAAATTCTCTAACGGAAACTTTGCATCAACTGCGACACTACCAGTAGGTTGTGGCAACAATAACATGCAGTCACAACGTAATCCATTAGAAAGTTGGTATTGCAGCGCATAATTTTTTGCTGGTAGTAGATTTTGTAACAGATTTTCTAATTGTACTTCACCAAATGCACCGCGTGATTTTTTATCAGCTAATATCTCTTGCAAACTCAAAACATTATTCGATAGATCAGTTAATTTACGCTGTGCATCATCTATTAAAATTAATCTTTTATTAATATCATTAGAGTGGACCGACAGAGTGTCTTTAATGACATCTTGCTTGCTAGTTAATTGGTCGACTATTTCTGATTTAAAGCGATGTAAGCGGTCTAAAAATACATAACCAAGGATCAATAGTACAACTACTATTGCTAGTAAAAAAATAATATTGCTTGCCACAAGTTTACCTGTATAGATCTAAATTGCTAACTTTTGTCCAGATCTAATTATATCAGATTTTAAACTATTTTTGGCTTTGATGGATTTAACAGTTGTAGAGTATCTACTAGCTATTAGATTTAATGTGTCACCCTTAGCAACTGTATGGTACTTTTGTACATTAGAACTTGGCACAACTTTGGGTGCAATAGGTTTTGGATTCTTAAGCGCCACTTGGTAGTTGCGTTTAAAAAGAGCAACATTTTTTGCCGGAATATTAATGTGATGTGGTCCGTGTGGATGCGTAGCATGAGCACGTAGGGCAGGGTTGAGTTGCTTAAATTCTTTTACCTCAATGCCCGCTAATTCTGCTGCATGATCTATCTCAATTGGTGATACCAAATCTACTTTAGTAAAGTGCGGCTGGTTAGGGATGTGGGCCAATTCTATATTTAAATCAGGTGCATTTTGTACTAAATATACCAAAGCTAAAAATTTCGGCACAAAATGTTGCGTCTCTTTGGGTAAAGAAAGAGACCAGTAATCTGTAGGCTTGCCAGCACGTTGATTAGTTTTGATTGCCGCTCTTACTCTACCATCTCCAGCGTTATAGGCTGCAAGAGCTAATAACCAATCGCCATTAAACTTATCGTGATATACTTTTAAGTGACTTAGAGCAGCACGGGTTGCTAACTCTACATCACGCCTACCATCGTACCAATGATCATGTTTTAAACCATACATACGCCCAACTGCTGGAGCTAATTGCCATAAGCCTGCTGCACCAACATGCGAAGTAGCACTAGGTTTATACTCACTCTCTACAATCGGCAATAATGCCAACTCATGAGGCATACCTTGCTCTTCTAATATATCCACTATGTGATACAAGTAGGGTGAGGCTTGTTTACTATACTTCACCAGGTGATGGGCATTTTCTGCAGAGTAGCGCTTTATATATGTTTGTACGCGTGGATTATTGTAATGGCTATGCATCTTAAAACTGGTTGCCATGCGACGCCACACGCATTTAGCTTCAGGTTGACTTAAAAAACTCACTACCTGATTGCTGCTATGGGTATGCCTATTTGTGAGGCGCATATCACAGCCACTACAGGCAGTTGCAGTAAGCGTGACAATCATCACCCAAGAAATCAAAGTCCTAAATTTGCTAGAATATATTTGCATATGCATTATTATTAAGTTGCATAAATGTAGTCCAATATTACCACAGCTATTTGCTGGTGCAAAACAAAATCAGCACTTTTTGGTAATTTAATAAACTAATAACGGCTTTGAGATAGTGTATGGAGAAAATTAACCTTGGCAAAACAACTATTTACCCGTGAGCAGGCAAGGGCCAAAGACCAGGAGCTCATAAGTGGCGGTATTCCCGGCTATGAACTTATGACACGTGCAGGTGAGGCTGCAGTACAGTGCTTAGAGGCTAAGTGGCCAGATGCAAAGCGCATGGTTATCTTTTGTGGTCTAGGAAATAACGCTGGAGATGGCTATGTAATAGCAAGAATATGTGTATTAGCTGGGCATGATGTATTGGTTATCCAAGTTGGGTCTACAGAGAAATTATCAGGTGATGCCCTGACAGCTTATCAGGATGCTGTTGCGGTGGGCCTGATAATAAAACCTTGGGATGTACAAGAAAAATACACTGCTGATGTGTTTGTTGATGCTTTACTGGGTACGGGCCTTAATCAACCTATAGAAGGTGATATCCTACAAGTAGTCTATTTTTTAAACAGTCACAATACTTCAGTGTTAGCAGTAGATATTCCAACTGGTTTAGATGCAAATACCGGCTTGCCTTTAGGTGACGCAGTGCGTGCAGATGTCACTGTTACTTTCATTGTATACAAACAAGGATTGTTCAGTGGTAAAGCAGAGAATTACTGTGGTGAAGTTGTTCTGGCTAAGCTTGTTTAGTTTAATATGTCATTGTTCTTAGTATTATGCAGCGAGAACAATTTACTGTTCTGCTGTTTTTATTGGTTTTGCAAAAAATACTACAGCCATTCATTAATTGGTTTAGAGATAAAATCTACAACAGGGATCCCCTGATCTCCGACTAGTAAAACTTTGGTAGGGCTAAATTTTTTCATAAACAAATCCATACCTGATCTATTAAATCTATCATTATTACTTTTCACTTCTATGGCAGTAATTCTTTCTCCGCGTTGCAAGACAAAATCTACTTCTTTGTCACCTTCACGCCAATAATATATCTTTATCTGTGTGCCTCGTATATTATTCACTAAATATGTACCTACCATAGACTCTACAAACTTGCCGTTTAACTCTTGATCTTGCATGATTTCTGTATAAGTTTTGCCGCTTTGTGCTGACATAAGAGCAGTATTGTATACCATAAACTTTGGTGTTGATGAGCGCTTCCTAACGGCCTGATTAGCAAATTTTTGTAATCCTGTCAGTAGTCCTGCACCTTCAAGTAATTCTAGGTAGTGGGCAAGAGTTGTGACATTGCCAGCATCTTGTAATTGACCAAGCATTTTTGTAAGAGATACTATTTGTGAAGAATATATGCATCCTAGCTGAAATAATCTTCGTAACAACACAGGTTTATTTACGTTGGTCATTAATAATATATCACGAGATATTGTAGTCTCAATAATTGCATCGTTGATATAGTTATTCCAGCGCTCCGGTGATGCTTTGTCTGCCAATGTTGCAGCTCCTGGATAGCCGCCAAAGTATTTGTATTGATCAATGTCCCATGTAAAGGCTTGATGCATTTCTATATATGACCAATGAGTTATTGGGATCAACTCAAATCTACCTGTTAAACTCTCACTTAGACCTTTTTGCATGAGCCATGGCGAAGAGCCTAATAACATCACATCCATATTTACTTTATTGCGAGAGTCTTCATCCCATAGTGACTTTATTACTTCAGACCAATGGGGGATTTTTTGTACTTCATCAATAACTAGAATGCCTCCAGTTTCTCTATTAAGTATTTTGCTTCTGGCTATTTCCCATTGTTTTTGTAACCAGCTCAAATCCTGTAAAGTAGCTAAATCTGCGCTGATAAAATGATGTGGTTTGTTTAGTTTTTCTATAACCTGGTTTGCTAATGTGGTTTTGCCAACTTGGCGTGGACCAAGCAAAACTTGTATGAATTTTCTGGGTTCTTGTAGTCTGGACAAAATATCATCCAGTATAGGTCTCTTATACATATTGCCCTCTAGTTTTTTTACTCATTTCATTGAGTAAATTTACTCAATGAAATGAGTAAAGTCAAATTTGACCAGATGCCACCTAGAATTGGTAACCCTATATTGCTTGATCATACACGTATATTTCCCAAAAGATGTTGTTGTGTATGACAGTTTTATCCTAAGGTGCCGAAAGACACCCGGCATTTATGCTGATGATGTAAGGGACACTTTCCGCAATAGGATTAAATTACCCAAGCTTGGCTGGGTTACTTTCTTTCATAGTCAAGAGGTAGACAGTACAAAAAGCTCTAAAAGATTATCCTAACACATGAGAGAAAAATAAATAAGAGGTTACTTTAGTTTTAAGAATGTCTTATTTTTATACGTTTTTTTGAATCCATAATTATATCGTATAGTATAAGTGTGGTGATGTTTTTGACATTAAATCTATAAATTTGTAGTATGCGAATATACAGTAAATATAAATACAACAGGAGTAATTTTAATGTCTGGAGTAGCACAAGCAACAGGTTATGATGCAGCAGTCATTCGATCTATTGAATCGTTGAAAGACGCTTCTTGTATGGCAGATTCTAAAGTGAAACAATTACGGAACGCGATTGAAATTACAAAACAAGCAAAAGCAGACGGAAACCCAAAGCCGGAATTCAAAAGAGAATTTTTTGACCTGTCTCGTTCGGAACTTGCGATTATTATAGAAGCTATTCAATATTTTTGGGATAACTACGAAGCTTTTCCAGCGGAATTTTGGGGTGATAATAAACATATTTTTTCTTTCGCATACCAAAGCCTATCAGAGCATAATAACATTTTTCCGGGATTGTTTGGTTTATCAGGACCAAACAACATTTTTACAAGTGAACCCACTCTAGCTAATTATTTGCATGTACTTGCAGAAGGTATCCCTCCTGCAGTTTTTATCCTAGGTAATGGTTGTATGTCAACGCCAGAAGAAAGAGCAAGGCTAGAACAAGCGAGTAGATATTTATCTGAAAATTTGCATGTTTTGCCAAGCATAATTCCTCCGCCACTAAGTGGAATTCCTGGAGGTATGGGCTTACTTATGGTGCCAATTACTTTGCAAGAGTTTTTTACTCGGTGTCATGATATTCAAAGTCGAAGAAATATGCCTGGTGGACTATATGAAGGTTCTATTAGTTTTGATCATTTGCAAAGACTAGAAGATCTGAAAATGAGAACTGCGACATCTGGTGTTTCATTATTTCATAGAGGTTTATTAAGGTTGAGCGGAGAAGCAGGAGCAAGAGACGTAGGAGGACAGATGCCAGCAGAAGATGTGGGCAGAGAACAATTTAGGCCTACTCCGCCACATTAATGTTTAAGGCGGTTTTTTTGTTTACACGTATTGAGGGTGCTTAAAATCTATCTTTAGCATCACGCAAGTTGCTAAATGCTTCTAGAGTGGATGCCGTCAAGAATAGATTAGTAGCCATCTCTGCCTGTAATGTACTTGGCAAAGATGGTTGCTTTTTCTTAATCAGTATCTCAGTGTGCACTAGGCGATCAATAATTGCTTGATTGTCTGGTGCAACTCTATGTGCAAACTTTAGGTTATTCACGGTGTATTCGTGACCACAGTATACCTTGGTGTTTTTTGGTAAAGATTTGAGTTTTTTTAAAGAGTTGTACATTTGTGCATGGGTGCCTTCAAATATACGTCCGCAACCAGCGGCAAATAGAGTATCACCAGAGAATAGAACTTCATCATTGTAAAAAGCTACGTGATCTAGAGTGTGTCCTGGAATATGCATTACTTTAAGGCTTACCTTTTGATCTGGTAAGGTGATTTGCTGGTTGTCCCTTAGCTGCTGCCCATTGGGGCCTGGCCCGTAAACTGGTACATTGCTTTGCTGTAAGATTTCTGGGATACCGTCAGTGTGGTCCCAGTGATGATGGGTGACTAATATACATGACAGCTCTAATTGCTTTGCCTGCAGATATTCCAATACTGGCTTTGCTTCGCCTGGGTCGACGATTGCAACTCTATTAGAGCCAGAGTCCTTTAATACCCAGATATAATTGTCGCGCAAGGCGGTTAACGGCAAAATTTCTAACATAATGTTATGATAAGTAATGATTTTCTTGGGGGCAAACTTTTGCAAAAGTTTACTGATTGGCTAGCTAAGCCTATAGGTATTAGGTTGCTAGACTTAGAACGGCGCAAGCTTAACACTATATTCCCTAGACTCTTTGGCTATGATGCGGTGCTATTGGGGCCTGAAGAGTTTAGATCTTGTTTAGATGATTGTTTGGTAAAAAGGCACACAGTAGTTAACCAGACAGCAAATACAAGTCCAGGTATAGATTCACGGCTTGATAAGTTAGCTATTGCTAATGAAACGGCTGATCTGATTTACTTAGCTCATTGCCTGGAATTCGCCGAAAATCCTCATGAAATTCTGCGCGAGGTGTATAGGGCCTTACGTCCAGATGGCAACATAATTATCAGTATGTTCAATCCTTGGAGTTTATGGAGCATCTATACATATTCTTGGAAAGCCAACTTTATATCTATAGCAAAGCTACAAGACTGGTTAGCGTTGTTGGGATTTGATATTATGCGGGTCAATCGTTTCGGCTTTATGTTACCTGTCAGTAAGAAACAAGTTCCTAGCAAACTATCTTGGTGGGAGCGAACTGGTCAGCGCCTGGAGGCGCCTATGGCAGGGGCCTTTGTAATTGAAGCAAGCAAACGGACCGTGCCATTGACGCCAATTAGGCCTAAGTGGCAAGAGCAAACAGAAGCAGAAATAGTAGTGGAAGATGGTACCGAACCAACAACCTAAAGAAATTGTAGAGATATTCACTGATGGAGCATGTCGTGGCAATCCTGGTCCTGGAGGATGGGGGGTGTTGCTACGCTTTAATGGACACGAAAAAACTTTGTCTGGTGCAGAAGCACAAACGACTAATAATCGTATGGAATTGACGGCCGCAATTAAGGGGCTCAATTCTGTAACTAGGCCATGCGTTATAGTCGTATCAACTGATTCAGAATATGTAAAAAATGGTATTACCCAGTGGATGGTTAATTGGAAAAAACGAAATTGGCGTGGTGCAAATGGCAAGCCAGTAAAAAATATTGACTTATGGCAACAGCTAGAATCCGCAGTTAATAGGCATCAGCAAGTAACCTGGGAATGGGTAAAGGGCCATAGTGGCCATCCTGAGAATGAACGTGCCGATAAACTAGCTACTGGCGCTATAGATCAACTGTTATAAAAGGATACACATGCGACAGGTTGTATTAGATACAGAGACTACGGGCTTATCACCACAACAAGGACATAGAGTTACTGAAATTGGCTGCTATGAATTAATTGATAGACGTCCTACGGGGAGTGTGTTTCAGACTTATCTTAATCCTGAGCGTGAAATAGATGCACGGGCAGCACAAATAACGGGGCTTACTTGGGAAAAATTACAACATGAGCCTAAGTTTATTGAGGTTGTAGAAGAATTTGTAAATTTTATCGACAATTCTGAGTTAATTATTCATAACGCTTCTTTTGACTTGGGCTTTTTAAATCATGAATTAAAATTAGCCAAGCATAGTTGGTGTGGTATAGAAGATAGGTTAGAAGTTATAGATACTTTAATGTTGGCACGCGACATGCATCCTGGGCAGCGAAATAGTTTAGATGCACTATGTAAACGTTATTCGATTGATAATGCCCACCGTAATTATCATGGCGCATTACTAGATGCGGAAATTTTAGCACAAGTGTATTTGGCTATGACTGCAGGTCAGACGGCTATGGATTTTTCTGCGCCGACTACAGCCACGGTCGCACAAACAGCTTCTAAGACTAATGATGCTGCCAAAATACATGATTTACCAGTTATAAAGGCTAGTGCTGAAGAGCAAGCAGCACATGCCGCAATGTTAGAGCTTATACGAGATAATAAATGAAGAATATTAGAAACTTTTCCATAATTGCCCATATTGACCATGGTAAATCAACCCTGGCAGATCGCTTTATTCAAATTTGTGGTGGTTTAAGTGATCGCGAGATGAAAAGCCAAGTGCTAGATTCTATGGATATAGAACGTGAGCGCGGCATTACTATTAAGGCACAAAGTGTAAACTTAGTATATAAGGCAGAAGATGGTAATGAATATCAACTCAATCTTATAGATACACCAGGTCACGTAGACTTTAGTTATGAAGTATCTAGATCACTTTCTGCTTGTGAAGGCGCATTATTGGTAGTAGACGCCGCACAGGGCGTAGAAGCACAAACAGTTGCAAATTGCTATACCGCAATTGAGCAGGGCTTAGAAGTTATTCCTGTACTTAATAAAATCGACTTAGATCAGGCAGAGCCAGAGCGTGTTAGTGATGAGATTGAAGAGATTATTGGTATTGAAGCATATGATGCTAAACGCATTAGTGCTAAGAGTGGGATGGGTGTTAGAGAATTGTTGGAGAGTTTGATAGAACTAATTCCAGCACCTACTGGCTCGCCAGATGCTGAATTACAAGCTTTGATTATAGATTCTTGGTTCGATAGCTATTTGGGCGTAGTGTCATTGGTAAGAATCAAGAACGGTAGCTTGTCAGTTGGAGATAAAATTAGAGTAATGTCCACAGGCAAAAGCTATAGCGTAGATGATGTAGGAATTTTCTCTCCTAAGAAAACCAAGCGCGACAAACTACTTACTGGTGAAGTGGGTTATATGATAGCAAGTATTAAGGATATCTATGGCGCACCAGTAGGTGACACTATCACTTTAGAAAAAAATGGAGCGAAAGAGCCATTACCAGGGTTTAAAAAAGTAGAACCTAAAGTGTATGCAGGCATGTTTCCAGTTTCTGCAGATGATTATGAAGATTTTAGGGAAGCATTATCTAAGTTACGTCTTAACGATTCTGCGTTATTTTACGAACCTGAGAACTCTGGCGCGTTAGGTTTTGGCTTTAGATGTGGGTTCTTAGGTTTGCTGCATATGGAAATTGTGCAAGAGCGATTAGAGCGTGAGTACAATCTAAACCTAATTACATCTGCGCCAACAGTAGTATACGAAGTACTAACGCGCAGTGATGAGACTTTATATGTAGACAGCCCTGCTAAGTTACCAGATTCTGGCGTTATTGCAGAGATGCGTGAGCCTATTGTAGTGGCAAATATTTTAGTGCCTCAAGAATATGTTGGGACAGTGATAACACTGTGTGTTGATAAACGTGGCGTACAACGCAATATGAATTATCTCGGCAAGCAAGTTGCAATAGAGTATGAGTTGCCTATGAGTGAGGTAGTACTAGACTTTTTTGATCGCCTAAAATCAGTAAGTCGTGGTTATGCTTCTTTAGACTACCACTTTATACGCTTTCAGGCGGCAGACTTAGTAAAACTAGATATTTTAATTAACGGTGAGCAAGTCGACGCCTTGACGTTAATTGTACATCGCGAAACTGCCTTTAGACGAGGCAGAGATATTGCCGAGAAGATGAAAGAGCTAATCCCGCGGCAGATGTTCGATGTTGCAATCCAAGCAGCTATTGGTTCGCATATTATTGCTCGTACTACAGTTAAGGCACTGCGTAAAAATGTAACTGCAAAATGTTATGGCGGTGACGTATCACGAAAACGTAAACTGTTAGAGAAGCAGAAAGCTGGTAAAAGACGCATGAAGAGTGTGGGTAGAGTAGATATACCTCAGGATGCGTTTTTGGCGGTACTGAAATTAGATAAGGATTGATTATGCGCTTTGAAGAGATATTAACCGCTGCTACTATTGTTACTGGGCTCGTAAGTTTGGTTTTTATACGTTCTAAAAAGAAGAACGTTATAGTAGATAATTGCAAATCCTTTTTCCCAGTACTATTAGTAGTATTGTTGTTACGCTCCTTTCTATATGAGCCATTTCGTATACCTTCAGGCTCTATGAAGCCTACCTTACTAGTCGGTGATTTTATTTTAGTAAATAAATACGATTATGGTGTGCGTTTGCCAGTATTAGGGACCAAGTTAATAGAATTTGGCAAGCCACAAACTGGAGATGTTGTTGTCTTTAGAGCTGAAGGCCAAGATATGATTAAGCGAGTAATTGGTGTGCCAGGCGATCGCATTCGTTATCAAAATAAAAAATTGTATATTAATGATCAAGAAGTTCCTACAGAGTTTGTACGTGATACTCACGATCAGGGGGTATTTACGGTAGAGAAAAAAGAAACTCTCCCAAGTTTGCAGCATGATATATACATATATCCAGAAGTTAGTCGCCCTATGCCATATACGGATATTGAGGTGCCAGAAGGTAGTTATTTTGTAATGGGTGATAATCGGGATAACAGTATAGATAGCAGATATTGGGGATTTGTTAAGGATAAAGATCTATTAGGGCGCGCATCAGCTACATGGATGAGTTGGGATAAGGGTGTGCGTTGGTCACGTATAGGGAAAGCAATTCACCATGGATAAAATTGGTTATACATTTAAAGACCCAGAATTGCTAACCTTAGCATTATCACATCGTTCTGTAGGACCAAGGAATAATGAACGTCTAGAATTTCTAGGTGATTCATTGATTAACTGTATCATTGCTGGTGAATTATATACGAGATTTCCTGAATGTTCTGAAGGTCAATTAACACGTATGCGCGCATACCTTGTCTGTTCAGAGATGATGGCAGTAATTGCTAAAGAGTTGAATTTAGGTAAACATTTAGTATTAAGTCCTGGTGAAATGCGCACCGGTGGACATCAGCGTAAGTCAATATTAGCAGATACTATAGAAGCGGTAATAGGCGCCATATACCTTGATACGGGCAGTGATTTTACAGCATTGCGTGAGGTAGTTCTTGCTTGGTATGCAGAGCGGTTTGAAAATATTATAGAAGACCAAAAAGACCCTAAAACAGTATTGCAAGAGTATCTGCAAGCACGCAAGTTACCGCTACCAGTATATGAGATAATTGATATTAGTGGTGAGCAGCATGAGCAACTGTTTCATGTTACTTGTGCCGTAGATTTATTAGATGAGCCAGTAGCTGGTGTTGGTAATAGTAGAAGAAAAGCTGAACAACAAGCAGCAAATCTAGCGTTGGAAAAATTATATGACAGAGAATAATAAAACTTATAGTGGTTTTGTTGCAATAGTAGGTAGACCTAATGTTGGCAAATCAACCCTCCTTAATGCTCTAATCGGACAAAAAATAAGCATTACGGCGAATAAACCACAGACTACCAGGCATAAAATTATTGGTGTCAAAACTATTGCTAATAAACAAGCCGTGTTTATTGATACTCCAGGTATGCATTTACGACAGAAAAAAGCAATCAATAAAGAGATGAATCGTGCTGCCGGTAGTGCATTGCGTGATGTGGATTTAGTGTTGTTTATGGTAGAGGCTTTAACTTGGACCGATGAAGACCAAATGGTGCTGGATAAAATCCAGCATGCAGAGTGCCCTGTATTTTTGTTGGTTAATAAAATTGATATGTTAAAGAGTAGAGAAGAGTTGTTACCGATTTTACAAAAATTGGGTACAAAAATGCAGTTTACAGAAGTCATTCCTTGTGCTGCTACTGATAAAAAAATGGTGACTGATGTTGAGTCGGAAGTATTTAAGGTCTTACCGGAAGGACCTCTATTTTATCCAGCGCAGCAAGTTACAGATCAAGATATACGCTTTAGATTATCAGAGATTATTCGTGAAAAGTTAACACGTGCCTTGGATGCTGAGTTACCTTATGCATTGAGTGTAGAAATAGAGCAAATGAAGCCTAATGATGATAATACCCAACAGGTTATACATGCAGTTATTTGGGTAGAGCGAGCTAGCCAAAAAGCAATAATTATAGGTAAACAAGGTGCTATGCTCAAAAAAATTGGTAAGCAGGCACGTTTGGATATGAACCACTTGTTAGATACAAGAGTGCACTTAGAGTTATGGGTAAAAGTACGTGATGGTTGGACAGACGATACAAAAGCATTGCGTAATTTGGGTTACCTGGAGTAAGTATGCATGCGGCGTATGTGCTACATACTCGTGCTTATCGTGAAACTAGCTTATTAGTCGATTTGATCACTGCGGAATTTGGACGTGTATCTTTGGTGGCACGCGGGGCAAAACGCGGTAAAGCAAAGACTAGCAGGCTATTACAGCCTTTTATTCCCTTACATGTAAGTTGGTATGGCAATGGTGAGTTGGTTACATTAAGTGATGTTGAGGCATCTGGGCCTGCCCATAGTTTGCCAGGCAAATCAGCAATTTGTGGTTTGTATTTGAATGAATTGCTAATGCGGCTACTGCCAAAATGGGACCCATGTATGGTAACATTTGCCAATTATCAACAGGCTTTATTACAAATAAACACCAAACCTCAAGAGGTTTTGCGTAGATTTGAGAAAGAGTTGTTGACCAATTTGGGCTATGCTCTGCAACTGACAGTCGATGTAGAAACTGGAGATGATATTAAGGCGGATAAGCATTATATGTATGATCCAGCTCTAGGGTTACGTCCAGTAAAGGCAAATCATGTGGGAGCATTGCGGGGTACGAGTTTAATCGCCCTGCACAGAGATGAGTATTACCCTGAGATGTTGGCAGATGCAAAGCGTTTAATGCGTATAGTCCTGTCATATTATATGGGCAGTAAAAAACTAGTAACTAGAGAATTATTGTAATGAATATTTATGGTATTGGTACAGACATTATCAAATGTGATCGTATTAACAAAGCTTGGCAGAATCATGGCAAGAGCTTTGCGCGTAAAATATTGAGTAGTGATGAGTTGGTAAGTTTTACCAATCTTTCTAACAACCAAGCAGCTTTTCTTGCAAAGCGTTTTGCTGCAAAAGAGGCTGTAGTTAAAGCCTTTGGTACTGGTTTTAGGGAGGAAGTGTTATTAACTAAAATTTCAATAGTAAATGATGAGTTAGGTAAGCCTCATGTAGAATTACACGGGAGTACAAAAGAATATGCGCTCAAGCTAGGTATTACTTCTTGGCAACTTAGTATTGCTGATGAACAAGACTATGTAGTGGCATTTGCTATCGCTATTACACAATTATAAGTAGGAGAATAATAAAATGCGTAAAATTTTACTGTTATTTCTTATGTTGTTTAGCACAGTGCTACAAGCGCGCTGGGCAACCTTTGCAGATGCTGCCTGTGAGTTTGTATCTAACAGTGCAGATATTATGGTCTATAAAGACGGAACTACAACTGAAGAATATGACTATACAATACGTGTTCTTAATGAAGTGGGGCGTGATGGGCTGGCGAGTGTTTCTCTATTTTATACAAAAGATACTACCGATTTTACACTTGTAGAAGCTAGTATTAATAATGGTGAACAAAAGATTGAGCTAGATCATGATTATATTGAAGATAAGCCTATGGCAAGTGAGCTTAAAGGATTTGATCAAAAACACCAAGTATTACTTTCTTTTCCCAATATTCAGGTTGGCTCAGTATTACACATAAAATATAGGAAAAAATTGAATAAACCACGCTTGCCAGGATTCTATGAGCAGCAGGTGCAATATTTGGATCAATTTTATAAACAAGCACGGGTTACCATTAAATCAGAGCTGCCACTTTTTACAAATTATAATTCTCTAAACAATAGCTTAAGCGTAAAACATAGCAAAGAAAAGAATTTGCATGTAGTGAATATTGTGCTTGACAAGCCGCTCTACGTTAGCATTGTTGATGAAAAGCAAAGTAATATAAATCCAGATAAGTTTCCTTGGGTTGATATTACAAGTAGCAATGATACTTCCACTATCTATCGACGAATCGCACATCCATTCAATGATGTATTGCAACAACCTTTGCCAAATCTTTATGAAGAGATATTTGATGCTGTTAAGGATATTAATGATCCTGAAATGCAAATTAGTACCGTTATGTCGATGCTAAACTCGCAAGTTCAGTATATGGGTGACTGGAAGTCTAATAGCGGTCGTTTTGCACCACAGCCGTTGGCTAGAGTTGCACAACGTCGCTTAGGTGATTGCAAAGACTTTTCTGCAGGAACCGCAGCTATTCTTAATAAGTTGGGTATGCAGGCTGATGTAGCTTTAGTCTACAGAAGCGAAGGCATTTACTATAAACAAAAGCCGGTCTTACCATTAATGAACTTGTACAACCATGCGATTGTAAGAGCGGAACATAATGGTAAGGTTTACTGGCTTGATCCCACAAATTTTACTAGTATCGCAGGCATAGTTATGCCAGATATAGCAGAAAGACCTAGCTTAGTTTGTAATAAAAATGCATATTTAGATTTTATACCCTCATCTACTCCGCAGCAAAATTCTACTATCTCAGAAAAGAGTGTAGATTTACATAGTATAGATTTAGTTGCTGCAAAAGGTAATTTTTCTTTGCATGGCATTGCTGCATTAGACTATATAGGTGCAGAGCTACAAGCTACTAAAGAATCAGTTATTAATAATGTTCTAAATGATGTTGGTAATTATGAGTACATGCAAGAGCAAAGTGTGCAATTGCCAGATTTACGCTCTCGCATTGCGCAAGATTTGACTTTTCATTATCAATTTAAAGAAAAAGATTATGTGTCTATGAGTAATGCTGGAAAAGTGGTGGCTTTAAATGATACTGCACGTGTAGCTAACAAATTTATCTTTAGTCCTGAGCAGGTATCGGATATATACCTGGGAGTGCCACGCGAAGGAGTTAAAGTTTATAAATTTACTAATATCAAACCGCACGATACCATGCCATTGGATGCTGAATTAAAATCTCCATGGATAGATATTAGTCGCCAGGTTACTTACAAACATGACTCAGTTGAAGTGCGTTTCGAGTATCAAATAAAACGCAGTTATCTAAGCAGAAAAGAGATCAGATCCAAAGAATATCAAAAAATGGCCGATAAATTATCTAGCCAATTTGGCAATGGCATTTCGTTGGTGTTTA
The DNA here is from genome assembly GCA_030431675.1 of Gammaproteobacteria bacterium. Lineage (GTDB taxonomy): Bacteria > Pseudomonadota > Gammaproteobacteria > UBA6186 > Azoamicaceae > JAGVLG01. The sequence goes on along the minus strand of JAUIIV010000004.1, from coordinate 15,710 downwards.
ATTAAACACCAACAGTTTGCTCTGTATACTCTTGTAATAAGGCGGCAATCTCTTGATCAAGTTTTTGCATATAAAGATCAATGTTGTTGACTGAGTGTGTTGCTACTGCAGTTTCTAAAGCTTTGGCGATTGCTTTTAAACGTGGTACTCCTACATAACAACATGCTCCATGTAAACGATGTACATGATCACGTAGTGTTCCATAGTCTTGTACTGAATAAGCAACTTTAATGTTGGTATGATCAGTTGGTAAGCCAGTGACAAGCATATCTAGCATTTCTTGCGCTAGCTCTTGGTTTTTACCTGCTAGCTTAATGCCTAGTGGCCAGTCAATTGTCTTCAAATCAGTGTCATATTGTGTTTCCATACTACTCTCCTTGTCACTTCTAACTCCACTGTGGGTCCATTTATAAATTGAAGCGCGCAAACGGTTTTCATCGATTGGTTTCGTTAAAAAGTCGTTCATTCCTGCGGCTTTAATATTATCTTGCTCATTAATTAATACGTGAGCAGACAATGCTACAATAGGGATGTTAGCATTCTCTGAGTCACTTGACCTTATCTGCACTGTAGTTTCTATTCCATCTAATCCAGGCATATGTAAATCCATTAGAATTAGATCGAAAGCTTGCTCTTTGCAAAGTTGTAGCGCTTCGTAACCACTTTGCGCTAAGGTAGGTATTACGCCAATATTCTCTAAAAATACATTAACTAGTTTTAGATTAGCTTGATTATCATCTACTGCAAGTACCTTGAGATCGGGTAATTGTTGCAGTGTTGGTAATCCAAGCTCTTGCTCACCTACAAATAGTACACTGCATAATGCATCATACAGTTTCTTGCGGCAAACAGGTTTTGCTAGGCACAATGCAGCTCCTGCCTGTAAAAGTTCTTTGTGTACTGCATGTTCGGTAGTGTTTACTAACACACCAACTGGACATTCTACAGTGCTTAGTAGTACGCGTTCATCTAATACTTGATTAATACCAACTAACGCTATGCTAAATGGATTGTCAGCACTTTTAGCTTCATTTATAAGCTCTGGAAGACGCTCCATGTTATCACACTCGGTAACATTCATGCCCCATTGTTCAAGTAGATGTAACAATGCAAGTCTTGTAATACTATGCTTATCGTACAATAGTATCTTTATACCCTGCAATTCGCTTTCTTCAACGCTATTATGATCTTCAATCTTTTCTGCTTGTAAAGTAAACCAAAAAGTGGTGCCGACTCCAGGCTCACTTTCCAGCTCAATTGTACCGTGCATTTGTTCAACTATTTTTTTACAAATTACCAGTCCTAATCCCGTGCCTCCAAACTTTCTGGTAATGCTTGGATTTGCTTGATTGAAAGCAAGAAAGAGTTGTTTTTGTTGATCTTCGGTCAAGCCTATTCCAGTGTCAGTAACACTAATACATAGTGTTACTTGGTTATCATTCTCATTTTCTAACATGACACGAATAATTACACTGCCTTTATGGGTAAACTTGATAGCGTTATTAACTAGGTTAGTAATAACCTGTTTTATGCGTAAAGCATCACCATTAATTTTAGAAGGTACGTCTGAGTATATAAATGGAACTATTTCGAGAGATTTGTCATGTGCGCTAGGACCTAATAAGGTTAAAGTATCTTCCACACACTCGCGGATGTCCATAGGTAGCAAGTCAAGATGTAATTTACCGGCTTCAATTTTAGAGAAGTCTAGAATATCGTTGATAATTGATAATAAGGAACGAGCTGACTTTTGTATTGTATGTAAGTAGTCTCGTTGGCTATCATTTAAAGTCGTCTTATCCAGGATATTAATAAATCCTATGATCCCATTAAGAGGAGTGCGTAATTCATGGCTCATGCTAGCAAGAAATTCTGATTTTACCTGTGTAGCATTTTCTGCTTCTTTGCGGGCTAGATCTAATTCTACATTTTGTACTTCAATAGTTTGTAGTGTTTTACGTAAATCAGCAGTTGCTGTATCAATATTATTCTGCATCTCTTCATGTGCAACCTGCAGCGAGCTTGCCATCGCGTTAATACCAGATTCTAAGATCCCTAGTTCCCATTGGGAGCTGGCATTTACTCGAGCCTCTAATATACCATCACGAATTTTTTCTACTGTTGTAGTCATCTCGATAATTGGTTGTGATACATCGTATCCAAGTCGTAGCGCTAGTAATCCACTAATACTCAAACCGAGTAGACCAATTAATGCACTGTGAATTAGTACTTGATACTCTTTAAGACGAGTAGATCTATGGTCGAGCTCAACCTTTACCCAACCAATGACAGTAGTCTTAAGAGCCTCATCTTCATACGATTGATTTTGATCTGGTAAATCATCAATAATTACATCTGGCAGTGTAATCGGTGCTGTAAAGGCTATGGTATTATCTGAAGGATTAGGTTGTATTTGTACCGAGCCAATTAACTGTGGTGGTTGAATATCAGCGCTTAACTTGCCAGCACTAGCAATCTCAGCTCCCTTTTTATTAAAAAAAGCAACACTACTTATTTCTTTACTAATTGTATTGCGTGCCAGAGTACGTAATGCATCGGTATCACGCGCAAACAGTATGTATTCACTGTGACTGGCAAGTCTTGATGCTACTGCAATACCACGGTCATTTAAAGCTTTGCTTAAATCTTCTAGTCTAATCCCGATAAAGTAAACGCCAAGTAGGATTGAGATCGTAATTGTAGGGATCAAAGCCAAAAATAGTACGCGCTGTTTGATTCCCCACCTTGTAGCCATTTGACTGCCTTACCTTGCTGTTTGCGACATGTAAGATGTAGAGGTTATAATTAGGCAAAGCGAAAAGCAAGGAGTAACAATGCCAACTTATGGGAATTTTTTAGCAGCGATGTTCCTCTGTTTTTCTGCATGGAGTGTTGGGGCTGATACAAATAACGTAAGCATTACTTCAGATGGGCAGTATCGATACATCCAGAGTAATGGTATTCCATACAGCAGTGGTACTTTTCCAAATCCTGGTAACCCAAACGCAATCGCGCCTCAACAATATAATTTTAGAGTACCTTTGTATCCGCGGCTGACTGGTAGTATAAGTCAACTGCAAGAAGCGATGAGCTTTGGAGTTGGCATGGATGGTATACCTTTTGACCCAGGTACAGCAGAGACTTGGAATAATGATCCATATTGGCGTGAAGAAGCTATAGTAGGCAATACAAAGAGGTTAGGCTTAGATTTTAATAATGCGCATGTACAACCAAATGGTGCGTATCACTATCATGGCATGCCGACAGAAATTATTAGTGGTGTATCCTCAAATTCTTTTTCGCCATTAATTGGATGGGCGGCAGATGGCTTTCCTATATATGCGCAGTATGGCTATGTTAATGCCGACAATCCTGGCTCTGGGATTAAGCAGCTTATGCCAAGTTATCGCTTAAAATCAGGCACAAGACCGGGGAGCCCTGCGGGACCTGGTGGTAATTATGATGGTACTTATACTGCAGATTTTGAATACGTGGTAGGATTAGGGGACTTAGATGAGTGTAACGGGCGCTTTGGTCCTACGCCAGATTATCCAGATGGTACTTACTACTACGTAATTACTTGGGACTTCCCGCGAGTACCCCGTTGCTTTAAAGGTCCAGCTGACAATAGCTTTAAAAAAACTGGTGGTGGGCAACGTAGTGGTAGGCAGAGACAGGATGAACAAAGTAATAGATATCAAGGGACAGGTAGTCAAAGACCAGCAGGTAGAAGACCACCACCACCGCCGAGGTAATAAATGGTAAAAGTCAGAGAGCAACAACCTTCTATTAAAGGGGGGAGGGTTGAAATTAGTGATTGGTTGCACAGCTTAAGTGCGAGGCATGATCAATCAATTGTCGACCAACTCAATCAAGCGGTATCTCTAATATCTGAGACAGAATATCTTCAGGCTGGAATTATTACTGCTGACATTTTAGAAGATTTAGGTATGGATAGCTCTTCAATATTGGCGGGACTATTATATCAAGCTTTTCATAATAAGAAAGTACCCGCAGATAGGATTGATGCAGATGTGCGAGCACTATTAGCTGGAGTTCAAGATATGGACTCCGTACATGAGCGCAATCCACTGAATCTATCTCAAGATCCAGATAAGAATAAAGAAAATTTATATAATTTTCGTAAAATGCTGCTAGCTGTTGTTGCAGATGTGCGTGTAGTGCTTATTCAATTGGCTAAGTACTTATGTACTATGCGTATGGCAGCAAAAAGTGATGAAAATACTCAATCACGGTTAGCATTAGAAGCAGCGGAAATATATGCTCCATTGGCCAATAGGCTTGGTGTAGGACAAATTAAATGGGAATTAGAAGATTTTGCCTTTCGGTACTCTAATCCAGAACTATATAAAAATATCGCAAAATTTTTAGATGAAAAACGTCTTGACCGTGATAAATATATCAAGGAGATAACGGCCAAGATTTCTGAAGTGTTAGCATCACATAATATAGATGCACAGGTTAACGGGCGTGCCAAACATATTTATAGTATCTGGCGTAAAATGCAGCGAAAAGCCGTTGGATATGGAGAAATATATGATGTGCGTGCAGTTCGGATCATTGTACCGAGTATTTCAGACTGCTACGGTGCGTTGGGTTTAGTGCATGGCATGTGGCAACATGTGCCTAAAGAGTTCGATGATTATATTGCTAGCCCTAAAGACAATGGCTATCAATCTCTGCATACAGCAGTATTGGGTCCAGGCGGTAAGGTGCTAGAAGTACAGATCCGTACTGATCAAATGCATGAACAGTCTGAATTAGGTGTTGCCGCTCACTGGCGTTACAAAGAGGGAGCACAGCATGAGCCCTACTATGAAAAACAATTAAATCAACTACGCAAAGTTTTAAATTGGCATGAAGATCCTGCAGAAGCGCATGATCCTGATGTATCATTAGATGAGATGCGCGCAGAATTTTTTGCGGATAGGGTGTATGTGTTTACACCTAATGGCGATGTAATGGACTTACCCGTAGGCGCAACACCAATAGATTATGCATACCATATTCACTCTTCTGTGGGTGATAGATGTAGAGGTGCAAAAGTAAATGGTAAGATGGTACCTTTAAATAGCCAACTTACCAGTGGTGATCAAGTAGAGATTTTGACAGCAAAAGAAGGTGGCCCAAGTCGTGATTGGCTAAACCCACATTTAAGTTACATTGCTACTTCCAAAGCGCGAAGTAAGATTTGTCAATGGTTTAAACAACTAGATAGAGATCAAAATATCAGCGACGGGCGTGAATTATTGCTACGTGAGCTTAAGCGTCTTGGCTTTGCAAATGTCAGTATTAAAGACATTGTTAAACATGTTGCCAATTGTAATACAGAGAACGATTTGCTAGCTGGCCTTGGTAACGGAGATGTAAAAATGTCGCAAGTGGTAGGCGCTTTACAACGTCTACGACATCCAGTGCAATCTTTACCACAGGTGAAACGCCAGCATACTAGCACTGAAGCTAAAGTTAAAGATAGTGAAATAATAATTGCTGGAATAGATAACCTTGTTTCGCATATGGCTTTATGCTGTAACCCCATACCAGGTGATGCTGTAATAGGGTATGTAACTTTAGGTCAAGGCATAGCAATTCATCGTCAAGATTGTCTCAATATCTTACATGTAGATGAGGAAAAGAAGTCTCGCTTAATAGAGGTTTCCTGGGGCAGTAAAACCGATAATAAATATGCTATAGAAATTAGTGTTAAAGCTTATGATAGACGAGGATTATTACGCGATGTCTCAGCTCTTATAAGTGCAGAAAATGTGGATTTGCTTGATGCAAAAACACACACTGACAAGACAACAAATATTTGTGATATGCGCTTACAAATAGAAGTGTCAGGTCTGGAAGCACTAGGCCGCTTATTGAGCAAAATTCAGCAAGTAACTAATGTGATCGAAGTATTCCGGGTTGATAAATAGACAATAATCTCCAGATAAGTTTGTTACAAATTATATGTTTCTGCATGCTGTAAGATATTCTTGAACATTAGATCAATATTCTCAAAAGGAATGAAGTAGACAGTTGTTTCTTCAAAAGCTTCAGTCGCTAATAAATCACTAGTTATGACAAATCCAGTTCGAGGCTTATAAGCTTGCAGAAAAGATCTATAACCTTTAGTGATCTTTGGTCTTTGCATGCTTTGATGTTTAGCTTCAATTGGAAAGAAAATATAATCATTTATGTATAATATGAAATCAATTTCAGCACCAGATTGCGTTCTCCAAAAATGGATATTGCAAGCAATGTGATTATGATGTTTAAATTTTAATATCTCTTGCAAGACTGCACTTTCAATAAGTAATCCTAGATCATATCGTGACTCTAGGGCAAGGAAGTTGCGTAATGCTTGGTTTCTAAACCCATTATCTATAAAATAATAAATCGGATTGGTAGTAATCTCTTTTCTTTTGTTACCCACAAAAGGAGTGATTTTAGCTAAAACAAAAGTTTTTTCTAACATATCTAAATAGACTTTAATATCGTGTGCTGAAACTTGAGAGTCGGTGGCAAGTTGCTGGTAGTTTACTAATTGTCCAGAACTATGCGCTATTAAAGATAATAGTTTTTGAATTGCCAAAGGATTTTTAGCTCTTAAAAACTGAATTAAATCTTTCTCAAAGTACTCTGTATATAGTTGTTCTAACAATAAATTCTTATTTTGTGCTTGTACAATGCCAGGATAGCAGCCATAAGTCAGCAGTGAGTATGGGTTTTGCTGTGTTTCTGTATAGCTTAATGGCAAAATTACAAACTCAATTTGTCTGCCGGTTAAATGTTCCTGTACCTTGCTTTTAATCTCTAACTGAGAAGAGCCTGATGCTATAATTTTTATCGGTAGCTTTAAGTCTATAATGCTCTTTAATAATAAGCCTGGATTTGTAAGTCTTTGTACCTCATCAATAAAGAATATAGGTTGTTTTAAATTCAATACTTCTATAGCTTCACGTATTGCTAGTGGGTCTATTAACCATTCTCTAATCAACAACTCATCGCAATTAAGTAGTAATAGTTCCTGGAAGCGATTATTTTCTATTAGTTGATTGCACAACATTTTACCTATGGTGGTTTTACCAGCTTGGCGTGGGCCAATTATAACTGTACATTTACTATCTCATTCTGGAGAAAGCATGTTGCCAATTTGATTGCGAGGAAACAGATCACTTGCAAGATGGTCTTTGAGAATCGAGGGCTGTTCTAACCATGGATTGCTAAATCGCAATAGGTCTAAGAGACGTTTTTTCATTTTAACCCGGTTAAAATCAAATTTCAATGAAATTTGGCATTGTTTTGGTTGATAAACTAGCTTGTAATCATTAATTACTATGGATCATCTAAGCAGAATACATCATTGCATGAGCCGCTAAATTGGCATTCTTGCGGTAAGTACTTGTTATCTATAACTAATATCCCGACTGAGTGACGGCACAGCCATTCCCAAGCACCATTCTCCACTTTGCCTTCCATAAAGATAGACTTACCAGATAATTCTGCATCAGCGTTGCTAGAAAATCTTACATTAATTTTAATAACATTAATTCCATTATTGCCGCCATTGTTGTCCACTGCTAGCTGCTCGATCAGATCTGTAGGATTACTTACGGTAGGTATGTCGCTGGAAGAAGGTAGGGAGCCTTGTACGTCATAATGAGTCATTACTTGAGTGCGTAATCCTTGTAACAAGGTGATCCCTTCATAAACTTGTGCTCGAGCCACATAATCTTTGTACGCAGGAACAGCTAGTGCCGCTAGAATAGATAGCACGCTTATTATTACCATAAGCTCTACCAATGACATACCTTGTATATGCACTGCACCAACCCCTTCAGTCCTAAAACCGAATTGCTGTATAAATATAGTTATATTTGGGAATTTGTGTTGTGCTTTGAAATATATACATTTATTTCCTAGGAATTAGGTGCAATATCTCATTAATATTTGTTTAATATACCATTAGGTCATTTTCAGCATCTTTGTAAAATTTATCTATAGCATCTAAGACTTCTTGAGGATTTTCAGCAAATGTAAATAAGTCCATATCTTCTGGATCAATCATTTTTTCTTTAACAAGAGTGGACTTAAACCACTCTATTAGTGGTTCCCAAAAGGCACGATTAACAATGACTATCGGTATCTTTCGGGTTTTCTTTGTTTGTACCAAACTTAAGATTTCGCTAAGTTCGTCTAAGGTGCCAAAGCCACCAGGCAGAACAACATAGGCAGATGCATATTTTACAAACATAATCTTGCGTGTGAAAAAATGTCTAAAGCGCAAAGAAATGTCTTGATATTCATTTGCAACTTCCTCACCTGGTAAGACGATGTTTAAGCCTATGCTAAATGAGTTGCCCTGATAAGCACCATAGTTTCCGGCCTGCATAATGCCACCACCGCCGCCAGTAACTATAGAGTACCCATTGTTGGAAAGTAACTTACCAATTTCGGTAGCAAGTTTGTAGTATGGATGGTCAGGTTTTACTCGCGCTGAGCCGTATATACTAACTGATGGCGAAATATGCACCAAGCGCTCGTATCCTTCGACAAATTCACTGATAACTTGAAATATCTTCCATGATTCTCTTGTTAGCATGGAGTCGTTGATTTCTGGTGGTACAGGGCGTTTATTTTCAGGTTTTTTGCTACGCATTATTTCTTTCCAATATTTACCATATGAATCTGCATAGCATTCATTATATACTAAGTCTATGGCAAACGACGAACTGCTACATGACGATATCAACTTGTTGGGTACCTTGCTTGGTGAAACTATAAAAGCACAAGCCGGTGAAGATATTTATTCTAAAGTTGAACAGATTCGTCAACTAGGTAAACAAATAATTACCCAAGATTTAGCGATAGGTAAAAAACTAAATAAATTATTGCAACAAATGCCAGTAGAAGAGTTTGTTGCGATTACTAAGGCGTTTAGTCAATTTTTAAATTTTACGAATATTGCAGAAGAATATGAGCGCATACGCCGCACAAGAGATGGCGAAGCTAAGGGATCTATTGCTGAGGCTATTGTACGCTTACGCAATAAAGTGACTGTTAGTGAATTGTATTCTGCAATTGAAGATCTTGATATACAGTTGGTGTTAACTTCCCATCCAACTGAAGTAAAACGTCGTACATTGATGCGTAAATATAAAAAGATTTCTAATGCATTAAAACGTCTTGACACTGAGGAGTTAACAGTTCGGGTAAAACAAGACGTTAAAAATGAAATAGAGCGCGATGTGCATTCCTCTTGGTTGACGCCAGAATTACGCACTCAAAAACCTACACCGATTGATGAAGCAAAATGGATTTTTGCGATTATAGAGAGCTCTATATGGCAGGCGGTGCCTGATTATATGCGTGAGTTGCAACGCGTTGTGGCAAATGAATTGGATATAGAGTTGCCATTAGATTTTATGCCCATACATATCGATTCCTGGTGTGGCGGCGATCGAGATGGTAACCCAAATGTTACCCCAGCAGTTACAAGAAGAGTAGTATTTATGGCACGTTGGGTAGCCGCTGACTTATATAGTAGAGAAATTTCTAAGTTACGGGATAGTTTGTCATTTTTACCTCATTTAGATATTTTGCAGCAAACGTTGCACCGCTTAGAAGCTACTAAAAAATGGGCAGTAGCAAATTTTGATCATGAGCATTTACAAACAGAGCCTATTTATCTCTATAAGGAAGAGTTGTTAGAACCGTTGCTAGAATGTTATAAGCAACTGCAGCAAGCAAATGCCCAGGTGCTTGCCTCGGGACATTTGACTGATATTATCCGTCAAGTACATTGTTTTGGTTTGCATTTAGTACGTTTGGATATTCGCCAAGAATCTAGTAAACATATTGATCTCCTTAGTGCCATTACTGCAGATATTGGAGCTGGAGAATATGCAACTTGGTCTGAAAATGAGCGTTGGGAATTTTTGGTTAAAGCCATAGAAGAGCCAAGACCACTGGTGAGTAATCATTTATCTAAAATTGCCAAAGTGCAAGATACGTTGCAAACCTTCAAGATGCTGGCTGAGCTGCCGCGTGAAAGCCTTGGAGCTTATGTTATCTCGATGGCTGCTCAGCCATCAGATATTCTAGCAGTGATTTTATTGCAGAAAGAGTTTGGCCTAGATAATTATTTGCCGGTAGCGCCACTTTTTGAGACGTACCAAGATTTACAAAATGCAGGGTTAGTGTTAGATAAGCTTCTAAGCAATGCTAGTTACAGAAAAATAATTCATGGTTATCAGCAAGTAATGATTGGTTATTCTGATTCTGCCAAAGATGTAGGATTCTTAGCTGCTGCATGGGCGCAATATTGTGCACAGGAAGAGATGCTTGCTATAGCAAAAAAATATTCTGTGCAGTTAGTGTTTTTCCATGGACGTGGTGGAAGTGTCGGACGTGGAGGGTGGCCAACACATCAAGCTATTTTGGCGCAACCTCCAGGGACTGTAAATGGCTCTATACGTGTGACGCAACAAGGCGAAGTAATTCAACAACGTTTTGCGCTGCCTGAGATTGCTGAGCGCACTTTAGCTCTTTTTACTACTGCAGTATTAGAAGCTGATTTGTTGCCACCACCTGAGCCAAAGCTGCATTGGCGAGCGGCAATGAATGATTTGGCTAGGGTGGCTGCGGGTGAGTATAGAAAAGTAATTGGCAAGGAGCCAGAATTTTTAGAGTATTTCAAACAGGTTACCCCAACTAATGAGCTAAAAAATTTGGCAATTGGATCTAGGCCTAGTTTTCGCACTAACACTGATTCGTTAAAGCAACTACGGGCGATACCATGGGTATTTGCATGGACACAGAATCGCTTGCTATTGCCGGCGTGGGCTGGTGTTGGTAAGGCCTTAGAGTATGCCTTCGCGACAAAGCGTGATGCTGAATTGAGAGAAATGTATGTAGATTGGCCATTTTTTCATACTCTAATAAGTATGCTAGAGATGGTGTGTGCTAAGGTAGATATAAATGTCGCTGCTTTGTATGAATCTAGGTTGGGCAAAAAATCTCTTGTAGACTTTGGTAGTCAGTTACGTGCTGACTTTATTGCGACGGATGAAATCGTCAGACAGATTTTGCAGCAGGAGACTCTACTTGTTAATAATAAATATTTAGATAGGTCAATTAAATTAAGAAATCGTTACCTTATTCCTTTACACTTCATGCAAGTTGAACTGTTATATAGAATAAGGGAAAAGAAAAATCTCCAGGATGGAGATTTACTTCAAGCATTGCTTACCAGTGTGGTAGGAATTGCTGCAGGGATGCGCAATACAGGATAGACAGAGGATGTTGATAGCAGCTAAGCTCAAGCGCCTGCTTGATGAGCTGAAAATTAATTATAGCGTTTTGGTATACACTCACCTGGCTAATTTACGCCAGGTTGTTGTAGCTGATGTTTTAACAGATGATAAAGGTCCCCTTATAATGGTCAGGCCTTTAAATCGCCCGCTTGATTTGCGGATGTTAAAGCAAGTCTTACATCGTGATTTAAGCCCTTTGCCCACTATTAATGTGAATCGGTTATTTCAAGACTGTGAAGCTGAATGTTGGCCTCCAGTTGGGCGGGTATATACTTTACCAATAGTGATAGATGCTAGTGTTTTGCGTCTAGAGAAAGTATTTTTTACTTCAGGCAGTCGTACTGCATATGTACGTATGCGTATACAGGATTTTTTAGATACGCAAACTCGATATAGAATTGTTAATTGTACACATAATGAACAGGCACAGTTATGTTTGCCGAGCAGTGCACCAGTAATAAAAAACAACCTTGCGGATGAATTTAACAAATTACCTAGTAATGTACAAAAACTTCTGGCAGCAATTAAAACATCTAGACCTGTAGATATAGTGCCTGTTATTAAAAATGATGTTTTGCTACAAAACCCTTGCTCTGAAGTTTGGCGGCACGCTGTTTTAGCTGCTGAGAGAGCGCAATCTTTATGTAAGATTGTTTCACCAGAACTTGATGATGCTAAAGCATACTTAGTGGGTTTGTTGCAGAATTTTGGATTACTACTGTTTAGTTACCTATTCCCACCGGAGCATAGGCTACTACAAAAGTGGTTACGCATGAATCCTAAAGCTTCAATAGTACGGCTAGAGCAACGCCTATTAGGCATGGGTCGTGCATTGCATATAGTACGCAGTGGCCATGCGGATTTGGGGGCACAATTGTTGGCACACTTTGGCATTGCTGAGGACCTATGTGCCATAGTTCGCCAGCACCATAGCAAGCAATACGTTGGTCCAGATGCCACATATATCAAAATAATACAGCTTACTAATCAAACTTTGCGGCGCCAGGGATTGGGAGATGGTGATTTAACCCTTGAACCGGCAATTTTGCTTGATTTAGGCTTAACATCTGAGCAAGTTACTAGTACCATAAACCCCTAATTTGTCTAATGGCAGTTGTATATAGCCTACCTCCCAGAGCGTTTGGCTTGTGCGACGTTAATTATAAATATAGGTTTATGGCGAAGAGATTATGAATTTAATAATTATGGGTCCTCCAGGTGCTGGCAAAGGCACGCAGTCGAATAAAATATGTAAAGAATTTGACATCCCTAAGATATCTACTGGTGACATGTTGCGCCAAGCACAAGAAAGTGATCCTGAACTTAAACAGATTTTAACTTCTGGAGAATTGGTATCTGATCAAAAGATCATACAACTGTTGTTGCAACGCATAGGGCAGTCCGATTGTAAGGATGGCTTTTTACTGGATGGCTTTCCGCGCACTATTAAACAAGCCGAAGCATTGCAAGATGCTGGTGTCGTAATTGATGGAGTAATTCAATTAGACGTAGCAGATGATCAGATTGTCTCTCGCATGGCAGGCAGATTGGTACATTTACCTTCTGGTCGAACTTATCATGTTGATACGAACCCACCGCGCATTGCTGGTTTAGATGATGAAACTGGTGAAGCACTAACACAGCGTGAAGATGACCAAGAGCTTACTGTGCGTAGACGCTTAAATGTTTATCACTCGCAAACTGAACCATTGATAGCTTGGTACAGAGATTATTTTACTAATCAATCTGGAAGTTTTTTTGTAGTTAATGGAATGCAAGAAGTTGAATCAGTGCATGATGAAATTAAAAATTTATTAATGCAAATTGAAAATTAGCTAAAATCATGGTTGTAGGTCTATTTTAAATGCAAAAAAGTTGCTAAAAAGTTAATTTTTTTTCGGTAAACTTATGTAAATAGATAATATTTGTGCTATGTTTGTACTTGACAGTTTATTTCTGGATAGCCTTGGGAGATAATCATGGCAAGAGCGAAACGTAAGAAGTCAGTTGCTAAAAAGGCAACTAAAAAGCGTACAGCGACTAAACGTCGTAAAGGTGCGCGTAAAGGAGCTAAGAAAAAAGCTACTACGAAGAAACGCAAAGTAGTTAAAAAGCGTAAAGTTGCGAAAAAAGGAGCTACTAAAAAACGTAAAACAGCTAAGAAGCGCAAGACCGTTAAAAAGCGCAAAACAGCTAAAAAGCGTAAAGCTACTAAAAAACGCAAAACTACTAAGCGTAAAGCTACTAAGAAGCGTAAGACAGCTAAAAAACGCAAAGCTACTAAAAAGCGTAAAACTACTAAGCGTAAAGCTGCAAAAAAGAAGGGCGCAGCAAAAAAGACAGCTAAGCGAAAAAAAAAGGTTAAAGCAGCCGTTTTAGACGGAATGGACGTTTTAGGTGGGGCAGCGGCTCCAGCCAAAAAAAAACGTAGAAGAAAAACTGCTAAGAAATCTAAAAAAGCTGCTGGAAAAGTGACAAAGAAGCGTAGAACTCGTCGTAGAGTTGCGTAATAGGTCCTTCCAAGGCAGAATAAACACAGCACAGCAAGCGACATCCAGGGTTTATCCCTGGATGTTGTCATTTGGGGAGTAAAAATATATGCAAAAAGCAATTTTAGCCTTGGAAACATCCACGCATGCCTGTTCTGTAGCTTTGCAGGTACCAGGTTATCTTTACAGTGAGCATGTGGTAGAGCCACAAATTCATACAAAAGTAATTTTATCTATGGTAGAGAGCGTGTTAAATCAGGCCTCCTTAAGTCTAAAAGACTTAGACCTTTTAGCTTTTGGCCAAGGCCCAGGCAGTTTTACTGGATTACGCATTGCCGCTAGTGTGGTGCAGGGGTTGGCATTTGGTGCCAATAAGCCTGTGGTAGGAATTTCTTCTTTAGCCGCTTTAGCGCAGTTAGGTTTTGCACAAACTGGTGCTAAACACATTTTGGTGCAAGTAGATGCTCGTATGCATGAAGTATACTGGGGAGAATATACAGTGAATGCTGACGGTATAGTTGTAGTAGATGGTAGCGATCAATTAAGTAAAGCGATCCCTAACAGCTACGACTTAAATAAATATACTTTGGTAGGGATGGGGGCTGCAGAGATCACTTATCCGCGTGCTGTTGAAGTGGCGTTATTGGCGCAGCATGCTGATAGTAGTTGTATTAAACCTGCAAATTCAGCTACTCCTACTTATATTAGAAAAGCTGTATAGCAAAAAAAATCCCGACTGAGGTAGCCGGGATTAAAATATAATTTCCAAAAGGAAATTAACGATTACTTTATATATAAATTACTTTGTTGGTCAACCGAAAAGTTATTAATTTTTTTGCATGGCTTATGCAGTGTCACGCAGCAGCTGATTGATATCAACTTTTGCTCTAGTATCTGCATCTACTGATTTAGTAATAATTGCACAATCCAAGTTATATTTGCCATCAGCGCTTGGCATGCTACCTGGTACAACTACTGATCCAGCTGGTATGCGGCCGGTAACTAAACAGTCATTTACGCGATCATATATTTTAGTGCTTTGGCCAATACGTACACCCATGCCAATAATACAATTCTCTTCTACAATTATCCCTTCTACAATTGCAGCGCCAGTACCGATGAAGCAGTTGTCTTCGATAATTACTGGATTGCTTTGTAATGGCTCTAGTACACCACCAATGCACACGTTACTACTTATATGACAATTTTTACCAATCTGTGCACATGAGCCAATTGTAGCCCAAATGTCTACCATGGTACCGGAGTCTATGTATGCTCCAATATTAGTGTAGCTTGGCATCAATACGCAGTTCTCAGCAATATAAACGCCTTGGCGAGCCACCGCAGGAGGCACCACACGTACTCTGTCTTGGATAAACTGATCTGCATTATAGTCAGCATATTTTATGCCAACTTTGTCGAAATAATTAAATGGTCCATGTTCAATAATCTGGTTATGGTGTAGCTTAAAATGTAGCAGAATTGCTTTTTTAACCCATTGGTTAATTTGCCAGCCAGAATCTGTCTTCTCAGCTACTCGCACATCACCACTGTCCAACAGGCGTAGTGCTTCTGCGACTGCCGCTTTATAAGGGCCAGGGTCAGCTTCAGCAAATGCCTTGTCTATAAGTTCCACTAATTGTTCATAATTTTGCATGGGGTAATCATATCTACCTATAGCAAGACTATCAAGGGGATAAAGAGGGTATACTCACCTTTTATTCTGCATAAAAGTTGTATTTTTTTGTTGGATATGTTGTAATGAAGATGTAAAGCCCCCATTAGTGATCCCATTTAAAAGTAGACACCCGTCATGCACAGCACCCCATAAATTCCCACGGTGTTTTGTCACCCAGTGATGAATGTGGTCGCTGCCCATTATACATAAACATCC
>JAUIIV010000019.1 GCA_030431675.1 Gammaproteobacteria bacterium | reverse complement strand
ATCTGAAAAATGGAATCAACCTATGCATAACTGGGCGCTAATTATTTCGCAGCTTGATATTTATTTTGAAAACAGATTAAATATTGAATTGTGAGTTTAGGGTGACACAGTTACATGAACCCTCTCGCATAAACTGGCATGCAAGTTAAATACGTATATGTTACCAATCGACACTTTCTATATTATCAAAGTCTAGCTGGCTACCATCATCCATTACTAACTGCCCGCTGACAGACTCATTGAAGACTAATTGATTGTCAACTAAGGTACCGTCGGCACTAGTGGTAAGCGTTGCAGTATGCCCATCTATTTCTATAGTCCATGAGTTCTCACCGCTATCAATAATGTTGATTTCTGATTCATGCGATAATGATATAGAGTCTGAATTACCTCTACCGGCATCAAATGTATCGTGTCCAAAATTGCCGCCGCTAATTTCAAAGGTATCATTACCGGTGCCGGTACTCACAAAAGAGTCATCTCCTTCACCACTAATTACCTTGGCATTAGCGTATTTGCCACTTAATGTTACTGAGTCGTCACCTTCTCCAGTGTTAATCTCAACATTTGCGTACTTGCCAGTGAGGGTTAAGCTATCATCACCAGCACCGGTATCTACATTAATATCTGCTTTATTGTTAGCACTATTGATAGTAACATTGTCATTGCCATCCCCTGAGTCAACATCTGCTGAGTCATAGCGACCTTTAACTAGGATATCGTCATTGCCTTCTCCAGTATCTAACTCAATATCGGCGTTTTTATTGCTACTATTAATTGTTACGTCATCATTGCCTTGACCTGTTTCTACATCAGCATCTGCAAATCTACCTTTAACCTCTACTGTATCATTGCCAGTGCCAGCATCCACATCAATTTCTGCATTATTGTTGTTGCTGGCAACGGTTAAATCATCATCGCCGGCGCCTGTTTTGATATCCGCCTCATCAAATCTACCTCTAACAGATAGGGTATCGTTGCCATCCCCGGCATCGACATTAATATCTGCGTTGTTATTGTTGCTGATTAGATTTAGATTATCATTCCCTTCTCCCAAATCTACGTCTGCTTCACCAAATCTACCTTTAATCAATAAATTATCGTCGCCAACACCAGCATTAATATCTAAGCTCGCACTATTACTGCCGCTTGTAAGGTTAAGACTATCATTACCCTCAGCTAAGTCTATGTCAGCATCTGCAAATCTTCCCCTGACCATTACATTGTCATTACCAGCACCAGTATTAACATCATATTCTGCTTGGGTGTTCTTGTTATTTAAGGTAATGTTATCGTCTCCTGCGCCAGATTCGATATCTGCACCAGCATACTTGCCACCTAGATTAATAGTGTCTGCACCAGTACCACTATCTACATCATAAGTGGCATTCATATTGGTACCTGTACCTTTAATAAAGTCGTTACCAGCTCCAGAATCTACTTGGAAGCCATCGTTAAATCCTGATACTTGCTTAGTGTTTATGTCAATTCTATCATCACCTGCGCCTGTATTGATTTCACCTTGGGATGCATAATTTATGTCCAAATCACTATTGCCATCGCCTTCTAGATTAACGTCAACATTTTTGAAGCGTGAAATTGTTAAATCAGCAGCATTGTCATCACTAATTTCAATATTCTCTAAGTTACCTTTGGCGGCGTTTAGTGCTGCTTCATCGCTATCTTTGAAGTTGTATTTTAATTGCGCGTTATTTGCGATACCGTCAGTATCCATTTGATTACCTTTGACGGTAAATGTTTTATTAAACTGTCCTGGCATATCAAGGGTATAAGAGCTGCCATCTTGATTAAATACACTAATTTGCATTTGATCATCTACTGGTGTGATTTCTAAATCGATTTGTGAGTCTACATCAACCACACCATCAGAGATTTCATAATTAATAACAGCTGGCCCTGAGTAATCTTGATCAGGAGTAAAGGTCCATGTGCCATCGCCATTGTCAACTATAGTACCATTTGGAGAGTTGAAATTACTGACTTCTAGTGGGTCTTGATCTGCATCTTGCGCATGACTAAGAAGATCATTTGCTTGAATTAGCAAAGTCCCATCTTCCTGCATGGACATGCTAATTGGCTCACTACTTGGAGCAGAGTTTTCTGCTTCTGCGACAGGCTCTTCTGATTTGCTTTCTATGAAGGTATTGGCAATGTCACTCCCTGCAGTTGCATCAGGAGCTCCAGTATCTTCTAAGGATATCTCTTTATCAGCTGCAGGCATTTCTTCTGGCGGTAGCGATTTATCTACCTCTTCTGCATCAACAGCTTCATCACTTGCAGCTAGTGATTCTTCATCACCATCTACTACAAAATTACTATCTGGTTGTTCTCCTGCATTATAATTTACACTTGCACCTTTCTGTAAAGGTGTGGAGTCTTGTTGCATATTCTCTTGGACTTCCTGTTCTGCTAAGGCTGGGTCAACTAATTGTGAGCCTTCTTGCTGATCTTCTGCGGCAGCTTTAAAGTCTTTGCCTTCTAGTCCCTCATCTTCCTTATTGTTTTGCTGGGCTTGTTTTTTGATTTGCTCTTCTTGTAAGTGCTCTTTGGTAACTTGTTGTTGTTCTTGAGCGGCATTAGGGTCATATGCTTCTTGATCAACAAAAAGTCGTTTAGAACCAGGGGCCATTACATTAGGCAAAATGGCTGCAGCACCAACTACACCAGCATTTGTTGCATAATCACTTTCTTTAGGAGCCTCTTTGTTAGCTAGAGGAGCCTCACTCTCTGCTGGGATCTCATTTTGAGTCTCAAGGTCGTCCATGGAGTTCTTGTAATTGCTCTCCTTGTCATTACTCCTGACGACATTACTAGAGTCCTCACCAGACTTCTGTTCATTATCGTTTATCTTATTAATGCTCTTTATAACAAATGCTTTTGCCATGATATGCACCTATACTAATGCCCGCTAACCCAAACGAGCTTACTAGAATTATAATCCACCTCCCAAGAGGTTGTGGTTTTGGAGGTAATATTTTTATCAGTAATGAGTGTGTATGCAGTAATTTTGTTGTATATTCAAAAAAATATTTACCAACCCGAATTCACTGCTGTTACATTTAGAGGGAGATGAATAATGACTTGAAGTGCTTAAGAATCCTCGGATATCTTCAAAGTTTAGTTAGATAATATAAAGGCGCCAATGGCGCCTTTATAATTATCTACTTAGCAGTATTTAGTATTAAATACCTGGCGCCGGTGACGACGGTTTTGATTCTGGGATTGTCTCTGGTACCGCTAGTGATTCTTCAGTAGTATTTGATAATTGCTTGCTTTCCGTTGCTTTATATTTACGATACATACAGCTCCATGCTTCTTTGCCCAGTTCTGTTAAATCTTTTCCGGCTTTCTTGCCATAGTCTATGGCTTTAAGTCCTTGTTCTGCAGCATCGCCAATTCCAAGCCATAGAAGCAAACTTAATCCAGTCACTGCTTTTGCGCTGGTCCTAGTGATATATTCTTCGCCATTGAGCTCCCCATGGATTAGTTTTTGATGAAAATCATATATTCTATCTACTGTATAATCTTTCACATCTTGATTAAAGCTAGATACTTCTTTTACACTATATTTATTCATAACCTCTTTACCAACAGTAACTAAGCCTTTTTCAAAGGCTAAAGTTCTTGTTATATACTTAGCTGCAAGATTTGTATAGTACAGAGAATAACCCGCTGCGCCTAAAAAGGCAGCTGTAGCGCTTAAGTTTTTTACAGCACTAAAGACATGATGTTTAGTAGTTTTACGATCTTAATTGTCATTCTCTAGATGACGATCTAGCAATTTGTATGCAGTGCGAAAGCCTACAAAAGCACTAACAATTGCTAGGGCTCGGTAAGGTTGATCTTTATAAATTTCTTTTGTTTTTATGGCTTTTGTAGCTACTACATCAATTACTTTTCTCATAATATGGTTCGGCAAGACGCCTGGTGTTACCAGAGGACCTACATCTTCTGCTATATCTTTTTCTATCGGCATGTTTTTATCTCCATTGTTCTAGTTAGTGAGTACTTTACCTTAGTTTGTGTGAGGTAGCAATGGTTTAAGGCATAGATATCAGGAGCTATTGGTGTGTAGATAGAATATTTTAAAGCTATGGAGGCGGGGAGAATCGAACTCCCGTCCGCCCGCACTCTGCCATTGGATCTACATGTTTATCCCATTGATTATTTAACTTCTACACACCCCAATGGGCGCGGATGCGAAGAAGCGGTCCCGTACTTTTTAACGCCAGGTAGCCGGGCATACCTAGTCGCGATCTTGTAGGGTATGACCCCTGGAATCCAGCGTTACAAGCACCGCTGGTCAGAGGGTAACAGACAGGTTTTTAAGCTGCTATTACGTCAGCACCGAAGTGCTCATCGTTGGCAGTTATATTGCCGTGCAGCTAAGTTTTAGGAGATTAAGCTACCTGCTCCACATGCACCTCAGGGTTTGCAACGACCGTCGAATCCATGTCGCCCCCAGTCTTAAGTATAACCAAGCTAGCCAGTCATTTGAAGCTTTATCGATTTTTATGCACACAAATTTTTAAATAATAATAGTTTCGTGTTACTACACATTTTTTTGTCAATGGTTATACGTTAGGATATTCACATAAATATAATAGTTAGGTAAATATAATATGCACGCCGAAATTGCCGAGTATACAAAACGGATAAGGGCTAATGATCCTTCGTTGCACCAAATAATCATAGAAGATGGGGTAGAGGAGAAGGATTTAGCAGATTTGCGGAAGATGTTTGATTTGATAACCCCAGATCATGGTATTGAAGGGATAAAAATCAATAAAACTCGCTTTAATTTTTCAATAGATTTTCGCAAATTTCCGAAAATGACTCAGCTTCATCTTGCGGAATGTGAATTCGAATATGAATTAGATCTTCGTCCTTGTAAAGAGTTGGAATTTTTGAATCTAATCTCTTGTGGGCTAGATGCAGCCCCTAACTTATCTGAGAATACTAAGCTTAAAGAGCTATTTCTTAGCCAGAATGATATAACAGCAATTGATTTATCCTCTAATACTCAGCTGATATATTTAGATGCATATGACAATAATATAACAGAGCAGGTTGATTTAAGGGGTTTACATGCTCTAAAGCATGTAGACTTGGCAGGGAACCTTATGACAGAGTTCCCGTTGTTTAGCGTTGGAGTAGAGCTGCAATTAGAGTATCTTAAGATTTCTAAAAATGTATTCAAAAGAGTGTCCTTTGAGGGCTTATTACTTCCAAATCTTACCGTTCTAGTAATGAAGGATGGGCAGGTAGAAGAGATAGTTGGTTTAGAGCTACTAGAAGCTCTGGAAGAGTGCGAGCTGAATGATAATAACATAAGGGGAACATTAGCTTTTGGTTCGCTTGCTCTGCGCACGCTTAATGTAAATGATAACAGACTTACATCTCTACCAACTGGCTTAGGTCCATCTCTAGAATACTTTGATGCCTCAGATAATCCTATAAAAGAGGTGCAATTGCCAGTATTACCTAATCTTAAGGAGTTAGATTTAAATAGGTGCCAAATAGTTAGGATTACAGGCTTGGCAGGTGCTCTTTGTCTGGAACATATTGGATTAGAAGACAACTGTCTTACTCAGATTCCAAAAGATATATATAATTTATCAGCGCTTGAAACTTTGCGACTTTCTGGTAATAAGATACAAATAGTTGTTTTACCATCAACTGTTGTCCAACAAGGAGAACATAGGGGAGTGTCTACCCCGATGCTTACGGAATTAGATCTATCTAGAAATCAAATCGAGATAGTGGTTCTGCCAGCACAAGAAAAGTGGCGGCCACTTCCAACGGTTTTTTTATCAGATAATCCATTGTCACCATTGAGTAAGGCGATGCTTGATCGACTTAACAAAGCGATTGAGAAGATAAATGGCACACATCCATGCAACTTTAGTGGTATGGAGAATGGCTTAGAAATACAAGAGCAAGATTTGGCAGCACATTTAAATAAAATCGGAAATTTAGCACCAAATGATGCGGAAAGATTCTTTTCAAGTTGTGGTCTGCCGTTACCAAGTGCAAACATTGATGGACAAGCTCTGCGTAAGGAAATGTTGAAATTATTTGAGAAGCAAACTCCATTAGGTATTTACGCCGGTCTTGCATTTGCAAGAGACGCAAGAGCACTAGGTAAGTTGGATGCAGGTAAAATGGAGCTAGTCGAGGCTTGTCTTGCCAAACACCCACAGTTTTTGCATAATCTTTTACAAATTTACATTTGCATTAGCCTGAAAAGGTTTGCGCGAGAAGAAGGGGAATATCTGAGTCCAGGCCCGAATAAAAACCTAAAGCGTCTAAAAATGTATTAACAGTATAGACAGTATCGAATTTGGCATCTTATAGCTATATGAACTCCCAGTTGAATATTTATACAATTATTCTCCTGTATTTTTGGGAACTTAGGCTAGCTATTCTTGTCAAACTAAAATCCGAACCATAATAATA
The DNA here is from genome assembly GCA_030431675.1 of Gammaproteobacteria bacterium. GTDB lineage: Bacteria > Pseudomonadota > Gammaproteobacteria > UBA6186 > Azoamicaceae > JAGVLG01. The sequence goes on along the minus strand of JAUIIV010000019.1, from coordinate 16,213 downwards.
GGTATTAATAACATGCCAGCGTCAGAAGAAGCAAAATTTGTAGTAAATGAGCGTGTGAGTGATATTTATTTGTGCAATTACGTTGATAAGATTCAACAAGGTATTAAACAAATCGAACAAGTTGTTCCAGATAGGTTTAGCAGTTCAACGGCAATGTCCTCTAGTAGTACTTCAATGGAAGATGATGATGAAGAGGAGTATGTCTTTGTTAGTGTAGGAGATGAACAAAGAATACAGCAACAAGTTCTGCAACGTATTGCTAATGACTTAGAAGTTATAGAATGCCCAGATATTTTGCGGGCACCTATACTAGATGTTTTTAGTAAATTGCAGCTTTATGCGCAAGCAGGAGACAAGCGAAATCAAGCAGAAGCGCGTAATATATATACTGAGCTTATGCTGGCCCTTGATCGACCAGAAATACACGTATGTCCGAATCGAGCACCATTTCTTGCCTACGTTTATGAATCTTTGTTTGCTAACGATTTAAACCTGATAAATGAAATGCAAGAATCGTTAGGTTTTGTTGGTGACGAGGCAGAAAGTCTAGATGTGCGTGCTAGAACTAAACAACGTCTGGGGTTAGATACGCTCGGTGGGATATACGATGAAGATGGAAATTCAAAAGGAGTTTTACCTGTATCGCATCCTGAATCTTTATTTGATAGAGTGATAAATGGTGTGTTAGGAGTAAATTCTAATCCACAAGCATATCATAATAAGCCATATACTTTAGGTAAAGTTGATCAGATTCCTGGAGCTCCTACGCGTTTGCGCATAGGTGCACAAATTGTTGCGTATCGTCCAACGCTAATGGAACAGGTCATTAGAGTGCCACAAACTTTTTTTAACTTTTTGCGTTCTATTGCAGGAAAAGATCCAAAAGAATGTTGTTACCTTTATGTAAATTTGATGAAGAGGAGAGAAGGTGACGGTGCCACATATCGACCTCGTTCAGAACGTGATTACGAAGGGGATCGTACCGAGATATTACATGATCTAGAAAATAGAGGCCTAGGTGTTGTTGTAGTGACTTTGCCTGCAGATAATTCTTTCTTTTTGAAGGGTTTTGATAAGCACCATAAGGGAAAGTTATTGCTAAGTGCCAATAAATCGGAAAATTTTGTATCTGTCGATGATTTGTTTGCAAGCGTAGTTGATTCTATAGCACACAATAAAAATGATTGCTATATGTCAGATGCTACAAAAAAGAAAGTGTTTGGCGGTGTAGATGCTGATTCAATTTCAGCCACAATAAAACCTTTGTTTGCTGATACATGCTATAAATTATTTGGTACCCGTAATTTAGATAAGATATCTTATGGACAAAGACAGGCTGTTCTATTTCATTTTTTCAAACATGAGTTAACAAATAACCTCTTAAGCACTTTAAAGCCTAAGTATTTTAATATAAGTTGCAAAGATGCTATAGATAGGGGAGGGGTGCATAATTTATGGGATATCCTATGTAATAGGATTGAGTCAGGACAAGAGATGTCCTTGCAAGAATTTGAAGGGCTATTGTGTATGCCAGCAATATTGGTAAAAGACAGACCAATTAATGATCATATGTATTTAGTGGTTAATGCTTTAAGATTTTATTACACTAATTTAGAAGAATCTAAAAAGAAGCTTATTCCGTGGGCAGATAAATGGTTGAGTGTGCACTCTCTGTATGGTGAAAAATATAAAGAAGCCTACATGTGTGAACCGAAGACAGATGCATGTGACGACTTTTTTGAACTCAATAGTGCTTCTCCACACTTACCCTTATTTGATGCAGTTCTTACTAATGATAGTCGTTGCGTGTCTCAGCTAGAAGATAGTAATGCTAAACTTTCAATTTGGGAGGGAGCTTCTAAAAAAGAAACCGTATTATTATCTGCAGCATGGGAAGGAAATTATGATATGTTTATGCGATTGTTAACTTTACATGCGAATAATCCAAAAAAACTGCCTGGGTTACGCTCGAGTATGCCAGCTGGGGTCCATGGTACACCATTAAACTACCTTTTAAAGTACTTCTTTGTTCAGCAGGATGTGGAAAATAGACCAGTTATGGCAAATGCTGTGGGTCAATATGTGGAGTCCTAGTAAAGCATCCTTCATTGAGTGTACCATATAAAACATACACAAGTTCATTTGATAATAGTGGTCGGACCCCTATGTATTATTTAGCTTGTATTGATGGTGCTGATGTTCTTGATAAAATAAATGAGGCTGTAAAAAATAATGCACGCTTTGCAGTAAATAACAGTACAGGTTTTTATTGGCTAGCATCTTGGTTTAGAGATTTATACCATGGCAGTAAGCCATTACAAGTTTGGGAAGTTGTTGATTTTAGGACTGCATCTCGTTTCGACAATAAAACTGTATTGCAAGTTGCAAGTGAACAAGGCAATCTAGATTTTATCAACAAAGTTAAAGATCTCACAGGTAACAATGTTTACAGCTCGGATGAATTTCGTGCAGCAGAGGAACAAGCTATAGCTAAATGCAAAGAAGTGGGCTCTGCTCCAAGAATCGGCATTTAAAGAAGGTGATATTTTTTCTAACCGCGTTTAAATAGCCTGGCTTTATCGCGTTTCCAGTCTTGATCTTTTTGGGATGCTCTCTTGTCATAGTCTTTTTTACCTTTGGCAAGAGCGACTTCAACTTTAACTCGGTTATTTTTCCAATACATTATTGTTGGGACTATTGTATAGCCTTTACGCTCTATTGCTCCAACTAATTGACTAATTTCTTTTTTATGCAGCAACAATTTTCTGCTGCGGCTATCATCAGCCTTTATATGGGTGCTAGTAGAGATTAATGGAGATATTATTGAGTTGACAAGCCAAATTTCACCGCGTCTTACTATGACGTGTGCTTCTGAAATTTGCCCCTTGCCGGCTCTAATGCTCTTTACTTCCCAACCTTGTAATACTAAGCCAGCCTCAAACCTGTTTTCCAGGTGATAGTTATGCTTTGCCTTGCGATTTAAGGCGATTGTATTATCGGTATTTCCGTTGTTTTTTTTGGCTTTGCCCATTTTGCTTAAATATCCAAGGTAGCTAGTCTACCTTATATGTACTACTAAATGTGGCAGTATAAATTAGTATCGGCCGAGCGTCCATGCTACAATTGCCATATGCCAAAAATTACTAAAGATCTGCTAGTCGGTTATACGCCAGACCAGATGTATGAATTAATCAATGCTGTAGAGCTCTATCCTGAGTTTCTGCCTTGGTGCCATGCTACTGAGGTGCATGAGCGCAGTGATGATGAGCTGTCTGCGACACTACATTTAGTCAAAGGGCCGGTAAAGCATCAGATTAAGACCAATAATAAGATGATCCCAGGTAGTAAAATTTCTATGCAGTATGTTGCCGGCCCCTTTAAGGCTTGTCATGGCAGTTGGGATTTTCTTGCAGAAGGCAGCGATTGCCGGGTAATGTTTAATATGGAATATCAGTTTAGTAACAAAATTCAACAAATGTTAATAGAGCCGGTGTTTCATCCTATAGCTAATGCGTTAATTGATGCTTTTCAGGAGCGGGCAGATCAGGTTTATGGACGATAAAATCACCATAGAAAAGGTTCAAGGCCAGGACATACAAAAATTAGTTGTTCCTATAGGTACAACTATCGGACAAATATTAGGCGAGAATAAACCAAGTGCAGTTGGTGTCTTTGGTAAATTACGTAGTCTAGATTATACTGTGCAAGCAGGAGATAGGGTGGAAATCTATCAGCAATTACATATGGATCCTAAGGAAGCGCGACGTGTTAGAGCTAAGGAGTTTAAAAAATAGATTTATTTTTTTGTATATTCCAGTACTAGTTGCTTGCTCTATCTTACTATTCTTTTTACCCGACAAAGCCGAATTATTTACCCCACCATTAGGCAATTTTTTACAGGGTTATTTTTATTATTGTGCGAGTAATAATGTTACTGCACAAGACCCATATGTTTACTTACGCCTGATGAGAGGTAAGGCTAAGAATTCTGAATTAGATAACTTGTATAAAAAATTGCCCTGGCGAGTGGCTCCCACAAAAATAAATTTTACCAGTCGATGGGATACAGCTTGGCAGCCAACCGATGGACACAAGCCAGTGGCTAATTATTTACAGTTCTGGCAAAAAGTGCGCCCAATAGCTAGGCAAATCTATGATAGCACTTTGCCGTTTGTGAATATTGATAAACCAGTTATCCATTTTAGATGTAGCGATATACCTTTCATAAAGCATGCTATGTATCATTTAACAAAGAGAGAGACAGTGAGGTGGATGGCGCAACAAATAAAGTTACAAGGTTACACACACGCTGTGTTACTAAATTGTGCTAAAAATCATTATGCTCGTGATCAAGATAGTTGTAACCAGTACGCGAAGTATTATGCAGCTATCTTTGCTGCCGAAGGGGTACAAATTAGCCAACAATGCTTATCTGAGTTGGGAGATTTTAGTACTATGTATCATAGCCCACTGCTGGTAAGCCTTAATCCGAGCAGCTTTTCTTTTATGGCAGGTATTGCTAAAGATCCTACGACTTATATTTCTTGTAACATGGGGCAGGAAACTCCATCCGGTTACACTATTATGACCGATAATCAAGCTGATTGGCTTATAAGCACAGATGCCCCGTTATTGCACAAGGAAGTAGAGAGTTACTCCAACCCCATAGCTGTTATACAACATTTGGCTAGTTAGCGTTTTTGTTTAGGTAAATTTGCTGGATGCCAAGTATTGGATTTGTAGCCTTGCAAGCTATCCCCTTTAAAATACAGAGTAAGAGTCTCAAAACACAATGGCTTATCACGGTTAAGACCTTTACTAAAGGCATAAGTATAATGCCAATCATCAATCTCTAGTATTGGCGATAATGCTGGATTGCCTAAAATCTGTGCTACTTGGATTTTTGCCATACCAGGACGGAGTTTATTTAATTCCGCCTGGGTAATATGATCGCCTTGACGCAAATCAGGTCTGTATAAGCTGCAACCAGCTAGCGCAAGTACAGCGCAAAATATCCAGACAATCTTGGGTAGTATTTTACTCGCGGCGTTCATAATTATTTACCTTACTATTAGCTGATTAAGCAATGAGACTATGATATATTACCGTTGATAGCGCGTAAAGCACGGCGTAAAGCACGGCGTAAAGCACGGCGTAAAGCACGGCGTAAAGTCTGGAATTGAGATTATGAACAGTACAGATATAAAAAATGCAGGTCTTAAGGTAACTACCCCACGGATGCGGATCTTACAGATCCTCCAAGAGGGGCATTTGACTGCAGAAGAGATTTATAAAGAATTGGCTGCCCAGGGTAGTGAGGTAGGCCTGGCAACTGTGTACAGGGTTTTAACGCAATTTGAAAATGCTGGCTTAGTTATTAAACATAATTTTGGAGATGGACGTGCTGTGTATGAGCTGGCTAAAGGCGAGCATCACGATCATCTTGTATGTATCAAATGTGGCAAGGTAGAGGAATTCATCGATGATGTAATCGAACAGCGCCAAGCGCAGATTGCTAAGGAAAAAAACTTCAAGATGACAGATCACTCACTACATATTATTGGATTTTGCGCTAGTTGCAGTTAACTTGATTGTAGAGCTGCCATCTAAAACCTAACCATGGCTTGTGAAGCAAGCGAGTAGTTTGTAATTGTGGTAACACGAAAACAAACAATCGCGGCGATGAAGCAAGAACATACCAAGAGTGTTACTCGCGGGAATCTTCAGCATTTATGCCGAAGTGGATGTCAATAGTAAAACAGTCTTTACATTCTGTTTGTAAATCAAGATTTACTGTAATAACTGACTCAAAACATTCTTGGCGAAATTTCTCTACTAAGTAGGCCTTCCCTACCTGACGAGCTCCTCGAATAATAAGGGGGACAGTTGGTCCCTTTTCCTTCCAATTTTTTAGTGTATCTTCAAGTGTTCTGCGCATGTCTTAAATCGTATTTTTAACAATTTTTGTATAAAATACATAGTAGTTTTATGCTTAATTTGTCTAAAATGCAACTTAAGGGAATTATTTGTAATATATTTGGCTCAGATGTTAGTAGTTATTGCTAAGCTTCAGTCCAATGATCCCAATGAGGATACAAAACACAAATAGGCCGTCAGTAAATTTAAGTGCGTCTTTCATCACAAAAATTCCAAAAGCATATACACCTACTATACCTATACCAGTCCAGATTGCATAAGCTACAGATAAGGGGATAGTCTTAATAGCTAGCCACATGAATAAAATGCTTAGCCCCAAACCCAAAACACAGCCTGTCACTGCCAGGCGCCCCAACGGGCCATTGATGTAGTTGAGCGATACTGCCCAAAATATTTCTGCGCCGCCTGCTAATAATAGAAATATCCAACCCATTTAAGACCTCCGTAAAGTTTGGTTTTAGCCTAATTTAGTAAACTTGTAAATATGTTTATTTTATTGTTGTGGGCTATAGCTTTGAGGATTTGTTGTGACCAAGGTATAATGCTTATTTTTGTAGCGTAAACAGACGGATAAAATATGCCAGTTATAACTCTGCCTGATGGCAGCCAGAAGAAGTTTGATAAGCCTGTAACTGTTTTGGAGGTTGCTGCTAGTATTGGTCCTCGTTTGGCCGATGCTGCGATTGCCGGCAAAGTTAATGGTAAAGAGGTAGATACTTTTTTCACCATTGCTGATGATGCCGAGCTAAGTATTCTTACCAGTAAAGACCCAGAGGGTTTAGATGTTATCCGTCACTCGTGTGCGCACTTGATGGCCCAAGCTGTGCAAAGACTTTTTCCTCAGGCACAGGTAACGATTGGTCCTGTAATCGAGGATGGGTTCTATTATGATTTTGGTTTTGAGCGTGCCTTCACCCCAGAGGACTTAGAAAAAATTGAAGCGAAGATGTGGGAGATAGTGAAGGAAAATCATGCGGTGTCGCGCTCTTTAATGAGTCGTGATGATGCGGTAGAGCTATTCGAACAAAAAGGCGAAAAGTACAAGGTAGAAATTATCCAAGATATTCCAAATGCCGAAGATTTGTCTTTCTATCAGCAGGGTGAATTCATTGATTTATGCCGTGGACCGCACGTTCCACGCACTGGGGCTTTTAAGGCCTTTAAATTAACTAAGGTTGCGGGTGCATATTGGCGGGGAGATTCTAAGAACCCTATGCTGCAGCGTATCTACGGCACAGCATGGCCAGATAAAAAGAGCTTACAAGCTTATTTAGAGCGTCTTGCTGAAGCAGAAAAACGTGATCACCGTAAGATTGGACAAAAATTAGATTTATTTCATTTTCAACCAGAGGCGCCAGGTATGGTGTTCTGGCATGACAAAGGTTGGAATATTTATCTGGCAATAGAAAATTATATTAGAGATAGATTAGAGAAACATGATTACCAAGAAGTAAAAACACCTCAGGTTGTGTCAAGAACTTTGTGGGAGAAGTCTGGGCATTGGGAAGTATTTAGACAAAACATGTTTACTGTAGATGTAGAAGATAATCCATTTGCAATTAAGCCTATGAATTGTCCTTGTCATGTGCAAATTTTTAATCAAGGTATTAAGAGTTATCGCGATTTACCTCTGCGTATGGCGGAGTTTGGCTCCTGTCATCGGTATGAGCCATCTGGGGCTTTGCATGGTCTGATGCGCGTAAGGCATTTTGTGCAGGATGATGCGCATATTTTCTGTACTGAAGATCAGATCCAAGCAGAGGTGTCAGACTTTATTTCTTTAGTGTATGAGGTATATGCAGACTTTGGCTTTAATGATGTTATTGTACGCTTATCTACTCGTCCAGAAGAGCGTGTTGGTAGCGATGAACTATGGGATAAGTCAGAGCAAGCATTAGAGCTAGCACTGCAGAATGCTGGATTAGAATACGAATTATGTCCTGGCGAAGGTGCTTTTTATGGCCCTAAGATTGAATTCTCAATGCGCGATTGCTTGCACCGAGTGTGGCAGTGTGGAACTATTCAGGTAGATTTCTCAACTCCTGAGCGTTTGGGTGCCTCCTTTATCAATGAAAATAGTGAGCGCGAAGTGCCGGTAATGCTGCATAGGGCGATTTTGGGTTCTTTAGAGCGTTTTATAGGAATTTTGATTGAGGAAACTGCAGGTGCGTTTCCTGCTTGGTTGGCGCCAGTGCAGGCAGTGGTGATGAATATTACTGACCATCAGGCAGAAAGATGTGCCTTTGTGGCCGATTTTTTGACTGAGCAAGGGTTCCGAGTAACAAAAGACTTGAGAAATGAGAAAATAGGGTTTAAAATCCGCGAACACACTATTCAAAGAGTGCCTTACCTATTGGTAATTGGCGATAGAGAGGTTGAGAATCAGACTATCTCCGTTCGGACACGTGAAGGCCAAGATTTAGGCTCAATGAGTCTAACCGATTTTGTTAGTGTTTTGACTAAAGATGTTGAGAGTAAGGGGAATAAACCATTAGTTCAGGAAAAGAAACCCGCAACCGTGTAAACGGCCAAATACGCGCTCATAAGTTACGGCTTATAGATGCTGAAGGCGAGCAGGTTGGAATAGTTTCGCTGCAAGAAGCTTTAAGTGCAGCAGAAGACGCTGGTTTAGATTTGGTGGAAATTCAGCCAAATGCTGAGCCACCAGTAGCAAAGATTGAAGATTACGGAAAGCGGTTATTTTTGATGAAAAAGCAGCGCGGAGCTGCTAAGAAGAAGCAAAAACAAACCAAGCTTAAGGAAGTAAAGTTTCGTCCGAGTACGGACGTTAATGACTACGAGGTAAAGCTACGCAACCTTCGTGGTTTTATAGAGGATGGCGACAGAGTTAAAGTAACGGTATGGTTTCGTGGCCGTGAAATGGCTCATCAAGATCTCGGAAGACAATTGTTGGAAAGAGTAAAGGCTGACGTGTTAGACGTTGCCAAGGTGGATTTCTTCCCCAAACTTGAAGGCAAGCAGTTGACCATGGTATTGGCGCCAAAGGGTAATAAGTAACTGTCTTAGTTAAGACTTTGTGCGTCGGCTTAGCTGGCAACGTGTCTTGACCAAAGATTTTAGAATGCGGAGTAGAAAATGGCATATAAATTGAAATCACACCGAGGCGCTGCTAAGCGTTTCAAAAAAACTGCGACTGGCTTTAAGCGTAAAAAAGCCTATGCGCGTCACATTTTAACTAAGAAAAGTACCAAGCTTAAGCGTGAATTACGCGATAAGTTACAGGTTACTGCATGTGACGTACCTCATGTTGAACAAATGTTGCCTCATTGTTAGGCCGAGAGCATAGGAGAATTTAAATATGGCTAGAGTCAAACGTGGAACAACAGCAAAAGCTAGACACAAAAAAGTCTTAGATGAAGCTAAAGGTTATTATGGTGCTCGTTCTAGAGTATATCGTGTTGCTAAGCAGGCAGTAATTAAAGCTGCGCAATATGCATATCGCGATCGTAAACAGCGTAAACGTCAATTTCGTGCTTTATGGATCACTCGTATTAATGCTGCAGCTAGATTAAATGGCATTACTTATAGTCAATTGATTGCTGGTTTAAAGAAGGCAGCAATAGAAATTGATCGTAAAGTTTTATCTGATATTGCAGTACGTGATGCAGCGGCTTTTACTAAATTAGCAGAGCAGGCAAAAGGCGCATTGGCATAATACTATGCAATTGGATCAAATCCTGCAGGAAGCATTGTCCGCAGTAGCCGGTGCCGAGGACTTAGCTAGTCTTGACGCCGTGCGGGTTGCTTACATGGGCAAGAAGGGTAAAGTTACTGGTTTGCTTAAAGAACTGGGAACTTTACCTGCTGACGAAAGACCACAGGCTGGTCAACAAATCAATGAATTAAAACTAAAGATTAATCTTGCTATAGACGAGCGTAAGCTTGTTCTAGAACAGTTTGCTATGCAGAGTAAATTAAGTGCGACTTCAGTCGATGTTACTTTGCCTGGACGGGGTATTAATCTTGGTAGCATGCATCCTGTCACAAAGATTCGTTTTATGCTCGAGGATTATTTTAAAGGCCTGGGCTTTAGTGTAGTAGAAGGACCTGAGGTTGAGGATGATTTTCATAACTTTGCAGCCTTAAATATTCCAGAGCATCATCCTGCTAGAGCAATGCAAGATACCTTTTACTTCGCAGATGGCAGAGTATTGCGTACTCATACCTCTCCGGTACAAATTAGATCAATGCGTGCAAGCAAACCGCCTTATCGACTAATTGCACCTGGTAGAGTATATCGTTGTGATTCTGATGTTACTCATACACCGATGTTTCATCAGGTAGAAGGACTGATGATTGATGAAAACATCAGTATGGCAAATCTAAAAGCTATTTTGACTAGGTTTTTGCAAGTGTTGTTCGAGCAGCCAATTAAACTTCGTTTTCGAAGTAGTTATTTTCCGTTTACTGAGCCTTCAGCAGAAGTAGATATGCAATGTACTAAGTGCTCCGGGGCTGGTTGTAGGATCTGCAAAAATACTGGCTGGTTAGAAGTGTTGGGGTGCGGTATGGTGCATCCGAAAGTGTTGGATAATTGTAATATTGATAGCGAAAAATATACTGGTTGGGCATTTGGTTTAGGTATAGACCGTCTAGCTATGCTACGTTATAACATCCCTGATTTGCGTATGTTGTTCGAAAATGATTTGCGTTTTATAAGCCAATTTTAAAAAAGAGTTAAACGATGAGATTTGATCTGCAGTCGTTGCAAAAGTTTTGTAAAATACACGTTAAAGCTGAAGAATTAGCAGAGTTGTATACCAATGCTGGGTTAGAAGTAGAAAGTATTGAAGGCGACATTATTGATATTGCTATACCGCCTAATCGCGCAGATTGCTTAAGCTATAAAGGTTTAGCGCGTGAAGCAGGTGCTTTATTAGGTGAGGATTTTGACCCGCCAGAGATTCATCCAGCGCCAGAAACTATCACTGACACAATAGAACTAGAAGTTCGTGATCATGTTAACTGCCCAAAGTATTTGGGTCGTATTATAAAAGGCGTTAATAATAATATAGAAACTCCTGAATATATACGTTCTGCTTTAGAGATTGCTGATATAAGTTTAATTTCTCCTATAGTAGATATTACTAATTTTGTAATGTTAGAGATGGGTCAACCAATGCATGCCTTTGATTTAAATAAGATCAGTGGTGGTATTGTGGTACGTCCTGCAAAAGCAGATGAAAAAATAACATTACTAGATGATTCTTATCGTGAGCTTAACAATGAAATCTTGGTAATAGCAGATAAGCAGCAAGCATTGGCGGTTGCTGGGGTTATGGGTGGGGTTGATTCTAGTATTAGCCTACAAACCCAAGATATTTTATTAGAAGTTGCTTATTTCAATCCTGTATCTATTCGTATGAGTGCGCGCAATTTGGGTTTGCAGACAGATTCCTCATATAGATTTGAGCGTTGTATTGACCCAGAAATGCAAGTGCAGGTTGTGGAGCGAGTGACTAATCTAATATTAGAAGTCTCAGGTGGTAGCGCAGGGCCAATTGTTGTTTCAGAGGAACATGCTCATTTGCCACAACCTATAGAAATTACCTTAAGATCAGATAGGCTAGAGCGTATTTTGGGTATGGAGTTTTCTACTAACGATTGTGGTGATATTTTACGTGCTTTAGGCATGAATGTACTGCCAGCGGCTGATCTAGATGATATGACTGTAGAAGTGCCTACATTTAGGCAAGATATTAGTTTAGAGATTGATTTAGTGGAAGAAATAGCGCGTATTAATGGCTATGACAAGATACCAGAGACTACAACAGTCGCTACATTAGACTTCGTGCCAAATTCTGAAGCGGTAGTATCTGAGCGCCGTGTATATGAGTGTTTGCTTAATCGTGGTTATAGTGAGGCTATCGTATATAGCTTTATAGATTCTGAGCTAGTGAAAATTTTTGCTGATCAGATGGCCGATGAATGGGTTTTGACTAATCCAATTTCTAATGATATGGATATGATGCGCCCAAGTTTATTACCTGGCCTGGTGCAAGCTGTGGCATATAATCTTAACCGTCAACAGCCTAGGGTGAGATTGTTTGAAATTGGGTTGCGTTTTGAGGGCAGCGGCAGTGATCTAAAGCAGATCAAAACTATTGCTGGTATATGTACAGGAAACTATTATACCGAGAATTGGGCTAATGGTGAACGCGCTGTAGACTATTATGATATTAAACAAGATTTGGCAGCGTTATTCGCTTTATCTGGTAAAAATAACGACATTCAGTTCTTATCCAAAAATACGCCCGCATTACAACCAGGACAATCAGCAGATATTATTGTTGCCGAAAGTAAAGTTGGGGTGATTGGAGCGCTGCATCCAGCTATACAACAGAAATTAGAAATCCAACAGCCAGTTTATATGTTTAGTGTTGACTATGATGCTGTAACTCAAGGTAAAGTTAGTGAGTATCAGTCTATTTCTAAGTATCCAGCGGTACGGCGTGATTTAGCTTTGCTAGTATCTGAAGACTTACCATTTGATGCTATAGAGAATTCTATTCGTGGTGAAGTGGGCAATCTGTTAGTAGATATGTGTGTTTTTGATGTTTATGCTGGCAAAGGTATTCCGGCGGGTAATAAAAGTCTAGGTATCGGGATCACTTTGCAAGATCAGGAGCGCACATTACACGAGAAGGAAGTTAATGATATCTTTGGGCGACTGTTATCTACGCTAGAAAATAAATTTAATGCAGTATTAAGGTAAGGATGTGAGTCTTACCAAAGCTAGTATTATAGAGAGTCTGGTAACAGAGCTTAATTTAAATAAAAATGATGCAAAAGTATTGGTTGATAACTTTTATCAAGAAATCATAGCTGCGCTTAGTTCCGGCGAGACAGTAAAATTAACTGGCCTAGGGAGCTTTAAAACCATCGAAAAAAAAGCACGGCCTGGATTTAATTTAAATACCTTGCAACCAGTAGAAATTAGCCCAAGGCGCATAGTGAGCTTTTCTGTAGCTGATAAGCTGAAGCAAGTTTTGACTGAAAAGGCGCGTGCAACTTAGTTTTATTCATTTATTATTTTGAGCCAGGCAGTAATCCTGAGCTATATTTACCCCATGCAACCTCGAGGTCTAACTGGCTGCTGTGGAGGAGTCTCAACTACGTCTGGTTGCCGCACCATTTTTCTATCAAAGCTAATCCTATAAGCAGTAAGGATAGAAAAATCAGATGATGTGTTTATTCTTGGCGCCATATCACCTATTAATGTTTCAACAAGCATTTGTCTTAGTTCTCGAGGTAGTGTTTTAAAATCCTTAAATATTTTTTTACATATAAACATCAAGTCTAAAGCAATAAATCTTGATAATTGCCCCCAATAATAGTGAGAGTGTAATTGCGAATTTAGTGCTCTATTAATTATTAAGAGTCTTGATGCAAGCCTGTATGTTTGCGCTATTACTAGTTGTGTTGCAGGGATTGTTGCTTCATTTAAAGAAGCCAGAGCAGCTCTCATAGTTACTTCTAAAACAGCTTGGGGGTACTGTGTATGTTGTTTTAAATCATTGTTTAATATGCGACGAACTATATGTGTTGCTTCTTCAACTGAATATCTTCCTGTTTCTCTAGCACGCCCTAAGCTATCTAGTGCATAGGCAAGAGCTGTATAGTTATTTCCATTCACTGCATTTACATCGGCATTAGCTTCAAGTAATGCAAGGATGGCTGCTTGGTTATTTATTAATAAAGCTCCATGTAATGCTGTATAGCGATCAGCTACTGTAGTATTGACATTGGCACCTGCGCTAATTAACAGCTTTGTTATCCAAGCTTGAGTGAAGTGATCTAGTGCTGGAAAGCCACCTTCTATAATTTCGAAAAACAAAGGAGGAATATATTGAGGATTATGAAATATTGTTAATAGGGCGGTATGACCATCTTCCGCAAAACCTAAATTAGGATCTATACTGGCGTCTAATAACAGAGGGATAATTTTTCTGTTAAGTGCTAAGGCATAGAATAACGCACTTACTCCCTCATTATCAGTAATATTTACACTTATTCTTTCTGATTTAAGTAAAGCTTCAATTATTTTGGGGTTTACATCTCTCAGTATTGCATCTAATAACAAGGCTTTTCCATTAGATGTTTGATTGGGATCTGCTCCTAGCTCTAGTGCAACTCTAACGAGATATTTTTTGTTGGTGAAGACTGCATGGGCTAGCAGTTGATTAGTTATTTGGCACACGTGATAATGTAACTTATTTGCATTTAGGGGGATTGTAATTATCTATAAACTATAATGCAATACAAATATATTAAAATATCTGATGTTATAATAAATTATTATTTTGCTGAAGCTTTAAATTTGCTTTGACTTACAAGGCCCGAATTATCCAGACTGTAGTACATAACATAATAATTGATTGTTTATCTCTGCATGTTGGCCCTTGCGTAGCAAATGTGCAGTTCAAAACCTTCTAACGTAGCAAAAGCTGAATGCTTTGTTTAAAAACAAGAAGCTGCTCTTGTGGTTTCTTGATAAAACGATGGCCTTGCTCAATAATGTTGTTCAAATATTTATTTTGACATGTTTTAATTATCCTGATTTATCCTCAGCTGGCGAAAGACTTCTTCGTAACAGAATATAAAGTAACAAAGCGATTTTCTAGGTGAACAATGTAGCTATAGCAATAACGCAGATACTGTTGGAGCTTTGAATGTTTTAGCGTCGGGACAATCCGTGTTACCCTGTTGAGATATTGGGAGTGTTTGCGACCAAGCCCAGGAATCTCCTAAAGATGCAGCTTAAGCTGAATCTTTAGAATCCCCTTGCTTTTGCTGGGTGAGAATGTCAACAAAACCTGATTCAGATCATAAATGTAAAGCCAATCTCTCCCGAGTTGTATTAAGTGAAGAAACTGGTACGCCATCTATCCTCATTTCTTTAATTCTAATTACAGTCTCTGGATTAAGGATACCAAGCAAAGCATGAAAATCTCCCTCTTTAAGGCCTTTCAATCCTACATTGGATAAATCAATATATTTTCTACCTTCAGCTGCCAAGCGAACAATTTCATTCTGCTGCTCTGGAATAAACATGCTAAAGTCGTTATTACTTAAGTCTAGTGAAGTGCATTTCAAGTGCCTAAATAGTGTGGCAGTCCTTGTCATGCTGACATCAGCTTCTTTGAAAAAAAACAGGGAGGTTGATGGGGTCGTACTCATGCCAGCTTGAAAAAGATAATTGCCAGACAAACATAACTCTTCCGCATTAACGCATTGAGCAAATTTTTTCATACTATCTGGTGCTAAAAATCCAATGCCGTTAACTGAAAGATTCAATGAAGTAAGAGGTGGTAATTTTTGTAAAGCATCTACGAATGCATCTTGCCATTGCACAAAGTCTTGCTGAGATAAATCTACTTTTTTTACATGCCCAGGTATTTCGGATAACATAAGTCCTAAATAATGCATGCATCTAGATTCCACAAAATCCTCAGCATGAGTTCTTTCTTTAGTGTCGCATCTTTCAGCTTCTTCTTGTTCTTCTTCAAATATTTCAAATTTAATTTCAGTTGCATTAGGAGGAAAACAAAAGGTTTCTGGAAAAGGTTTAGATAAATCAATTAAAGCCCCAAATCGCGGTGCAGATGGATTATCATGATTTGCGGAACTGTGCATTACTATCACATATAGCATTGTTAAACATCCTTAAAATAAATACTATTTGATGGTAATAGTTTTGATTTGATATTGTCAACTATTAACATACAGAAATGTATTAGATAGGCATTATTTACCTATGAACTTAAGTTAAAGCGTCGTAGGATCATTATGATATATCTATATATTCTAGATGATGTAAGCATGACTGACCTGCCATGGTATTTTCGGTCCATCATAGAATAGAGATAATGCTTCTCGATGGAAGGAAAAACTTAAGAAGAGTAGTTACAACGAAGAGCAAATAGTCAGGATTTTATGCGAGACAGATAAGGACTAAGTTTCTACTGTGACGAAGCGCCATGAGGTATCTGAAAACATATATGACTAGAAAAGCTGCTTGAACTATAAAATAGAGCTGAGCTCGCGTTAAATCTTTATGGTAGTGTTCAATAAACTGTGTCAATAAATAAGTAAGTTGTCAGAGGTATAAGGTTTGCAGGGATAAACGTTTTACTTAAAATCCCTGCAAGTCTGAGTCATAATACATCTTTCAACAGTAATTAAAAGGTAGTAACCATGACACAGAAAGATATTGTATCAGAACCTGTATTAAATTCATCTATTAATTCCACCG
>JAUIIV010000034.1 GCA_030431675.1 Gammaproteobacteria bacterium | reverse complement strand
GGCGTGGTTCAAAACAGGCTAACACTTTTCTGATCTAGTTATTACGCTGACCTTTGATATTTTTGTTACCATTCGTGTCCAAAATCAAATTAAATGGAACTAAATATGAGCGCAGCCTGCCGCAACCACATTGCCCGCAAAATGAATCCCAATCAAAGAAAACAAATTGGCTTACAAGCAATGAATTGTAATATTACCCGTGTTGCCAATGCTAATCAAGTTAGCAGGAACTTTGTGTATGAGCAGAAGAGTAAGGCTGTGAAAGGTGTTGAGCTAGCATTTACTCCTGCACCAACTGATGTTTTATATCACTTGCCAGTTACACTGGAATGGCTTAAAAGTTTTGTTTTAGGTTTAGTGCTACACTGCAAAGCCTCGATTCGCGCAGCGCAAAAAATGTTAGAGGATTTTCTTGATTACTCTATGTCAATAGGCGCTATTTCTAATTTAATTAATGATATGAGCTCCGTTGCTAATGTACAAAATCAATCCCAAGACTTAGGTCAGGTTACCCTTGGTGCACACGATGAGATGTTCGCATATAACAAGCCTATACTCTCTGGGATTGATATTCCTAGCCTTTATTGTTACTTGCTATCACAGGAGAGGCACAGAGATGCCGATACCTGGGGCATTAACTTGCTTGATTTACAGAAGCAAAGATTTAACCCTGAACGCATTATTGCAGATGATGCTCATGGGTTGAGGAGCGCTCATGATTTGGTATTACATGACATTCCTTGTGATTATGACCATTTCCACATATCAAGAGATATGATGGATATGCGCCGTTATTTTAGAAATCAACTCTGCAGCGCAGAGACAGAGTATTATGAAGCTGCAGTTGCAACAGAGGATGCAGCTCGTCATGCAACAAGAAGCAAATATAAAAAGCAGCTTAACCGGCTTGAAAGACGCTTTAACTTATTGCACCGCATATCAACGACAATAAACATACTTATCAGCTGGATGGAGCACGACGTATTTAACATGCCAGGCGCCCCAGTAAAGCAGCGACGCGAATTATTTAATTTTATTTTACAGGAGTTTGAGAAATTGTCCGATATTCACCCACACAGAATACAAGCAATATGCACTAAGCTACGCAATCAACGGGATGGCCTGTTAGCTTTTGTTGATGTTTTAGACTGTAAATTTCATGATGTTGCAAATAGGTTTGGTTGTTCTGTAGACACCGTTTGGGATATTTGCCAATTACAACGCTGTGAGTATTATGGCGATACTTATCACCAAAGGTCACTGCCGATATTAGATAAAATTACGGAGGAGCAGTTTGAATCAATTGAAGACGAAGTGTTGCAAGCACTAGATTCTACCGAGAAAACAAGCTCCATGATTGAAAATCTAAACGGCAGAGTAAAATCTTTTTTGCGTAATCGCAAGCAATGTAATCAGCAATGGTTAGATTTAATAAGATTTTACCTGAATCACACACCGTTTAAAAGAAGTGCTAGGCCGCACAGAGTTGGTAAAACTCCAGCAGAAATCTTAACTGGTAGAACACATCCACATTGGTTAGAAATGCTAGGCTTTACAAGATTTAAGCGCAAAGCCGCTTAAGCAACATTGTAACCACACCAATAATCTAGATCTTTACTAAGCACCAATTAATCACTGGCGGATCACGCTCGTCAACTGTTCACGAAAACATGGGTAAAATGAACCATGCCTAAAAATGCAAACAAAGAACAACTCACTCATCCACAGCACGATCCTGATAGTCATGAAGCCCACGAGTATATGGAAGAGCGCCTGCAAGAAATGAATGATTCTCGCTCTCATGCCGAAGAGATGCATAAAAAAGGTAATGATAGCCAGCCCACATATGAGCGACAAAACACCCATATCCGTAAGGATAAAGCTGAGGATGTGAGGGAGTACGAGGGTGCATCAGATCATAGTGATTAACTAAGTTTTAAAGAGGTGGCTTACGAATTGTTGATTTCTCATTAGCTTGTTTTTGGTATGAAATATGTAGGCCAACAAATCTAGCAATTAGTACAGTGACGAATAGCTGACCTATTACGGCCTCGGAGGCAGCTAGTGCATTGCCCGCTAATGTAGATGGCGCAATATTTCCATATCCTAAAGTTGTTAGTGTCACATAACTGTAATAAAACATGCTACGCATGTGAAAATTCACTTGCTCTGCAATAGTGGTATCAGGGGTTGGGTGTGGTAGGCCACTAAAAGAGCCTGGGGCCAAAAGCTCCAGCAATGTAAAAGCAGATGCCCATATTAATCCCAATAACATATATACGCTAATCGCACCATAAATAACATTTAAAGTGACGGCTGTTTTATGAAAAATATATAGAAGAAGAATATAGCTTATATAACAATAAAGGATAATAGAAAAAATTATATCTATTACTTGTAATAATGAAGAGTTATCTAGCGACTCTATCCAATGAATGAGAACACTAGGTACGGCTAATAAGAGCGCAATAACAAAAGTAGTTTTATTTTCTGCAACCGCATATACTGAAAAAAAGATGATAACAGTAAAAATTACTTGGGTGATAAAGCCTAATAAAACGTAATCCGCGGACAGTGGTAGAACAATAAATATTGCAGCAAAACTTATTAATAAACCGATAAAGCTAAAGAACTTTACTTTCATAAATAGCCTTAATTCGTGATTTTAATTGCATTTCTTTTCCAAACAAGAAAGACTGCTGGAATGACAACTAATGCGAGGATTATAGAGCTAAATAATCCTCCTACCATTGGAGCTGCAATCCTACGCATTACCTCCGAGCCGGTGCCTGTACCTAACATAATAGGTAATAGACCTGCTATTGTCGCGGTCACGGTCATTGTGATCGGGCGTATGCGTAATAAAGCCCCCTCAATAATTGATTCTTTCACAAGGCTATCAACGGATGGAGGATTGTTTTGGTTAATTGCTTTCCTATGTTTTTCCAAAGATTGATTAAGATATACTACCATCAAAACCCCAAGTTCAATTGAAACACCTCCTAGAGCGATAAATCCTACTCCTACTGCAACTGATAGATTATAACCTAGGAAATACAACAGCCATATGCCACCCACCAATGCCAGCGGCAGTGTAGATAAAATTAGCAAAACCTCTGAAAAGCGATGAAAATTAAAGTACAAAAGCAATACTATAAGTGATATCACTATGGGTATAATAGAGTTTAGTTTCTCCTTAGCTCTTTCCATATATTCGTATTGGCCTGACCAGGAAAGTGAGTATCCAGGCGGGAGTTTAATGTTTTCTGAGACAGCCCTTTGTGCATCTTTTACATAGGAGCCTAAGTCTCGCCCTACTATGTCTACAAATATCCAGCCTGTTAGTCTGGCATTTTCACTCTTTATTGCCGGAGGCCCATCTACCACCGTAATATTTGCCACATCCGAAAGAGGGATATGTGCTCCAGTTGGAGTTACAATAGGCAATAGTTCTAGCTTGGCTGGAGAGTCACGATATTCCTGTGGATATCTTAAGTTTACAGGATAACGCTCTAAACCTTCTATAGTTTGAGTAACATTCATGCCACCAATCGCACTGCTAACCATTTCTTGCACATCGGCAATATTAAGCCCAAATCTTGCGGCTTTTTCTCTGTCTATATCCACATTAATATACCTGCCTCCAGCAACACGTTCACTATAAACTGAAGATGTACCCTCAACCTTATCTAAGGTCGGCTCAATTTGCTCACCAATCCTTTGAATTTCTTGTAAGTCTGGTCCCGAAACCTTAATCCCAACAGGAGTTTTTATTCCTGTTGCGAGCATATCGATGCGGGTTTTTATTGGCATAACCCATGCGTTTGTGACGCCCGGAATTTTAACTTGAGTGTTAAGTTCCTGTTTTAGTTTGTCTGTAGTCATTCCATCACGCCACTCAGAGCGTGGTTTTAACTTTATAACAGTTTCGATCATTGTTAGTGGTGCAGGATCAGTGGCCGTTTCCGCACGTCCAACTTTTCCAAACACGCTCTCCACTTCAGGGAATGTTTTAATTATCTTGTCTGTTTGTTGTAGTATTTGTCTGGCCTTGCCAATAGAAATTCCTGGCAAA
>JAUIIV010000018.1 GCA_030431675.1 Gammaproteobacteria bacterium | reverse complement strand
TCAGTAGCACCAGCAAGTAAATCGGCGGCACTGATAATAAGTGAGCCATCTTCTTGCATAGTAAACTGTTTATCTAATGCCTCTGGTGCATCATTAACAGGAGTAACCTCTATATCTATATTGTTAGTAGTAGACAACTCACCATCTGTTACAGTGTAAGTTAAGTCTACATCACCGTTGAAGTTTTCATTAGGAGTAAATGTCCAAGTACCATCGCCATTATCTACCAATGAGCCTTCATTACCGTTATAGGCAACGTTTGAAACTGATAAAGCATCGCCATCGATATCAGTAGCACCTGCAAGTAAATCAGCGGCTGTGATTACTAATGAGCCATCTTCTTGGATTGAGTATTGTTTATATAAGGCTTCTGGCGGATCATTTACGTCTCCTACATCTATAAAAATATGTTGTGGAGTAGTTGCTATACCATCTGTGACACCAAAGTTTAATTCAAGATTACCATTAAAGTTTAATTCTGGAGTATAACTCCAAGTTCCATCACCATTATTAACAAGTGTTCCATCCGGTGCAGTAATGTAGGATACACTAAGAACATCGCCATCAACATCTGTTGCTTGGGCGAGTAAATCACTTTCCCGAATTATTAAGGTTGCATTCTCGTCTATTGTATAGCTTAAATCTACTGCCTCTGGAGCATCATTTACAGGAAGTACATCGATAGTTATAGTTGAGTTTGCGGTGTCAGTTCCATCAGATAAAGTATAATCAACTATTATTTGTCCGTTGAAGTTTTCTCCTGGTGTAAATGTCCATGTGCCATCACCGTTATCTTCTAGAGTACCTGAATCAGTATGTAGCTCTGCCATAGAGAAGCCATCTGTAGATAAGGTGTTATCTATATCAGTAGCTTGTGCAACTATATCTGCTTCATTAATAATGATGGGTGAACCATCTTCTAACATTTGCATACCAATTTCTTTAGGAATTGGTGCATCGTTAACAGGTTGTACTTTTACATTGATGATAGATGAGGAAGTATCTTCACCATCAGAAACCGTATAGTTTAATTGTAGACTACCGTTCCAATCTTGATCAGGAGTAAATGTCCATGTGCCATCACCATTATTACTTAATCCTTCGCGAGTTGATGTCAAACTCGTGAGAGATATTGCATCTGCATCTGCATCACTAACTAATCTTAATACATCTGCTGCGCTAAAAGTGAAAGAAGTATCTTCAAAAGTAGTAAAGTCACCAGCTCGTGCAACTGGCGCAGAGTTTAGTACTACAGGGATTATTGGTTCTAAAACTTCAGGTTGTGGCTCAGGCTCTGGTTCAGGTTCTGGCTCTGGTTCAGGTTCTGGCTCTGGTTCAGGCTCTGGTTCAGGTTCTGGCTCAGGTTCGGGCTCAGGCTCTGGCTCTGGTTCAGGCTCTGGTTCTGGGAATGGCTCTTCTTCAGGATTCTCCCCGGGTTCGTCGTCAACAGTACTTTCTGCTGATACGGCACCACCAACAACCTCTGAAGGGTCGACATCAAAAGAGCCAACATTTGCTAAATTAGCGTCAACACGAGTGTCTTGAATGTTACCTACTTCGCTTGTATTGCCCCCACCGTAGTCTTGATCCCCAAAGTATATCTTATCAAATGCTAAATCAGACCCTGACATTAATTCGAGGTTTTCCCCGAAATTGCTGCGCTCAAACTCGCTGCCGTCATCCACATTCATACTTAGATCACGAGGGTCATCCAATGCAATATCCCTGTCAACTGCCTCGTCGGTTAGACTTTTAATAAAGTCTTTCTTGGTAAAATAGAATTTACCTTCGTAGTTTGGTTGCATTACCACGGATTGAATATTGGCAGCAGGAGTTGCGACTCCCTTAGGTGCATCTACACCACCTGTACCAGCAGCTGAACTTAAAGAGGAAGTATCAGCCTGAGGCTGGTCCTGAGACATCACCTCATCAATTGACGTTTGACCTGCGTCAGCTTTATCAACTTTGACTTCATCCGGCGCGTTTATCTTGTTCGTGCCTTCGTCGTCTTCCCCTATTGCCATTTTTGCTACAGCCCCCTGTTTTCAATGGATAGCTACTTATATGTATGTAACTACTTTGATTAAATATAGTATCAAAGGAGCTGGAAGTTAGCTTTTTGGCAAACTTTTTCTATAATGAATATGGGTACTACACTAATTTACGGGAACGTGCAATGTTTAAGGATAGGTCGCTAGCGCATCTACCCATTGGAACTTGGCTTACATTCGAAGACGCCATGGTTGGCCTACTATTATCCTCATTTATTATAAACCTTCTAGGCCTAGTTTTTCCTATCTGCGTATTGCAATTCTACGATCGTGTAATTCCTAATAGAAGCACAGGTACTCTTGCTGCTATGGTGTGTCTGATCTTGGTGGCATTGATTTTTGAGGTGATTATGAAGATATTGCGGGGTTACGTCAGTTCTTGGACCACTGCAAGATTTACTTATAATACTGGCAAACGCCTCTTTAACCGAATTGTTGACGCAGATATAAGTGAAATAGAAGAAACTACTGCCGGTGTATACTTAGATAAGTACAATTCTGCAGAATCAATGCGCGACCACTATTGTGGGCAGAATCTAATCATGTTAGTAGATTTACCATTTATATTTGTGTACTTGGGGCTGATGTTCATTATTAACAAGTACATAGCAATGGTGCCATGTGTGATCATGATAATAATGTTTTTTACTGCATTAAGTGCTGGTAATAGAGCATTTAAACACTTGGAGAAAAAGAGTAAAATTTCCGAAATCAAGTCAAAATTCTTATTTGAAATGCTATCTGGTATCCATACTATCAAATCTATGGGTATGGAAGAACAATTTTTGCGTCGTTATGAAAGACTGCATGAGGGCGAAATTAATAATAACTATGATCTAATTCAGAGATCATCTGAGAGTAGTAGAACTGGTAATTTCTTTTCACAGCTAACAATAATATTTACTGTATGCGTGGGTGCAATTCTTGTGATTAAGCATCAGGTAACAGTTGGGGGGTTAGCTGCAAGTATTCTGCTAGTAGGTAAAGCTATGTTGCCAGTTTCTAAAGTTGTAATGTATATAGAAAAAAATAGAAACTTACAAATTGCTCGTGATGATTTTGAATACATAATGGATCTGGAGCCGGAATATTCTGAGGATTTACCTGATCTAGAGCAAATTACAGGAGCAATAGAGTTTAAGAATGTATCGTTTAAATATGAGCATGGTGATCACTATGTGTTAAAAGACATTAATTTAACAATTAATGCAAATGAAGTCATAGTATTTCATGGGGAAGGGTTTAGTGGTAAATCTACCATGATGTTATTAATTGACGGTATTCTTAAGCCTCAGGAAGGAGATATATATATAGATGGTATTGATTTAAGAAGTGTCAATCTTGAAAGTTACAGACGACAAGTGGCATTTATGTCTGAAGGTGGAGAGCTTTTTGCAGGTTCGATTATCGACAATATGACAATGTTTAATAAAGAGAACTATGGTACACGTGCAAAAGAAATTTCTAAAGCACTGGGTTTGCACGATATTATTGAAAGTATGCCTAATGCATACGCAACTGAGGTGGGTACTGGGACTATTGATATACTATCTCGTGGACATAAACAATTGATATTAATTGTAAGAGCCTTGCTCGATGATCCTCAGATTCTAATTTTTGATGAAGCAAATTTATCATTAGATATTGATAGTGATATAAAGCTGCGTAAATATATGTTGTCATTAAAAGGTAAAAAAACTTTGATTATGGTAACACATCGCCCATCTATCTTAGAGATGGCAGACAAGCATTATAAGTTAAGTGACGGAAGAATAGAAGAGTTTAAATGGAAATAGGTAAAGAGACAGAAAATTACATGAATAACCCCAATAGTCTCTGGGTGGAGGGGGGTATAAAACAGTACTTCCTGAAAAGTTCTGAGCTTCTTAACGTGCTTGAACCTTTAGTGGTGTCTTTAGAGTGGGAAGGTGATTATCGTCAACTGGTTGAAGCCTTGCCGCATTTCTCAGAAGGGCTTAACTTAACGCAGTTCTTAAATATCATGGCAGATATTGGATATTATAGTGAGCGAGTAGCTGGTAACCTTAATAAGATTCCAGATGATTATTTACCCTGTTTGTTTATACCAATTACAGGCAGTGCATTTGTTATAAAGCGTCGGGAAGAGAAAGGGTACTTGATTGTTGAGGGCGTAGATGGTGAAGAGAAGTATATAAATAGACAGAATATGCATGGCAGCATATATCATTTTTCACGTTTTAATGTTGATAAAGCAATTGTGATGAAAAAAAATGAGTCATTTAAGGAAAACTTATATAGATTTAGACCACTAATTACTCAGATTCTACTATTAACATTTTTATATAATATATTTGTTGCCATGGTGCCTATCTACATAATGTTTGTTTACGATAGAGTTATTCCGACAGAATCTATTGTCTTAGCATTTAGTTTGCTAGTAGGGATTATGATATTTTTGCTCAGCTCACAAGTGTTAGCTTTTGCCAGAACGAAAATTATATCATACATTGGTGCAAGATTAGACAAGACAATTGGTGAGGCAATTGTAAATCACTTGCTTTATTTGCCGCCAAGTTATACAGAAAACAATACTGCAGGTGCTCAGCTAGCGCGTGTGAAAAGTTTTGATAATATCCGTGACTTCTTTACGGGCAATGTGGCGTTAATGATGTGTGAATTTCCATTTGCTGCAGTGTTTTTAGCGATCATATTTTATCTGGGCGGATGGTTAGGTTTTGTGCCAATTATTTTAGCTATGATTTTCTATGGAATATATTATATTGCTAATCCAGTTGTTACTAGATACATCATGTTACAATCGCAGCAAAACATGCACAAGCAGACATTTTTACTAGAATCTTTTGCACGGATTAGAGATCTCAAAGAGACTGGACGCATGGCGCAATGGAAGCATAAATATGAGGAAATGTTAGTTAAACTGTCAAAAGGTGGCTTTGATAACTCATATTATAATATTGTACTTTCTACAATCTCAGATGCTTTTATGATGTTAGCAGCCTTAGCCATGTTGGCAATGGGAGCTGTAACTGCTATGCATGATCAATTATCACTTGGTATGTTGATCGCTATTATGATGTTGACATGGAAGGTTTTAAATCCACTAAAGTCATTCTTTGCCTCTTTACCTAAAATTGAGCAAATCAGTAATAGTATTGAGCAGGTTAATAAATTATTTATGATCCCAATAGAGCGCACACAGGAAAAAGTTGTTGTGCCAACTGAGCTTCGTCAATCCAAGATTGAGTTTAACAGGGTAACATTTAAATATAAGCCTGAGTTGCCGCCCACAATTCTTGGTATGAGCTTTATTATAAAACCAGGAGAATTGGTGTGTGTTACCGGTAAGAATAGTTCTGGTAAATCTACCTTGCTGCGCTTAATTCTTGGTTTGTATAAACCACAAGCAGGAACCATTTTAATCAATGATATGAATATTCAGCAGTTCGACCCAATCGAGTTGCGGCATACAATTGCTTACATGCCACAAACAGTGCAGCTGTTTTTCGGAACGATTAAACAGAATATATTGCTTGGTAATATTGTGGCCACACAAGAAGATGTGCATATGGCTGCAATGTTGGCTGGTGTACACAATGATATTATGCGTTTGCCTAACCAATATGATACTAAGCTTGGCGATCAAATGTCTATAGAGTTTTCGCCAACATTTTTGCAAAAGATTATTTTGGCGCGCACATATGTGAAGAAGTCTTCAATAATGTTATTTGATGAGCCATCTAATGGTTTTGATCATGAGACTGAACATAACTTCGTTGAAGTAATAAATTATATGCGCAAGCAGGCGACTATTGTTTGGGTGACGCATAGGCCTTCGCATCTAAAAATGGCTGACAAAATCATGTATTTAGAAAAAGGGGAAATAGCACTGTATGGTGATTCTGCAAAAGTGCTTGAACGCTTGCCGAGGAGCTTGATATAGATAATGGATGAGTTAATATCAAAAACCAAAGTAGGTAAAACGCATAGCATATCACATCTGCTTATGTCTGAGCGGCTGGAGGAGACTGGCAGCCCGAAGATTATTTTAGCATCTATGTTAGTGATTTTCTTAGTGCTTGGAATTTTGGTTGTTTGGGCTGCCTTCACAAATGTTGATCAAGTAGCTACTGCAACTGGGGAAATTATTCCCCTAGATAAAATTGCGCCGGTACAGCATATTGAAGGCGGTATTGTGTTTAGGGTGTTTGTTAAAGATGGTGACGAGGTTAAGAAGGGGGAGCCCTTATTTGAGTTAAATCCTGAGCCATATACATCAGATTTAAAACGCTTAAAGAAACGCCAGAATGCTCTAGAAATTAATATATATATTCTGCAAGCAATATTAAGTGAAAATCCTATAAGGCCATCAGATTTAATGGAAGCGGTGAGTTATAAAGATGTTACTGAGCCTTCTATGTTACGTTTGCAATTGAATAATGCTCAAATGTATCAAGAACAAGAAATTCAACAACGTGGATATAATCGTGAACAGTTAGCTAGCAGGTTATCGCAAGAGAAGCAGAACCTTAAAAATATTGAACAACAGCTCTATCATATGAAGCAGCGGCGCAAAGTGTTAGAAGATCAGCTTGCTATGTTTGATTTGTTATCTGAACAACAAGCGGTATCAAAAATTGATTATTTAAATATGCAAGGTAGGCTTGAGCAATTAATTGGTGAGTTTTTAGAGGTGACGAGTGAGCGTACTGCTATTGAAACAACTATTCTTGAATTAGAAAATGAGTTGAAAACGCTAGAGTTTAATAAAGATAATGATATTCTAAAACGTCTTAATGACGATACCTCGAAACTACTTGAAGTTCAAGAGCAATTGGCTCGTGCACAAATTACAGTTGATCGCTTAATTATTAAAGCAGAAACATCTGGAGTTGTTAAAGGTCTTTCAATACGTCCCGGTGATGTTGTGGCAGCAGCTGATGAGCTATTTCAAATCGTGCCATTAACCACTAAATTGATTGCTGACATTAAAATATCCACCACTGATGTCGGGCATGTGGAAATTGGTGATTCTGTGCAGATTAAGGTTGGTACATATGACTTTTCAACATATGGCTCTATACCTGGAACTTTAGATTTTGTTTCCGCTTCCACATTTCTTGATCCAGAACGTAAACCATATTATCGCGGGATAGTATCGTTATCCAAAAATTATTTGGGAGAGGATCCTAATCGAAATCAGGTCTTCCCAGGTATGACGGTGACAGCAGAAATTAAGACTAGTCAGAAATCCTTGTTAAATTACTTATTGAAACCAATTAATCGTACATTTGGTGAGGCATTCAGAGAAAGATAGATGGAATTAACTAAGAATCAGCAAAATTGGATTAAGAAGAATGTAGGTGGTGATATTAGCCCACATACACGCTACCAGTTTGATATTACGCTGAAATTAGAAGAAGGAGATGTGGTTAATAATATCAATTTTGATTTGGTGTGGTATATATTAATTCAGTTTGAGGGTGACGATAGTTTGCGTTTGGCTATCGCACAACGTGTTTTACAAGATGATGAATATCTTAAAGCGTTTAAGAAGTGTACTCAACAAGCAGAAGCTAAACGAGTAGTCGAAGAATTTCTAATTTTTAATGAGCAGTTTTTAATTGGTCTCAAAAAATTTATTGATTTTACAGTATTAGATGAGCCTGTAAATTTCATTACTCATGCTCTATTTGTAAAGTATGGTGAAGAGGCTGATTCTAAAGATATTAATGTGAAACGTGCTTCTAATGTGCGTGCAGTTCTCTCTACCGGCTTCAAGTTACCTGCGGATTCTCCAGTGAGTAGTGATAACGCTGAGTTCAGAAAGATCCTGACAATGGCTCATTTTACTGATCAGTTTAAAATCTTGCACGCTTTGCTTGTAGCTGGTTTTTCACTGTTTGGATCTGATGCAGAAAGTAATCGCGAAGTCGCAGTAGCAATTATTAAAGCTCGTCAACATGCAGATGCTGAGAAGATATTGCATGATTATGCTAGTGAGCTTAAGGCTTTAGAAGTGCAGGTACCTGGAACAGATGCTCCCGGGAATTTGGCTGATTACTATTACTGGGTGCAGGAGGATATGCAAGTAGTGGAATATCTTAAAACTGCTCTAGGTATGCAGTTGACGCAGGCAAGTTAGGCCCCATATAATATTCAGTAGAAATAAATTAGTAATGTAGCGTATGGAGGTTAGTTAGCTAATGTTGCCAGTTTTAGCCGCAGCACAACTACCAAGTGGAATTGGGTCAAACAGCTCGAGTTTGGAGGCCTATCTTCAGTATGCTAATTCTATCCCTCTTCTATCTAAAGAAGAGGAGTTTCAGTTGGCTACAGAGTGGCAGGAGCATCAGCATTTACAAGCAGCCCAGCGCTTAGTATTGTCGCATTTACGTTACGTGGTGCGAGTTGCTAAAGGCTATATGGGGTATGGCTTGAGCCTTGCCGATTTAGTTCAAGAAGGCACTATAGGGCTCATGAAGGCAGTTAAAAAGTTTAACCCTGAGCGTGAAGTTCGCCTAGTCACTTTTGCGATGCATTGGATTAAAGCCGAAATACATGAATTTATTATTCGTAATTGGCGTGTAGTAAAAATTGCTACTACTAAAGCGCAACGTAAATTATTCTTCAAATTACGCTCTAAGAAAAAAAGCCTAAATTGGCTGACTAAGGAAGAAATTGCTGGTATATCCGAAGACCTTGGCGTAAATGAGGCAGATGTGGTGCAGATGGAAGCACGCATGTCGTTCGGTGATGAATCATTTGACTTGCCGGTAGACGAGACTGATTCTGGTAGTGAGAGGGTTGCTTTTGCCCCTGCAGAATATTTAGAGGATAAAACACAAAACCCAGCACAGTTACTAGAACATGATTCCTCCCAGGATGCTTTGCATAAAGCTTTGAACAGTGCGATAAAAAATCTTGATGCGCGTTCCTTATATATATTAGAGAGACGTTGGCTTAATGGCGAAACTAAGGCTACTTTAGAGGAATTGGCACAGCATTTTTCTGTATCCAAAGAACGAATAAGACAGATAGAAGCTAAAGCTATGCGTCAGATTAGAGAGCAGATTACTGCCTGAACTGAACTGGATAAAGAAAATTAGTACGTAAAAACCCTTTTAGCACCTTGCACTGCAATCACCTAAGTCGTTAAAATGCTATAAAACGCCATTTTAGCAGCGGTCCGGATCGGGGTGTAGTAAAATGTGCAGAGTAAATAATCTCAAGTTCTATAGGAAGTTCCATGATGGCACAACAAAAAATTCCCATGACTGCGGAAGGCGCAGAGAAATTGCGTGAAGAGTTACATAATCTAAAAACAGTAGAGCGCCCTAAGGTTATCGATGCGATTGCTACGGCAAGGGCACATGGCGATTTGAAAGAGAATGCGGAATATCACGCCGCTCGTGAGCAGCAGTCATTCTTAGAAGGGCGTATTCATGAGTTGGAGCATAAGCTTTCTCATTTACAGGTTATTAACATTGCTAGCATGCAAAATAATGGCAAGGTTGTTTTTGGAGCTACCGTCAATTTAATAAATTCAGATGATGGTTCAAAAAAGACCTATCAGATAGTTGGGGATGAAGAAGCTGATCTCAAACATGGCAAGATTTCTGTGAGCTCGCCTATTGCCAAAGCTCTTATCGGTAAGTTTGAGGGTGATGAAGTAGATGTTCAGGCCCCAGGTGGCTTGATCTCATATGAGATAGATTCGGTTGAGTACATCTAAATCCGGTCGTTCAAAGAGCAGTAAGCAATGGCTCCAGCGTCAGCGTAGTGATCAATTTGTTAAACAAGCGCAAGATCTGGGATATAGATCGCGTGCTGCGTTTAAGCTGCTAGAATTAGATGATAAGGATAAGCTATTTGACTCAGGGATGGTGGTTGTCGATTTAGGTGCCGCTCCAGGCGGGTGGTCACAGATTGCTAGCGAACGAATAGGTAGTAGTGGTAAGGTGATAGCAGTAGATTTATTGCCTATAGAATCTTTGCCTGGGGTCGATATTATTCAAGGAGACTTTACCCATGAAGATGTTTATGCGCAGGTAGTCAAAAAATTGGCGGGCAGGTCTGTGGACCTTGTAATTTCAGATATGGCCCCCAATATTACAGGAATAAGCGACATAGATGTCCCACGTGCATTATACTTATCTGAGATGGCTGTAGATTTTGCGCGGGAGTGTTTAGTTTCTGGAGGTAGTTTTTTAGTTAAGGTGTTTCAAGGCCAAGGATTTTCGGAGTTTGTACGGGAGTTACGTCAAGACTTTGACAAGGTGGTAATTCGAAAACCGCAGGCCTCTAGAGCAGAGTCGCGTGAAGTATATGTTTTGGCAAAACAGTTTAATAGGGGTGCCCTTTGAACGACATGATTAAAAATTTAATATTATGGTTGGTGATTGCACTGGTATTGATGTCGGTGTTTAGTAATTTCGGACCAACGAATCCACAAATTAAAAAAATGCAATACTCGCAGTTTTTGGAGAAATTGCATAATAAGGATGTGAAACAAATTACCATTGATGAGCGTACCTTAAACTGGGTCACTAATGGTGGCGACTGGTATTCTACCTATGTTCCGGTTTCCTATGATTTAGCCATGGTTGATAAATGGGTCGATGACTATGGCGTGGTAGTCGATGCAAAGCCGCCAGAGCAACAGAGCTTATTAATGCACATATTTATCAGCTGGTTCCCGATTATCTTGTTTATAGGTGTATGGATATTCTTTATGCGCCAGATGCAAGGCGGTGCTGGTGGGCGTGGCGCAATGTCATTTGGACGTAGCCGTGCGCGCTTGATGGAAGAAGACAAAGTAAAAATAACTTTTGCTGATGTTGCTGGGGTGGATGAAGCAAAAGAAGAAGTACAAGAATTGGTTGAGTTTCTCCGTGATCCAACAAGATTCAGCAACCTTGGTGGACGTATGCCAAGTGGTGTATTGATGGTTGGTCAGCCTGGTACAGGTAAAACTTTATTGGCTAAAGCCATTGCTGGTGAGGCTAAAGTACCATTCTTTAGTATTTCTGGTTCAGACTTTGTGGAGATGTTTGTTGGTGTTGGTGCATCTAGGGTGCGCGATATGTTTGAGCAAGCCAAAAAACATGCGCCATGTATAATCTTTATTGATGAGATTGATGCTGTAGGTCGTCATCGTGGAGCTGGTTTAGGCGGTGGGCACGATGAACGTGAGCAGACTCTTAACCAATTACTGGTAGAGATGGATGGTTTTGAAGGTAATGAAGGTATTATTGTGATAGCTGCTACTAACCGACCAGACGTGCTCGACCCAGCTTTATTAAGACCTGGCAGGTTTGATCGTCAAGTTGTAGTGCCATTGCCAGATATTATTGGTCGTGAGCAAATTCTAAAAGTTCATATGCGTAAGGTACCAGTCTCTGATGATGTGCAACCTCGTATTATTGCACGTGGTACGCCAGGATTTTCTGGTGCTGATTTGAGCAACTTGGTTAATGAAGCAGCATTATTTGCTGCGCGCGAGAATAAGCGCAACGTAGATATGCAAATGTTTGAGAAAGCCAAAGATAAAATCTTAATGGGTGCAGAGCGTCGTAGCATGGTAATGAGTGAGGAAGAAAGAACTACTACGGCTTACCATGAATCCGGGCATACTATTGTTGGTTTATCTGTGCCATCTAGTGATCCAGTATACAAGGTTTCTATTATTCCTAGAGGTCGTGCTTTGGGTGTTACTATGTCATTGCCGGAGAAAGATCAGCATAGCTACAGTTTGCAGCAGCTAGAGAGCATGTTGTCTAAGCTTTATGGTGGTCGTATCGCTGAAGAATTAATTCTTGGTAAAGAAAAAGTTACAACTGGTGCTGGAGATGATATTAAACGCGCAACTAATTTATGTCGTGACATGGTAACTAAGTGGGGCTTATCTGACAGATTAGGACCTTTGGTTTATGGCGACGAAGATGGAGAGGTATTCTTAGGTCATAGCGTTACCAAGACTAAAGAGATTTCTGATCAAACTGCCGAAGCTATTGATGAAGAGGTGCGTAGAATCACTGACAAGACTTATAAAACAGCTAAAGATATTCTTGTAGAAAAAATGGATATTTTGCATAAGATGGCTGCTGCTTTATTGAAGTATGAAACACTAGATTCTGAGCAGATTAATGACATTATGGAAGGACGTGAACCGCGCGAACCTAAAGACTGGATAGATAATCCGAAGCAAACTGGACCAGATGATGATAGTCCGGAAAAAGTGGTGGATAAGGTAAAAAAGTCAGGAACAATAGCGAGTAATCGTCCTGTTAGTGATACGCCAAAGTAAGATAATTAGATGCATCTAGGAGTCTTACAGTTGCCAGCTAGCCCAATAGTCATGGGAGTATTGGAGCTAGCCCCAGGCTTTAAATTACATGATGCTTTGTTACGTGGGGAAGAGATTCTATTAGCTGGTGCATCGTTACTGGATATTAGTGCAGAAGAATCTAACCTAGACAATACAGATCAGATCCCAAAAGTTGAAGAATTAATAACCAGTCTTACTGAGCGCATTGGTATTCCACTCTCGATTTCTACCTCAAACCCAGATATTATGAAAGCCGCGGTCAAGGCCGGTGCAAGTATGATAAATGACATGCGTGCACTGACTATGCCTGGTGCTTTGGTCCAGGCTGCGGAGCTTAGAGTGCCAGTAGTTGTTATGCATATGCAAAATGACCCGGTAATTAAGCAGGTTGCAGCTACCAATGATGATGTAGTAGCTGAAGTATATAAATACTTGGAACAACGCATTGCTGCTTGTGAAGAAGTCGGGATAGATAGGAATAAGATTATTATTGACCCAGGATTTGGGTTCGGTAAGTCTTTGGCACATAATTTGTGTTTGTTGCGTTCTTTAGATAAGTTCCGCGCGCTGAATTGTCCAATTATGGTCGGATTATCACGCAAAAGTATGATTGGCCAGATTATAGATGCACCGCCGGAAGAGCGGGCATTTGGTAGTGTAACAGCAGCAGCAATTGCTATTGGCAATGGTGCAAACATAGTGCGTGCTTATGAGGTTAAAGGCACTGCAGATGCTATTAAAGTTATAAAGGCGGTATTGAGTTCATGAGTAATAACAAGAAAAAGTATTTTGGCACAGATGGTATTCGTGGCAAGGTTGGTCAGCAGCCTATTTCTGCAGATTGGTTTCTTAAGCTTGGTTGGGCAGTAGGTACAGTTTTTGCCAAACAAAGGCACGGTAAAGTGTTAATCGGCAAAGACACACGCATTTCTGGCTATATGTTCGAGTCTGCTCTGGAAGCAGGTTTGGTAGCAGCTGGTACTGATGTGCATTTATTAGGGCCTATGCCAACACCTGGGATTGCCTATTTAACCAAAACCTTGCAGGCAGATGCCGGTATCGTTATAAGCGCCTCACATAATTCATATACTGATAACGGGGTCAAGTTTTTTTCTCCAAATGGCAGCAAGTTGTCTGATGAAATTGAAAGTCAGATAGAGCAGTATTTAGAACAAGATATTACCACTGTTGCGCCAGCAAAATTAGGCAAGGCAGTGCGTGTTACTGATGCGCAAGGCCGCTACATAGAGTTTTGTAAAAGTACTTTCCCTAATGGTTTAAACCTTAAGGGTTTAAAAATAGTAGTAGATTGTGCAAATGGCGCTAGCTACAACACCGCTCCTAATGTATTCCAGGAGTTGGGTGCTGAAGTTATAACTATCGGGGCACAGCCAGATGGATTAAATATTAATCTGGAATGTGGTGCAACTTCACCTCAGACTCTAGCATCCAGGGTGCTACAGGAACGTGCAGATATTGGTATTGCCTTAGATGGTGATGGTGATCGCGTGATCTGCGTTGATCATACTGGTGAAGTAGTTGATGGTGATGAAATATTATACGTTATTTCACGTTGGTACGCACAGCATAATATAGATATGGGTGGTGTTGCTGGCACGGTAATGAGTAATTTTGGCTTAGAGCTAGCTTTTAAACAACTCAATATTCCATTTTGTCGCACTCGCGTTGGCGATAGATATGTTATGGAAGCATTACGTGAACGTAACTGGTTATTGGGTGGTGAGTCCTCAGGCCATATTATTTGTTTGGATGCTCATTCTACTGGGGATGGTATTATCGCGGCGTTAAGAGTATTGGCGACAATGGTAACTTTTGGGCAGACACTATTTGAGTTGCGCCAACAAATGCAAAAGCATCCGCAAGTCTTGATTAATGTTCCTGTACCAAATGGATTTGCAATTGATGCCCCGCATGTACAAGCAGCAATCAAACAGGTAGAGTCAGATCTACAAAAGCAGGGTAGAGTACTATTACGCTTGTCTGGCACAGAGCCGTTAGTGCGAGTTATGGTTGAGGGATTGGATAGAATCTTGATTAAGCGCTTAGCTGAGCAGTTAGCGAAGGTGGTTGGGGAGGAAAGTCATGCGTAAACCATTGGTTGCAGGTAATTGGAAGATGAACCTTGACCGGCGCACAGCAGTAGATTTATTAACGCACTTGAAGTCATTGCTACATGATTTAAACGATGAAGTTGATGTTGTAGTGTGTCCCCCTAGCGTATATTTGGATTTGGCCTCCCTAGAAATAAAGTTGTCAAACATAAAAATGGGTGCGCAGAATGTTGCTGCTACCACCAATCAGGCCGCGACTGGCGAGGTATCAGCTGAAATGCTACGTGAATTTGGCTGTGAATATGTTATAATTGGCCACTCTGAGCGCCGGGCTATGTTAGGCGAAACAGATAAGCAAATTGCCGCCAAATTTGCAATTGCGCGAGATGCGGGTATTACACCGATTATATGTGTGGGCGAGGAAGGTGGCGATGGCTTGGCTGTAGTGTCCTCCCAGCTACGTGCCGTAGTGGATAAGTTAGGCATGCAGGCGTTTGAGAATGCTGTTATAGCTTATGAGCCAGTTTGGGCAATAGGAACTGGTAAGAGTGCAAGTCCAAGTCAGGTGCAAGAGATGCATGAACATATACGTGAACTTGTAACTACTGATGTGAGAATTGTTTATGGCGGTAGTGTAAAGCCAGAAAATGCTGAAGAGATTTTTGCGCAGCATGATGTAGATGGTGGTTTGATAGGGGGCGCTTCGTTAAAGGCGCAAGATTTTAGTGACATTTGTCACGCAGCAATGAGTGTAGCAGGAAGATGATCCAACAATTACTTTTAATAATACATTTACTACTAGCGTTTGCCATTATTGGGCTAGTATTGGTACAGCATGGTAAAGGTGCTGATGCGGGTGCTGCTTTTGGAAGCGGTGCTTCAGGTACAGTTTTTGGTAGTGCGGGTAGTGGCTCATTTCTAACACACTTAACTACTACAGTTGCATGTTTATTTGCAGTTACTAGTGTTACACTAACTTTAATTGCAAATAAAGGTGCTAAACCAGTAACCATTACCGATCAGCTTGAAAGCGGTCAAGTAGAAACGCAGACTATAGAGCAGCCGGTAATTCCTGATTTACCTTAATTAACCTCACCCAGCCGATGTGGTGGAATTGGTAGACACGCCATCTTGAGGGGGTGGTGACCGAAAGGTTGTGTCGGTTCGAGTCCGACCATCGGCACCAAGTATTATTTATATACTTTTTTATAACTATTTTTTTCTCTTTACAAAATATCTTGATTATCAAAAGAAACAAGGGTATGAAATGAATATTCCTACCCTTGTTTGTATTAATCGAAATTAGAATGGCATACAAAAGCCTGGAAGAACTTCTGTTTGTACTGCTTGTCTAATCTTAACTTCTTTAGCAGCTTCCTTGAGATTTCTTTCAGCGCTTTTAAGCTGGAAGTTTATGCCTCTGCCTCGCTTGATGCGAGATTCAATTGCGTCAGAGACAGCTGCAGCTGGAGCACAAGTATCTACTGCCGCTTCTTCCAAACAAGCTAGAGCAACAAGTTCATTGATGTTGCGAGCTTTTTTCTCTTGTAGATCTCTCAAGTTAGTCATTGCAGGTCCCTTTGGTATTTCTACAGTTTCAGAGGCCTCAGACTGCTCCACTACCTCTTTACTTTTGCTCTGTCCGGCAAGCATGCTCATTAGACCCATGGATAGTTTGTAAACAGAAACCCCAGGTATGTAGCATGCTGCAGCATATGCTGCGTAAGATGCGTATCCTAGGTATCCGTAGGTAGCTCTGTTCACTAAGTATGCCTCTGCTAAAGTACCTGCAGCCGCAGTCATATGGTACCCGCGGTGTGCTAGGTGTCCGCGCATAACAAAACTTCTATTGCTATCAACCATGTCTATTGCCTTGCCTAACAGCGAGCGCTCTTCTTGGCACTGTTGTTTTGTATCAGAGCACGCGCGGAAAGTGCGCACAAATACGCCGCCGGCAATTTTACCGCTCCAGCTGTACTGAGCAAGCATTGGCTCTGTGCCATTGGTATAGGTAAATGCTTCTTGTGCAGCGATATCTGCACCTACACCAGTTACGTAGTTGTAAACGCCACGGCAAAGAGAGTTAGAAATTCCAGCTTTATTTGCGGCTATGCCAACACCAGTATTGACCGCGCTTCGGGTTGCTTCGGCTGTGTAAGGAGCGGCAAAAGACCACGCAAAATTGTATGCATTGCCGATGATAGTATCATTAAGAAATACTTTTAAGAAATTCATAGTGTATCCCCCCACAAACGACCCCTTAAGTTAGTTGATTGTCTAATAAAATTGTTCTTAGGTCAAGCATTTTTTTATTTAATGGGAAGGTGCACTCTTTTAATAATCCAGTGTTGGCGTGGAGTTGTTACAACGGTATAAAGTGATTTTTACTGGCTGCTTAGCAAAAAACACTGAAAAAAACAGCATAATTGGAAATCGCCTGATTCATGCCTTATCCTTAAAATATAATATTAACTAAACATAATAATCACAGTAATAAACAGGGAGGTTTATATGTGGAATAAGGATGATACCAATATCGAGAATTATTTTAATAGAGTATTTTACTCTCTAGGAGCACTTGTAGCGGCAGCGTTGTTAACAGCAGTAAAACAAAAAATCATTGCGAAATTAACAGCTGCTTTAAAGAAAGGGTTGTATCAACTTATGGGTTATAAGCAAGATCATAATACAGAAACGGTATTAGAAGATAACCCAATGGTAGAATTAATTGAAGACAGGCAAGAGGAGGCAAGTCAAATGCAAGAAGAAATGGAAGCTTTATTAGAGCAGAGTCATGCAGCGGCATCCGCGCGACAACAATTGGTTGATCCTGCTGTTGAGCAAGCGTCAACATATTCTATATCATCAAGCGGCGAAGAGGATAAACCTTTAAGTGAATATAGTGAAAAAGATCTTGACCTAAGTAAATTACAAAAACCAACGTTACGTAGGCTTGGGGTACGTCAAGGCAGCTCTGAGAATCCTCAATTGAGAGCAACAACAAATAGCTATGTTCCAGAAGAGGACACTCGTTGGAGCCAAGAGCCGCAAGCAAACACTCATCCTTTAACATTAGCTTTTGATAACTTTAAAAGGGTTGCTAGAGATTTGCCAGAGATTCAGAAAAAAACAGGGAAAAGTAACAAGTCGGGGTGTTGCGTTATAAACTAAAGTAAGCGAATATAGTGCTTCAACAACATGGAGATACAAAATGCTAGAGGAAGGTAAAATCAACTATGGAACTGCCAAACGTAAAAAAAAGGTTCGGTTTGATATCGACGATGATACTAGGCGCACGCGTACAAATAAAGTAACTCAACAAGTAGCCGATGGTATGAGTGGTACGTGGCATCAGGGATCAGACGAAGTATATAGACTTACGTTTAAACAGCTAGAAGATAGATATGAACGGTCTCAAGGCCAACCTCTAACAATGCAAGATTACTTGTCATTTATATTGTTAATCGGCAATATCGTTCAAGGCGCAATAACTTCTAACACTTGGTCAGACCCAGTTCTAAAGGTTGTAGTTGGTGGATCTCTAGCTATTCTTGCCAAGCTAAATGACTCTGTTAGTAACGGTGACAAACAAAAAAAATTAAAGAAACTGCAAGATAATTTTGTAAAAATGATAGAAGAGGTTCCGTATGGAGTAAAAAATGTATTAGTTAAGAAATGTCCAAGTGGATATGGGACGATAATTTTAAGAGAAGATTTAATTTCAGCAAAAGGTGATCCAGACAATTCACTATTTGC
Source organism: Gammaproteobacteria bacterium (assembly GCA_030431675.1). GTDB lineage: Bacteria > Pseudomonadota > Gammaproteobacteria > UBA6186 > Azoamicaceae > JAGVLG01. Next base: position 5,848 of record JAUIIV010000018.1, on the reverse strand, counting down.
AATTTGGCATGAAGCTAGCAGCATACAGTTTTTTATGGATGACCCTGAAGAAATGAAATTTACACTGCATAATTTAAGTAATACTGCAGATCATTATACAAAGTTTACTTACTTGTCAGTGTTAATTTCATGGTTGGTATTGCTTACCAATATTGGTTTTGATTTAAGTAAAATAATTATCCCAACAAGCGCAGTAGCATATGGTGTAGCAAGTGATCCAGACAATCAATTCACAAGCTATATGTATGCAGACTTAACTAATCCGTTACAAGTACCTTTATATGGTAATTATTCCGTAACTTGTACAGGTACTGCTGCTGGAAACTATTCTACAGATTTATCAGTTTCTTCAACAGTGCATAATGATCCGGCTGTTAGTATGGCAGATTGGGTAATGACTGCATGTGCAGGTGTACCTTGGATGAGCTTAGCATCTGTATTTACCACTTGGATGATCAAAAATGAATGTAATATTCGTGAACAAGCTATTAGGCATGCTAATGCATTTCATAACGCATATAGTGATGTTGTTAGTAAAAGCTTAAAACCTGGATATATACCAGATGATTTAAAGATGATTGATCCAAATATTCCAGATTGTTTACTCAAAATTCTAAAATCTAACAAACAAAATCCTGATCTATATAAGTCAACCAGTGTTCTTCAGTTTGAAATCGAATCTCATAATCGGAAAATGAAAATGATACAGGCTTGGCGAGAAGGTAGTAGTCAACAAGAGTTTGATAGCTCCTCGCGTGGCAGTGGAGATAATGTGGTTTGTTTGACACCCCATCATTTTGGATTAGATGTACATCAGTCTGAGGGAGATGATCCTGAGGTGGGAGTCGGAGAGGGGACACGCCCACGTTTTTAATCAACAACTGTTATTATAATGCAGACTTTAGTTTAAGGTTTTTTGTGTGCTTGAACTAACGTAGGCATTACGATATATTCTAGTGACCTATAGTTGTAACGGAGAGCTGGAGTGAAAGAGGGATCTGTTTTAGGTGCGCAAGATGATAACAGTCAACAAGTACAAAACTACCAACAGTTAGAGCTGAAGATTAGTCAGAATATAGCTAGATTAGAAGAATATATTAAGTTACCTAGACCCCTGGTTGGAAAATATAAGGCCTGGTTTTGTGCTGCCGCTGAGATTTTCCGCTGCCAGTTTAATCTATTCTTTTTATCTAGCCAGAATCCAAATGATCACTTGGTTCAACGCATAATCAATGAAAAATCAGATATTGAATACTATATCGGTAATATGTATCAAACTGCGATTAAGGAATTCTATGAGCCGCGTGATTTTCAATTATTGATGAACTATTTAGTTTATTTACAAAGTATATTTCCTAGGGTAGATTTCTTAGCCTACAGAGAGCAAATTCAGCCACTTTCTGATGGAGTAGCGCATGAGGTACACATGCAAAACCCTTATGTGCATCTTAGCCAACCTTATATGTCACAGATGACACCTCCTATGTATTATGCTCAAAATCAACATAATCCACCTGTATTTTGGTCTGCTTTACAGCCCCAATTAAAAATGCAGCATAGTGATTGGATTACTCGTAGTACAACAGCATATGTGCCGACCACTACCTTAGATGCAACCAATGCACCTAAGATTGTTCAAGAAGAGGGAACACAAGAACCTGTTGTTCAGCAGGTAGAGCTAGAAGCAGTTGGGGCTCCGACGCTGCAAGGAGCTGTGCCACAGCCTACTCCGAGTGCATGGCTAGATGAGGAAGAGGAACTAATTAGCACTGCTGAGAAAACTCAACCACAAGTAGTAGCGGCTACTATTGGCGATAAAAGTGAAGATGCCTTTACTCTTGCGCCGCAAGGTAGTGATTCATCCCCCCCAGATGAGGAAGAAGAGGAAATGATGCCTTCTCCACCTCAAGTAGAAGAGGTAGTCAAAAAGAAGAGATCAAAGAGGAAGCCAAAGAAATCAGTCCAACAACAAGAACCTCAAGCTAAAACTGTTGACCCATTAAGTGCATGCTTAGAAGCCTATAACTATACAGCTTGGAATCAGTATATTGCAGATAAACCTTCATTAAGCATTGATACAATCAAAATTAAGCTGCTAGCAATGTGTAAGAATATTCCAACTGATGACTCTGATACGATAGTGTATGCATCTGAATTTTTGGGTCAAGCGAATATTCATCCTTTGGTGTTAATTGATCTTTTATCTGCAGAAGATGTTGCATTAATACTAAAAGATGTTGTTCTACAGAGACTAATGCATGCGGATTTAAATTTAGAGTTATATCGAAGCTTAAGCAAATATCGCAAAGGATCTAACAAGTTTCCAAACTTGCTTGAGATAGTAAAAAGTAATTTGCATGCAGATAGGGAGGAAGAGTACAAACAGCTTGTAGAAAGCAGATATAAAGATTTAGATAGATGGGTTGAGGTTAGGCTTGAATCTTTAGTAGATAAATATTCCGCACAGACTCCAATTACAGCAGAGGATACAGAGATAGCTCACGCCTTATGTGACTATCAACCTGGTGAGACTGAATTAACTCTACTTATGCGCTTGTTGCAGTGTAGATTGGATAAATTTATTATACAAAACGCGAAGTTTTTATCTAATTTAATACAGCAAAGCAATCTATCACTGCGAGATGCAAAAGGGCGTACTGCTATACATCATATGTTGCAACTAAGCTCTAACTCGCAAGACCAAAAATATATTGAATTCTTAAATTGCATGTTAAAGGCACTTGCAAGTCTTAGAATGGATGTCCAGCAGCATTATCTGCTGCCAGATTTTTCTGGTAATACTTTCTTGCATACTTTGGTAATGCATGCAGCAAATGATGAGGTTTGTGCAGAGTCGTTAGATGTAATAGGTAGATGCTTACCACATTTCTATGCGCAAGCAACAGCATTTGTTAATAGTGGACAAGATACAATATTTCATGTTCTAGATAGCAAAAACACCAATTTTAAGCTCTCTATTGAAGTTATATACAGATGGTTTGTGCAATCTGGTGTGAACCGTAAGAGATCTCAAACTCTTAGCGGTCTTGTTTTTGTCTCAGGAGAAGATCCTATATTAACTCATGTTCAACAAGGCAATTTACAAAGAGTATTAGAGATTTTAGAAAATCGTTCGCCACATTATAAATCTTTTGCAAGCTTGGTGACTGATTATCAATATGGAAAAACATTCTTGCTTGACCCTAAGCTGTTTCAGAGTGCAGAAATTGGGGATGTTCCATTACATACTGTTTTGGTGGATAAATTATGTTTGGATGGCAATGAAGCGGTTGCAGAGCTTTTTCAGAAATCACGTGCATTTAGAGATTTGGAACGTGGGTTACCAGCCAATGATACATTGGCATACCGTATGTTATTGATGGCGGTAAAAAGTGATAAACAATCATCAAGAGCATTTGATATATACTTTCAAGCAGTACGTTCATCTATAAACGTAAAAGACTCGCATGGAGAGTTTCCTATGCGGACAATATGGAAATTGGGTGATGAGGTAACCCCGTGGGTAAGGTATTGTGTAGAAGTACTGAAAGCTAAATTATACGTTACTGAACACTATAGCTGCAATTTAGAATATCTTGTTAATCTTATACTTGACGCAAGCTTAACAGACTCTCAGTGCATAGACTTAGTTGCTTCCTGTATAAAAGGTGGTGACCGAGTAGACAGACTTGTGTTGCCCCAAGAGCTAGGTATCCCTAACTCTCTATTCGCTGCGACATTTCATCCTAATGTTGCGTTGTTGCGTGCTCTGTTAGAAACTCATCCATGTGACAAGCGTCGACTAACCGCAATTTTGCAAGAAAAGTATAGTTACTATGGACGTGACTATACTTTATTAGAGTTTATTGATTTTAAACTTGGTAGCGCTATAGAGGATAGTGTTGAAGATTCTGAGTATAGTCAAAATCCATCATTGTTAAATGAAGATGATACAATCGATGAGTTGCAAAAAATGTATCACTACGTGCGTGCACTCATGGCAAAGTTAAAAATATTGCCACGTGCTACTTCTGTTTCACAATCTAGTCAAGTTGCGCTTGATAAAAAACAAAGCCCTCTACAAGTTTACTTGCATTTCCTTGAGTCAGCTAAATTAGATATTTGGAATAGTGAAATTCAAAGACATTCAGAGTTTGGCGATATAAGTAAAGAGATACATATTGTTCTAGTAAAGAAAGTGCGTACATTCGAAACTTTAAGTACTAAAAAGAAGTTTGAACTGTGTAATTTTTTTGAGAAAGCATCAATACCGATTGCATGTTTGTTAACTCTAATGAAATGCCAAGATATTTCACGTGTACATAGACTTTCATTCTTTAAGAATTTCTTGACTAACTCCTCAATTCGAGATTTATATGTAGCTAAAGATGGTAAGCCTTTGCTAAGGATACTTACAGCTTATATTCTAGATACGCCAGAGGTCCGTAAAAAATGTCAGGAAGAATATGAGGTTCTTGCTAGAGTTTGTGTTAATTCTGATAAGGAAATATCTCTATGGATGGAAGAAAGATTTGTTGAAATCGTATTGTACATGAGTAATTTAGTAGATGATGTTGATCTCACCATGGCTGAAACGATGTGTAATTATCAGCGTATTGCAGATAAGATAACGTTGTTGATGGTATGTATGCAGTCATTAACTCCTGAGTCTTTAGAGCTCTTAAATCCTCTGATTGCTAAGTTAATCAATAGTGCCAATTTTTTACTCAAAGATGCACAAGGGAGAACAGCTTTTCAACATCTGCTTGCTAATTACCACGAGAATTATTTGGTAATTCTGACCATCATGCTTGGGAGAATTGTGGATTCTACTCCAGAAGTCAAAGATGAATACCTAAAACCCGATGTTCGAGGAGAGACTATCTTGCATACATTGTTAAGGAATCCACCACCTGATAATGTTACAGCAAGTCTATTGTCTTTATTGTCGCAGAGGTTGCCTAGTTACATGCAACATATGACTGTTACACTTAATGTACAGTCAGAAAGTGTTTTTCATATATTAGAGCAAAGTAGAGAACCGTATGCAGCTACTTATGAAGAATTATTTAAACTGTTTAGGGCATACTTTGATATTCCAGGAGCTAAGCAGCTTGTAAAACCTATTTTAGGTAAGATTATGGCACATAATCCTGAACCACTTGTTGCAGCTGTTACCAATGATGAACTACCAAGAGTACTTTATATGTTAGAAAATAGATATGTTGTAAGGCATGTAGCTGCAGTGTGTATGTTGGGTGATAAAGAAGCCGTAATTAAGACTTTGATTCTACATCACTCACGGGATCTTTTGGATCATGAGATTAATGGTGTAAGACTACATCGTTGTCTTATGGTAAAGCTTTTAGACCCTAAAAATCAGTCGATTGCTATTGATTACCTTGACCTTGATGCTTTTACTATTTATGAGAGTTTAGCCCCCCTTGATTCTTTAGCATTAAATGCCGTTCTTTATCTTGCTTCTCAGCAAGAACAAAAACAAAATTTTGTATGGGAAGATCATTCATATGCTCGAGCTGTAGAAAATTTAAAGAAAATTATTACTATGCCAGCTGTGAGCATAACACAGATATTGGACTATGCTAATGAGCTTGGAGGAAGCAGTGCCCTGCAATTTTTGCAAGATCACTGTAGTATTAGCCTTGAGGGCACTCCCTACTGTCAGTCTGCAAGTTCTGCAGGTCTTAAGCTACAAAAGCTGTAGGTGCTTATCTGCCGCGGCCACCGAGAGGGTTCATGTAACTGTGTCACCCTAAACTCACAATTCAATATTTAATCTGTTTTCAAAATAAATATCAAGCTGCGAAATAATTAGCGCCCAGTTATG
>JAUIIV010000017.1 GCA_030431675.1 Gammaproteobacteria bacterium | reverse complement strand
ACATTCATCACTGGGTGACAAAACACCGTGGGAATTTATGGGGTGCTGTGCATGACGGGTGTCTACTTTTAAATGGGATCACTAATGGGGGCTTTACATACAGCCCCTTCAGCTTCCGCAGAGTTAGAATTGGCAAGCGAACTTGTAGAAGCTAAAGCTCCAGTTCTTCCAGCTTTTACAGCTGCTGTGAAGCAAACTGCTATTGAACATGCTCCTGCACCTGCAAGCGCGACACCAATAGCTGATCTAAAAAGAACCAGACGCGCAACCAGACGCGCAATGCGTATAAGAGGTTAGTTGTATTATTACTGCTAGACTTTTAAGTACCAAATCAACCCAGTGCCCTCAAGGGCTCTGGGTTTTTTTATGTCTTTAGTTTTTTAGTTGTACATACGCCCTTTGATCATGTTATGTTGACAGCTTGACATTTGTTAGTCGACATGATAACATGCTCGCGTTAGGTGAACAGAGACCAATGCGAACCTACACATTATTAGAATAATGAAAAAATCAGGAGGCTTATATGTCTGGGAATAAATTGGAAATGTCTATAGTGAGCGCAAACGATGCATACGAGGTGATATCTAAGAACGCAGAACGAGATAGACTAAGAGCGGAATTATTAAGATATATTGCACAGAGAGAGAAGTTGGCTCGCTTAGGTAGTGCTGCTTCCCAGATAGCTACTGGAGCAAAGAAAGTAGCTGCTGAAAATTCTTTGTTTGCAAAAACTAAAAAGGCTGTTTCAGAAACTGTTGCAAATACAGTTAGCTCTGCTAAAGATTATTCTCAAATTGCTAGGCTTGTATTTAAATACTTATCAGCTGATGCTAAGAAGGCATTTTCAAATACTGTTGCAAAAACTAGCGAAAGTGCAAGCAAAGCTGGCAAACAACTTTCTCAAGCTGCCGTAAATAAAGCTAGCTCTGGTAAAGAATTTGCTACAGGTGTTGGCCTTATTGCAGAGGAATTAATGCCAGAAGTGTCTCGTACTACTAAAGGCTCTGCTGCTGCTTTAGCCGCATTATCTTTAGCTGCTGCTTACCACCGTGCTAACAAAGGTTCAGAAGAAACTGTTGTTGCAGAAGAAACTGTTGTTGCAGAAGAAACTGTTGTTGCAGAAGAAACTGTTGCTCCAGAAGTTGCAAAAGAAACTTTAGAGCCAGTTGCTGTTGAGGCTGCTCCTGAAGTGGAAGCTCCTGTTAAGGTTCAAGCTACTGAAGAAGCTAAAGCTCCAGCTCCAGTGTTGTTTACTCCTGCTGTTGAAGCGCAAGAGTTACAAACTGAGCAACCTGATTCAAAATCTACAAATCCTCATAAGGATGCTAGGGAAAAAGCAAGACTTGAAAGAAGAAGAAACCGCAGAGGATAGTCCTAGCTATTTAGGGCTAGCTTTTTGCTAACAACTAACCCAGGGTCCCTGTGGACCCCGGGTTTTTTGTATTTAAGGATCATCTGTTATCACAGTAATATCACTCGTTGTTTGTTTCAATATGCTTAAATTATGTATTGAATTATAATTACACTATTGACATTGGTCAGTTGGTTTGATAAGATTATGGCAGTTCTAGTTTAAATGAGGCTTTATTAATATGAATGCATCAACTCCTAATAACCCATTTATAGAAGCTGGTAAGAGGGCTTTAGAAGAATACAAATTTGCAACCTATGCTAGGGCATTCAGAGGTCTTAAGGATGATATAATTCAAGCTGGCTGGAATGCGTATTGTGATAGCTTAATCGATGGTACGGCATTTAATAACAAAGAAGTAAAGAAATCCTTCTCGGAAGCTTGTAAGTCTCATTTTAAAAAGGCATCCAGAACTTTAGCTAAAAACCCTAAGGCGGCTCTTGGTACTGCAGCGTTATCTCTAGCAGGATTGGCGTATAAGAATGGTCTTCTTTTTTCTTATGATAGTAAGAACAATAAAAATAAAAAGCCAGTGCAAAGCTATGAGCAAGTAGTGAAAAGACTTGCAATGGGGAGATAGATTTGCACATTATAAGATAATTTTGCATTAAGCATATTACTTATCTAATCTACACTATTTCCTTCCAATTATTAGAAGTTCTTATTATAACCCCCTTCTCTGCTTAGTGATCTAGCTATTGCAGGTAATTTGCACTTGCTGTTGGTTTGCTGATATATACTAATAGCTATGCGCAAAATAATTATCCTTTACAATGAAGCTGGAGGAGGGCATAAAGCTGCGGCTTTGGCCTTACGTGAAGTTTTATTGCAACAGCAGGAATACGATATAGAATTACTCAACCCTTATCGTGAATTTGGGGCTGACATAGATATTCTAAAAAAGTTAATTAAAACTCCAGCAGAAGATGTTTATAACAAAGTTGTCTCTAGTCGCTCGGGGGCTATGTTCAGTTTATTGATAATTGGGTTTTTGTTTAAACTAAATTTGGCGGTATTCAACAAAAAAATTACTTATGAATTTAAAAAACTTTGGTTACGTAAACAACCATATGCAGTAATTTCTGTAACTCCATTTATCAATAAGTATGTTGCACGTAGTATTATGCAACTTCCAGAAAAGATCCCCTTTATTACTTTAGTTACTGACTATAGTGAGTGCATGCGTGGAGTATGGCTTGTTAGTGGTAATCAAAATGTGATCTGTCCGTCTAAGAAGATCGTACGCCAAGCATTAAAAAGAAATATTTCCCGACATCATATTCATAGGGTTTCTGGTATGGTGGTAGACCCAAAATTTTATTTGCAAGGTGTCGCTGATAAGAATGGCTATAGAAACAAGCTGGATTTAGAGGAGCGGCTATTTACTAGTTTGGTTACTTTTGGTAGCCATGGTACCAAAGATATCTTACAAATCGCTAAAAACTTATGTGGCTCAGAAATACCCCTGCAGGTTATCTTTATTTGTGGAAATAACCAAAAACTACAAACAAAATTAAACGATTTGCCTGTAGATTATCATAAAGTGGTTTTAGGATTTGTGAGCAATATGCAAGAGTATATGCGTGCCGCGGATTTTATGGTTGGTAAGCCCGGCGGACTTAGTATATCTGAAGCAGCAGTGTCAGGCCTGCCAATGATCATAAAATGCAATATTTTTACTCTTCTACAAGAGCGATATAACGCCAAATGGGTGGAAGAGCACGGTATTGGCATTAATGTCAGAAATTTTGCCAACATTCGACAGCAGGTTGCAGAAATATATGACAATCTTAGCGATTACTCTGCCAACTTTAAAAAGCTTGATAACAATGCTATTTTTGAAGTCCCCAAAATATTGGCAAATATAGCTAGTACATAGATATTCACTGATAGCAAAAAAACTGTACAAAATACCACATAAATAATACTAGCGGTTTATACTTTTTATATAAGCACTTGATTAAGTGCGGGAGTTATAAGAATGAACTTGAGTATACACAATTTGGGTATAACTTTGGGGTTGATATTTGGGATTAGTTTATTAGTTTATGCTTATCTCAGTCTTTTCTATGGACTAGCCTCCCCAATTGTAGCTTTATTGGCATCGCTCTATCCTGGCTATGCAGCAAGTTTGCTGGGTGGCGTTATTGGACTAGGATATGGCTTTGTACATGGCTATATATTTGGTGCCCTGATTGTCTTAATTAGTAATTTTATTAGTATGTTATAGCGTCTACTAAACTTAACAGTTTATTTAGATTGCTGTCCAGTTTGCTAGCCTAACTTGTCAAGCAGGGTGCTTAGTGATATATAATTAGCATTTTGGGTAACGGCGATGCGACACTTTAAGTACTTAGTTATTGGCTTGATATTTCTTTTTAGTGGTTGCAAACAGGGGGCCACCAATCTAAGTAAATATGATCCAAAATTTGGTACGCCGTCAGCTATGCTGATAGCCAAGGTGGAAGATGCTGATTACATAAATATTAAGCGCATACACTCTACATCTGAAATTGATCTAGATGATGATGAGTACTCAATTAAGCATCCACCTAGATCACCTATCCCTTATAAATATACTCAATCAATTTATACAATTGAGCCAGGGACCTACTATATCTCTTATGCATTCTATAGTAATTACAACAACCCAAATGCAAGGCTAAGATATACCAAAAATGATGGTCTAGATTGTCAACAACAGCCTATATACGGAAAATTCACTATAGAGCCAGATCAAGTTTTATATCTAGGCGACATAAAGGTAAATTGGATATCTAAAAACCCACACAATATGTTTTGCAAAATAGATAACTTGGCAGAAGTAAAACGTGATTTGCGCAAAGCAGGATATAAAGAATTGTCTGAGAAGGTTAGCTTTGCTGATTGGAGAAATTAATAAGTAGTATCCCTAGCGTACTGCTAGGGATACTATCCTATATGCCACAATTAGTGTAAAGCAACTCTGCTATCTCTAGGAGTGCCTTCATCTTGTAGAGCTTGCTGCAGATCAATTTCTTCTTTGCTCGGAGATAAAGGAATCCCAGTACTAGCGGATGCAGTCGTGAACTGTGTAGTCATAGCAGATGCTTGTTGTGCTGCTTTGACAGCATCTAAGCCTTGGCCAACAAGGTTTATTGCTGCAGTGATTTTTTTCATATATTCTAATGCTTCAGCTACATTTTTCTGTACATTTTCATCACCAAGCTGTTTGTTTTGTATTTCCTTTAGTACTGTTTGTATATATCCACATAGTGCGAATAATATGCCTTTAGCATCGTTTGATATGCTGGTGGCTATTTCGGCAAAGCTGATTTTTCCGTCGCCATTTAAATCTAATACTTTTGCTAATAGAGTAATGTCCTCTACAGAGTCAAATATACTATTTAACCCAAGAAAAGATTCTTCTAATAAATTTAAAATTTTAAGAGCCTCTTCTAATTGTTGGTTAGGCTGTTCAGAAAAGTACTGAGCCTGGATAGTGTTTAAGATAAATTTTAGAGCGATTGCAGTAGCTGCTAGAATATCGGCAACATTCTTGCCGTGTAATGAAATAACTGTATTATCAATCCCGCAATTAACACCTTTTGATGAACAAGCTCCCATATTGCTTCTCCTTGCATAACGTATAACTGATCCCAGTATCGATAAAAACACAGAAAAAATCAAGGGTTTTAGTTTTTTATGGCTGACTCTTTGGCGGAATATGTTGTTAAAGATACTTGTTTTAGGCCTAATTGCGTCTTTTTAATGTAGGTCAATATTGAGTCATGTCGTAATACAAACGTTCTTAGTCTATAACTTGACTAATTCATTCTTTTGGCATTTAATTAACTTATATGGAAGATATGCCCATGGAAGGGATTATGCAGATAGTAGGTGAGAGTAATGCAATGCGCAAGGTCAAGGATTTGATCCAGCAAGTTGCGACTACTCAGGCGAGTGTTTTAATTTGTGGTGAATCTGGTACTGGTAAGGAGCTAGTAGCACATAGTATTCACAGTGCATCTAATCGGGCTGCAGGCCCATTTATACCTATCAATTGTGGTGCGATTCCAGCCGATCTACTAGAAAGCGAATTATTTGGGCATGAAAAGGGTGCTTTTACTGGAGCTGTAGGCGTGCGTCAAGGTCGTTTTGAGATGGCGAATAATGGCACAATATTTTTAGATGAAATTGGCGATATGCCAATGCAAATGCAGGTAAAATTATTGCGTGTGTTGCAAGAGCAGAAGTTTGAAAGAGTTGGTGGTAGTAAAACTATAACTACTAATGTGCGCGTCATAGCTGCCACTAATCAGAATCTAGAGCAGCAAATTACTGCCGGCAAGTTTAGAGAAGACTTATATTATCGTTTAAACGTATTCCCCATAAATTTACCATCCTTACGTGAGCGCAAGGATGATATTCAGTTGTTAGTCGAACATGTGCTTAATCGCCTACGCCAAGCAATGCCGGTTTGTACTTTTAATGAGGCAGCATTGTCTAAGCTAAGCAATTATAGCTGGCCAGGAAATGTACGCGAATTGACAAACTTGGTAGAAAGAATGTGTATCTTGTTCCCTAATGGTGAAGTAGAGCTGAGCAAATTGCCCGGACATCAATCAATTCATGATCTCCAGCAGGTAGTAATGGTCAAGTCAGGATTGTTGGATGGTAAGTTTGATCTAAAACGCCATTTGGAAGAAACTGAGTACGCTTTAATTTGTGAGGCACTAGCAAAGTCTGCCAGCGTGGTGGCAAAGGCCGCAAAGATTCTTGGGGTGCAGCGCACCACATTAATTGAAAAAATGAAGAAATACCAAATCAATAAACACCAAATTCGTCAACAAAGTTCACAAGCAAATTCACAATGAGTAAAATAGTCTTACCTAAAGATATTATTTATAAGACTGGTGGCTTTCTGCGTGTGTTAGATCTAGTTAAAAATTGTGTGGTGATAACTAAAACAAATTCTGAGATCACTTATGTTAATCCTTCTTTTACTGAAGTAACTGGTTGGACAGCAGAAGAAGCAGTTGGTAGTAACCCCGGCATTCTACGCTCAGGCTATCATGATGAGGCCTTCTACCAAGAAATGTGGGAAACAATTGCTAAAGATGGTTTTTGGCGTGGACAAATTTGGAATAGACGTAAATCAGGAGCTATATATCCAAGTTTCTTAACGGTATCAATTTTAGAAGATGACGATGGTGAAGTACAAGGCTACATTGGTATATCATCAGATATTACCTTTCTTAAGGTTTCTGAAACTGAAGAGATTAATTTAGCCTTTTATGATTTTTTAACCAAGTTGCCTAATCGCCTATTCCTAGAAAGTTCATTTAAGAAGTTAATGGCTGCTAGCAAACGGGCTGAGACTAAAGGCGAGCCCGCAAAAATTGCTGTGGTGTTTTTTGATTTAAACCGTTTTAAGCAGGTTAACGATCAACATGGACATGTAGTAGGTGATAAGTTATTGCAGCAAGTTGCAGAGCGTTTGCAAAAAGCTACTAGAGATTCTGAAATGGTAGCACGCTATGGGGGTGATGAGTTTGTCGCGGTTTTATCTGATATCAGTAACTCGAGTGAAGTTGACATCTTCTGTGAGCGCGTACAAACAGCTATGGAGCCAAACTTTATTATTGATGGTTTAGAGCTGGACATGAGCTGTAGTATTGGTACAGCTCTATACCCAGACAATGCAAAAACTGCTGAAGAATTAATTAGTGTTGCAGATGCTAATATGTATAAGTACAAAGAGCAGTGGCGGCGCGAACAAAAGCAGGCATAAGGTTTTAGGTTTGCCACCTGCAATAAGGCAATGCACTGACGAATTCTCAATATCTTGCTGGTAATCTACTTGCTTAACAAATGGCAAAAAACTTACAAACAGATTGGTTAAGTTTCCTTGCTAGTATTGCTGGGAATTGGCAAAATTTATAAACACAACAGGGAAATTATTACATAGGGGTGAAGCAAAGTGGCCAGCAAATTTAATACAACATCTCCAGAATCTAATCCAGTGTTTTCTAGTATGCAAAAAGAATTAGAGCTAGTACGTCAACAATTAGCTATGGCGAGTAAGACCCTGGCAGAAAAAGATCAAGTCATAGGTAGTCTAGAAGATGATTTGGCGCACATGGTAGAGCTGCTAAGTAATCGTACTCCAAATGTCAAGGAAAATGCACAATGGCTTGCTCATCCAGTTTCAGGTGTAATCGACGCCTAACTCTTGCTTAGCCCTGACTAGACTGGTAATCTCTCCGAGGATAAGGATAAAGGAGAGACAAATATGTCAGGGCAAGATACTCGCATGCACCCGGTAGTTAATTCATTAATTTTAGTTATGAAATCCACATTTCTAGAGGGAGAACCACAAAAAGATTTGCACATGGCTGCGTCAGTCAAAAGGGTTTTGGATGCACATATTGCAAGTGGTATAACACCATACTCTATTTTGCAAAATTTTGGAGAACAAGACAGTCCGCTACGTACAGCAATTACAAAAGACCTGCCAATTACGTTTGCGATGTTAATTGAATACTGTTCTCTGGACAATTTGCGTAATCACTCAATGATGGAAAATCATACTGCAGCTGATTTGTTGGGATTAATCAAAGCTTGCTCAGATGTTGAGAAGTGGCAAAAGCCTGTAGCTATTTTAGGCAATGATACTTGGGTAAATTTTTTATGCAGTGTCTCCCCAGAAGCTGATACCCCAGAAGCAATGCTATTTAGTAGGCACAGAAAAGGGGCTCGGGGAGATTTAAGTCCAGAAAGGGATGGTAGCAAAGTCAAAGAAATAACTTTACCCCCTGGTAATAGCCCATCTTCATCGTTAGGGATATAGTTAATTTGCTTACAACAGGCCTAACTCAAGCTTTCCAGCTTCAGAAATCATATCGCGGTTCCAAACAGGGTCGAAGACCATCTCCACGGTAACCGCGGTAACGTTGGCTACACTGCTGGCGGTAGACTCTACATCTTGCATAATAATCGATCCCATGCCGCATCCAGGCGCGGTGAGGGTCATTTGTATACATACATGGTTTTGTGTTTGCTCATCATTAGTCTTTATCTCAATATCGTAGATAAGCCCTAAATCAACGACGTTAACTGGTATTTCTGGATCATAACAGGATTTTAGCGCTTCCCAGATTTGCTCAACATCCACTGGGCCATCTGCTATTTCCTGAGTGCTAGTGCTGTTGTCTTTAAAGTCGGCTGGGTCAAGACCAAGCTTTTCTGCAAATTTGCTATCAATTCTAGCTAGCTGGCCATTTACATTGATAGTAATTGAGCTACCTTTAGCCTGGGTGATTTCTACTGAGGTGCCAGCGGGGATAATAAACGGCATCCCGCTTGGGACTAATACTGCATCTACTTCTTCTGCAATAGTTAACCAACTTCTTTTGCTGCTCATAAGCTATATACTTCAATTCCATCTCTAGCGATTACATGTATTCTAAGGTATCCTAAATGAGAGTAAATTGCGATGGATACTATGCATGGAACTAAAACAAATTAAGCTTGCTGGCTTTAAGTCGTTCGTTGATCCTACAGTTTTGGATCTGCGTAGCGAATTGGTAGCTGTGGTTGGACCAAATGGATGTGGTAAATCAAATGTTATCGATGCGGTACGTTGGGTAATGGGGGAAAGCTCCGCTAAAAACTTACGTGGTGAGTCTATCACTGACGTAATTTTTAATGGCTCTAATACTCGTAAGCCTATAGGGCAGGCTTCTATAGAGTTAGTGTTTGATAACAGTGACGGCAAAATTGGGGGTGAGTATTCTGCTTATGCAGAGATTTGTGTGCGCCGTGAAGTTAATCGCGATGCAGTATCTAATTATTACCTAAATGGCACACGTTGTAGAAGACGTGACATTATTGATGCATTCTTGGGTACAGGGGTTGGTTCGCGTAGTTACTCTATTATTGAGCAGGGCATGATTTCGCGGGTGATTGAGTCGAAGCCTGAAGATTTGCGTAAGTTTGTAGAAGAAGCTGCTGGGATTTCAGTATATAAAAAACGTAGACATGATACTGAGTTGCGCATGAGGCACACTACGGAGAATATGGCGCGTTTAGAGGATTTACGCGAAGAACAAATTAAATTGCTTGAGCGATTACATCGTCAAGCAGAGTCAGCAAAAAAATATCAGACTTTTAGCAAAGAAAAAGATTTATTGGAAGCGCAGCTATTAGCTTTGCGTTGGCAGGGCTATGATCAACAACTTAGCCAATTTGCTACACAGATTCGTGACTTAACAGTTGCAGTAGAGGAGCAGCAGGCAGCGCGTACTAGTGTCGCTACTGAAACGGAAAAGGTACAGTTAGAACACGTGGCACAAAAAGAGATCCACGATAAGGTACAAAGCCATTTTTATGAACTGGGTTCACAAATTGCACGCAATGAGCAGAGTTTGCAGCATTATAAGCAGCGCAGACAACAGCTAAGTACTGATGATCAACAGATTAAAGACTCAATTGTAGAAATTACTGCGCAGAAAGATACAGATAGTAATGAGCTATTTGCATGTGAAGAACAGTTAGAAGAGATTAATCCAAAGCATGCAGCAGCAGAGGAAGCCTATGAGCAAGCAGAGGAATTGTATCAGGATGCGCATATTGAACTTACTAGTTGGAATGAGGATTGGGAAAAGTTTCAATTAGAATCGCAAGCACCACAGCAAGAAGCTGAGGTACAAAAAGCAAAGATTGAGCATCTGGAACAACAAACAAGAGACTTGCAGGCTAGGATAACAAAATTACAACAAGAATCGGATTCATTAGATCTCGATGGAATAGAACAGCAAGTCACCACTTTGACTACTGAATCTGGTACTTTAGAACAAGAAACAAGCACTTATCGTGAAGAAATTACAGAGTTACAGCATAGTATTGGTAGTAAAAGAGACGAATTACAGCAACAACAAGACCAATTAAATGAAGTGCGTAATGTTGCACAACAGGCAAAAGGACGTGAAGCCTCGTTACAGGCTTTGCAACAAGCAGCTTTAGGTAAAGACAATAAGGTAATTAATGATTGGTTAGGCCAGCATAACTTACAAAACGCACCGCGCTTAGCTGAGTCCTTATCTGTGGAGTCTGGGTGGCAGCAAGCAGTAGAAACAGTTTTAGCTGATTATTTAGAGGCCGTGTGTATAGACTCTGATCTAGACGCTATAGCCAATGGTGTGAGTGACCTGAGTGCTGGACAGTTAATTCTGATTGATAATGCGGCATCTAGTATCAATGCACCAGCAGATAGTTTGGCAAGCAAAGTTACAGGCAGTGTGCCATTAGCTGGAATATTGGCAAATGTATTAGTGGCTGATGATTTGCCTGCTGCACTACAATTACGCGGACAATTAACTGAACAGCAAACAGTTATTACTCGCGATGGCATATGGTTGGGTAAAAATTGGTTACGAGTACGTAAGGATAAAGACGCCACTAGCGGTGTAATTGAGCGTGAACAAGAACTGCAAGCGCTACAAGCTCAATTAGAAGACTTGGCTAGTCGAGCCCAGGAGTATGAAGACAATATTGCTGAACTTAATGCTAGCTTGCGTGAACTAGAAATAGCATTGACATCTAAGCAGCAAGTAGAACGTGATTCTGCTGCTAAATTACGTGATTGTAGTAGCAAATTAAGTGCTGCAGAACAAAAGTATGAGCATGCTAAACATAGACGTCAGCGTATTTTGCAAGAGATTAGTGAACTAAAGCTGCGTGCTACGCAGCATGGTGAAGGGTCAACTACTGCTAGGTTGGTGTTGGAGGCAGCAATTGATACCATGGCTGAGTTGTCGACTCGTAAAGAAGAGTTACAAAGTGCAAAGGACAGAATTTATGCACGTGAGCGAGAGACAAAATTACGTGCTAAAGATTTGCGTGATGAATTGCATGACTTAGAAATTCAGAAACAAACTGTGACTACAAAATATGCAGGTTTACAGCATACTATTACGCGTGTTGATCAACAGCTTTCTGAGTTGCATAAACGACATCAGCAAGTAACCGAAGAACTTGCGCAAGTAGCAGAGCCTATTGAACAGATCCAAGAAGAGTTAGATAGAGTTGTAGCTGACCGTGCCCAGGTTGACCAAGAGTTTCAGCAAGCGCGACGTGATTTAGAAGCACTTGAGGCCAAATTACAAGAGTATAACGAGCAGCGATTACAAATAGATGGCGCAATTGAGAAAGCTAAAGAGTCTTTGAGTAAGATTCAGTTAGAGAAAGAAGGTCTAGAGGTACGTAAAGAGACCGTAAATGAGCAGCTGAGTGCAGCGCAAGTTGATTTACAAAAAGTTATTACAGAGTTACCTGAAGAGGCTGATGCAGAACAGTGGGCTAGCAGAATTGCGACCTTGACTAAGAGAATTGAAAATCTTGGTGCGATAAATTTAGCGGCAGTTGAAGAGTTAGAGGCAGAGTCCCAGCGACAAGAATATCTCGAGTCACAACATAAAGACCTGCAAGAAGCATTAAATACTTTAGAGAATGCAATTAAGAAAATTGATCGTGAAACAAGGGCTAAGTTCCAGGAAACTTTCGAAAAAATTAACAATAATTTTGTGCAACTATTTCCGAAGTTATTTGGTGGCGGTAAGGCTACTTTAGAAGTTGTGGGTGATGATTTGTTAGAAGCTGGAGTGACTGTAATTGCCCAGCCTCCTGGTAAGAAGAATTCTACCATCCATTTATTATCAGGTGGTGAAAAAGCTTTAACTGCGGTATCGTTAGTATTTGCGATTTTTCAATTAAATCCTGCACCATTTTGTATGCTGGATGAGGTTGATGCACCTCTAGATGATACTAATGTAAATCGTTTTGGTGCATTGATTAAAGAGATGTCTGAAAAGGTACAATTTATAATTATTACGCACAACAAAGCGACTATGGAAATTGCAAACCAATTAATTGGTGTGACAATGAAGGAGCCAGGAGTGTCGCGTTTAGTAAGTGTGGATATCAATGAAGCAGTAGCGATGGTTGATTAGTGTCTAGTGCGACATGATCTTGTAGTACGCTTAAATATATGAGGGATTAATGGAAATACAAGCGAAGTTGGTGTTGTTGGTTATAGGTGTGATTGTGTTAGCTGCAGTTACTGTTGATTTTATTCGTCGTAGACGCATGGTACGAGTTAGAGGTTCGATTGATAATAATAATGAATTGTTGCGTACTGTGGTAGTTGAAAAAACTAATAGACGTATACCACCTTCTATTAGTAGCCATAATAAGACTGTAGAGCCAATTGATCACTTAGATCATGATTTTAGACTTGATTCTGTTGCGGATGTACAACCTGAAATAGCAGCACCAACAAAATCTGAGGTGGCATCTGAGCCATTGCCGGTAAATATTACACTTACGGTTATGGCTCGCCAAGCAGAAGGTTTCTCTGGTGCAGAGTTAGCGACGGCTTTAACTAAAGCTCATTGCCACTGTGTTGATGGAGTATTTGTGCGTTATGTTGGTGCGTATGGTGAGGGTGAGGTATGGTTTAGAATTGTGCAGGCTGTAGAGCCTGGGTTGTTTGATATAGAAAATATTAGCACAGCAACGATTCCTGGAATTACGTTTATTATTATGCCGCAACAAGTAGAGCAAGCTGAAGAGGCTTTTGAAAAATTAGTACGCACGGCTAAGCAAATAGCTTTTATGCTCAATGGTGAATTATTGGATGCCGACAGAAGTGCGCTAACACTAGATAAACTATCAGAGTATAGAGAGCAAATTAAGGCATTATAGTAGTGGCAAATAGTCCCCAGCTGCGCATGCAGGAATTGCAACAGATATTAAATAAATATAATTACGAATACTATGTGCTAGCAGATCCTACCGTCCCAGACTCCGAGTACGATAGACTTTTTAATGAGCTTAAACAACTAGAGCAAAAGTATCCCGATAGTGCGGATCCCAATTCTCCAACCCAGCGCGTTGGTGGTAGCGCTGCACGAGAGTTTAGTAGTGTTACCCATAGTGTCCCTATGCTTTCATTGGATAATGCATTTAATCCAGAAGAGATTCAGAAATTTGTTGCACGCTTGCAAGATAGGTTGGGATCACATGATGATATTGAATTTGTTGCTGAGCCAAAGCTTGATGGTCTTGCCGTTAGCCTGGTATACCAGAATGGGCTGCTACAGCGCGCTGCGACGCGTGGTGATGGTGCGGTGGGAGAAGATATAACTGCAAATTGCAAAGTCATTCAAGATATACCATTATCGTTAGATAAAAAGGTATCTTTAGAGGTACGGGGTGAAGTCTATATGCGCAAGGATACCTTTGCAGGACTAAATCGCAAGGCATTACATGATGGCGAAAAACAATTTGCTAACCCTCGTAATGCTGCTGCTGGAAGTCTACGTCAATTAGATTCTAATATTACTCGTAAGCGTGGTTTAAGTTTTTTTGCTTATAGTTTAATAGGACCTGATTTTACAACTCATACGCAAGCTCTACAGATCTTGCAAGAATTATCTTTTCCAGTATGTATTGAGAATAAAGTTGTAATAGGGGTGTCTGGATGTAATGATTTTTATGAACAACTACTGCAAAAGCGTGATAACTTAGATTTTGAGATTGATGGTATTGTTTATAAAGTTAATAGCATTGCTTTGCAACAAAAACTTGGGTTTGTATCAAGGGCTCCACGTTGGGCGATAGCATATAAGTTTCCTGCTGCAGAAGAGCTTACAACTGTGCAAGATGTAGAGTTTCAGGTTGGTCGTACTGGGATTTTGACTCCAGTAGCGCGTTTGCAGCCCGTGGCTGTTGGTGGTGTTATGGTAAGTAATGCTACTTTGCATAATATGGATGAAATTGAACGTAAAGATGTGCGTATTGGTGATGTAGTAACCGTGCGTCGTGCTGGTGATGTTATCCCAGAAATTGTCAATGTAGTATTAGCCAAGCGTCCTAAAGATGCAAAGGTTATAGTAGCACCTAAAAATTGTCCTGTATGTGGAGCTGAAGCTGTACGCGTTGCAGGGGAGGCTGCTATTCGTTGTATTGGGGAGATTTCATGTCCGGCGCAAGTAAAAGAAGCAATTGCGCATTATGCTGCACGTAGGGCTATGGATATAGACGGACTAGGTGAAAAGATTGTGACTCAATTGGTTGCTAGCGAGATGATTAAATCAGTTGCTGACTTATATACTTTACAACTGGATGACTTGGTGCAGTTAGAGCGTATGGGTAAAAAATCTGCACAAAACTTATTAGAGGCAATTAATGCAAGCAAGCAAACAACTCTTGCTAAGTTTTTATTTGCTTTAGGGATCCCAGAAGTTGGTGAGACTACTGCACGTAGTTTGGCACAAGAACTTGGTGATTTAGCAGAAATTCAATCTACAACAGTAGAGCAACTTTTGACAATACGAGATATAGGCCCAGTGGTAGCAAATAATATATTTATGTTTATGCAGCAACCACACAATCTTGAAGTTATAGAGCGCTTAGTTTCGAGTGGTATTAGCTGGGATGTTACGACCACAAGTACAGATAACCTGCCTCTTGCTGGCAAAACATACGTATTGACCGGCGCATTACAGATTATGAGTAGAGGTGAGGTCAAAGATAAGTTACAGAATTTAGGTGCAACTGTAAGCAGTAGTGTATCTAAGAAAACTGATTATGTAGTAGTAGGGGATGATCCTGGGTCAAAATTTACAAAAGCGCAGGATCTGGGTATACCAATCTTAAATGAAGAGCAGTTAATTGAATTATTAAAGGAAGGTAATTGAATGGCAAAATTATATTTTTATTATTCAGCAATGAATGCTGGTAAAAGTACACTTTTACTGCAGTCCAATCATAACTACTTAGAGCGTGGCATGGGTACTCTACTATATAGCCCGAGCATTGATACTAGATTTGGTGTTGGCAAGATTACCTCGCGTATAGGTTTACAGGCAGATGCAAGAAAGCTTGATCCTGCTGCTGATTTATTTATAGATACTGAACAAGCTTATTCAGATAACCCTAATTTAGCTTGTGTATTAATTGATGAAGCACACTTTTTGACTAAAGAACAAGTGCAGCAGTTATGTAGAGTTGTAGATGAATTAGACATGCCAGTTTTATGTTACGGTTTACGTACTGATTTTACTGGTGAGTTATTTGAGGGTAGTAAATATTTGTTAGGTTTAGCTGATAATTTAGTAGAAGTTAAAACTATATGTCACTGCGGCCGTAAGGCAATTATGAATATGCGAATTGATGCGGCTGGAAATAAAGTTCTAGAGGGAGAGCAAGTAAAAATTGGTGGTAATGACATGTATGTTGCTACTTGTAGGGATCACTATAACAAAGGTATCTCTGGAGTATCTGGTTTTGTTAGCTCTTCGCAGTCAGCAGATAAATTAGTTCGCGAGCTCTAATGCGCCATGTATGTTTTTGATTTATTTCTTGCACTTGCTTGTAGCAGTAGTTGGCAAATGCTTGAAATGAGTGGGCTTGGGTTTGGCAAATAGTTAGCGTTTGACTAACGTATCCATTGAGATCATCTAATTCTAGGTCATCGAGTGATATATTTTTGCTTTGGTTATGCCCATATTCGGTTAAGGCGCCGGCATTTGTAGTGAGGACATAAACGCCTGCGGCCATAGCCTCGAGAATTTCTACGTTGTAGGTTTTGGCAACGGTTGTTGGTAGCAACAATATAGTCTTGTAACGTAGAGCTGCTGCCAACTGGATGTTAGACAAGCTGCCGATATGATAAATGCCACGTATTTCTCGGGTTATAGGATATAACTTTTGGATTTGATCATCTTCGGCGCCATATTTATGTAATCCAGAGTATACGCTGAGGGTTGCGCCGTTGTATTGGCGACGTACGTCAGCAAAAGCATCAAACATTAGTTTTAAATTTTCTAAGCTAGGATCAGTATACGCTAAAGTTGGATCATGTGATTTGGCATTAGCAAACTCTTTTGGATCTACAAATAGATCTTGAAAAAAGGGTGATATAGCGTATTTAAGGGTGTGCATTTTATTTAGAGGTATTTTGCATACTGAGAGCAGTCTATCTCTCTGCCAATCCGAGACACAAATTATACCTGCGATTTGGGCAATTTGTTTTGGATCCCCTAGTCCTTTGTTTATCGGCGCATCTTTATCAAATATTGTCCATAAGTAGACCTTAGGCTCATAGGGTAATGCTTTTGCGACGGATAGCATAAATTCTGGACTGGCATTTTTGAAAATTAGAGCATCATAATCTTTTTCTAATATTGCTTTATCAAAGCTTAATACTTTGTCCGTAATATTTATTTTTCTGCAGCGTACATTGCAAGCGCCTATTCTATCATCTGTGTCGGAGAATAAAGTTACATCATGCCCCAGCCTAGCTAGCTCAATTGCTAAGTAGCTGGTTGCTGCTTCTGAGTCAGAAACAGGTACCTGAAAAGGTGATAGTAAATGAAACTTAGAGATATAAATAAGCGCAAGTTTCACTTGAGCTCCTTAATTGTGCATGACCTAATTATAATATATTATAGACTTTAACTAGATTATGGATTTTTATTCATGAGTGCCTCACTTAGGGTAATGAACCTTACTAAAAAATTTTCAGGGCTGGCTGTGGTAGATAATATTTCTTTTTCTGCCGCAGAGGGCGAAGTTGTCGGTTTACTTGGACCAAATGGTGCGGGCAAATCTACAACAATGAAGATGATTACGGGTTTTTTACGTCCTGACGCAGGAACCGCTTATGTGGCTGGTTTTGATATCCAAGAGCAGCCAGTAGCAGCAAAATCAATTATGGGATATTTGCCTGAAGGTATGCCGCTCTATCCTGATATGACAGTTGGTAGCTTCCTTAAATTTATTGCTGACGTTCGGGGTGTTGATTTAGATTTGTACGATGTATTTAACTTACGTGCAGTAGTTAACAAACGTATAGAAGACCTATCGAAGGGATATAAAAAGAGGGTAGGTTTGGCGCAGGCGCTATTACATGATCCTGACGTGTTAATTCTAGATGAACCTACCGATGGCTTAGATCCTATTCAAAAGCGTGATGTGCGGGCATTGATTAAGCAAGTATCACAAAAAAAAGTTGTTCTACTTTCCACCCATTTGCTAGAAGAGGTCGCAGAGATTTGTGATCGAGTAATTGTTATAGCTGCCGGTAAGGTGATGCTAGATGGTTTGCCGCGAGTAACTTCTATAGAGCAGGTATTTGCGGAAATTGAGACAGAGGGTATGGATGCGTAAAATTTGGATTATATGTAGGCGCGAATTAGGCGGTTATTTTGCTACTCCTATAGCTTATGTATGTATGGCAGTTTTCGTTATTGCTAGTGGTGTGACAACTTTTCAGTTTGGTAATTTTTTTGGTTACGGTCAGGCTACCCTTGCGCCTTTTTTTAATTATCAGCCATGGTTATATGCTGTATTCTTGCCTGCTTTAGCTATGCGTCTTTGGGCGGAAGAGCGCCGTACCGGAAGTATAGAGTTGTTATTGACACTACCGATTACACCAATGCAAGCAATTCTGGGTAAGTATATAGCAGCATTTATGTTAGCGATTTTTTCACTTATTCTTACTAGCCCCTTATGGGTTATGGTTAACCTATTGGGTGCGCCGGATAATGGGGTAATTCTAGCAGGCTATTTTGCTAGCATCTTATTATCAGCTGCATATTTAGCTATTGGTGCTTGTATTTCCGCCTGCACAAAAAATCAAGTTATTTGCTTTGTTTTAACGGTGTTATGCTGTTTTGCATTAAACCTTTTGAGTTTAACACCACGCTTAGACTTTTTAAGTAATTTAGAGACTGTCTCACGCGGCCTAATTGAATTACGTACGGTGGTTTATTTCTTTAGCTTAATAGCATTTGCACTATTTGCTAACACCGTAATACTTGAACTAAAGAGGGCCGACTAAATGCGCTTACTAAGTGCCAGTATCTTAGCAGTAGCTGCGGTTTTATTGTTGGTAGTTAATTTATTGAGCGGTTATTTTCTTAATGGCGTGCAATTAGATGTTACAGAGGATAAATTATATACTTTATCTAAAGGTAGCAAGCAGATTATTGCTGATATTGAAGAACCTATTCGTTTACGCTTCTATTATTCTGCAAAAGCACAGAGTGATAACCATTATTTAACGACTTATTCTGCTCGTGTTGCAGCAATGTTAGAGCGCTATGTTGTAGCTAGTAATGGGAAAATAAATTTAGAGGTTATCGACCCTGAGCCTTTTTCTGATGCGGAGAAACAAGCGGTTGAGTATGGTTTGCAAGGTGTGACCTTACAAGAACAAGAGGTGTACTTTGGGCTTGTTGGAACCAATGCCATAGATACTGTGCAAGTGATCCCATTCTTCTTACCAAACCGCGAAGCAAATTTGGAATATGACGTTAGCCAATTACTATACAATTTGGCACACCCACAAGCACGTATTGTTGGACTAATGAGTTCTTTACCTTTAGATGCTAGGGGACAAGAGTGGGTGATTAGACAACAGATGGAGCAATTATTTGTTGTCAAAGATATTGATTTACAGGAGCCAATTATACCGAGCTATATTACTACTCTAATGGTTGTAGAGCCTAGCAGTTTTTCTGCAGAAGCCATAGAAGCCATTGACGAGTTTGTTCAACAGGGTGGACATGTGCTGGCTTTTGTAGACCCGTATTCAGAACTGGCAGGCTCAGTTGCGGGAAGTGGCAATGCCACAGAGCTTTTAGCGTCTTGGGGTGTAGATTTATTACCGGACTTTGTGGTGGCAGACAGAAATCTTGCCCGCTCGGTGCGTATTTCTGACAAGCAGCATGATTTTGCAGTTAGTTACCCGTTATGGATAGATTTAACTACTGAGAATTTTTCTGCAGATGATGTGCTTACCTCTAGTTTAGACCGTATCACTCTAGCAAGTCCTGGGCATTTGCAGCCAACTCTAGATGCAAGTACTTACTTTATGCCGTTGATTTATACAAGTGATGAAGCTACTTTGATTCCTGCAGACGAAGTGCCTGATACTCAGTCTAATATTACTGGGTATTTTAATAATTACTCTCCCCGAGGTAAGTCTACAGTTGCAGCACGAATTTCTGGACCTATACGTAGTATTACTACAGGTTCTATTGTCCAGCAATCTAATATTATTGTTATTGCTGACGCTGATATGCTACACGACCATTTTTGGGTGAGCATGCAAAATATTATGGGTAAAAATTATGATGTTGCTTCTTCTGGAAACGGTAATTTTGTGTTAAGCGCATTAGATAATTTGTTAGGAAGTAATGAATTAATAGCCGTGCGCAATAGTGGCGAGTTTTCTAGACCATTGACGAAGTTACAGCAATGGCAACAAGCTCGTATAGATAAAGAGGTAGATCCACGTATGGCTCAGCATAAGGTGCAGCATGAACTTATGCAATTAAAGATAATAATTCAGTTTTTAAGTTACGGTTTAATACCCATGCTAATTATTTTTATTGGCTTGGTGGTGTATGCACGTGGTTTTATAAGGAGTAGAGTATAAAAATGTTAAATACCAGAACCTTAAATTTTTTGGTGCTAGTGACAGTCATTGGTATGCTTGCATTGGTGTATTTCTATTTTAATACCGATAGTGTAATTGGTAGTACAGAAAGAAATCTATTGCTGCCCGGTTTAAATGCGCATAGGGTGAGTAAGTTAGTGGTTAAAGACCATGATACAAAGTTTACTTTTTATAAAGATGGTAAAACATGGCGCATATTAGAAAAAAATGGTTATCCGGTTTTGACTGATAGAATTGAAGAGATCCTTTATGGGCTAGCAGATATGCGTATTGTAGAGCCTAAAACATCCAATCCAGCACATTTTGCTACTTTAGGAGTTAATCCAGTTAGTGAAGATGATTCTAAGGCCATAGAGTTAATTGCTACAGATGAAAATGGCATTGAGCAGGTACATTTAATAGTTGGTAAAAGAGATGAGCTAAAGGTATTTGTGCGCAGACCCGAAGACTTGCAGGCATGGCTCGCATATGGTTTTGTGGATTTAAGTAGCGATTTTCGTGACTGGGTTAGACAGCCGCTGTTGGGTCTTGCAGATGAAGATCAAGTAAGTAAAGTAGAAATTATGCAACCAACAGGTGAACAGCTAGTAATAGCTAAAGAATCAGTTGATGCGGAGGACTTTCAGATTACAGATCTTGTTTTGCAACAGCAGGAATCATTAGATTTAGATGCAATTAATAGTTTGCCATATGCTCTTGCTGAGATAGAATATATTGATGTTATGCCTGCTGCTAGTTTAGACATAGATTGGAGTCAAGCATTATCTGTGAACTTGACCACATTTAATGGTAAAACAACTCATTTAATGTTGAAGAAGTTAGAGGGTCAGACTTTTGCCATGGTTACTGAAAATAATGAGTGGTGTTTTAGAGTACCGGATCATACATATGCTCTAGTATCTGTAGATAAAAATGACTTTTTAGTGCCACAGCCAAATGTCTAATAGTATGTTGACACAAGCTACTTTAGGAGACTTTCTACACTGGGCAGAGGACTACTTTGTTACGAGTGAGATTTTTTATGGGCATGGTACCGACAACCCTTGGGACGAGGCAGTTATGTTGGCTATGCATGTACTATCTCTTCCCCCTGATATAGATTCTAGTGCAATGCAAATGCAGCTAAATTCTCAACAAGAGCAAGAACTGCGTGCTTTAGCGGAGAGGCGCGTTGTAGATCGTATCCCTGTTCCTTATTTAACCAATACTGCTTGGTTTGCAGGTGAGAGATATTATGTTAATCAAGATGTTATTATTCCCCGCTCACCTCTAGCAGAATTAATCAGTCAGCATTTTCAACCATGGTTGGGCGATGGGCAGCCAAAGCGTATTTTAGATATGTGTACAGGGAGTGCTTGTATTGCAATTTATACTGCCAAAGAATTTCCTGAAGCAGAAGTTACTGGTGTTGATATCTCTGAAGATGCATTAGAAGTAGCAAAAAAAAATCTCGATTTACATAAAAGTAACGTAAAATTGGTGCAATCAGATTTGTTTTCTAATGTGCCGGTAGATAAGTACGATATTATTATTAGTAACCCGCCATATGTTGGCAGTCAAGAAATGGCAGAGTTGCCACCTGAATATAATCATGAGCCTACTTTAGCTTTGCAAAGCGGTGATGACGGTTTAGAACTTACTGAGCGCATGTTGCGTGAAGCACGTAATTTCTTAAATCCAGGTGGTTTATTAATAGTTGAAGTAGGCAATAGCTGGGAGTTATTGGCTACTAAATATCCAATGCTGCCATTTATATGGTTAGAATTTGCACATGGTGGTGACGGGGTATTTTTACTGCACATGGAGGATTTATGCTTGCAGAATTAGAGGTTTTAAGTAAAGATTTAGTTGATGCGCCGTTAGAAGTACGTTTGCAACATTTTGCACATAAATTGTTAGGTGTAGCATTTGGTTCGTGGCAAGACGGCAGTAACTTAGAAGCTGAAGATGACTTTAATTATAATTTAGACTGTTTGGATTGCGTTACCTATGTGGAAGTGGTTCTTGCATTAGCAAAAAACGTTCCGGGTAGTAATTTTGTTGATTTATTGCGCAAAATTCATTATAAGGATGGTGTGCCAAACTATTTGTCGCGTAATCATTTTGTGTCATTAGATTGGATCCCAAATAATAATTTTGTAGTTCGTGATGTTACTAGTAATGTGGCTTTGGAGTTACAGACTGCTACTACTACCATAAATAAGCTTAATTGGCTAAAAAAAACTAAAAGTGAATTTAATATCCCGGATTATGTGCTAGATTCATTGCAACCCAAAGAAGTAAATTCTCCTTATATAGCTACAACGCATTTACTAGATAATCAATCTTTTTATTTTGATAAATTTCCAGAAGCAGGCATTGCTTGTATTGTACGCCCAGATTGGAATATGCGTGATCAAATAGGGACTAATTTAAATATTTCACATCTTGGTTTTGTATTTAAAGATCATGTGACGCAGACTTTGCGTTTTTACCATGCAAGTGGTTTTGTTGCTGACGAAGTTGCAACCACAGATGTACCTAGAAAAGTTTTAAATACTGACTTTTGTGAGTACTTAGCCAGATTTATTGATAGTCCAACCATTCGTGGTTGCAATATTCTTTCTGTAACTCCAGGGTATTATGCCGGGCAGTAGTATTGGCAAGTTATTCTCTGTTACAACCTATGGCGAGAGCCATGGTCCAGCGATTGGTTGTATAATAGATGGCTGCCCACCTATGCTGCAACTTACAGAGCAGGATATACAAGTAGAGTTAGATAGAAGACGTCCAGCTCAATCGAAATATGTATCACAGCGTCGAGAGCCGGACAGAGTACAAATTCTCTCAGGAGTATTTGCTGGCAAAACTACTGGTACCCCTATAGGTCTACAAATTCTTAATCAAGATCAGCGTGAGCGAGATTATGCTGATTTAGAAAGTACATATAGGCCTGGGCATGGTGATTATACGTATCAACAAAAGTACGGTATACGCGATCATAGAGGAGGAGGGCGTGCTTCTGCACGTGAGACAGCCTTAAGGGTTGCAGCGGGTGCAATTGCCAAAAAATTTCTACGTGAGCAGTTGGATATAAATTTTGCGGCGCAGGTTGTACAAGTAGGTAATGTGGTTGCAGATTTGGCCTCTATGCAAGAGCATGTAGCAGAGGTGCGTAGTGATGGTGACTCTATAGGAGCAAAATTGCAGCTTATTATTAGCAATGTTGTAGCTGGGTTAGGGGAGCCGGTATTTGATCGTTTGCATGCAGATTTGGCCCACGCTTTATTTAGCATTAATGCTGTAAAAGGGGTAGAGTTTGGTGCTGGTTTTGCATGTGTTACAGCTAGGGGCTCTGAGTTTAATGATCCAATAACTATGGATGGCTTTACGAGTAATAATGCTGGTGGGACTTTGGCTGGGATCTCTACAGGGCAAGATATAGTGGCTAATATTGCGTTTAAACCTACCTCTAGTATTCCTACACCAACAGAAAGTATTAATAGTAATGGTGACCCAGTAAAAGTAGCAACTAAGGGGCGTCATGATCCTTGTGTTGGTCTACGTGCCCCAGCAATTGTTGAAGCGATGGCAGCTATAGTAATATGTGATCATGTCTTAAGACACAGGGGGCAGAATGGAAATTTTAAATAGTATAGCAATAGTATTATTTGGCGCATTTATAGTGTGGCGTTTGGTGGTATATATACGCCAGAATCCAGAGACTTTGTCTAGGGATAATATTAACAAGAGCATGTATAGCATGGGACTATTGGCCTTAATACTAATTGCCTTTATAGGTGTGGTGGTTTGGTTGCTGCGTGCTGGCTAGCATCAAAGCTGTATAGTATTTAATTTTTTCCTTTTTAGTGTATACGCACTAAGAATTATTTAATTAGCAATAAGTTTATAGCTGAGTATTTAAAAGCTAAGTAATTGACTTGGCTTGTTGTTCATGTATAATTTCTCAAAAAAATAAGAGACTAATAACATGAGCGGAAAATTTTTACTATATAGCCCACGGCAAACTAATCCTATCAATCTGCATTTTTACACTGATCATGAGTTCTTGACCCAAGAGGAATTGGATGAGTTAAACTCTTTGCAACAGCAAATACTAGCTCACGAATCTATTAGGTCCTTAATTGCAGGCAGGGTAATTGCTATTGCACAAGCCCTTAGTTTGACTTCATCTCATGTGCAAGCTCTTAACAATCATGTTCTTATGCAACGAGTTAAAGATCGAAGTTTACATATTAGCCTAATTGATGCTCCGCACTTACAAGAGCTTGTTAATCAGAATCTAATAACGGTCGATAGAATTGCGAGACTAGAATACTTTGATAGAGCGTAAGCGGTCGATCAAAACCGTATTGACAAGTTAATCGAGAGTGAGCAGTGCTTTATCGATGTTGTATGGCATTAGCGCTTCGATGTCTGCGAGTGAAGATGCATCTGGCAATTTTGCTAGCACATG
>JAUIIV010000016.1 GCA_030431675.1 Gammaproteobacteria bacterium | reverse complement strand
ATTACTGTTGAAAGATGTATTATGACTCAGACTTGCAGGGATTTTAAGTAAAACTTTTATCCCTGCAAACCTTATACCTCTGACAACTTACTTATTTATTGACACAGTTTATTGAACACTACCAACTAATGAAATAGCCAAATGGTTTTCACTTTTTTTCCATTCTTCAGAATTGCTTATATTTGTCTCAACCCATTTCTCAAATGAATGGCGAGGATTAACTATTCCCACCTCATTAATAATATGCATTTTTTCATTTGGATTACCGGCCCATTTAACTTCTATTGAACTATGCTCTCTAAATAAAAGTAAAAGTGACTTGCCAGGAGAATTCAAATTACTAACAACAATAGCCATCAATCCTGGAGGGCCAACATAGCTATGGCTATCAGCAAACGCATCTAGGATATTAGAGGTGCAATATGTTGAGGTTTGTCTATTAAGTATATTCATAGCTAAGTATTCTATAGACTCTTGCCCAGGAATTATTCCGCTAGTTATAATTGAGTCATTAGTAATGAAACATAAGCCATCGGCATCGAAATACTGATGGATTTTTTCTTTGTGAGCATCAATAAAATCTGCAATCTTAGAATAACTTTTAATATCAGTACTTAATTTTTGTATGAGTTGATAAATGTGATCATCTTCTGCAAGTGCCATTTTAGAATGTGCATGACGGATAGCAATTTCATATAGTTTAACAATTTCCTTAACTTCCTCTATTCTTGCTTGCGGAACCTCATATGGAGTAGTGTTGTGACATGCTACTAAGGCCCATAGGTTATCACCTAATAAAACTCTAAATGAGAGAGAAGATTGCACACCCATATTATTTAAATATGTGAGGTGTACTTTTGAAACTGCACGAAGCTCACTGTTACTTAAGTCTAGATTAGTTTTTTTATATGACAGTATCTTTACGGGTGTTGCTGTGGCATCAGGGATCTGCCGCACGGGATTTAGCTGATACAAGTTTCGTGCGATTTTTGGTATATCAGATGCCGGGAACCTTAACCCTAGATACTCTCCTAACGCATTTATATTCGTACATACCTCAGCAATTACCTCTCCAGACCAATCCTTCATAAACTTGTATAACATGACCTTTTCTACTTGCAGAATATCTAATATGTTCTCTACAAATTTTTGCGAAAATTCAAGTAACTCTTTATTCGTGCTAGGATGCTCATATAAATAAGACTTATTAGTTTTCTTGTTATGTTTATGGTGTGAATAGTCGAATAAAAATTCTAACACATTATGCATATTGGTACTGTAAGGCTTTACAAAGTAATTTTTTCCATTTAGTTCATGTCCGAATATATCTGTATTTTCAAGCTGACTTGCATCAAAGTGGCGGGAAAACAAATTAGCAATATCTCCAGATAACTCTTTGCCTAGCAAGCCCTTTGCGCCAGCAATACCTAAATCACCTATATTCTCACTGACATGAGTGACAGTATTATTCTCTTTGCTGACTGCTATAAGCACCCCAAATGGTTGAATTTCCCCCATGTGGTGTAGCTGTTCTTTCTCACAAATTAATTCAGTTTGCATACTGGCAAATGGGTCTGTGTAAACAAGTGATTCTATTATATATTATATACTAGCAAATTAAATGCACAAATATATTCTACGTCATTCTAATTCGCGAATTTTGATTATGAGCGTCTTTTGCCGAATCAACTTTCTGAGCCTTATATTCAAATTCAATACTATGATCCATTTGCATCATCGCTTTTTGTAGAGTTGTTATGCTAGTTGCAGAATATGTTACTGCTGATTGTTTGTTAAGCATATCAGTCAATCCTGTACTAGCGCATAACTTAGCAATAAAATTTGAATCATCATTAGAACAGTCACGCATGTTATGCGCCTTCATATACTCTCCAAGCACTGCTACTAGATTTGAAATTATCTTGACGTTGGCAGTAGCTTGGTACAAGAGTAGTGTAAAATTAAAAGCCTGTATATCATGCTGAACACAAGGGTCACCATGAACCTTAATAAGTAGATCAAGTGCGTCAGCTACCAATAAATTACGATACTCAGGGTTAGCAAGAGCTGGTTTTGAATGTAATTTCTCAATCATACTATCTAGTTCCTGACTGATGTATGCTAGCTCATCATGGTTACTTGAGCGCGATATAAAGTCCCTAGTTGTTGCTAGTAACTCGAAAGTTTGCTCGGCTAGTTTTTCTTCCATGCTCGCAACAAATTGGGTTTGTTTTCTATTGTAGGGATTTTCATTTCCATGTGAATATATGCTACTTTTACTGAACGCACTTGTCACGGCTCCTACCAAGCCAACACAACTCGTGCTAACCATATTTCGAGCAGCTTGCCACATAGTTGTATGCTGCGTGACAGTCGGAGTCTTTACTTGCTTTTTTAATCCCCCATCTTCTCTTAAATGCTCAATTAACCAGTCTGCTTGTCTAAAATCCTCATTTAGGCCGAGCTTATCATAGGTAATATCCATTAATATATTTTCTGGCATTCTTAATCTTTTATTCATCAATTTTTCTGCATCAGCATATAACATAGCCGAGTTACTAATTACCTTAAAGAATTTTGTAAACCCATGTACAAAATCTCGTATTATAGGTTGCAATAACACAAAGTTTTTTATTGCCTCAATGACTCTTGGATAGCTTAGAAGCGATGCCATACTAGCCTTGGCAGCAACTCCTGAAGAAGTTAAACTGTTGTCATCTAACTTGGCTATAATATTGACTTCGATATCATCTTTAGCTTTTATAAAAAATCCATCAAACCTAATTTGCTCCGGATACAAGGTCATCTCATGTATAGCTTTACGCACAAACTTATTCATATCTTTCTCTGTGGGGTTAGTAGACATAAATGTTTCGACATCATATTTTTCTTTCAATTGTTGTCGTAACAAAGGATCTTGTATTGTATTGATGGCAAATGCTATTGCTTTCAAGTTAAAATGTAATCTAGCTATATCTGTAAGAATCAACCCTTCACTGAATACCTTTTTACAACACTCATCAACCGCAAATTTGAAAATATCTTGTCCAAAAGAGTCTGCCATTTGCAAAACTTTATGTATAACCTCTTGCTGCTGTTTAAGCTGAAGTATTATAACTAATTCGGTGGCTTTCCTAGCTTTGTACTGGCGATATGTACTGAATGGATTTTTTAGTTTTATATCTGCCCGAGTTTTAATAGCATCATATCTACGATGAATACCTATAAATGAGTCTAGATAGGCGAATAGATTAATGGTGAATTTTCTTAAAGCAGAATATCCACCATATTTGTTTCCAACGTATAGAATTTGCTTATTACCAGACTTGTCCAGCAATAGTGACTTATCTAATGCCCGCATCTCTTCCAACTGTTTTTTAATATCCATTGTATCTTCAGAACTTATAAACATAGCCACGTTTTCTGCTGTCTCATGAGCAAATGAAAAAGATGCTGCTTCAAACTTAGCCATAGCAGAAGTTGTTGCCGCATTCCTTGCCTGCGTTACCAGAGAAACATCTTGTTGATCGTCACCATAGCTATATAGCGATGAATTTTTTACAAGATTTTGGCGTAACATTCTATTATTATATTCTCTATCTAAGCTATCTTGAAGACTAGCAACTTTTGCCAGAACAAGTGTATATCTATAAGGTATATCTATAAAACTAGCGTTTACTAATGAATTAATTGCTTTTTGTAGCTTTGCATGCAGAGCGGGGTCATATATAATTACACCATCTCTTTCTTTACCTACAATGCCATCCCTCAGCTCTCTTATTCTTTGTATGTGCCTTAGCAGCTTGGGGTTGTCACAAGTCTCCGTATTTATTAACTCTAATAGTAAATCAGAAATCTGTAGTTGTCTGCCACATATTTCTGCAAATACCTGGGCTTGTTTTTCATGATAAAGCTGGATTTTGTGTGAAAAATCTGGCCTTCTTTCAATTGATGTATCGAAATAATATGTGGTAGTCTTTTCTGCTTTATCATCAATTCTGATATCATGACTGTCTAGTTGCTGCAAAAACTCTCTGGTTTTTTTTAACTGATTTGATTGCCTCTTATGAATGACCCCAAAACTTTTAATGATAAACTTACTTACCCCCAATTTATCAAGTATAATTCGCATAGTTATTGGCGACATATAATGTAGGGGTTGATCAAAATCATATTTGATTTTTTTTGCTTGCATTCTCAGGAAACTCAAGCTCCCTATACTACTATGTAGCAATCTTAAACTAGCTTCACTATCTTTCATACTCTGCTTAAATGCAATAACAGGAACTGTGTCTCTTAACACCCCATTTACTACCCCGCCTAGTCCGGATGAGACCCTATAGTGCTGTTCAAGAGCCTTGTCTATTTCTATTCGGCCTTCTTTATCAGAATTTCTTTGTATATATTCTGCAAGTTTATGCTTATATAAAGCACGGTCTTCGCCTATTCTCTTTAGTTCTTCTTTGCTTATACCTATCACTTTTAATATTGGGTTCAATGCATTTTCTAGTTCAGCAAGAGAAATTGGTTTATTAGATTTATTTGATATTTCGATTAAAGATAGCGCATATTCAACAAGTAATTCAAAACTATAAGATATAGTTTGCTCTAGGTATGGAGCTGCAGCCCTATCAATTATTCTTGATGCACTATTATCTTTTAGTGCTCTTTGATCTACCTCTTCAGCTGCTTGTTCTAACTGCTTTTGTTCATCACGCAATCCTACTTCTACTACTACTTTACGTAATGTGGAAATCGTTTCTAATTCTACAACCAAATGTTGTTCAGGATAGTAAGCATAATTGTATGCAAATGCCGTATACAAGAACCGACCTACCGCAGGTGTCTGGGATGTTATTTCTGCTTCTGATTGGTCAAGAATTTCTAGAAGTTGCTGAGAATTAAGTTTCTTATTGATAAAGGCTTCTTTAAGCTCGTTCTTATCAGTCGCATCACCACAATCAAGCAGCTGTATCAGTTTGTTTGATGTTAAACTGCCATTCTCAACAACGTCAGCAGCGTCTTTTAGCCGTTGAGAGCATGCGTATACAATCTCAAAAATTTGCTCATCTTCACCCATTTAGCACCTCGTTAGTCATATACTAAACATAGCAAGGTTAAGGCTTCTTTGTTCTAGATTGATGGTAGTTTGTCAGTACTTCAATTGATGCAAAGAATTGACGCTCAAATTGGCTCTACTTTGACCTAGAGAGGCAAAATGACTTTGACTACCTTTCAAGAGTTTTACTTTGTTCTTTGAACGGAATACTAAGCACATCAGTGAAATCTGGTTTTTACACAATATTGCCTCCTTTGTTAGTGTAAATATATTGTTATGGTGCAGCGCACATTGAATTTAGGGGGATATATTTTGGTACATTGACTGATATTTAACGCAGCTACTTCAAATGCAGCATTGGCTATCAGAATGTGTTTTTTATCAGCACTTCACTTAGAGGTAATTGTCCTGGCTTATCCCAAGCCGGCTTTGTCGCTTTACCCACCACAAGCAACATCCCAGCCAAGTGCCCCTCAGGAAGATTAACTAATTCAGCAACTTTTTCTGGATTAAATCCTATCATCGGGCAACTATCGTAACCCATAGACTTGGCGGCAAGCATCATAGTCTGTGCAGCAATACCAATAGATCTTAACGCTTCATCACGCTGCAGTTGTTCTTTACCCTCGTAAAATGGTTTTATCATAGAGACCATAAGTTCTTGAACATTCTGCGGAGCATTACGCCAGTATCTCTCAGGTTCTTTTTCCCAAGATTTTATGTCAGCACATAAAACAAATAGTAGGGAGGCTTCAGTCACTTGAGCTTGGTCCCAAGCGGCTTCACGAATTTTTTGTCGCAATTGCTTGTCATCGACTAATACAAAGCGCCAATTTTGTATATTGAAAGACGTTGGAGATTCAATAGTATGCTCTAATAGAGCATCAAGATCCTTTTGCGGCATTTCAAAATCTGTATCATAATGCTTTATAGCACGACGAGCCTTAATTGCATCTAAAGTATCCATACTTATAACCTCAACACCTCAAATATCCTAGTTAGAAAATATCACCACTAATAAACTTTTGCAAGTTGATGTCTAGGTTTGTTTTTAGGATTTACACGATGCTGTTGCAATAGCTCTAAGTAGTTGTTAGGCAGCACGCTAATTATAGCATTGCGCAACAATTTAAGATTATAGCCAGTTATTTCGCTCTTTCTTGCAAATCCATGCCTTGCGGTTGGCTCTGATGTACTAGTTGATTCTTCTGAGGTTTCACAGCTTAAGTCCTGAAGACAGCAACCTTGGAAGAAGATTCTTTGATGTGACGAACCCGTATCTGCTTCTATAGAACCACCTAACGCATGTATAATAGAGACTGCCTCCGCCCTATATTTACGTGTATTTTCTACTCTTTCAGCACATCTCTTTGCATACTCTGCATCCAACCTGGCTCTTTCCGCTGCAATTAGTGCTTCACGGTTTTGGCGCTCTATTTCCGTTCTTTTTACTTTTTCTTGCTCTTCTATTCTAAGTTTTTCCTCATAAGCGCGCACTTCTTCCTGCATCTTTTTTTGCTCTTCCTTGTGCCTATCAACTTCATCCTGAAGAGTCTTATGTATTTCCTTATATAATGTTTCTATTTCACTTGATAAGAAATATGCTGCTGGAACAACTCTATAATCAGTAGAGCTCGAGAGCATTAAACTGGATAATTTTTGTTCTTTTAATTGTAATTCAGCATGAAGGGAGCACATATAATTTGCTTTAACATCGTTTAACCCAGGCCGCTTAATTTGTTCCAATAAACTACTAATCCTTCTTAGATGCTTTGCACGATTTATATTACGTCTTACAACTGCATGCTGGTTTTCACCATAAAATTTTAATTCAAAATATTCATTACGGAAATCATCACACTCTTGAGTGATAATCCCTGACTGTTGTAGCAGTCTATATATCTCTTTATATGTACGCAACTCTGAACGTGACTCTAAACTTTGTAGTTCCGGCTGGCTCCTTACAGCTTCTTTTGCAGCCTGACTTGCTGCTTTTTTGCTATCCTTTGCGTTGTTATCTTCTTTTCTTGTCAAACTTCTTGCCGCTCTGGCTAGAGACTGGTTTTGTTTATTCATTCTATCTCTCTGATCAGCAAGCTGCTTTTCTTCTATTCTAATTCGCACAAATAATTCAGTGGCTACAAAAAACACATTAGCAGAAGAATCATCCTTAACTAAAGATTCTAATTTATGCCCTAAATCTTTTAAAATATTAATTTCACTTATAAGGGCTTGTAAATACTGCGCCTGGTATAGAACTACGTATTCCATGTTGTTATGTGAGCGAATAATGTATTGCCTAATATCAGGAGACATGCTACAAAGATACTCACTAGCTTGCTCTGGTGTACAATCACGTAAATAGCTAGCTTGCGCAGCGTTTAGCCTGATCCTACTGCCTACAATCTCTAAAATCCTTGCTAGAGCTTCTTCTTTGGTATTATATAATGACGGCATTTTAATATCTCTTTATGTTGTTTTAAGTAGTGCCCACACAGATATTCTGCGAATTAAGCGAGTATTAAGCTGTATCTAATTAAGCTATAACCTGCTTTTCTTAATCTAGTGTTATTAACTTATCAAATTATATTGTTTATTACCATCAGCCACAAGTGAATCATAGATAAGTGTATATTTGACATATTTTTTAAATGTAAAAAGCAGCCTTGTAGAATTAGGAGTATAATAAATCATTATTTTTCATCTTGGGTAATGTACCTAAGTGTAATTAATTATAAGGGCAGGAGCACAAATAGCTACGAGACCTAGCTAATACCGCAAAGTTTATTTAAGAAGACAAACATGTCCATAGACATACTATTGACAAAGCTGTTCTGTGTAACAACATTTTAACAATGTTACGCACTTGCCCCTTCTTCAGCATGTGCATGACGATTAATTTATAATGCGTTTTCTTGTACCCAACAACAAATAGTAGAACGCTCTAATTTTAAGCCACGCTCAAATGCAAATTCAGTTAAATCTCAGTATGATAACGCTTAGCGACAGTAGCAACTAACTAGCCACAGGATAATTTCGCCTTAGCAGATGGCCGACTTTCGCAACAGTGCCCACATATCCCACCAGAACCCCTTTGGGTTACGGTGTGAAAATTATTAAAAAGTTAATAACGGAGCCAAATGTTCTTGCATTAATTCCTTTGGTAATCTTCGCATAGCAGAATGTGACCCAGATCGTTTTGCTGGAGCGATAGCAAATAGATTTAGCATCAATTTTGGTTGTGTTATAAAGTTGCTGATCATTTCATCTTTATAATCGCGAGTAAAATAGTCAGTTAAGTTTTGTAAGTGGGGAGCGTAATAAGGCGCGTATCCGTCGATGGCTTCAACCAATTCCTCTTGAGCTGCTAGTGTGTTTTTTTGATAAATACTGATATTCCTTTTTATAACATTATTTAAAAAGCTGATTAACCTTGAATTTTGATCCACATTCAGATCTCTATTTTCATCTTGGGTGCGCCATCTTGCAGCAGTAATTAGTATTCTGAAACTATTGACATCCATTATAGAAGCAATACATTCTAAAGCTTCACAATTCTTGAATTGTGAAAAAATATTGTCTGGGGATTGAAGTATTAATTTAATTAAAATATTAAGAGGAGCATCTAGATCGTCATCTTCAATATAATAACAAGCATTCAAACATGGCAATGTTAAATCTTTTAACAACCAAGCATCGTCCAAGAATAAATGATAATAATGTCCGCCATCAGCCATCCAAGCAAGGAAAGTACTTGTAGAGCTTCTTTCATCTTCTATTGCCTTAGGAGTTGGCATACTTCCATGTGCTACATTATGCGCACATTCAATATCTAGATTTCGTATAAACCAATTATTCAGTGCATTGAAAAAATCTGAAACCTGAGGAATATACTCTGGATCATAACTTGCAATGAATAATGGAATAGACATCCCTATAAAACCTGGGTTTTCTGAAGGTATTATCTGATTATATGTGGCTAGAGATAGAAAGTTGATATCAGCTAAAACAAATTCAAAAAAGTAATTCGAAAGTGCGTATTCACCGTCATATATTATGCTAACCATACAAAATGCAACACTCTCACCAATAGCAGTGCCCGCGCGTACTATGGCGTTAAAGGCCTCGGGAAGAATAATCATTTCCACATTCTGAGTGTGGCGCATATCGTCTTGAGACCATGTGAACACCATTGAATTTATATGCAAATTCTTAATGCTCCAGAATAAAGCGCTTTCACCTTGGCTCTCTGCCAACTCAACAATAGTATTTGCAGTTTCAACACTTGCAAATTTAAATAAGTTTATTCTTCCTGCCATTAAATGTGATTTCTACGTCTGCCAACTCAGTACAGAAATCTTCTGACACTGTTTTGCACAGGTGAAACAATGGAGATAATGTTTTATACTTCCCTTCTGAAACTACTTTATTTAAAGCGGTGGGTGATATCAATTTTGCAAGAAAACATTCATTAGTAGCCAACAAAGAAACCCCATCTCTTTGTCCGGTCAATACAAGCAAAGCTGACTCATCTTTAAAGCAGCCAACATTTATAACAGCATTTAATGCATTTCTTATTAGTTCTATACTTTGCGCAGTCATTGCGGTATCGAAAAAATACTCATAGTAGCTATTTAAAAAATCTACCCCCCCTTTTTTTCTTATCATTAGGTAAAAATTAGAAATGCCATTATCATCCACATAAAAAAAAGCTTGTATCAACTGCTCTTTTGATGTAATTGAGCTAATGCTCGATTCAGAAAGTATCTTTTCGATTATGCTTGAGTAGTTTGTATCGCCATATACATCGGCATTTTCCGTGATAATTGAAAGTACATTACTAATGTTAAAATCTTTCATGGTATTACTCTTTATATTATTAGCCAGCACCGCAGGCGCTGATGTATTCTTGCTTTATAATTCTATGCTATAGATTTTACGTGCGCAGCAAGTTAGTTGCAACCAGTATATATTAACGGTTAGGCAGCAAGGATCTGTGATATGTTTATTTTCTAAGAAGACGTGTGCTGGTGCTATACTGGGCACTGTTGGCGAAAATCAGCTATTTGCTAAAATACATTACGATTGTATAGGAATTGGAATGAATTGAGATTGCAAAGTTTTGTGAAGCTAGAGAAAAGCTTTTTATAGCATTACTAGAATACCATCCCACAATACTTTTGGTCTAGTATTTTCTATGATTAATACGTATTCTTTGGAAGAAGTATTTGAAGAATGGATGCATGAGATATTTCATAAAAGCAGAGGTTAAATAATTGCCTTAGATGGTAAAACTATTCATGCAGTCCGCGCTAGGGTAATAATAAATTACTTCTAAAATATCTATTAGAACGAGGATTTACAGAATTTGGTTGTTCTTGTGGTGGTTGTAGTGCTGTGCAGTTTAAGATGGCTGGTAGTGCATATATAAACTATAATAGTAAGGACCTTTTAATAGCAGCATCTGATTATGCTTCCAATAGGTTAATGTTGGAGAGCCAGCAGAAGGATATTATGATATTTAATATAAACAGTGAAATTGAGGAGTATTGTAAAAACCACTCAGAGCAAGAGGAAGAGTTGCTTAAAAACTTAAGTCTTGAAACTACTGCTAATTTACCTGAGTATAGGATGTTATGTGG
The DNA here is from genome assembly GCA_030431675.1 of Gammaproteobacteria bacterium. Lineage (GTDB taxonomy): Bacteria > Pseudomonadota > Gammaproteobacteria > UBA6186 > Azoamicaceae > JAGVLG01. The sequence continues at coordinate 14,961 of JAUIIV010000016.1, read as the reverse complement.
TTCTTTGGTTGGAAATGCCTTAAGGATGCTTGCTTCAATATCACAGGCTAAAAATATTCTGGAGCTTGGGACCTATACCGGATATTCTGCCTTACATATGGTAAGTGCAATACCACCGGAAGGACAATTAATTACTTGTGAAATAAATAAAGACTCAGCTAATTTTGCCGAAAAATATTTTAATAAAAGCTCTCACGGCCACAAAATTAAATTAATCAATGATTATGCAAATAATCTTCTAGATGAATATATTAGCAACAAGAACACTTCGCGACCTATGTTTGACATGATATTCGTAGATGCTGACAAAACAAATTACCCAGTCTATTATGAAAAATCATTACAGCTTTTACATTCTGGTGGACTTATCGTGTTTGATAATGCTTTATGGGGCGGCGAAGTGCTAGAGCCTCTTAACCCAGAAGCACAAGCAATTGATAGATTAAACAGTACAATTATAAATGATAATCGAGTTACAAATGTATTATTATATATAAGAGATGGTATAAACATCGTTAGAAAAATTTGAAACAATTCATTATCTACAATTGATCCTGCCCAATTCTTCAGCTATCTGGTACATTGGTGTATCTAATGACAATGTAAGTTTTACAGCTTCTTTTCTAAGTTCGGACGGGTAAGTGCGTGTTTCTCTCACATACCCCCCCCCCTCTCTAAGTATCTCAACATACTTATCTGAAAAAATAGGGTTTTGTTACATTAACTTTGCAATTCGCAAAATTTTCCCTTTGTCAAGTTGAAGAACTGAACCGGTTGTTCAGCAATTGGTTTTTCATAAAATTCAGCATTGACAACCAAGCCCAGGAATTTCCTGGGGTGGCAGCATAGCTGTTCCCCTAGAATCCCCTTGCTTTAGCTGGAGTGAGAATGTCAACGTCGACGACTTTTATCTTCAGCCATCTTAACTGCTATATTTCTTCCACCGAATTCTTTGCCATCAATCGACAAAGCCTTTTGGGCGTCATGTTGCGTTTCAAACGTGACAAACGCAAACCCTCTAGGGCGACCGCTATCTCTATCGGTTGGTATCGCCACTTCTGCTACTTGTCCGATAGACCCAAACAGGTCAGTAAGTTCTGATTCAGAAGTATTGAAAGAAAGGTTTCCAATGAAAATTTTAGATTGTGCCATACGTACATTCCTATTTTAGTTAAATGATTTCTATCTATGTTATTTAAGGGATGTTCGTAGGAGCATGACTTTAATAATTGACAGACGCTATTTAGTTACTGTGTAACTTAGCACAGTTTAGCGCAGCTAGACCTTTTTGTCAACAAATACATTCTGTCAACATTCAAGAAAACCAAAGATCTGCCGATATAGAATATACAGTCAATAAATGTATAGGTGTATATCATGAAGAGATGCTATTACTGTAAATCAAAGAACCTCTGGGTGCTGGTGCACACAAAGCTTGGGTATGAACAAAGGAAGTGCAAGGATTGCTTGAGAAAGTTTAACGAAAGAACTGGCACACCCTTTAATAGAATTCAATGTCGTACTGAAATAATATTTTTAGCTATCTACTATTATACACATCAAGGTAATAGTTTGAGAGTAGTATCGCAAATACTTCTTGAGCGTGGTATTAGTGTATCGTATGATGACATTCGACAATGGGTAAATAAATTTTCAGGCATGCTTACCCGGTATTTAAAAAAAAATCCGGTCGAAGAAATCGAGAAAAACATGGTTTGCTGATGAGGTGTTTTTGAAAATAAAGGGTGTCAGGTGCTATCTATACAGATGTATAGACACGAGCGGCAATTTAGTTGATTGTCACATGAGCTACAAGCGTAACACTGAGTCAATCATGCTATTTCTTAAAAAATGCTATAAGACAACTAAGCGGCTTCCTTCTAAGATTGTGAGGCTGTGTCGCAAATTTTAGTTCTGCCTAAATTTTTTATGGACGAATTTGCGCTAGGCGCAACTATGCTGCTAAAGAATAAAATTGCTCAAAAATAGACAGTCTATTTGAATCTACGTGCTGGACTTTACGAAGCATATGATGCAATTCAATACCTTGTAGAGTGGCAGATGCCGAATACTCTGCCTTAAAACCAAGTGTTGCCCTTGTGATTTTCTTGATAAAGCGATGGTCTTGCTCAACGATATTGTTCAAATATTTATTCTGGCGAATTCTAATTTTCTGTGATTTATCAAGGCCTTTGTTGATTTCTTTTAATGCAGCTTTTTTGCTGCGATTATTAGAAAAATAGCAGTCAATTGTGTTGCCATCTTTACCGACAGCGCGATACTGATACATCCACTTGCCTTTAACTTTCACATAACTTTCGTCCATACGCCAACTGTATTTCACAGCTTTTTTCTTTTTCTTAAAGTTAGCAGCAAGCTGCGGCGCGTATTCAATAACCCAACGATTAATTGTGGCGTGGTCAATCAGTAAACCGCGCTCTTTCAAGATTTCTTCAATATCACGATAGCTCAAAGCGTAAGCAACATACCAGCGGATTACCATTAATATTATTGGTTTTAGAAAATGCTTGCCTTTAAAGCTTATCATGAGATATCCTAAATTATGAGCTTAGATGGCCAGCTTAGCAGATGTTGGGCGGTTTTGCGACAGAGTCGGTTTAACTCATATAAGCTTAGTTCGTCTAAAAATTTCATTATGGCATCTATTGTCATTACACACTTCCTAAATTTAAAAGATTTAGCTCAAGCAAACCTTTACTTTTAATAATCTAATCTCTGCCGCTTCTATAATTTTACTCTCAAAACTAGATAGCAAAGCATTCTCATCAACCTTGCAATTTGCTATAGAATATTTGATTTTATACTCGTTGCCAAACTTGCTCGCTTGCTCATAACCCTTAATTATTGTAAATGAGTCGATATTGTCATCCCTGCACCAAACAAAGCTATCTAGTATCTTAGTCTCAACAACTTGAATAAACTTCTCTAGTGTAAAGCTTGTGCAAACGTTATTGCCACTTATAGCAATGGTTAAGCACAGATTCTCACCCGAACCCTCATCACTACCCTCTTCCACATCAAGCACCATTTTTTCCATCTCTTTATGCCTTGCTTCATCATCTGCATGTACATATATTTTGGTGGTATTAATAGATGAGTGGCGTAGGTTTTCCTGGATTATGTTCATTGGAATACCCAGCTTATCTTGATGCGAGGCTGAAAGATGCCTTAACGAGTGTGGGGATAGCTTTTCAAGCTTTTGCCTTGAGATTGAGCCTTCCTCAAATTTTAGCGCTGCATTTCTTGCAACTGCCTTAACTAAGGTATACATTTGCTTGATGCTAAGCGGCTGCGATGTTTTTTTAGATACAATTAGATACGTGGAATCAGATTCACTGGGCACTGCGGTCTTTCCAAGATATTTTCTATAGCTTTTAACATAATTGAGCAATTGCTCATTAACTGGGATATGACCTAGCTTGTCGCCCTTGCCTCTGACAAAAAACCACCAAGCACCTTGATGAAATCTAAACGCATTCCAAGTGCTAGCTGCAAGTTCTGAAATCCTAAGCCCTAATAAATAAAGACAGGAAAATATAAACTGGGTACGCTTTTTGTTATCTATCTCATATGCATTATCCTCTGGCAACTCATCCAAGGCTTGTTGCAGTGCTTCCCATTCTGCATCATCTAAAATTTTTGACCATACCTGATATTTGTATTCATCTGATTTTATATTAAATTTACTGCGTTGCTTTATAAGCCTTAGTGGGTTTGCCCTAAGGTACGCCGCATCTACTAGATAATTCATCAATGAATTTACAACCCTTAATGCAGTATCCCTCGCTGAATCACTAAGTGGTCCTAAAAATGGACGCCACCTGTGTCTACCATGCCCTGATACCCTAATCTCACCAACAGTTGCGCACCAGCGCTTTGGTGGCTTTTGTAAGAATTTAATATATTTATTAAAATCTTCCATACTTAGCTGGCCTAAGGTTTTACCTACCTCATGTACACACCAAAGCATAAACCTATCAGATTCTCTTCTGTATGTTAGGTATGTTGTATTCTTATGACTATACTGCTTAAGCCATACATTTACTGCTTGTAAATCATTATTAGCCTCAATTATGCAACTATCGCTAAATGGTTTGCTCTCTTTTAAGTCAACCTTACTCTCCCAACCTGCAATAGTTGGTAACTGAAGGTTATTTTTGGAAGATGATACAATTTGATTCATCGCTCGCCTTTATCTTGTTTTTTATTTTTAGCACGAGCCTCTGCATAAATTTCATCCAGGGTGTAAGTTTTTAGAACTTTGGCTTTTTTATTATCTTTTGACGACTTTAAATCTTTTTTCTCATTTGAAGCAAGCTTTTTCTCCAGACCTGCAATTTGTTTATTAAGCACATTTATTTTATCCTCAAGGTTTATATTTTTAACCTTTTCATTCATTAAGGCATCCTGGCTATCTGCACTAGTTTTACGCACCATCTCAAGAGCTGCTAGGTGTACCTCCTTTAACTCGGCTTTAAGATTTTCAATTTCAACATTTTTTTCACTGCGTACAGACTCTAACATTTCTAGATAACTATTTTTTAGCTCAGCGATAACCTCATCGTGACTGGAGTTCTTTATTTGCAACTCATGGTTTTCTGTGCGCAGACTTCGAAGCTGACTCTCAAGCAAAGTTATTTGCTCTGCTTGCTCAGCGTTTGTATGCTCCACTTCTAATATTTTTGAAGACAAGGTGGTATTTTGCTCTATCTGTGATTTAAGCGCATCTTCTAGTTCTAACTTCTGCGCCAGCACCTCTTTAGCTTTAACCGCATTTTTACTAGGGGCAATTTTAACAGCTGGGCGTAGCAGCCTTTCCTGCTTCCAGGCTAGCAAGTGTTTATGAATGGTGACCAAACTACCAGAGCCAATTTTGGCGCGCACCGATTGAATCGTAGGGAAATTACCTGCTTCAGCAATCGCTAGTGCTGCATTAAAGACATCATTTTGGGTTATACCTCGTCTTGCCATAATTTATCCCTCAATGCCCTTCCATGGTTCTCCAGGCAATTTTGATATGATGCTCTTCATAACCAGATTAAAATCTTGTTCAAAATCATGTTGAGTGTTGTATGATAATAACTCTGCCATGTCTCGCCTAAACTCTTCCATGTCTTTTTTAGCCAACAAATTTGCCTCAAACTCAGCTCTGCTTATTTTAATATTTTCACGCTCTAAATATTGGTTAAAACATTTTAATAATAAACCTACGTTTATTGGCAATAAATCTATGGATCGCGCCATGTCAAATAAGTCACGTCCTTTTTTTCGCTGATATAAAGCACGTAATTTCGTTCCTAACAGTTCATCAATTTGATATGTTTTTATTTTACAAGCGCCACTATACCACGGACACGCAACAGAAAATTCTTTCTCTATTAAATCTAAAAAGTTGTAATGTTCTCGCGTATTAATTTCTATCTTAAGTCGCATTTGCTTATTTTCTGTGGTGCTTAAAAAACGATATATAAATGTTGCTCTCCCTGGCCCCCTTTTAGCTTTTGGCTGCCCCAACCATGGATTTAATGTGTCATGCAATGCATCAAATATTGGACCAATTGGCCCTGCGTTTAATTGAACGCAATCGATATCTTCAGAATACCGCGTAGCCTTTTCATAAAAACATTTTTGAAGAGCTGTACCTCCTCTAAACACTAGCTCTTCTTTAAGCAATGGATGGTTAAAAATATCAACTAACGCGCGTGAAATAATTAGATCTTGTTCCACCAGTGTCGGGTTTGACCAAGGTGCATACTGTTGCCAATAAACCAAGCTTTCATTATCAATCATATTTCATCAACCTCTACTTCTGTATTAATTATTACGTGCCATATTGAATCTCTTGGCGCCGATTTATCTTCACGTCCTGGCTGCAAATGCACCCACCTAACATTGCTACTTTGAATAAATTTGGCTAATTCAGAAGCCAACTCACCTGCATCAACTTCCGGCAAAGATAATAAGTATCCAAGCCTTTGAATAGTTGGCAAATCATAAATATTGGAAATTGCCAACTCAATTAATTTTTTTGGATCTATTACTTCTTTAAGCTCGGCCAATACGGTTGCAACATTGCTCCAATAACCGCTTGCTTTGTAATATTTACATAAATCTAATGCTGTAGTTTCTGGGGTTGCAACAATGGCATATCCTGTATGTACTTGCTTACGCATTGTTGGGTTCCTAGACATGTTTTCACTGTATAAGAAGCGGATATGTACCCGCTCATGTTTAATATCTTTAATAACGTGACCTACGACAACCTGTAATTGCATGGGCTTTTGGTGAGCAGCCCCGTGAAACTCCCCAGCAGATAATAATCCAATGTAATAAGGTATATCCAAAAGTTTCATTAGCGGATCAACAAACCACGTTGCTGGTATGATTCCCCAGCTTTCGTATTCATACGGGATAATTAAGACTAACTTTCGCCTAATCACAACCAACCGCTTTTTTGCTTTGAGTTTATCCATGGCTTGCCTGAATGCTTCTTTAGTACAGCCTAAATCTGCCAAAGCCCGCTCTTTGGTGAACCAAAGTCTACCCTTTTTCTGTAATTCCTTTGCATATTCACTTAACTTCATTTTCGGCCCATTGTCTCACGTCCTCTAAGGATTATAACATATGTTATTCAAAATGCATCTATTTAAGATGCATTTTGAAAACTTTATGTTGCAACTATAGTTATCACAGCCTTGATAAAATAACATCCTCTGCAACCCTTGCCACCACTGTATTCTTAATTAAGAATACATAGTATATGCACGTTTTACAAATCTGAACCAGAAATAATATCCATTATTTGAAATGCAGTACAATTAATGCACAGGGAGGATTACCCAAGCAGCTGCAGAAATAAATGGGGCCCATAAAAGTTAAAACTCTCAATGACTACCATTAGACCTTATAACTAAGCGAGCACCTACAAACATCGACCAACCACGAATGCATTTTATAGGGTTTGCTTGCTTGTCGTGTACTATAATTAGTATGGGCATGCACTTTTTGTATGCAAAGGTATTGGTGTATGCGTAATAAATACAACGGGTTTTCACTAATAGAGTTAATTGTAGTGATTAGTATCGTGCTAATTCTAGCCGCAGCTGCATTGAATATACTTAAGGATAGAATACGCGCTGGCAAAATAATCGCCGCTGTAAAGAACATTGATTCCTACGCAGAAAAGCTAAAAATGTATTATGAGATTAGAGATCAATTCCCTACACTTGAAGACATAGGACTAACGCCTACAATACCTGGAGGTAATGCAACAGCAACTCCATCTAGCCTATCAGAGTATATTTCTGAGCATGTTTCCAATGTACTTATTACCACTGACACCACCCCTGGCCAATGCCCATATTTTAGGATAGAGGCAAGAATTAGTAATGTTGAGTCTAATGAATATTTTGGAGTAGATTCAGATGGCGATTCTATACGTTACAGGACATCCTTCTTTTTAGTTAATGGTAACTGGGAACATCTATGCTATTATTGGGACTTAAACGTGGAAGGAGGCAGCGCTACTAATGACGCTTCTACAAATGTAAACACCTGTTATAATATGGCAAGCTTCGCAGAAGAGAATGCCGCATACATAAGAGAAGCTGAACTAATAAACGCATGTAATTAAGCATGCGTACCACTCATTATAGCTCACACAAGAACACCTGTAGAACCGAAACTAAAAACACTGGTTTTCTTTGCGAATTTCTTTGTGGCGTGCTAGTCTATTTCTAAGAGCAATACAGTTAACCAAGGATGGTCTATGAAAATTGGCATTATTGGCATGGGTGCAGCTGGCCTCTCTACTTTACAACATTTATATGAATTTTCTGCGAAGGATCCGGCATTTCGCAAAAAAATACAAGTACATATATTTGACCCAGCTTGGGACTCAAGAGAAGTTGGTGGGCAAGTAAAAAGTTATGTTGACCCTAGTACATCCAAGGTTAGTGAATTAGGCGCAGTCATAGCTTTTCCTAGCTGGGTTCATGCGCAAGGAATGTTTCAAAAATACAATATGCCTCTAAAAGAAGCTCCATTTGCTACTGAGAGATTTAAAGTCGGTGGCGAACCAGCAGATGATATATTCCACTGGTATGATATTTTTACATACATAAGGCAATACTATAGATACTATATGTTATATAGAACACCTGAATACAAAAAAATGCTATCTGAAGGAGCCCACCTGGCACCTATGGAGTTACGCGAGCTAACTGTAAAGGAGTGGGCAGAAAAACATGATTTCAAATATGTAGTAGAGTTGTACCAAGAATTTTTCTCCGGATGTGGCTATGGACAAGATATATGGAGTCAACCAGCTTTATTTGCGGCTTTATTATTGACCCCTGCAGCTGTATGGGAGCTGATAAAAAATGGTGTTGGTACTCATAACGTTAAGTCTGTGGAGGGAGGTTACCAAAGTTTATGGACGAAAGTTGCTAGCACTTTAGAAAAAGTAGACAACTTTGAGTTTCATTACGGAAATAAGGTAAGCAAGGTTATTGAACGTAAAGAAAATGGTCGTTGTAGTTATGAAGTCACCTCATCTGATGGGACATATGATTTTGATCAGGTAGTATTTGCCATATCCCCTGAAGATATTTGCAGAATTTTTACAACGGGAGAGCCAAACCAAGAGCATGCAACTCTTATAAGCACATTAGGTAAATCCATAACATTTAATTACCAAGTTGCATTGGTGCGATTACGTGGAGAAAATCGTACCGCACTACCAAGACCATCTGGCAGATTTTTCTATGAAAGCGTACGTGGAAAATCAAATTTAAAATTTATGCCGGTATTAGATATAGATATGCATCCAGAAAAACCAGGTGATCATTCCAATGTGCATATGCTGTATTTCTACGGTGATAAAGGTGATGAGCCTATTTCAGATAGCGAAATTATAGAGGTTATGGCCGAGTATGGATGCGAGATATTAGAAATCAGGCATGTAGCAAACTGGAATCAATATCATCCACATTTTAATAATGTAGATTTGAAACAAGGTGCACTTAATACACTACATGCATATAACAATAGCAAAAACAATGGTGCACAAGTAATTGGTGGTATAAATACAGTTGGTATCGTAGATCAGATGGTATGTGAAGGAGAGCGTGCTGCTAAAAGGATCTATAGCAGAATATAGAACATTTAGGCTCTTGCAGCTCTGTTGCATTTTACTACAACAGAAGCTACAAAAATCACATCTAGGACTTACAGCTAGCAATAATTTTCGGCTTGAGCGCAGTAACTGTGTAGGCGGCCAAAGCAAGGCCAGCGAAGAATCCTGCTTTACCAATACAGCCATTCCAGGATGTTAAAATACTGTGCCTGTCTGGTTCTATTCTTTGTTTAATTAAATCTATGCATTTATCAAAGCTGCAGCAGGCAACTGCAGGATGATCATTCATGCGTTCTGAAATATCATTAGCTGTTTCTTGTATTTGTGTTAAAAAACCGACTTCAGCATTGTGCTCTGCTTTCTCTTGCTCAATATTGCGTGCAATTTGCTGAAATGCACAACTGATAGATTTTCCTTTATAAGGAGACAAATCACCAGTTAATCCCCTCGCCTTATACAAAAAAGAAATCAGTTCATTAAAGAATATTTCATTATTTTTGTTTTTAAACGTACCCATTTATATACTCACTTTTGACCTAATTATTTGAAGCATTAAAAAAACAATCCATCCAAAATCTGGCTATATATTCTTGTGAGAGCAACAAGATCATCGCAATCCGCATGCTCATTGATTTCGTGCATGGTAGTGTCCATTAACCCAAGTTCTAAAGTTTCACATCCCATTTCTTGCACAATAAATCTTGCATCAGAAGTACCTCCAACAGATCTAACTTCTGGGGAAACTTGTCTATGATCATTGATAACTTGTAGCGCTATTTTTGTTAACCGCCCTCTTTTGGACAAGTATGGCACACCACTAACGCGCCATTTTATTTCATAAGGAAGATTCTGCTCGCTATCTAGAACAGCACAAATTTTTTGTTTTATACTCTCTGGGGTTAACTGTGGGCCGAAACGCAAATTAAATCTGCAATTTAAGGTTTCTGGAATAACATTCTCTGCACCACTGTCAGAGTGTAAGCGTGTAATTTGTAGACTAGTTGCAGGAAAATCTTCTGAATCTTCATCCCATTTTATAGATGTAAGTGAATTTAAAGCCATCAACGTCTTGTGTGCTGGATTTTGTGCACGGTTTGCATGTCCCACATGCCCCTGCTTGCCAGTAAATACTATATCACCATGTAATGAACCTCGGCTGCCTAATTTCATGGTGTCGGCTAATAGGCTTTGACTGACTGGCTCTCCAACGAGGCACCAATCAATTTTTATATTATCTTTCTTTAACTCTTCTAGTACTTTTATGGTCCCATTATGCGCAGGACCTTCCTCATCACTAGTAATCAAAAAACTTATAATACCTGGGAAATCTGGATTGGCATTCACAAATTCCTGTACTGCAACTATCATTGCAGCAATGCCACCCTTCATGTCAGCTACACCACGGCCATAAAGCTTACCGTCATGCAGTGTAGGCATGAAAGGGTCACTACGCCACGATGTAATCTCACCAGGCGGCACCACATCCGTATGACCTGCAAAAACAAAATGTGGACCTATATTACCACGACTGCACCACAAATTTTTAGTGTCGCCAAATGGCATATCTATACATACGAAACCGTATGGCTCAAGTTCGGCACGAATTACATCTTGGCAACCAGCATCTGCTGGAGTTACAGATTCACAAGCAACTAGTCTTTTTGTTAACTCAATAGTTTTGTTATTGTGCAAGTTAAATTCCAAATGTTAATATGTGTATTAAGAGAAATTGTAAAGGCCATACGCTTCCTTTACAAGTAGAGCACTAGCCAATTTTTGGCTTACTAACTTGTAAAACATAGTCGACCTCATTTATATATTGTGCCTTATTCTCAAAATTAACACCATCTAGCTGATCAACTAAATGCTGCATAAAACAAGCTTTCTGCCCCCAAAATCTAAAGCTTCTATATTCAAAGCTATTATCAATGACCCCCGTAACTTGTATCTCACTTGCACGAGATACATAACATTCTGTGTTAGGGGTGGATAGTGACTTCTCCAAGCTAACTTCCTGCATCGAAGAAGTATTAGTAATGAGGGGGTTTACCATCCACAATAACTGTGTATCTGTATCTGGTGCAAGCCGTATCATGAGAACCCTTTTGTAAATTCCTAGCTGACTTGCAGTGATACCAGGGATAGCGCTATCAGGATTGAATTCTAAAGCACCCTGCATCTGGTCAAGCAAATCGTAAAAGCCACTGTCTAGTTCAGATGGTTTGTATAAAGCAGAAGGTTTAGAAATCTTATTGAATATTTGTCTGTTACGAGCAAAAGTTGAGAATCTAAGCATTAGACAAGCTCCATGACTTAAAATATTCCATTAATGATCACATTGGATTATCATATATCTATTGCTAAATTTTTATCAAGGAGCTTTTATTACTCAAAAACGTTGTCTCTGGGTAAATTTGGATAACCCATTATATGTCACATACCATGATCATGAGTGGGGCAACCCTGTGCATGATGATATGAGACATTTTGAGTTCATCACTCTTGAAGGCGCACAGGCAGGATTAAGCTGGGAAACTGTTTTAAATAAACGTGAAAACTATCGCAAACTTTTTTCGGGATTTAACCCAATAAAGATTGCAAAGTTTACAGAGTGTAAAATTCAAAAAATACTGGCTAACCCGGGAATTATACGTAATAGGTTAAAGGTATACTCCGTAGTGAATAACGCTAAAGCATTTATCAAAATTCAAGAAGAATTTGAAAGCTTTGACAATTATATCTGGAGTTTCGTAGATAATAATCCAGTTATCAATAGATTTGCTAATCTAGAAGATTACCCAACAAAAAACTCTTTAAGTGATAAAATATCTAAAGATTTAAAAAAACGAGGTTTTAAATTTGTAGGCAGCACAATTATATATGCATATATGCAAGCTGCGGGTTTGGTCAATGATCACAGCATTGATTGTTGTAAAAGTTGGAATGTGTACATGGTAAGATGTAGCGATAACAGTCTATATACAGGCATAACCAATAATGTTGCTAGGAGACTGGAGGAGCATAACAGTAAATCACCTTCATCTGCTAAGTATACACGCGCTAAATCACCATGCAAGCTAGTATATCAAGAATATAGTATAAACAAATCATCTGCAGCAAAACGTGAAGCGCAAATTAAAAAACTTATCAAGGCAAAGAAGGAACAACTTGTAAAGGAATATGCAATTGCTAAACAAATCTAATGTACTGAAGATAACACTCTGGCTTATACTCTCCCTAATATTAATGCTTAATTTTTTTCTTATGCTGTCTGTAGGCGTTATAGCAAAACCATTGAGTATATCCTTACAATTAAATGCCCTAGAGCTTAGCTTGCTATCAAGCTCCTACCTATATATATACATCCTACTACAAATGCCGGCAGGAATTTTACTTGACTCATATGACGTAAAAAATTTTATCGTATATGGGACATTAATATGTGGACTGGGTTGTTTTATATTTGCAAATAGTGAAACATTATTGCCTTCTATGCTTGGTCGATGCCTTTCTGGAACAGGGCTTTCATGCATATTTCTATCTACCGTATTACTGGGTAAAAGATGGTTCCAAAAAAAATACTTTGGAATAGTTCTCGGAATTGCAGATGCATCAGGAATGATAGGAGCAATAATTTGTAATATTCTACTCTCACATTCTGTAGACACGCATGGATGGCGCAGCATATTCATGATCGCTGGTGTTTGCAGTATTTTTCTGTCTGTTACATCGTACATAATATTTAAGTCGTACTATAGATTTTCCAGCGCACCTCAGCAGGTTAAAGTGAGTATAAACAGACTAAAAGATAGCTTGGCAAGGATTAAGAAGGAGAAAAAGTTGTGGCTTAATAGTGTCTATGTTTTTATTATGTATATACCAATAACAGTTTTCGCTGGTTTATGGGCTATACCCTTCTTCACCGCAACATACAATATTAGCTTAGAGCAAGCCACATTCGCTAGCTGCCTAGTGCTTCTTGGCACTGCTGTTGGCTCACCATTTGCTGGAAAAATATTTAATAATACAGAGAAGCGACTTAAAGCGATGCAAATATTTCCATTAATTGTTAGCACACTACTAGCTACTTCGATCTATATATATACTACAAATTATTATGTATTATGCCTATTGATGTTTATGCTTGGATTGTCATGTTGCAGCATTATCCAATCGTACGCGCTAATATCTGAGCTCTCCCATCCAGAGTCCATTAACACAAACATTGGATTTACTAATACATTGTCGTTAGCCTCTGCTGTAGTATTTCAACCACTTGTTGGTATTTTGCTTGACATATACGCAGATGACTGGTCAGTACCATACAGGTACTTTGAGTACAGTAGAGAAGACTACCAACAAGCACTATGTGTTTTACCTATAATGATATTTATTGCCTGTGGAATCGCCCGTGTTATAGCAAGAAATTTTACGAATAAAATCAACATTCAATAAACAACTAATATGCTCATCTATGTATATATGAAGCTTACACGTAGCGTCTATAACATATTAACTACATGTACCACCAGTAGCCCATGCGTTAACATCTGCACACTGACAAGAAGCCGGAAGATATTCAAAAGGTATACTATCCGCAGCTGCTCCAGGATTAAAATGACCACACTCGGAAGAATATGTACCGTCACTTTCTAATCTAACAGCAAATGATGCTTGATCAAGATTTCCGTTTGTATGATTACCTCCATCTGCCTCTAAATAAGTAGGAATGCCATCAAGACCACCTAAACGAAAAGTGTATTGTATATAACCTGTATTAGAATCACTACAAAAAGACAAGTATGTTATGTGTTCATCGGGAAGATTTACATACGCATTACCAACAACCCAGGTGCAGCCAGTACTTAAACCATTTATAGTCTGCGAGCTAGGAAAGGAGTTAGTAAGCTCGAACTCCTTTACAGCATCTGAGGCATAAATTTCTACCAGATTTATTGCTTTTAATACCTTAGCTTTGAGTGCATATTGTTTATATGCTCCTACAGACGCCGCCGCGAGTATCCCTACAATCGCAATCACCACCATCAGCTCAATAAGTGTAAAGGCTTTAGAAGTAATACTTTTCATTTAAAACTCCTCCAATATTTATTCTAACTACATGTGCCACCAATTGCCCACGGCTGCACATTTGCACACTGACACGAAGCTGGCAAATATTCAAAGGGTATTGAGTCAGCGGCTGCAGCGTAATGTCCACATTCAACAGAGTATGTTCCATCACCTTCTAGTCTTATGGCATATGAAAGCTCATCTGCTGTTCCTGTAGAGACAGATGTACTATTAGCTTCTGCATAGCCTGTAACACCATCTAGTCCAGACAAAGTAAATGAAAATTGTATGTAACCTGAGCTTGCATTGCTGCAAAAACTTAACCACTTGATGTGTTGGTCTGTGAGATTTACATAGGCATTAGCTTGATTCCAAGTACATCCAACACTAAGGCCATTTATTTCCATTGAAGAGGGGAAAGCCCCTGTCAACTCAAATTCTTTTAGTGCTTCCTGCGCATATACATCTACTACTGCGAGAGCTTTAGAAATTTTTGCACGCAGGGAATATTGTTTATATGCACCTATAGAGGCTGCAGCCACAATCGCTACAATCGCAATCACTACCATTAATTCAATAAGTGTAAAGCCTCGCTTAAACATTATAATATCCTCTGTGTAAAGCCCCCATTAGTGATCCCATTTAAAAGTAGACACCCGTCATGCACAGCACCCCATAAATTCCCACGGTGTTTTGTCACCCAGTGATGAATGTGGTCGCTGCCCATTATACAT
>JAUIIV010000001.1:505000-527670 GCA_030431675.1 Gammaproteobacteria bacterium | reverse complement strand
CTTAGTCAAGGCTGCCGTTAGGGTAGTCTTACCATGATCTACGTGGCCTATGGTTCCTACGTTAACGTGTGGTTTATCTCGTTCAAACTTTGCTTTTGCTGACACGGAATTTCTCCAAAAATAAAAAAAATACCAATTACATCTACCAAACTCTGGAGCCCACAACCGGGATTGAACCGGTGGCCTCTTCCTTACCAAGGAAGTGCTCTACCCCTGAGCTATGTGGGCTTTACGGGCCTATACTGCCATCTCAAAACCCACCAAAAAAACTATAACTTTGGAGCGGGTGATGGGAATCGAACCCACGCTATCAGCTTGGAAGGCTGAAGTTCTACCATTGAACTACACCCGCGACCTGGTGGAGGGGGTAGGATTCGAACCTACGAAGCCGAAGCAACAGATTTACAGTCTGCCCCCTTTAACCACTCGGGAACCCCTCCAACTTTTCAAACCCCCGAAAGCGCAAGCACGTATTTTTCCACGCCGTATTATACAAGTCAAGGAATTCAGGGTAAAGGGCTAAATTATATATCGTAAAGCCAGCTAAGGCAATCTAATCGACAGATAAAACCCCTGAAAAGAACTTAAATTGCACAAAACCACCACAAACAGGGACTAAAAGATGGTTCACTACAGAACCGAAGAAAGCTGGCGGTCGGCCTCGAACCAACGACCTGCTGATTACAAGTCAGCTGCTCTACCAACTGAGCTACGCCAGCGATGTGGGTACATTATATCAACCGGAACAAAACCGCAACCTTTTGCCCAAAAATCTCTTCAAAGAAAGACAATAAACTAACTTTGCTTAAAGCACATGCAAAAAACAAAAAATAGGAATCATTACTTTTAGGTGTTCGACATAAGAAAAAACATTATTTTTTATACTAAAAAATTGAAGAGACACCTTGCAGTAGGCCAGTCAGACTGATATATTTGCTCGTTTCCACTTAAGCAGTAACGGAGATACCATAAATGGCAGTTAATGAACGACCCCAACAAAAAGCCCCTGTCTTAGTTTTACAAGCACAATCTATGCGATCTATTGTCGAAAAAATAGAAAATGCCCGCAAAGAATTAGAATTTCCACGTATAAGTTTTGTGGTTTCAACTAGCAATAGCAAGCCTAGAGCTGTTGTTAAGACAGAAGAAGCTGATAGCGAAAAAACTCATGATGAGACATCTCTATACAGCAGCGCGGTCGCTAAAGCAAGAATATCTTATGATTATGCTCGCAACAACCCAGGTCATGTAGCAGCTACAGTCGGCGCCGTAGTTCTAGGAACGGTAGGTACTTACAAAGCATGTCAACACGCTCCATCAATGGTAACTATAAGTAACTTTACCAGCAACATGAAAGATAGTGCGTCAGCTTATAGCAAACATGCGTGGAATACAGCTACAGAAAATGCTTCTCGAATTAAAACTGCTGTTGAAAGCAACCCCTACGTACAATCTGCTAGTGCAAAGGCTGCGCAAGCTCGTGAATACGCAATGAATTCACGTCCCGCTGTTATGTTCAGCCAAATGGGAACTCAATTAAAAGATAAAGTTCATTCTGGGCTCGTAAGTGTAATGGAAAAAACAGCAACTGCAAGGGCTGCGGCACAAAATCTCTTGGTACGTAAGAACCTTAAAATAGGTGGCTAATACTCAATTGTAAGTATTTAAAGAGAGGCGACAAAATGTCGCCTCTTTTTTTAGCCTCTACAACCAGAAATACTAGCTAACGCATCTAATGACTGATATCCCTCTAGTCTTTCAATCTCTCTACCATCAATTATCAAAACCCAAGTAGGCGTATAATCTATCTTACTTGCTATACACTGTTCTATGTGTTTATTAGGCGCCGACTCATGGCAATATACAACCTTAATGTGCTGCATAGCATCTCCAAAATAATCACGTTGTTTAGTACAAGCTGTGCATCCCTCAGCCCCATACATAACCCAACCCTTCTCTGTCATACACATCGCTAATTGATTAGGATCTAATGCTTGTACATTACTGACCGAGATAGTTATACAGGTCAAAAATATGCATCGCAGAATGAAGTTAGTCATTTTAATGCTCTTTATTTTGGTTGCTCTATTTAAAAATAGTGTATAAGCTTATTTTATGCGATATTTGCTACTAATTTTATTTTGTCTTAATACAACTCTATACGCCCAACAACCAAGCATCGATGTAGAAATGTTGAGTGGTGCCAGAACAATTCCTCAAATTTTAACTATTCAACAAAAGATGACTATGTCAGCCAATCCAAAGGAGCTCTCTGCAGAGCCACAAGCAATTTGTTTTGCAGCGGATATTGTAGAATTTTTACCGGCCTCAGATAGTAACCCTAAACAAATATATGGTTGTATATTTTCTGATCAGGTGGCTATGAACGCTGCTTTATTACGTGCTGGGCTTTTTGTGCATACTAGTTCAGGGATTGCTGATGATGAAACGCTATACAGTTCTAAATTAATGAGTACAGTAGGTGGTCACGACTTTACTGGCAATGACTTACGTGAATACTATAAGCAACCGGGAACAGCAGAAGCAAAGTTAGAAAAGTTTGCTCAGTTCAATAGCATTGAAGATGAGTTTCATAAAAAAGTAGTAGATCCTATCTTACAAAACAATAATGAGGATTTTATTTTTTTTGCTATTATAAATACCCGTTCTAAATTTAAACAAAATCTTAGCCATGAATTATTGCATGCTCAATACTATGACATCCCTCAACTATCAACTATATTGCGTAGCGTATGGCAAAATGAGGTAAGTTCCCAAGATAAGGAAGTTATAATTAACGCCCTAACCAATGGTGGGTATGATATACAGCAAGAAGAATTACTTCTACGCGAATTTTATTCTTACTTTATGCAATACGATGCAGAAAATTATCTTAACTCAATCCCTGTACTCACTCCGATATCGCCACTTGTTAGAAAGTACGCACCAAAAATTACTAAAGCCCTACAGAGCCACAATATATCGGTATTAAAAATTACTTAACCCACCATATATAGACAGAATTAGTCACACAAACGCAAATAAAAAACTCCTTAAAAAAAACAGTTATTTATGTTGACAAGCTAATCATGCGCAGCGTTATGATAACCCAGAAATGCGCTGAGTTTTTCAGTTTTTTTCACAAAAAGACCTGCGTTAAATTTTATTTCTTGCAGGAAGTTTTAATTTCATCTTAAGGAAGTTATTATGGATCCAACCACAGCAGATGAAACTGCAGTACCACCGTTAGCAGAAACAGAAGTGATCGCAACAGAGGAAGAAGCCGAAGCTGCAGTCATAGCAGATCCCGTAGTAGAGAATCCACCAGCCCCTGTAGCTGAAGAGGAACAAGCTGCCACAGCCACTCCAAATGATACAGAAGAATCACCAGAACAAGCCTCAGAAGAACAAGAAGAAGAACAAAAAGAAGAAGAGATCCCTATAGGGGAAGCATCTACAGGTGAAGATCAAGAAGACAGCGAAGACGACGCAAGTGTAATTGAGGAAGATGAAGAGTACGACGCCGAAGTTGATGCCATCGGAGATCAGATCGATGAAGTAAGAGCGAAAATTGATGAGCTAGAAGATCTAGAAAGCAAATTAGAAGCTATCCAAGGGGGTTTGGAAGAGCAACAACAAAAACTTACAGAAGTTACTAGTGATTGGAGTACCTCTGCCACAGTCCTACAAGAAGTAAACACCAGAATTCAAGAATTACAGACAGAATTTGAAACAACTTTTAGTGAACTTGAAAAACATGGTATTGGTGGGGAAGAGAAACCTTCTTTAAACAACATTGAGCAAATTCTCAATACCCTAGATGATCAACTAACAGAATTAGATGAACAAGAAGAAGCACTTAAAGAAAAGCTACAGGAGAAATTAAAGGGTAGTTACTTAGAAGATCTGTATGAAAATGGCCTTGACCCACTATTTGTTGGTGAAGATAGCACAGTAAGCACCGATTCTGATGACGAAGATTTTGAAGAAGAAGACGAAGATGAGGAAGACTTAAAAGCTGTTGGCACCGAGACACCTACAGAAACAACAGATCCAAAAGCACCAGAAACAACAGAGCATGACCAACCTGGTGAAACGTATAGACTTGCACCTGATAGACCGCCTAAGGTTGGCACCAAAACTGTTGGTTTTATTGGATTACATTATTTGGGTGAGCCTAGACCAGCAGTAAGCCCACTTAAGAGGATTGCCAATAAGTGCCGTAAAGCCTATGGCAACATATCTAGCGGTGAAATTATCTTTGAAACTGAAGCAAAGGTACTACCGGTAAACTATCTAAAAGACAAGAAAAATTTACGTAAGGCCGAGCGTGCAGCTAAAAAACAAATGGGATATAAAGATTTATATGCTATTTGTAATTATCGTACCAAAAGAGTCAGTACTGGCTCTGGGAAAACTGCTCATGTTATAGGGCTTAATACTCGAGATTACTATCATGAACTAGGGCATTGTCGTCCATGGGTATGGGCACACGCAGGTAGATATCGCATGAAAGTCGTTGGTAAAGGACGCCACAAACGCAAAGTACGTGTATATGAAGCATATGGAGATGGCACATCATTTATGGGCAGATTCCCTTGCTCAGTAGTAAATGTTGCACAAGCATATGATGCAGGTCTACTCAATGGCCAAGTTGCACAGCATGAACGTAGTGATGGCGAAGTTGTTTACCCATTTCGCACACTATACAGTAAGCATAAAAAGGGGTACTTCCAAGGCGTTACGATCCCAGGCTCTGACTTTAATAGTGAAAGAGACTTATTCGTTGGTACAGCAACTAAGAAAGATGATACCTTCTTTGGATTCTATCTACGCAACCCAGGCAAAGGTCATAGTGGCTCTGCAATGGATGGTAGATTTACTGAACATGGTGAGTATGGTGGCTTTGACTTCGATGTAGTACAACTACCAGAAAATAAAGGAATGGGACTGAAAGTTAAACACAAACTTGCAGGCTAGCCCGGGACTTAGACAGGGATTGTAATTAACAATCCCTGTCATTATTAATCCATACTAAGAAATTGAACATGAGTTACGCGCTCTAGAGGTACTGTTAAGGCTACTATCGCTACTGCTATAACCACCTTGATGTTCTGCTGCCGCCACAACTTGAGCGTGAGCATGCAAAATTGGCGCTTCTTCCCTTCTCAGAGTCTCTCTAGCAAAGTAACGCTTATGCATCTTAATAGCAAAAGATGCCTGAAAAGCTATAGCACAATATATACCAGCTGCAATTCCTAAATATATGACAAACCAGTCTATCAGATCATTATACATCTGCCTTTGTTGATCGCTAATGTTTTGATGCTGATCTAAAAACCTTAGTTTAAGCAATTTATGTTCTTGAATGAGTTTTATCGCTGCAATAGTTACATTGAGTAAAATCGCAATCAGTATAAAGAAGGCTGCAATTTGTTGAGCATAAGAAGAACTATCCGAAGTCACATTATTTTCATGCGCTCTAAGAGAGCTACAAATAGTTTGATCTATTTTCCAACCAAGTTTTCCTAGAACCATACCTGCATCAGAGTACACATAGATTATCACATTAAATACAAAGTTAAGTATTGCACCTGCAGCACTAATATATATATGATCCTTGCTATTACTTGTCCCTGTTATTTGTAATGCCATAAAAGTAACAAATGCGCCAGACATCAAGTTATAGGTGTTCAAAATATAACCAAGTGTTGGCAGCACATAGGTGAGACTTCGCTTCGATTTAAGCAGCTCAATATGATAGCCTTTCCAATATTGAGGATGCTCACATTCAAAAGAATACAGTTCTTCATAATTCTTTGGATATAAGACAGTATGTGATAACAAGCATTCTCTTAATCTATTAGGAATTAAATATCTATCCATATATATACTACCGTCTTCTGCAGTAATATACGCATTAATATCAGGAGAAAATGCCGTAAATGTACCATCACATTGAGGATTTAATAAAACCCATGCTAATTGCCGCATATAAATTATAAACCATTGATTGACTGAGCCTCTTGTTCATGCAAAATATTACAAGTTTCCCAAAAAAGCTTATACTGCCCGCCTTTAGAAACTAAATCTGCATGATCACCATCTTCTAAAATCTTTCCATTTTGAAGCACAACAATTCTATCCATTTTTGCCAAAGTTGAGAGCCTATGCGCAATAACGATTGCCGTTTTATCACTTAGAAGGTGCGACAGACTACGATTAATTTTGCTTTCAGTGATAGAGTCTAAAGCAGAAGTAGGTTCATCCAGTATCACAATAGGCGCATCACTTAATAAAGCACGAGCAATTGTTATTCTCTGTCTCTGCCCGTGTGAAAGTGAGGCGCCACCGTTACCAACGATTGTACTATATTCATTTGGTAAGTTTTGAATAAAATCATGGCACTCGGCCAATTTGGCAACTTCCATTACTTCCTCGATCTTTGCTAGCGGATTTCCGTACGCAATATTATCTATAATACTACGATTAAATAACATAGGATTTTGTGGAACAACACTAAATGTTTTCCTTCGAGACTCAGCATCCATTAAACTCACATCCATATCATCAATATAAATCTTACCAGACTCTAATGGATATAAACCTAACAATATATTTACCAAAGAAGATTTGCCAGCACCAGAATAACCTACCAACCCTACTTTACTACCAGAAGATATTGTCAAATTAAAATTACTAAATAAACATGCTCTACTATGCTTATGCTTAAAAGATACGTCCGCAAAAGTAATGTTACCACCACTCAATTTGAAATTATTATTTTTTACATCTGAGTTTTCATTGATATTCGAATATATGGTTTTCAACGCTTGATTAGCAACCCCAATTTCTTTATATAAGTCCGGCAATCCTTCGCATAGTTGCCACATGGATAGCATAATATTAAAAGATATTGTAAAAACAAAAACCAAATCACCAGCTGAGATAATGTTATTTTTGTAACCATGTAACAATAAATAATAAATTAAAAACAGCATTACAGTGCTTATCACATCTAGAACAGCTTTGGCCTTATTTACGCCCAACATTAGCCTTTGATGTTTATGCAACTCATTTTCATGATCTCTTGCTATAAAATGTTCTTCTTGTTCGTGAGTTGCAAATACTTTTATATTAAAAATATTTGTCATACTATCAACTGTAGCCCCAGTGACATTACCATCCGCACCAGCATGCTCAATAGCCCTCTCTCTGACATCTCTACATAAATTCAACGCAGCATAAAACTTTGTGCATGCATATATCGCCAGAACAATAGCAAACTGATAATTAATACCTATTAAAATAACCAAAGCCAATATTATAGTGGCAAATACCGCTATAATACGCCAACGTACAAAAAATAAAATATTTTCTATAGCTTTAGGTAGATCTGATATTTTTTGCGCTATATTTCCTGGAAAGTTCTCAACAAAAAAATCTAATTGACGCCTTAATGTATAGCCAAATAAATTTTGTTTTGCCCGCGTCATAAGTTGTGGGATAAGATAGCACTGCCACAAATGTTGTAGCCTAGATAATACTACAAATATTACCCACCCAATTGCTGCAAGAATGAAAGCGCCTGTTACCTGACCCCAATCAGAATTTATGTTGTCTTTGGTAAAAGACTCAATGATTATTTTTAAACAATATGGAGTCAAATTTGTTTGTATTGCTGAAAGAACTGGAGCAATAAAGAATATAGAGAATGCAAATGGTTTTTGCGCCAAGTATTTTCGCAGATAACTAGTTATAGTGGGATTATCTAGGCAAGCATCTTTCATATTACACTTCTCGCACTTTAGGAAACAAAGATACCACAGAGCGCTGCCATTCTAAATAAGCAGCACTAGGCTGTTGTTGCTGTGGTTGCTTTTTTAATAACTGCCCATACCCACGTTTAACAATAATTTTTGCATTTTGACTTAGTGAATCTTCAAGTATAATTGTGCGATGAAAACTAGACCGTAACGCAACATGGTTGTACTTGTTCAACTTGCTTTCCCATGAATAGGTTTCAGGTAATAGCTTTTTAAGACCTAAAAGGCAATGATGCCAATCATTCATCTGATGCTCAATGGCAACATTAATTTCTTTACACAAGTTATCTAGCTTTGAACTTCCACAATCTTCAGGAGTAATTTTAACACCGCCTCCTTTATTGATTAATTTATTCCTATTAAAAGATATATATAAACCACTATAATCATGTAGAACTTTGGAGAAATCATACATTCCATACGCTTGAGCTAAATCTAGAAACAAGAAAAATTCATTATTGGTATATCTACGCACCTTCTCTCTAAAACCAAATAGCCTATAATCCACATACCCTAAAGGGAAGGCCAAAAGTATAATAATAGGTTTATTTGCAGCTATTAAACTGTCAATCATAGAAAGTAATTTATCCCAATCTGCTTCTAGGGGTATATGTGCCTGTAACATGCTATTCACAGGATAAAACACTGTCTCATGCTTGGAATCTATAGCTACATCAGACATGCTAGAGCAAATCCATTCAGGTAAAAAACAGTAACCAGATCGGATATGCCGAAGATCTTCATTAAATATTTCATGCACTGAATCATCATAATGCATGCTCTATCTCCGCATCTGATATGTATAGTTCTCTATCTAATTTATCATAATTAAAAATATTTTCTGCTAAAATAGAAAGCAATTGTTGTTTTTCTCTCGCCCAATATATATGTGGATATGACTTATGCATTCCCCCCAAACTAGAAAAAAAGTAATCTACCTGAGGCAAAACAGAGCCCTCTAAATCAAAGCATTTTAAGTTTTTGTCCGAAAATGCCCAATCGATGGCATGCTTAATCAAATATATAGGAATTCCACGCACTGATGATTCACGCGAAAACCAAGAATGGAATAGATATGCATTATTACTGTCATGTAAAACTATTGCCTGTCCTACTAAAGAGTCATCGGCGTACGCATTTAAGGTGACGCCTTTATGCATTTCAAAAAATGATTTAACTAAACCTCTTCGCCTTGCCCTCTGCTGTGCGCAACTAGTAATGACCCCTCTTTCAAAATTAAAGACCTCACAACTGTCAGATATAGAGCAGCGCAAACGACTCTCAGCATATCGCAAATGATTCCTGGCTCTAGAATGCAAATTTTCTATGAATGAATGTTCTGGCGTGAAATGGTGTGTGTTTCTATACTCTACACTAAATCCAGCTGCCGTAAATCCAGTTACATTCCCAAATTCAGTGCCTAATGGCAAATCGATCGCAATATATCTTTTCTGTACAAATTTAATCAGCTTATACAAAATTTTCTTTTTTTCTAAAGAGTGCACACGAAAAATTAATGGAGAATGATAAGGCAATAATCTTATATCTCTACAAGCTATCTTGCCGAGCTCAGTTTCAATGTAAGGAATAGGCCACAAGGCAACTAAAGAGTTATCTATAATCCCCAATAAATCAACATTGGCATAATGATCTAGATATCTTGTGCAGTACAATCCTCCGCCCAATGATTCCTGCACGTCATTCCAATTTATATCACCAGCAGTAAGCAATTGCACATCAGCCATTATCAGTTCCCGTTGCTTGATTAAATACGCTTTTCAACCCGTTATCACTTTGAACAGCATCTGATAATTTGTGGTCATGCTGGGCGCGTTCAAGCAAAAACTGCCTCCCAAGTGAACACGACGGCCAAAAAAAGTCTGTACGACCATACTGATGAGTAGATATGTGATTTTTTAAAAGATCAGGACTGCCCCATAAGTCTATAGTCTTAACACCCCTACTTTGCCATAAACCATATATGCCCTTCGTCAGCAAATAGTATCCTGGAGAAAACTTTTTATAATTATCATCGTATGAATATTTAAGTGCATATACAACATCGCCTACTCTACAATCTAACCTATAAGCTACTGGATAACTAGCATCCAAAGCAACTTGCATAGTAAGGTTTCCGCTCAACAACCAATTACTGTAGAAATCAAGCTGATGATCTCTATGATGCATAGATTGTTTACTACTAAATTTCCAGGTACGACGCTCAATATTTGCCAATGCATCTACAGCATCTGTACCAGTTAAAACACCTACCTCCAGGGAACGCTCAAATTTATTCCAACTTCTAACTGCACGCTGTTTCGAACGCTGCCTAAGAACATTAATAAAATCTACACCATCTGTATACCAATCTATGGTTGGAGATGGCAACCTTTCTTGTTGTAAGATATTTGAGGCAGATCTAAGTAATTGATAATGTGGAGAGTTTATGTTCACATGTGGGAAATAAAGACCAGCGGCATTTAATTGATTAGTTACTTTATGCAAGTATTGTAACAACTGCCCTGCATTGGGAATTTTAGGAGAAAATAAAAAAGCTTCACCTAAAATAAAACATTTCCAAATATTATCTCTAGTACGCTCAAATGCAGAAATAAAATTTAAATTATCAATCTTAAATTTGCAGAAAACAAAATTATCTTTGCCAACGCTATCCAAACGCGCCTGCATTGCAGATGGCATCTGAAAGGGGCTTGCGCTATAAAAGTTCTCAGGAAGTATAATTTTATGATTATTGAGCATGTGCATCCCATCACTTCAAGGTATTGCGTCCTAAAGCAAGGCTAACATTTACTTTTTTAAGAGTCAATTATAGAAAGAGCAACAGCCAATAACATAAAATATAGACAAGAATATTCTTTTTTGGTATTTTTCATTATTAGATTTATAAAGCAGCACAGAGGATAGTGATGAGTAGTAAAATCCTTTACAAAATAAAACAAGATGTATCCCCACCGAAGTTATTTGAAGTTCCAAAGCTTCAATATGTGTGTCTAAAAATTAATGATCTATGTAATGCTAGATGTTCCTTTTGTGATATTTGGCAAAAAAATATTCCTCCGCATAAGGGTATTGATTGGCTTGCTGTAATTGACGACTTAATTTCCTTAAATGTAGCAGAAATCAATATTCATGGAGGAGAGGCTTTCTTATCAAAAGTCTTTTGGCCTATGCTAAAGCATGGGGGCAAACGTACATCGTTTTCAATAATTACAAATGGCTCACTTGTAGATAAGTTTTATGACCGCTTGTTTGAGCACGATAATATCAAGCGTATGTATATATCTATAGACCATGTAGACCCCCATTTAAATGCTCTAAGTCGTGGTATAAAACGATTAGAAGAAGTTTTATATCCAACCATGGAAAGAATTAAGGCTGACCGACCTAATCTAGAGCTTGTAGTAAACCATGTTGTTACAAATAAGAATGTTGAAACAATTGATCAACTTATTCTAAAAATGAAACAACTAGGTGTTGATGCTGTTAATCTTATACCGATAAAAGATGCACCAGACTTATTTCTCACTGAAGACCAATTACACTATTTTGATACCACCTTGAACAATCTTTTTGACAGCGGAAAAGTAAATGAATCAGATTTTCTAAATGGATTTTACAAAATTTTTGGCACACAGAAATCATGGGAGTTTGCGGCTAAGGGTATTTATAATTCTGATTTTAAAACAGCATGTATAATTCCATCTGCAGTTATGTTTGTAAATGGTCCTGATGGAAACGTATATCCGTGCGATACTACCATGTATCGCCCGAACAGCGAACAATATATACTAGGAAATTTGTTAGAATCATCTATTAGAGATATATGGCTTGGCAGCAAAAGCGCAGCTTTTCGTGCTAAGATGTATCCAAAGATTACTTGTCAATGTATAAAAGGTTGTGATCCAGCTAATAATATACTTGAACGCGCTAGCGGGGATATCTAGTGCTAAGGTGGTCGACAGGAATGAGACAAAGGAGTGTGCAAATGGGATTAATTGTTCATGATGTAAAACCAGATAGTAAACTATGGGCTCAATATTTAAGACATAATTATCCTTATATGCTCGAAAACTGGCCATCAAAGGTAATAAATATATCAGAAGATGTATTTTGCCAAACTCTAGACCAGAAACTTAAGGAAAGATACACCTCTGGCCGCAGAGGATATTTTATTTACACTAACGAAGATAATGAGTTTGTAGGTTTTAGCAATGTTTACATACGTGACCACAATGTTCTTGATATATCAGAATTTTATGTGGCGCCTAAATGTAGAAGGCATGGTTACGGTGCACATATAGTAAGGCATGTATTAGATTGGGGAAATGAGCATGGTGCTGAGGGTATTTCTTTTGAAGTTGATAAAGATATACCTACCGCAAATGCATTCTGGGAAACATTTGGTTTTACATTAGATGATAGTGGCACAAGAAATCTTTATAGTTGCGATATGGGCAATATCGCTACTCTTAGATTAAGGGGCTGAGGTAAGTGAAAGAAATATTAGATAAGCCTTATATTATTTTTGATGCTGAGCCATTCTGCTTTGGTCCTATTTCAACCACTATTAATCTCGTAAGCTATTTAAAATCTTGTACCGATATTGGTAACAGCCACACTCTAGTATTATTAGGTACTGGCACATCAAAACAACTAGCAACTGCTAGTTCAGTATTTGATATAATTATAGAATGTAATACAACTGAGCTGAGCGAGCTTGAGAGGCACAAAGATAGAATTTTTGGCGCAAGCATATACATATCAACAACAAACCCACATCCAATTACATTCTTAAAAAATACTAAAGTGCCAATATTTTATATTGATACTTTGTTTTGGATGTGGAGTGAACTTCGCTCAAACTTTAAAGGCTTACAAAAATATTTTATTCAAAGATTCTTCAATATAGATAAACAGCTTGATTATTTTCGCGATAATATTAGCAACCCTCATGTCGTAAGCCCATTAATTTCGCATAGATTGAAAAAAACAAAAGAAGACGACTATGTTCTAATTAACCTAGGAGGTATGGATACGGTATACCACAAGACGGCTACGTTTTATGATGCATTAGTAAAATGTATTAGCCAGAGTACAAATATGCAAAGGCATAGGATCGTGATTGCCGGTGGCGGAAAGACAATAGTATCATTAAGAGAAAAGTACTCGCGCATAAATTTAGAAATAGATTGCTTTGGAAAACGGGATTTTGAAGAATTATTTACAAAATGTAAAAAATTTATTTCTGCCCCTGGTTTAACATCAATGCATGAAAGTTACATTGCTCACAAAGATGTATTCTTCTTGCCTCCTCAAAACTATAGCCAGTTTTTAAATCTCAAATATATGCAAAATGGAATAAAGGGAATCAAATCAATAAACTACCAAGAACTTCTTAATATTGAAGATATACCGGAGAGGCTACCAGAAGAAGAAGGTATAGCACTCGTAAAAGCATTATCAGCGAAGCTATCACAGAATGACACATGCATGTTAAAACTTATCAGTGCACTAGAGAAGTTCCTGGAAGACGATAATAACAGAATAAAATTACCTGATGAGCTTGCATTTACTTCATCTGGAGTAGAAGAAATAGCAACAGAAATACTCAAACTTTGCAGGCACCCCATTGCAGCATAACGGTTTTGGCAACTCATTAATATCAACAGAAGAGGGCTCTAATCTACAGACTGTCACTGCTCAAAAAGCTGTTTTTCGTTATAACCCTAATGCGCCAGGATTTTGTAGCACGGTAGAAAAAAAGTTGTCTAATTTGCTACAGATGCCTTATTGCACATTATTAACTAATGGCACTGATGCTTTAAAGGCTGCAATCATCGCAACACAACCAGCTATAGGTGACATTGTATTAATACCTGCGATATCCTTTATTGCTACCGCAAATGCATGCTTAGCATTGGGATTAATTCCTATTACTGTTGACGTTGACGATACAGGACACTTAGATCCTGACGCGCTACAATCAGCTCTACAAAAATATGCTAAAGCAAAAGTTGTTATAGCCGTTCATCTTGATGGAGGCAGCTCTAACATAACAGAAATTACAAGAATATGCAGATCCAATGGACTTTATTTAATTGAAGATGTAGCTCGTGCATTTGGTGTATCTCATAATAACAAGTATTTAGGAACATTTGGCGATTTTGGATGCTACAGTTTTCAACAAAATAAACTTTTAAGTTCAGGTGAAGGTGGCGCATTAGTTACATCTAATGAGGAACTTTTTATAAAAGCATTAGCATATACAGAC
The DNA here is from genome assembly GCA_030431675.1 of Gammaproteobacteria bacterium. Classification (GTDB taxonomy): domain Bacteria; phylum Pseudomonadota; class Gammaproteobacteria; order UBA6186; family Azoamicaceae; genus JAGVLG01. The sequence goes on along the minus strand of JAUIIV010000001.1, from coordinate 513,552 downwards.
CATGGTGCCTTACGTGATAACACAGGATATCCTAATTGGCATAGCTCTCCAGGATTTGGAGTAAATAATAAATCTAATGAAATTGCTGGGGCACTCTTATCTGCTCAATTGAATAAAATATCCACCATCCAAGATAGACTAAAAGAGCACTATTCCTTTATTATATCAATATTACCAGCAGACACATACTATTTAAGAAAGCATACGGATATACCTACACATGTATGGATAATTTGTAAAAAATTACAGAAGCAGTTAGAAGAATTTGGTGTATCACTACAACCCTGGCAATCCCTCTGTCTGTCAGAGCACCCGATACTCCAGCATCAGAGATCTCTTTATTCTGATAATTTTCCATGGAATTTACATACTGATTTAGAATACCCAATATGTCATAGTGCAAGTATAATATGTACATTGCGTAAAAGTTTGCCCATACCAATTGTAAAAGAAGATTTTGAAAAATTACGAGGTGTATTATCAAAAATTGTAAAGCAGTGCGAGAAGGCAGAGGTATAATTGCCTGTATTCCTGATACAACAGAGAGTTTCCAGTTTTTAAATGCCTGTGTAGAACTAGGCCTACCACTACTATTGTTAGTCAAGAGTAAATGGCTAGATAGCATACGTGAGTATCCATGGCAATACCTGCTTATTGAAGACTTCTCGAGCGAGAAAGAAATAATAGAAAAAGTGACCCCATGTAATCAAGAAAATACATTTATAGAATTTATTTCATTTGGAGAAGCACAAGTAGAGCTAACTGCAAAGCTTAATAATTATTTTAATACTAAAGGCCTTGGAGTAGAGGCTGCAGCGTTATTTCGTGACAAGTATTTAATGAAATCTAAAGCAGAGGAACTTGGCATTGCAGTTCCTGCATATTCGAATTACGAACAACGACATCAATTTTATAGTAATCTTGATAGTGGAAAAGAATTTCTAGTAAAGCCAAGAAAGGCTTGGGGATGTCAGGGAATAGTTAAGTTTTCAAACATGATTGAGGCAGAAAAGCACTTAGACACTTTAGAAAATCCTCGTGACTATATGCTGGAAGAGCTTGCCCCTCAGGAGATGTATCATGTCGGAGGGCTAATTTCAGATAATAAAACTTTACTTACTGTTGTTGTAAAACACGACACCCCTATTCTAGATTTAGGCAGCGATTCTGCAACTAATATGATAATTCACACTATAGATCAGAATTCGGATTTGGCAGAATCATTAAGAGTAGCTCATGATAAGATAGCCCGAGGATTTGAGATAACAAGAGGACTCACATTTATGGAGTTCTTTTGCGATCCAGATGGCAAAATAATGTTATGTGAAGCAGCTGCGCGACATCCAGCTTTACAAACACCAAAGCTATATGAACTGATCACTGGCAGAAATTTTTTCTACGAATATGCACATTTGTTAGCAAAAGGCGAGCTATCATGCAAAGAATTGTCAAAAATACATAAGTATGCCGGTTTAATTAATTTTGCAGCACTCCCTGGCAAGATAGTCTCTGTTGACAATTTAGAAGATATAGATGACCCTCAGATATCATATAGATACCAACAACCTAACTTGGTGGGTAAAAAATTTGATAGCTGGAGTTTTAAAAATACAATAGGAAGATTAATAATAAATGCGAATACGGAACAAGATTGTATCAACCAATTGCTCAATTATAACAATACTTTCAAGTATGCATGCGAGCAAAATTCTTAAATATATTTTTAATAATTTTTATTTATGGATAATACTAATGATAGCAACTTCAACAAATGTCTTAGCTGATAATATGTCAACAACACAACCACAAACAACTATAGTAATACTACGAGGGCCACCTGCTTCTGGTAAAACTTCAGTATCTCTATTGCTGCGGGAAAAGTTACAGCCCGTGGCAAGAATTAATATCGATTCCATGCGATATATGGTTACTCCTAGAAATTTTTCTCCAAAATTTTTAAGAGCTATAAAACTTAATTCAGCAAGACTTGCTGTAGGCTATGCACAGGAAGGTATTTCATCGGTAATTGATAGTGCTTTTACGGACCCTCAAATAGTTGGCGAAATGTGTCAAATTATTGAAAATGCAGGATTTGAACCAATGGTATTTACATTAGTCCCAGATGTAAATATTTTAATGGACAGAAATCTTAACCAAGAGTTATTTGAAAAAGCAGATCCAGAGAGATTAAAGCAAATAGTATCAACATACAATTGGGACGTAGGCACAAAGATCACAGTCAAAGACCGTGAAATAGAAGAAGTTGCTGCAGATATTTATATGCATATAGAGGAAAGATATAAAAATGCAAAATAAGAAACAGTCCATATTATTTCTACGTCATGGCAACGCACCAAATGATCCATCAGTTTATTTGTCCGATTATGAAAAGTCTTTATCTACACTCGGTATATCGCAAGCAAAAAATGTAGCGCCCTCAATAAAGAAGTTTACACCTGAAGTGATATACTGCTCACCTTTTTTACGCACAAAGATGACTGCAGAGCACGCTTGCGCATATATTAACCCACAACTGATTCTACGAGATGATCTTACCGAGCGTACTTTTCCTCAGCTATATGGCAAAACAAAAGATGATATAAGGAATGAGTATTCTGAAGAGATTTTAAATGCATTACAAAATCGCAATGAAAATGTAGAAATTCCTGGCGGTGAAACTGTACAGGCTGCAGCAAAAAGAGTAGTTCAAGGCATAAACTCACTACTATCTAGCGAGCATGAGCGTATATTGATTATTTCGCATGGGGGTCCCCATGCATGGCTATGTTGCCATTTACTGGGGCTCCCACACAATAACCTACGCTCGTTTAGACTAGATGAAGCCCACATATCACAATTTGATTTTATTAGGCAACAATTTGATAGTGTTAGGTTTTTAAACCGCACTATACTCTAGTCAATAACTTAAACTAAGCCGCGTTACTCTTGATATTTGGAAACATATCACTTAATGATGACAGAATCTCCTCATCATTTTTGTAGTAAATATATTCTACATCAGCGACGGTATGCAGGCCTTTGGTAAGATGACAGTAGTACTCACCCTCTTCTAGCATTAGTACTATTTTTTTAGCATGTGCTGACGCCCATCCTAATTCAATATGTGTACCAGGAGAAGATGGCGATCCCGGAAATGCAACAAATGCGTCAGCCTTACAAATTTCTTCATAATCTAGCTTAGTACATTCATCTGGACTCCAGAAATTTGCTCCCCAATTTTCTCGCACATGAGCATTATGTACGTCATAACCTCGTGAACTAAAGAAGTTTAGCAATCCGCTAAAGGTATTAATATACCTTTCTTTCATAATACCGGTTTGTGGGTCTATAAGTCCTTTAAAAGGACCTCCTAAAAAAATTTTGCTTATCATAAAATATCCTTTTTAAACAACCTAAGGAACTAAACATTCTTTCATTATAAACAGTAAATATTTTAAAAATCAATGTCTGTCTTTTGATATTAACAACACCCCTTTGCATTTAATAATTGTATTAGCATCATAATAATCTCTAGTATTTTACAAATAATATGTAATACAATATGTAGCATAAAATTTTAATACTCCATGGAAAATAGGAATGCAAAATCAAACCATTACTACTCATACTCTACACGACTCAAATAATGAAATATCTATAGTAATAGCAATATGTGGAGATGCTTTTCCTTCTAGCATGGGAGGATGTCGAGTTCTTCCTCTTGAATGCAGCATGCCGAAAATGCAGGAAGCTGCTATCAAACTTGCCCAAGCAATGTTTGATAAAAACTCTTTATATGACTTACCTCTTAATGGAGGCAAAACTGTCATTAGTTTTGCGCCTAATATGCGAGAGGAAGCATTTAAAACACTTGGGTTATTTATTGACTCATTAAATGGAAAATATGTTACAGGACTTGATTTAGGAACAACACAATCTGATATGCAAATAGTAGGAAGCTGTACCGAGTATGTTGCAGAAGACTGCGTAGATGCTACTGCTCAAGGCATAGTAGATAGCATAAAGGTGATCGGAAAAAATAAGTATCAAACTAACACCCTGAAAAACCTTAATGTAGCAGTACAAGGTCTAGGCAAAGTTGGCTTAAAAGTTGCACTACAACTATTTAAAGCCGGGGCAAACATCACAGCTTGCGACGTAAATATAAAAAACATTAACTCATTTATAGCAGAAGCAAATGGAACAATTGTTGAGCCTGAACAAATATACGACATTCCTACAGACATATTCTGTCCCTGCGCAATAGGTAATGTGTTAAACACTAATACCGTGCCAAGAATACAGGCAAGCACTATTCTTGGGGCAGCAAATAATCAATTAGAAAGCCCAGATATAGCAAAACTTTTAACACAACGTGGCATACAATATATCCCTGCGGAATTAGTAAACTCAGGAGGAGTATTATTTGCTGGGTATAGGTATTTAGGATTATCTATCAGCGAGACACAAGTTAAGCTTAAGTCTATACCTGAGTTGCTAGAAAGGTATCTAAAGTTAGCTAAATCTTCAGGTTATAGTAATCCGCTTGAATGTCTTGCTAAACTTCGAGTAGGCTTTGCAAAAAAACATGCTTATGAGAGTGCTTAGAACATAATTAATATAATTCATTACAAACTGAAGACACCATACTATAGGAGTTAACTACACTGTGCCAATCACGTCTATAACTTCATGCTCTTTTAATGAACTAACCGCCTCACCATCAGGCAGGCAATAACTATTCCATTCATCTTTAAATGTATCAAAACCATACTGAATAAACTGATTAAAAATTGCATCACAAGACTTAATCAATTCAGCTGTCAGTTTATTCCTAGATACTTCTTTGCCAAGAGCTTGGTTTAAGCAAACAAACTTTTCATCAGTTGGATCAATAATATTTAAGCCGATACCAATAACCACATCTACTTTATTAGCACTCTGCTTAGTCTCAACAAGGATCCCACCTAATTTCTTACCATGCCAATATATATCATTAGGCCATTTAAGCTGAACGTCTTCCAGACCTTCATTTTTAAGCATTCTAGCCACCGCAATGCCAATAACAAGACTCAAACCATATAGCTTCTGAATATCACTATGCACAACCTTGTGCATAGAAAAGTACAAGTTACCCGACGGTGAATTCCACACCCTGTCACCGAGTCGTCCTCTGCCGGCAGTCTGCTTTTCAGCCAAAACTACATCACATTCCTCGCTTGCAACTCGCGCCATCAAATAATCGTTTGTAGAATCAATAGAATCCAACACTACAACATTGTAGTGACTACAATCATGCAGATGTTCGATAATTTTTGTTGCGTTTAATGCTTCTGTATCCATGCATATACACCGTAAAACTTGAATAGCTATATAATCTTTATACTATTATTAGCTACAAGAAAAAACCCCTTGCCACAATATTCAAAACATAAAAAACCGTAAGATTTTACGGGTTGCACGCAACAAACTTTTTATTTGCTTTTAAAAAAAATAATTATAGGAGTAGTAACTATGCCATTGCCCCAAAATCAGAATCAAAATAGAAATCAGGCTCGATATCAAATTGCAGAAGATATTAAACAATTAAGTATATCTGATAGTCTAAAGAGTGAACTTACAACTTTCTTAAATCACCCATCTGAAGAAATTAATGGTTTCGCAAGACTAACTAGAGTATCCGCTAATATCGATTTTAGCATCATCTGTATACGGGTATTGCTGGTATAAAGCCCCAAGACGTATAATAAGCACATAACTTCTATTATTTCTTATGGGCACATATATTTCGAAGAATCTTACTTAGGCAGTAAAGAAATTGATCGTTTGGTAGGACTTTTTGATCTTAATGCAAAAGCCAACGCGGGGCCAGTTTTATTGGGTATCGACGTATGCTTATTACCTGAGCATTACCTAAGCAATGAAGCATTAAGTCTACAAAGAATGCTTCCAGAACAAAGGCTTCATGCCGTTGTATTAACAGGTATAAAATACAACAAGCAGGACAGCGATTTGCTTGACCTAAAAATCTTTACTTGGGGAAAGGAAATAGAATTTACCGTGACATGTAACGATTTTGTAGAAAAAGTTTCTAGAGCATACCAACAGAGTGTTCTCTAAGTCCTGATGGCACACCAGAGGTGATTACAAAGCCATTCCCTAAAGCAAAATTGTAATTAAGTAATAACTTTTTACACACAAAGAAAAAACCCCCTGCCTTAACCAAAAGACAGGGGGTTTATGAATAAATGCCTGGCAGTGTCCTACTTTCACATGGGGAGGCCCCACACTATCATCGGCGCTGTATGGTTTCACTATCGAGTTCGAGATGGGATCGAGTGGGTCACATACGCTATTGCCACCAGACAAAACTGGTAAAATATATTAGATGGTACAAAGTCCTGCTTTCTTTTTTCAATCGAACTTAGCTCTAGTAACCTCTTAAAGTTATATAGCCAAGCCGCACGATCAATTAGTACATGTTAGCTCAACGCCTCACAACGCTTACACACCATGCCTATCAACGTCATAGTCTTTAACGGATCTTTAGGGGCCGCAAGGGCCCGGGAAAACTTATCTTGAGGGAGGCTTCCCGCTTAGATGCTTTCAGCGGTTATCCTGTCCGTATATAGCTACCCGGCAATGCAATTGGCATCACAACCGGAACACCAGAGATACGTCCACCCCGGTCCTCTCGTACTAGGAGCAGCTCCTCTCAATTTTCCAACGCCTGCAGCAGATAGGGACCGAACTGTCTCACGACGTTCTAAACCCAGCTCGCGTACCACTTTAAATGGCGAACAGCCATACCCTTGGGACCTGCTTCAGCCCCAGGATGTGATGAGCCGACATCGAGGTGCCAAACACTTCCGTCGATGTGAACTCTTGGGAAGTATCAGCCTGTTATCCCCGGAGTACCTTTTATCCGTTGAGCGATGGCCCTTCCATACAGAACCACCGGATCACTAAAACCAACTTTCGTTCCTGCTCGACCTGTCGGTCTTGCAGTCAAGCACCCTTCTGCTTTTGCACTCATAGCATGATTTCCGACCATGCCGAGGGTACCATCGCGCTCCTCCGTTACTCTTTGGGAGGAGACCGCCCCAGTCAAACTACCCACCATACATTGTCCGCAACCCGGGTAACGGGCTAACGTTAGAACTTCAATTGAACCAGGGTGGTATTTCAAGGTTGACTCCATGCCAACTAGCGTCGGCACTTCAAAGTCTCCCACCTATCCTACACAAGTTCAATCAAAGCTCAATGCAAAGCTATAGTAAAGGTTCACGGGGTCTTTCCGTCTAGCTGCAGGTACACGGCATCTTCACCGCGATTTCAACTTCACTGAGTCTCGGGTGGAGACAGTGTGGCTATCGTTACGCCATTCGTGCAGGTCGGAACTTACCCGACAAGGAATTTCGCTACCTTAGGACCGTTATAGTTACGGCCGCCGTTTACCGGGGCTTCGATCCAGAGCTTCGCTTACGCTAACCCCTTCAATTAACCTTCCGGCACCGGGCAGGCGTCACACCCTATACATCCTCTTTCGAGTTAGCAGAGTGCTGTGTTTTTAATAAACAGTCGCAGCCACCTGGTATCTTCGACCACCACCAGCTCCGAGGGAAACCTCTTCACCAGCAGCGGCGCACCTTCTCCCGAAGTTACGGTGCCATTTTGCCTAGTTCCTTCACCCGAGTTCTCTCAACGCCTTAGTATTCTCTACCTGTCCACCTGTGTTGGTTTACGGTACGGTTAACTTGCAACGAACCTTAGAGGCTTTTCCTGGAAGCATGGCATCGACTACTTCTCTTCCCACAAGGGGAAAATCGTCATCACATCTCAGGATTGTAGATCCGGATTTGCCTAAATCTACTCCCTACTTGCTTAAACTACCAAAACCAACTGGCAGCTAGCCTAGCCTTCTCCGTCACCCCATCGAATTGCAAGTCAGTACAGGAATATTAACCTGTTATCCATCGACTACGCCTTTCGGCCTCGCCTTAGGTACCGACTAACCCTGCTCCGATTAGCGTAGAGCAGGAAACCTTAGACTTCCAGCGTGCGGGGTTTTCACCCGCATTATCGTTACTCATGTCAGCATTCGCACTTCTGATATCTCCAGCAACCTTCTCAAGTCACCTTCACAGACTTACAGAACGCTCCTCTACCGCTCCTAATAAATTAGGAACCCATAGCTTCGGTTGATGATTTTAGCCCCGTTACATCTTCCGCGCAGACCGACTCGACCAGTGAGCTATTACGCTTTCTTTAAAGGATGGCTGCTTCTAAGCCAACCTCCTGGCTGTCTATGCCTTTCCACTTCGTTTTCCACTTAATCACCTATTTGGGACCTTAGCTGATGGTCTGGGTTGTTTCCCTTTCCACGACGGACGTTAGCACCCGCCGTGTGTCTCCTGCGCTATACTCCTCGGTATTCGGAGTTTGCATCGGTTTGGTAAGGATATCACTCCCCCCTAGCCGAAACAGTGCTCTACCCCCGAGGGTAAATACGCAAGGCGCTACCTCAATAGCTTTCGAGGAGAACCAGCTAT
>JAUIIV010000001.1:0-502500 GCA_030431675.1 Gammaproteobacteria bacterium | reverse complement strand
GTAGGCTCATCATAAGGTACAAGGTCCGAAGATCCCCTGCTTTCCCCCGTAGGGCTTATGTGGTATTAGCTCGAGTTTCCCCGAGTTATCCCTCACCTCTAGGTAGATTCCTACATATTCCTCACCCGTCCGCCACTCGCCGCCAGAGAGCAAGCTCTCCGCGCTGCCGTTCGACTTGCATGTGTTAGGCATGCCGCCAGCGTTCAATCTGAGCCAGGATCAAACTCTTCAATTTAAATTTGTAAAGTTCGTTTCTGGCCTCTTAACACTATCAGGAATGAAAGTGCTCGCACAAATTGTTTGGCTGTTCATTAATTTCTAAATAACTTCGTGTCTTTTTTGACACACCTCCGTACCAGAGGTTCGGACATATTAACACTTACTCCGCGCATGTCAACAGTCTTTTATGAAAAAACTTTAGCCTGGCAACTAAAAGCCTTATATTTAGGGATATTACGCTTAAAAAAACTTTTTTTGCAGGGATGAATTAAGCGCTATTCACTATAGCGTGATGCCAGATTACGGCAATAAACATTTTAGAGACTAGCATCTTGTATTGATGCCTGGGTTACCTGACAGTCATTAGGCAAGTAGGTTATGTATGATGCGGTAGAAGCAACCCCATACCCGCACTGCCATCCTATTGAACCACTGTTCATGCTTGGGCACCAAACCAGCACCAAGGTATTGAGGTTATCTAATTTTAAATCATCCATATCTAAATCTAGCTCTATACATCCGTATGATGTTCTAGTCATGGAATCAAGCCCAAAAGGTTTGTCTGTATCTAATGTAGCGATAATAACCTCATTACCGCTAGTGCCAAAAACTGTCCCCTCATTGTGAGCAAACTCTACACTTGCTTTAACTGAGCCAGTAATTGGCACTAGAGACGCAATAGTGGACCTTACAACGTGCTCACGATATGCAGTCATACCAAATGCAGCAACCAGTCCTACGATGGCTATGACAATCATTAACTCAATTACGGAAAAGGCTTTATGGCTGCGCGACCCAAACACTCCAGTTGTTATCTGGAAACGCCGTCTTGGCATACTGATAAAAGTTTTGTAAAAATTCATAGCGTTCCTTCGATTGAGGTAGCTTCCATGCCTTACTTGATTTATTGGACACCGCAGCTAAGTCTTTGTTGCCCATTTTCACTTGCCGCTCCATTATAGTAGCAAAACTATCACTCTTTGCATTTAGTAACATATCGTACATAGCTATAAATGTACTACTACGTCCCCTACCACCGCGACAGTGAAAATGCAGCCATGAATTATCTGTAACAGAAGTACGAACAAACTCAACAAAAGAATCAACCATGTGATCATCTGGACGATTATGATCTAATACAAAGAATCGCTGATAATTAGCTCCTAATCCTTCAACTAACTCTTTCTCACTACATACCCGCTGAGGTCGTATAACTTCATACTCAGATGTTGCTACTTCCCCGTCGGCGTATTTTTGTAAATGAAAGACCTTTACCTCATCCTGAAGGCGTAGATGCTTTAACATTCTCTGTTCTAGTTGAAATATCTCCGCCGGAGTCTTACCTACATTGGCACTATTAAAATCTCCATACCAGCTAATAGCTATGCCATTTAAAAAACCATGCGACTCCTGCCGCAGATCAACAATCCATATATCTTTATTTTCACGTGGAATGTATTCGAGAAGGCGTTTTAACTCATCAGCCGAAAACTGCCCACTTGCAGAAGCCGACAACTCATCTGACAATCCATGCCTAAAGTTTTTGCCAATAACCTCCTCAGAGGCAATTCTATCAATTACCAAAGGAGGCTGACTTGCCATAGGCAAAGAAGGAATAGTCATGCTAAAAAAAATAATTAAATAATATTTAAGTCTCTGCATCCAACTGTATTTTTGCAAACTTGCGTTTTCCTACTTGATATACATGCTGCGTTCCTGCAGCAATTTTAGTTGCCTTATCAGCAATTTTTTCACCATCAATACGTACAGCTCCAGCTTCAATCATGCGCCCGCCTTCAGTAACGCTTGGTACTAATCCAGCCTGCTTTAGAAGATTTGGTAGAGGTATTTCCATATCTATTTGTATAGCTATCTCAGGAATATCCTGTGGCATCACACCTTTCTGGAATTGGGCAATAAAAGACTCCTTGGCTTCTTGTGCTGCTTGCCGACTGTGGAATCTAGTAATAATTTCCTCTGCCAACAAAAACTTAACATCGCGAGGATTAAGCCCTGCAGCAACTTTAGTTTTGAGAGCCTCTATCTCTTTAGGTGTCTTATCGCTCACCAAATTAAAATAGCGCCACATTAAATCGTCAGAAATTGACATTACTTTACCAAAAATCTCTTTAGCAGGCTCTGTTATCCCAATATAGTTGTTAAGTGACTTAGACATCTTTTGTACGCCGTCCAAACCTTCAAGCAACGGCATAGTAATTACTATCTGTGGCGTCTGGCCATAATGTTTCTGTAACTCACGCCCCACTAACAAATTAAACTTTTGATCTGTGCCCCCAAGCTCAACATCTGCTTGCATTGCTACTGAGTCATACCCCTGCATCAGTGGATACAAAAACTCATGTACAGCGATTGATTCATTACTGCTATAACGCTTTTTAAAATCATCTCGCTCAAGCATTCTTGCTACAGTGTATTTAGCTGCTAACTTTATAACCCCGGTCGTACCTAATTCATCTAACCAAGAAGAGTTAAACACCACCTCAGTCTTATCGGGATCTAATATTTTGAGAACCTGCTCTTCATAAGTACGAGCATTAGCCGCAATTTCTTCGCGCTCCAATGGTTTACGTGTGACGTTACGCCCGGTTGGATCGCCAATCATCGCAGTAAAGTCACCAATCAAAAATTGCACCTTATGGCCTAGCTTCTGAAATTGACGAAGCTTATTGAGAACAACAGTATGACCCAAATGGATATCAGCAGCAGTTGGATCACAACCCAGTTTAATCAGTAACGGACGCTGTAGTTTCAAGCGCTCTCGCAATTCATCAAGAACTAAAACTTCATCCGCACCTTTCTGGATTAATGCTAATGCCTCTTCAATATCCATCATTTACTCATTTTCCCAACTATTAAACGACCAATTCTAAAACACCTTGACCAATCGCGCAAGGCAAGCTAATTTCTTAGAGATGAGATTTGATTATCAACCTCCCATACACACAACACATAGCCCGCGCTTCAGGCGGCTGGCAACCTTATACATTACTATACTTGGCGTTGGCTGCATATGCTATGCCTTTTTAACTTATAACATCAACGAAAATCAGGGAAAATCGTTTAAAACGCCACAATTGTTCAAAAACGAACAACAAAATGCATCTACTAGCATCTTAGAATTATCATCTTCTGGAGTGCAAACAGCAGAACCAATAATTCAAGCAGCCGCAAATATGCAAACTCCTATAGAAAACTGGCGCTCAGTAACAATTAAAACTGGCGACACCCTAAGCAAGGTTTTTAACACTCTAGGATTATCAAATTCTCTACTACAAGAAATGATTAACGATCACAGTCTAAAGAAGATCATCACCAAATTACGACCTGGCCAAATCTTAGACTTTAAGTTTGATGAGAATGATGCACTTAGAGAAGTTAAACTTAAGTTAACTGATCTAAAAACGCTATACATAATACATACACAAGAGGGATTCAAGCACTACTTTGAAGAGCAAACCCCTATAACAAAAATAAAATACAGCTCTGCTAAGATAGCAGAGTCTTTATACTCTGCAGCACATACTGCTGGGCTGGATGACAGCATGATTATGCAGATGGCTGAGATTCTTGGTTGGGATATAGACTTTGCTGCTGATATACGTACTAACGATAGTTTTAAAATTCTCTATGAAGAAGAATATATCAACGATACTAAACTAAACCCAGGCAAAATATTAGCCGTTGAGTTTGTCAATAATGGCAAGACTTATCATGCGGTACGCTATATAGATGCTAAAGGTAACGAAGGATATTACTCACCTGAGGGCCATAGCCTACAAAAAGCATTCATTCGTACTCCAGTAAAATACACACGTATTAGTTCGCACTTCTCTACTAATCGTCGTCACCCAGTGTTGCATAAAATACGTGCACATAAAGGCGTAGACTATGCAGCCCCACAAGGCACACCTATTAAAGCAGCCGGTGATGGCAAAATAAGCTTTATTGGAACCAAAGGCGGTTATGGTAAAGCAATAGAAATAAGCCACGGTCAAAAGTACTCAACTTTTTATGCGCACATGTCGAGGTTCAATAACAAATTTAAGCACGGTAGTACGGTTAAACAAGGCGAGGTAATTGGCTATGTAGGCCAAACTGGACTTGCTTCAGGCCCACATCTACATTACGAATTTAGAATTAATGGGGTGCATCACAACCCGGTGACTGTACAGTTGCCACGAGCTACTCCAATTGCCAAACATGAACAAGATGAATTCAACAAGCATGCCGCAAATGTATTAGCATTGCTTACGACGCATGAACGCCTGGCTCATCGAGGCTAATATCTAATTATTTTTGATATTATTACTGTTGTTACAGGTAAAGTTGAACTATATTGTTAATATGAAAAAATTATCATCAACTCCCAGATTAAAATGAATAAAAAAGATTTTCTGATAGCCTTTAATCAAGCCTACTCTGCGAAAGACGGTACCACCGCCAAGCAAAAACAATCCTGGATGGCTAAATTACTAGATGGGTGTGTGGGACCAACAACAACCGACGTAACTCCTGGTAACATTACCAATATCTATGAGGTGTATCGACAAAATATGCATAGCCACCGCAATGCACATGAAATAGATCAGGATACTTTTGTTAAAGGCGCAGCAGCGATAGAGACAGTTGCTAGGGAAAATAAAATGCCAATAGCCAACTTAGAGCAAATAAAACAGAAGTACAAATGAAATGTCAGATAGAAAAAGAAGAGCCACAACCACAGGTGGTATTGGCATTTGGGTTATGCACCACAAAATGAGCACCTTTTAGATCATTAACATAATCAACAGTTGCACCGCTTAAGTACTGCAAACTCATTGGATCAACGGCTATTTTTACTCCTTGCTTACTTACTACAGTATCATCCTCCTCTGCTTGCTCAGTAAATGCAAAGCCATATTGGAAGCCAGCACATCCACCCCCAACAATATAAACGCGCAGATGCAAATTATCCTTAGCCTCATCAGTAACTAGCTCTTTGACTTTACTAATAGCTGAAGCTGTAATTTCTATAACCTCTGTAGCTGTAGTTTGTGTTTCCAATATCTGCCCCGTATACTCGAACAATGTTATATCTTAAAGCATTACATATAATATTTATGGTTACTTGGTTCGCTGGCTTATTTTATCTGCCTCGATTATATGTATACCATGCTATGAGCGAAGATGCTATTAGCATCGAACGTTTCAAAATCATGGAGCGTAAATTATATTTTGGCATAATGTACCCATCAATGATACTTACCATTATATCAGGACTTTGGCTACTATATGCTTATGCCTGGCAACTATATGGCAAAAGTGGGTGGTTACATACAAAGCTTACTTTGGTTTTACTACTAACAATTTATCACTTTATCTGTGGATACTATCGCAAGGTATTTAAAAAAGATGCCAATCGACATTCACATGTATTCTACCGCTGGTTTAACGAAGTGCCTGCATTGCTACTCGTAGCAATAGTTATTCTAGTAGTAGCTAAGCCGTATTAAAGCTCCTGTTGTAGCATCCATTCCCAACAACCCATATAGTTGATACTGACAATGCAAACTTTGGGCCTAAAGTTGATACTGGCAATATCAACTTTAGAGGAATAGCACCTATTCCTCTACCAACTCAAAGTCTTCTTTAACTGCACCGCAATCTGGGCAACGCCAGTTAACTGGGACATCTTCCCACTTAGTTCCAGGAGCTATATCGCTATCTGGATCGCCTTCTTTCTCATCATAAACATGGCCACAAAGTAGACACATATATTTTTTGTATTCCATTATGCCGCTCCCCTTTCTCTAGCAAAGTTTACTTGAATTTGGCGACCTTTGAATTCACTGCCATCCAAATCCATTGCTTTTATTGCATCATCTACAGTCTTAAAAGTTATAAAACCAAACCCGCGCGCACGGCCAGTATAGCGATCTACAGGTATATTAACTGTCTCAATATGGCCAAACCTGGAAAAATGTTGCTGTAAATCTGTTTCAGTTGCACCATAATCAATATTACCAACATATATTTTAGTTTCTGCGATATCGTCTGATTCAACTATTTTATTCATCAAGATAGACAAATGGTGATTAGCTTTTTTTAATTCCACGCTTAGGGTAGCTACCTTGTTTGTTAAATTAGTTAACAAAGATTTATTGCGGTAAGCAAAATACACCAGCATTGAGAAAAATAATGCAGCACCCCAAATTAGCCAGTTTACGTCATTAGAACTAAGTTGCATGTCCATTTTAAAGTTACTCCAATCTAAGATATAATTTTTTCTATGTGAATTTTCTCACACATTATATCACCAAAATTTTACAAGGAAAGAGCATGGAACCAAAAAATTGTTTGCAATCTAACGAATTATTCCACCGTGCGCAGCAAGTAATTCCTGGTGGTGTTAACTCTCCAGTCCGGGCTTTTGGCGCTGTCGGCGGGTCTCCACGTTTCTTCTCTCATGGGCAAGGTGCATATATTTATGATGTAGATAACAACCAGTATATCGATTACGTGTGCTCGTGGGGTCCTCTTATACTGGGACATTCACACCCAAAAGTAGTAAATGCAATCGAGAAGGCCACACATAAAGGAGCAAGCTTTGGAGCTCCAACATCAATAGAAGTAGAGCTAGCTGAACTAATAACCAAGATTATGCCAAGTATAGATATGGTTCGTATGGTAAATTCTGGTACCGAGGCCTGTATGAGCGCTATTCGATTAGCCCGCGGATTTACCAAACGTAATAAGATTGTAAAATTCTCTAGTTGCTATCATGGGCACACAGATTCTCTGCTTGTAAAAGCTGGTTCGGGTTTACTAACTTTTGGTATCGCAGGCTCAGCAGGAGTAACGCAAGACTCAGCAGAACAAACCATAGTTGCGCCTTACAATGATATAGATGCAGTAGAAGATATTTTTAACAAGCATCATGCAGATATCGCAGCAATTATTGTTGAACCAATCGCAGCTAACAGTAATTTAATCTTACCTAACCCTAATTTTTTACCTGGTTTACGTAAAATCTGCGACAAATATAATAGTATACTCATCTTTGATGAAGTTATAACTGGCTTTAGAGTCGCGCTTGGTGGGGCCCAGGAACTATACAATGTCCGAGCTGATCTAACTTGCCTTGGCAAAGTTATTGGTGGTGGCATGCCAGTAGGCGCATTTGGTGGTAGACAAGATATAATGCAACTGCTTGCGCCACTTGGACCAGTTTATCAAGCTGGTACTTTATCTGGTAATCCTGTAGCAATGGCTGCTGGTTTGGCAACTATTCAAGAGCTACAGCAATCTGATACCTATACACAATTATCCACAACCAGTGCAGAAGTATGCAAAATTTTCAGCAAGTATCCGCAAGTTAGCGCGAGGCATATTGGCGGATTGTTTGGATTTAGCTTTACAAATGAAGAAGAATTTAAACTGTTCTTTCATGCAATGTTAGATAATGGTGTTTATCTAGCACCATCTGCGTTTGAAGCGGGCTTTGTATCTACCGCTCATGATAAACAGGTACTGTCTGAAACAGCCGTTGCTATAGAAAAGTCAATGAAAGTTTTAGAAGAAGTAGCAATCTAAAGTTTAAATTTGTCATACTCTGCATGTAGCACAGGCAGCTGTGAGGTTAATTCTATATTATCGAGACTTATAGTCGTGCGATAGGCAACAACCTCTACGCCTAAAGCAACTGCTCTGGCTAGTAGTTGATTGTATTCACTATTAGGATTTTCATTTAATTTAATGTGTTCTACACCACTGTGCATCACACAGAAGAACAATACTGCTCGATGACCATCCTCACGCGCTTGAATTAAAGCATTTAGATTTTCTATACCGTCACCTTCTGCAGCTGGGAATAAACCCGCTCCATGCATACCAATTTTTATGACTTGCTCTATACCCATGTAACACTGTTTTTGATCTTTTTCCAAAAGTAAGAATTGACTTCTAAATTGATCATATGAGCCACCTGCATGCAAGATATTATATCCTGATAACTCTTGGACTTTACGCTGTTTAATAGAATCAATTACCAAAGGCTTCATCAACTCAGGGTTGATACACACTAAGTGACCACCGTCAGCCTCTGATAACTCCCATGTCGGTAGACAGTGATAACCAACCGCATTTGAGTACCAAACCTTAGTGCCCAGAGTATCATTACCGCGCATATCCCCTATATTAGGGCAACGGATCATTACTTTTTGTCTATTTGGCAGCACAACCTCAGCCATAAAGTTCATGACTCTTTTTAATAATATGGCTTCTGTTAAATGGCTACTAAATTTCATTTATTTTCACTTTTTTGTTCTCTACCTAAATGTTTTCGGCCTAGGGTGCCAAAATCTTTACTGTCATTTTATGGAGCTAGGTCGGCTCAAGTTGCGAGGTGTGCAACTTTCTGCTATAAGACTGTGTTCATTATTTTTGTGTGGAGATGGGGATGTTTGGACGGGGCAAGAAAAAAAAGGCGACCACCAAGACCACGAAACAAGAGAAAAAGGAAGTAGATATGGAAGCAATCGCTAAGGATGCAGCGAAAACCGCATTGGCTACTAGTAGTACTGAGCCAAAAACTAAGTTCACCCCATATAAACCCGCGAAAGATGAGAAGTATATGAGCGAGCCTCAGTTAGAGCATTTTCTAAAAATTCTCAACGCCTGGAAAACAGAATTGATGGAAGAAGTTGACGAAACCATCAATGAGCTAAAAGAAGCAAGCACCAGCGTTTTAGCTGATCCAAATGATCGCGCTACCCAAGAAGAAACTTTTAGCTTAGAACTACGCACTAGGGATAGAGAGCGCAAACTGATTAAAAAAATTGAAGAGGCAATCCAAAAGATAAGAGAGCATGAATACGGATATTGTGATGCTTGTGGTATAGAAATAGGAATACGTAGGCTAGAGGCAAGGCCAACTGCTAATTTGTGCATAGATTGCAAAACATTAGCGGAAATTAAAGAAAAAAGAGCTTAATGCAAACCCTTAGTATCTGTGTAGTAACTAAAAACGAAGAACATAATATAGAAGATTGCCTGCAAGGCGTAGCTGAATTTGCAGACGAAATCGTTATAATCGATTCACACAGCACAGATAACACCGTAGAGCTCTGTCGCAAATTTACTGACAAGATATTAGTAACTGAATGGAAAGGTTGCGGACCTCAAAAGCAACAAGTAGTCAGTATGGCGACCTGCGACTGGATTTTAATGCTAGATGCCGATGAAAGAGTAACACCACGCTTAGCAAATGAAATCAAACGTATTCTTAAAGGATCTCCATACAGCGGCTATAACATACCTTTTAAATCACACTATTGCGGCAAGCAAATCCGCTTTGGGGATTGGTTTCGCGAACAGCACTTGAGGTTATTCAGACGTGATCAAGGACAAGTCATACCTCGCTTAGTACACTTTGGTCTAAAAGTGCAAGGTAAGATTGGTAAATTAGAAGGACACATTTTACATTATTCTTTTCCAGATATTAGAAGTGTAATCAACAAGATGGATAGATATTCCAGTGACGGTGCCCAACACCTTTATGATAAAGGAAAAAGCACCAGCATATTATCAGCATTTGGACATGGGCTATTTACCTTTATTCGTGGCTATATCTTTAGGTTAGGGTTTCTAGATGGAAGACAAGGACTAATGTTAGCCCTATCTAATGCAGAAGGCTCTTATTACAAATATGCCAAACTTTTAGAGTTACAAGCAAAATTGTCCCCCCTAGGACAACGAGCTCCTCGTCAACAATTGTGACCTCAGCTCTAATACTTGTATCACAGCTTAAATCATTTAAGGGTGTCTACCCCCATAATCAAGCTTAACAGCTTGCAAATACCACAATCAGGTTGCACATTTCATTATAAATACCACCTGATCGTGGCAAATAGGATATAATCCCACATCATATGCACATTCATACATTATAATTTGTAATTGCTAACGTCATAGTAGAATGAGCATGGGTAAATGCTTCGGCTTGAGGATAGTCCTTATTACCTGGTACAACTGTATAATCTAAATTAAACCATAAATGTGAAGATGCCGCTCGTATCTTCGTAATTCTTAATAACCCAGAAAATTCAGAAACATTTACCGGAGCCTTAAATTTAGATTCAATCTTTGTAATTAAAAAGTCTTTCCAGTATTTTTCAAAAAAATAATCTTGACCTTTATCATTTAATTCCGGGATCCATCCGTTGCAAATACTTTGCCCTATAGATACATACATTAACTGATTAAAGGACAGATTTAATTCAACTGCATTCATATGGCCAGTGTCATCACAGTACCAAGGTTTATCAATACCAAGTCTACTGTATGACAGGATCATTTTATCTTGCTTTACAATTTTAGCACTCCTAATAAAAGAAACCCAATAATGTTTTAAAGTCTCACTTATAAACCCATTATCAATTAAACTCATATTGGCTTCTTCAACACTTGATAAAATATTATTTTCACCATGCTCCACCTCACTAATTGTATGCATTAAATCACTCCTTATTACAAACAAAACTAATGCTCAAGCTTTATCGGTTAACGTTAACTTTTTTGTCTGCTGGCGCTAATTGTTACCATAAATACTCCCGCAAATATAAAAATACAAGATAGATAAAAATTCACACTCATTTGTTCTTTAAAAAAAACTGCACCCAAAACAACAGACAAATACGACGTCATAGACAACAAAGATATTCCGCCCTTTATTAAAATTTTATAGTATAACAACAAAGATAAAGCAGTACTAAAAATCGACAGTAGAATAACATGCATCCAAAATTTATATGTAGAAGAATATAAGATATTAACAGGGTTTTCAAACATGAAAGACAATATTGTTACTACAATGGCAGCAATAGCAAATTGAACCGGCAAAACACCTAAGATATTTTCTGGTGTGCTTATATTAATTTTTGCATATATCATACCAAGCGCATAGCTTAAAGCCCCTACTGTAGAGCAAGTCAGACCAGCTGCATTGTAGTTATCATCATAGGAAAAGAATGAGGGAAGGATTATTAATAATGAGCCAGCCAATCCAAAAAACATACCAGACGCTTTGTATAAATCTAGCTTTTCTTCATCCAACAACATAACAGCCAATATAATACTGACAACTGGAGTCAGGCAATTTATTAATGCGGATAAACTAGTAGGAATAAATAGTAATGAATAACAAAAACAAACAAATGGGACTATATTCATTAATATAGCTAGAACCAGTGAGTTTATGACTTTAGATCTATCAAGCACTAGTTTCTTTAAATACACTGTTCTAATAGCAAGCAATACCAATGTAGCTATAAATAATCGTATGGCAATTATAGTTAATGGGGTACCGTGCTCTAAGGCTAATTTCATTAAGATGAAAGACGGAGACCACATGCACGCCAATATAAATATATTTAGTAAGTTAGAATAAGGCACATACAAATCCTTTTAGATTAATTCACTTGTACTTTTAATATCCTCACATATATATGGCGTATTTTCTATATCGAACAGTATTGCGTGTCTGATCTCATCTGCAAATTTATTTAATGTATTGATAGAGTCTCCAAACAAATAAAATTTGCCAACTCGAAACCCTGCTGTACCATTATCAGAAATTTCAGTTCCAGGTTTTATGAATAACTCTAGGCCGCAAACATTGTTACTCTCTTTATATCTCTGAGCCTCATTAAAGTTTACAATCTGATCAACGTTGCCCTTGTTATAAGTAACAATAAAAAATAATGCGCCAAACTTATTTTGTTGGTTATTTGTTGATAGGGATTCTTTATAACAAGCGCCTGCATCTCCAATCGACAAATATAACATCGCTTTATACAGAAGCCGGTTAAAACAATGATAATGTATTAGGTAATACAAAGATGCTGCCCTACCATTAACCTCAATAATTTTAGGTTTTTTTGCTCCATTCCAATGCCACATGTCAACATTGAAAAAACTATACTTTATCTTATGCTTTAAAACCGTTTGTGTAGTTAAATCGATAATTTGACTTTGAACTTCAGGTCTAATAACCGTTGGCATTGTGTAACAGTTTTGCGAGCTATTAATTTTGTGGTAATTAATGTCAGAAATACCCCAAATATTAACATCACCTTTATCATCAACCCACCCCTCTATAGCAACTTGCTTATAATCTGTAACTAGCTCCTCAATTAGAACAATTGATTTACATGCCAGAGGGAACTTTTCCTTGCAAACATATAACTCAAAAAAATCAAAGAACATTTTACCCCATTTATACAGCTCTTCTCGAAATATTTCTAAAACGTCAGCCATTTCTCGTTTGCTTTTTACAACATAATGTAGATGACTACACATTAAAAAAGGTGATTTCACGTAGCATGGAAAGTTAATATTAGATATATCATTATTATATATGTCAAATGCTTCCGACTTAATGGGGCTTACCTCTGACCGCCTCGAGTAATACTTATGACATGAAATAAACATTGCGTCCAATGATGGTCCTGGCAATCCAGTTTGTTCACATACATGCCCAGCAACTAAAGATGCAAAATCATGAGAATAAAGCAAACCATCAATTTTATTATCTATAACAAATTTAATAGCTTTATTAACATATTTTTCTACATTGAATTTTTCACAGATAGAGTCATATTCAAAATTTAGGTCTTCAAGAAGAAATATATTAAACTCATTCTCTTCTTTCATTAAGCTTATTGCCTTTATATCTCTTTCAATTGGCAATATAACTAGTACATTCTTTTTTCTATCTTCCATAATTTTAAATGCCCTCTTCCCTTAAAAGACAACCGCAATATTCTATAAACCAATATAGATATTATATATTTGTGAACAATGCCTCAAAGAGGCATTGCTTACGCACTCCTAAAAAGCACATGAAATTATGATGCATATTCCTTTAACTGTTCCGTTTGGAGGCTATCAGATTGTATGATTATTTTATTATTTTCGTCTACTTTTACTACTGCTGGATTGAGTGTTTTTGCAAGCTCCTGTGACATGCTCATATATGCAATAATAATAATCTTATCTCCCCTTTGCACTAGTCTACTAGCCGCGCCATTTACACACACCGTGCCTGAGTGCGCTTCACCTTCAATAATATATGTTTCAAATCTTGAGCCATTATTTATATTAACCACATGAACTTTTTCATACACTAGCATATTTGCTTGTTCTATCAAATATTTGTCAATAGTTATTGAGCCTTCATAGTGTAAATTAGCATCAGTTACTGTAGCTCTATGTATTTTCCCTGAGTACATTATTTTGTTCATGCCTAACCCTTCTGTTGCATTTAAAATATTTCGAAAAGTATACATAACAAATTTTTTATTATCAATCATCAACCATATTTTTTCATTTTAAATTGCAAGCATTAATACAGTTATAAACAGCCGAGTTACAAGAAGCACTTTCAATGCATATAAACATTAAAGCCTCGCTTTTAAGAGCAATTAGATGCGCATCAAAGGATATTTAAGTTATTTTATTTGTTAAAAATATTAAGTATATTTAAATACCTAGCAACCTATAGAGTAAGCGAGTTTAGCCTGACAGGAAGAGGCAAAAACAAATATTTATGTCTAAGAAGTTAAAGGAATAGCAAAATTTTTTATATTTAGTGCCAGAATAATTTTTGTTACTACTTATTAATAAAAGATGGTAGATAGATTAAATAACAATGCTCTTAACAAATAATTACAAATTATAAAACTAAGATAACCATTCTCCTTCTATAGCTAACTTGCAATAATTAGGTAGCCATACTAAAAAATATAGTTAAAATTTTTTTAAAGCCATCACCTCGCACATATGAAATGTCGAATATGCATATGCAACTTAGTAGATAGTTTCACCCAAGACTAACTACAACAAATATCAGCTAACTGTCTTAATACACCTATAGCATCCTGCTTCTTTGTTGCCATGACAGAGATAGTTTGATCCAAACCAAGCAATTCGCCATAATACGATTTGGTTACTGCTGAATACGTAATCTCGAAGAAAAATTGTTTGTGCTGTATAATCATGAGTATTATTCAAGCATACATTGCAGCGAGGCAATATAGCTAATTTTATGAAATCTATATCTACAGATATTGCCATAATAGGTGGCGGAGTAGCAGGTTTGTGGTTACTAAATAAGCTATCTAAACAAGGCTACAGCGTAGTGCTATGTGAAAAAAATGCGTTAGGTGCTGGTCAAACAATTAAGTCACAAGGGATTATCCATGGCGGCTTAAAATACGCTCTAACTGGCAAAGTGAGCCAAGCACAAGCAGCGCTTAGTGATATGCCACGACGCTGGCAAGAGTGTCTTTCTGGCACTGGAGAAATAGATTTATCTGGTGTAGAAATATTAGCCAACAGTCAATACATGTGGTCTACAGACAAGTTAACTGGTGCTGTAGCTACATTATTTGCGAGCAAATCTCTACGTAGCCATGTTGCTTTAGAGAACAATCAGCCTCAGTTGATTAAAGAATCAAATATAAAGAGTAAACTGTATAAGCTTTCAGAAATTGTTCTGAATGTACCGACGCTGATAAAAATATTATCGCATCTATACGCAGATAGATGTATACGCGAATCATATGCAGATATTTCATCTATAAATGCGCAAAAATATATATTCACTGCAGGTGCTAACAATGATCAAGCAAATCCAAATATGCAGCTACGTCCCTTGCATATGGTTTTAGTCAAGAGCCCACATTTAGAAAAGGTCTATGGTCATTGCATAACTACCAGCAATTTACCGCGTTTAACAATTACTTCACACACGGCAGAAGATGGGGACACAGTATGGTACCTTGGTGGCAAGCTTGCAGAAGATGGGGTAAAAATTAATCAGAGTACATTAATTAACCGCGCAAAACGTGAATTAGCAAATATATTTCCACAAATAGATTTAAGTGATGCAAAATGGTCAACCTTTATGGTTGACCGTGCAGAAGCAAAGCAAACTGACGGTAGCAAACCAGATAACGCAACGGTATTCAATGTTGGAAAACATATTACAGCTTGGCCAACAAAACTTGCATTAGCTCCTATATTAGCAGATCAAGTGCTCAATATATTAAAGCAAGAAAACATTAATCCTAGCCTGCCACAGCCTGATTTAAATGAGTATCAGAAAGCCAGTGTAGCAAAACCTATTTGGGAGGAAGTAACGTGGGTATAAAACTTAATAACTTAGGCGATACTGGCATCAAGGTATCAGCAATAGGATTGGGTACTACTAAGTTTGGCCGTAACACGAATGTTAAATATCCACATAGTTTTCAACTACCAAGCGATCAACAAATATTAGACATCCTAACAATCGCTAAAGAGCACGGCATTAATCTACTTGACACAGCACCTGCCTATGGAACTTGTGAAGAGCGCTTGGGTAAGCTATTAGGTAGTACTAGAAATGACTGGATTATCGTATCTAAGGCCGGTGAAGAATATATCAATCATGAGTCAGTATTTAATTTTACTCAAGATTATATCCTACAAAGTATAAAACGCAGCCTTAAACTACTAAATACTGATTATATTGATGTACTCCTTATTCATTCAAATGGCGATGATCAAGAAATTATAGAGCGGTATGATGTATTTGGCTCTTTAGAGATTGCTAAACAACAAGGATTAATTCGTGCTGGCGGAATGTCAACAAAAACCGTGGCTGGCGGACTGCTAACCCTAGAGCATAGCGATGTTGCAATGGTATGTTATAACCCAGACTACACTGCAGAGCTGCCAGTTATAGAAGCAGCAACGGAACAAAATAAAGGTATTTTGATTAAAAAAGCTCTGGATAGTGGTCATTTACCTGCTGCAGAGTCAATTGCAAGAGTTACTCAATTACCAGGAGTGAGCAGTACGCTTGTAGGAACCATTAACCCCCAACATCTAGCAAACAATATAGCAGCTGCGTCGAGTCAAAAAATTGACGCTCATGCCGGATAATATTACAGTTATTAGACCCAATGTTCATTATTTGAACAAAAATGATGAAAAACCACATTATCAATGTTGATTATCATGATAATCAACATTATTAGTGTTGATTTTGATGATAATCCACACTAACATAGTTATTTATAAAGTTATTCAATTAAAGGATAAATTAGGTGTATATTCGTACACTAAAGCTGAGTGAGATACTAAAGAAAAAGTCCCATTTTCTTTTTGGAGCCAGATCAACAGGGAAATCTACTCTAATTGAAATGCAATTGCCCAATGCAAAGGTGTATGACTTATTAGATGCAGAAGTATATAGAAAACTTCTAGTAAGACCAAAAATTATAGAAGAAGAAAATCTGGACATGAATGAAATTGTGGTTATTGATGAAATTCAAAAACTACCAACATTGCTAGATGAAGTACAACGCTTAATACAGAAAAAAAATATGCGTTTTCTGCTAACAGGAAGTAGTGCGAGAAAATTAAAGCATGGTGGTGCAAATCTACTAGGTGGCAGAGCATGGATAGCTTCTTTGTTTCCACTAAGCTTTGTAGAAATAGATAATTTTGACCTTATGGTGTATTTAAACCAAGGAGGTTTACCACATGTATATACAAGCCCATATGCTAAAGAAGAGCTAAGTGCATATATCAGTACTTACCTGCAAGAAGAAATACAAGCCGAAGCTAAATTGCAACAAGTTGCAGCTTTTGCAGAATTTTTAGATCTTGCAGCCTTGAGCAATGGACAGGAAATTAATTATGAATCATTTGCCGCTGATTGCCAAGTATCTACAGGAACGTTAAAAAAGTATTTTCAAATTTTAGAAGATACTTTATTAGGATTTAGGCTTCCAGGATATACTAAAACAAGACGCAGAAAAGCAATTAGTAGATCAAAACATTATCTATTTGATATTGGTGTAACCAATGCTTTATGCAGAAGAGGTGAAATAATAGAGCGAACAGAATTATTTGGCAATGCGTTCGAACATTTTATTATATTAGAAATTCGTGCTTATCTGAGCTATACACAAAATAATAATCCCATGGCATATTGGCGCAGCACTTCAAAAATGGAAGTAGACATTTTAATTGGAGATGAAGTGGCAATTGAAATAAAAGGCACTAACCTAGTTTCTGATAAACATTTAAAAGGCTTAAGAGCACTACAAGAAGAGAAAATTCATAAACGTTACATAATTGTCTCTACAGATTCAAATTTACGTACAACCGAAGATAGAATCGAGATTTTTCCCTGGAAAGATTTCTTAAAAAATCTTTGGGACAGTAAAATTATTTAAGACTGCCTATTGTCATGTAATATACGAAAAGCAATACCAACGTGATCGCTAAGTCCTTGTAGTATTTGCATCCCTGACACCTTATACTTTGCCGTCGTGAATACACCATCAATTACTAATTCTAAACCTGGCACTCGAAATAACTTTTTATCTAAAGTGCTTTTGAGATCTAAAGGAATATTATCAGTATATAATTTAGATAAATGATCATATAACTCCTGCCCTCTGGGAGTATTAAAGTCTCCAACTAGCAAGAAATGCTCATAATTTTGTAGGATCGTTAACATTTTATCAAAATCATGTCGCTGCATGTTATTAACCGTTGCATTTGCTGACCAAGTAAAATGTGTATTAATTAGCCTATAAATTTGTCCATTTGTAGCAACTTCGACTAACAACAAAGCACGAGCCATCATTTCTGGCGTTTGCCGAGTGATCAGAGGTAGGTTTTTGGAATCACCGCGATAATATAGTTGTTCAATATTCAGCAAAAGAATATTTCTAAAGGTTGCCACCCCTAATGTGTGTAAAGCCCCTTGATGTTGAATAGTATTCAGTGGCGCGAATGCATAGTGCATATCACATGCCTCTGCAATAGTGTCTAAGTCAACCTGTAACACCTCTTGAAACAGTAAAACATCATAATTATGTTTCTGCACATGCTCGATAATTTGGTCCGTATGTAAGTTGAGCTCGACATTGAGTTGTAAAATATTAAGCATGCGAACGCAGTTTTGTAAATAGGCTTAAGAAAAATATTAGGGTTGCCATCACAACTATCGCAGGTCCTGTCGGCCAATTCCAGTTTAGTGATGCCATAAACCCTACTCCAACTGCAATAGCACCAAATATACTTGCTAACAAAACCATTTGCTCTGGTGATCTCGCAAATCTACGAGCTGCGGCAGGAGGAATGATGAGTAATGCAGTAATCAACAATACTCCTACGATTTTAATTGCAAAAGCAAAAACAAAAGCTAACATAATAATAAACATCCAGTTGATTACATCCACTGGTAGGCCCTCAACCTTAGCAAGGTCTTTATCAACTGTAGTAGACAAAAACTTCGGCCAAAATCCCCATAATATTATTAAAGCGACCAAGTCGACACGTAAAATATAAAAAATATCAATCATATTTACAGACAGTATATCGCCAAACAAATAGCTCAATAATTCTATTCTTATGCCAGGGACAGTAGTTGCTACAATTAAACCTGTTGCTAAGGTTGTATGTGACAAGATCCCTAATACAGTATCGCTAGCAAGCCAATTTTGTTTAACCAGTGATACTAGAATGATAGCTACTAATAAACTAACCGCTACCAAACCAATATATAGGTTAATATGTAAAATCATCCCTAGGCATAAACCTAATAAAGTAGAATGAGCTAACGTATCACCAAAATAAGCCATACGCCGCCATAATATCAAAGAACCTAGAGGTCCAGCCAACACAGCTATACCCAAACCAGCTATTAGCGCTCTATGTGTAAAATCTAATTGTGGTAACCAGTCCATCTACTAAACCTATTAATTAATGCTCATGATCATGTTTATGCGTATACAAGGCTAAACTAGTAGACACTTGCTCACCGAAGATATTTATAAATTCTGGATGTTTTGTTATCTCTGCCGGACGTCCAGAGCAACATATGTGTTGATTTAAACAAATTACTTTGTCAGTACCAGCTATTACTAAGTGTAAATCATGTGACACCATAATTATGCTGCACTGCAACTTGTCACGCATCTCTGCTATATACTCATACATTGTTGCCTGACCATTAATATCAATACCTTGTGCTGGCTCATCCAAAACTAATAACTCTGGTTCATTAAGCAAAGCCCTAGCAAGCAAAGTACGTTGGCGCTCACCTCCAGAAATTGCATTAACTGGATTATTTAGAATACGCGTCAAACCTAGATCACTTGCAAATCTCTGGCACTTCTCTTTGGTAGCTCGAGGTGACAAGCATAAAAACCTTTCTACCGTAAGCGGCATGAGAGACTCTAATGACAAATTCTGCGGCATATAGCCAACTCGTGTGCCTTGACGCAAAGTAACCGTGCCTGAGGTAGGATTAATCAAACCTAATATAATCCTAATTAGCATTGACTTGCCGCAACCATTTGGACCAACAATAGTAACTATCTCACCCTTCTCTACAGATAGATTGATATTTTCTAGAATAAGTCGCCCGCGGGCTTTAAGCTCTACTTGCTGTAGGTCTACTAACATATGTATAATACTCGCAAATTCATTTTATGGTGTAGCTTACTTATGCTCCGTTTATTTAGTCTAGTAGCTTTAATAATAACTACAACCTTCTGCCAAGCTAACGACATTCCAAACATTATGGTCAGCATCAAACCATTTTACAACATTACGGCTGCAGTTATGCAGGATGTAGGTACACCTCAACTACTTATTAAAGGTAACTCCAGTCCGCATGATTATCATTTGCGACCATCTGATGCAAAAATTATATCTAATGCTGACTTAATAATTTGGGGTGGAGTTGGACTAGAGCCTTATTTACAAAAGCCTATTTACTCCCTTGGCAACAGCAATTTAGACTTATCACAGGCAACTGGATTAGAGCTGCTACCATTGCGCGAAGACCAAAACTGGCAGCACAGCCATAATCATTCTCATGCGCACGACCACTCACACGATCATGCAGATTATGACCCACATTTTTGGCTCAACCCAGAAAATGCCATTATCCTGGCTACAGCAATAGCAGAAGAATTATCCACTCTTGACCCAGATCATGCAGCACTATACCAAGCAAATGCAAAAGAGTTAGCAAAAAAAATTCGTAGTCAAGAGTTAATTTGGAGAAATAAACTTAAACCATACACCGATAGCCCATATATTGTAGGACACGATGCTTTCCAATATTTTAATAATTACTTCTACCTAGATGGCGTTGGGGCAATAACTCTTAATCCAGAATTACCACCGAGTGCAAAACACATTCAAGAGCTACAAGAACTATTAATTAATACTAACGTAACATGTATTTTTAATGAGCCGCAGTTTAGTAATAAGATTATTGATACTTTAATTGAAGGCACGAATGTAAATATAGGTATACTTGATCCACTAGGACAAGATCAAGATATGGGGGCAGATGGCTATGTAGTTTTAATTAACAATATTGTATCTGACTTTGTCGAATGTAATAAAAAAAGTATCCCGCAATAGAATGCTGATAATTATAATTTAGGAGATGATTGTCGACTGCTCTCTACTGTGGGCATTTCATCATTGAGCTCACAATGCAGTCTTAAAGCCATCTGATCATCAGTTTCTTCAGGAAAATCTGTGGTTAGAGTCCGAGTCGTCGCATGCGCTTCCAAACCACCAGTATTATATAAAAATAATTGTTCTTGCATTGCTAACGCAATATCTTCATCTTCTTGTTCATCTGGCAGTCGTCTTCTAAGCATAGTGCTAGCCTTTACTTCGTCCCTTAACTCCTTATTTGTTGCTGGCAGCCCATCAATAAACTGCCGACATAAGTTCGCATATACAAAGGACGTATATACTTGTGTAAGCCTTACAGAAATACCCGGAATACATCCTCCTTGATCTTCTTTATTAGCATGTAAATTTTGTAAAACTAGGATTACACTATCCTCATACTCATCTTTCAGAGACCAAACCCTAGTCAACATACTCTGTAATGGTAAATTAGTCTCTGGCGAGTTATCCTCTCCATGTGCTTCAATAGAATTTAATACTGTTGTTACATTAGCTAAGTAAAGCTCCTGATAGTGCTTATACTCATTACATGCAGCCAATATTTGCCGTTTTACCTCTGCAAACGACTCTTTGCAACTGTTAATACCTCCTAGATGTTCATTATCTGCATCTATATAAATTCTTGCCCAAGCAGCAGTAGCTTCTGCTATAGCATGCACATCTGGATCACCTTTAAAAGAGCCGTCCATAACTCCTCTTTGCATTTCTAGCTTGCATAATTGTTCATATGTGATCATTTTAATACCAATAATTCCCTAGAAATGTGATAAATGAATTTTATGTACAATTATATAAGCAAGGCAAATGTCATTAATAATCCTGTATAATTATTGTTCTTAAATGCATTTATATAGTACTCAGAGGTACCAGCCCTTAGTAGCCACTGTTGATATAACACTGTCATAAATGCAGCCGCTATAATCCATATATTGCCGCCTATATATAACAGACATAAGAGAGATACTAGCTGCAGAATAAATATAACTGGACGTACTAGATAGCCTAAACTAATAGCGCTGGAACTAATCCCTATATGTATATCATCACTTCTATCTGCCATTGCATATTGGGTATCATAAGCCAACACCCAGCAAAAAACTGCAGCAAATAAAACAAACGCTTGCAGACTAATATAGCCCATAGTTTCAGAGTAAACCATAAAAATTCCCCAAGCAAATGCGATACCTAGGATGAATTGTGGGTATGAAAAAAAACGCTTGGTAAATGGATATGCTACTGCCAATATAGCAGCAACTACTGATAGTAACAATGTATATGGTTTTAACTGCAGAGCGAGCGATAAAGCCAAGAACATCAAGATGCCGAATAGAACTATAGCTTGCTTGGGAGAGACTGTTCCAATCGCTATTGGCCGCATCTTAGTTCGTGTCACATGACCATCAAATTCTCGATCAGCGTAATCGTTAATTACACAACCAGCAGCACGCATTACAACAACCCCAAGAATAAATATAATACAAGTCCTAGTGGATGCATGCGTCAAAATCAAAGCCATCAATGTTGGCCACAATAATAGTAAGGTACCAACTGGCTTATCAAAACGCATTAATTGTAAAAATGGAGTTAAACGCATTGAAATGGGTATATATCACCTAACTGCAAAATCTTAGTTAACTCATCCAGCGCATTATGTACTTCAGTAATTAAACTTGGATCTAATAAGTCATTTATATCCAAGGTCTCTCGATAATGCTTGTTAATCCAAGACTCTAGTTTATTATATAAGTCCTCATTGAGGAATACACCTTGATGGCACCCCTGGCGCTCATCCTCATTTAACACGACTCTTAAGCGTAAGCATGCTGGCCCACCGCCATTTTGCATACTTTGTCTACACTCGACGTACTCTACCAAATTTACTGGGTTGTTGCCAGAGCGAATACTTTGCAAAACCGGCTCAACCACATCCCCTTTACACTCCATTGGCACAACTAAGGCCATCCCACCCTGTGGTAGTGAGACCAATTGACTGTTAAATAGATATGTTCTAACTGCATCAGCAATACTAAGCTGATCTGCCGAAATCTCAATAAAATAGCAGTCTTGATTGAAAAAACTTTCTATCTTAGCCCTATGTCGTGCCCAATCTACATATGCATCTGCATGATAAAGCATGACATTTTTATTAACTACAGCTATTACGTCGTTATGAAACACACCTTCATCGATTAATTGTGGATTTTGTTGTACTAACAAGTGTGAATTTCTTAAGAATCTAGTGCAAGCAACTGCATTGCTAGCTAATTTTGTCTGCCTACCCGTATATTGCTTTGAATCTCTAGAACGACTATATACATACATTTCTAATCCAGGCACATCATAATCACTGCAAAAATTACTATGATTTGCAGCGCCCTCATCGGCTAAATCGCTATAAGATGGCAAAGGTTTGTGTACTGCAAACAATTTTTCATCAGAGAAAATAGTCGTAAATATTTTTTGGTTAAAAGCTGCTTCCTGTGCTCGATGCAAACTATAAGTTAAATTTGCTGGGGTAATATGTATTCTACCATCTTTAGTATTACAGCTAGGTGACACGGTAGCGGAATTAGCCACCCACATACTTGCAGCAGAAAATACTGCCGCTACTAACCTAGGGTCAAATTTATAAGCTTGTTCAATACTTTTATATCCCAAGGCATTTAGCAGGGCGATATTAGGGCGCTCATGTGGTGGTAATACTGCCTGTGACACTCCTAAATGCATTAATTTACGCATCTTCTCCAAACTTTGTAATGCAGCTTGGCGTGGGCTTGCTTGTGTACCTGCATTTTGCATAGAAGCAAGATTACCATAGGAAAGACCCGCATAATTATGCGTAGGCCCTACCAGACCATCAAAATTATATTCTAATGTCATATAGTAATGCCTGGAGACAAATTCTCTGGCAATTGCATTTGCTCTTGCTCCAAGCTTGCAACCGGATACACACAATAATCAGCGGCATAATAAGCACTTGGGCGATAGTTGCCACTTTTGCCTACACCACCAAATGGAGCGCCACTACTTGCCCCAGTCAACGGCCTATTCCAATTAATTAGACCAGCACGAACTTGTGTGTAGAACTGTTCATAGTCACTATGTGATTGCGTTAGGATCCCTGCCGACAAACCAAAACTAGTATTATTTGCTTCCGCTATTGCCGCAGATAAATCTTTTACCCATGTTACCGTTAACAATGGACCAAAAGCTTCCTGATCTTTATGCATATTTGCTGTTGTGACATCAATGATACCCGGATTAATAAATGCCGTAGAATTATCAAGACGCTGTAAAGGCAATAAAGCTTCACCCCCAAGATCTAATAAGTCTTTGTACTGCGCCATCAATCTGTCAGCTGCAGCATTAGATATAACTGGCCCCATGAATGGCTCCGGATCTTCTAGGTAGCTGCCGACTTTTATTTTCTCAACAGCGCTAACCAGATGATTTAGAAAATCTTCATGCTGCTTATTCTTAACCATGATTAATCTGCGCGCACAAGTACAACGCTGTCCTGCAGTAATAAATGCTGAATGTATTGTATTATACACAGCGGCATCTATAGATTCAGGATTATGTACAACTAATGGATTATTGCCACCCATCTCTAATGCCAAGATGCGCTGTGGAAATGCCAAAAGATTTTTTTGTATTTCCAAGCCTACATGAGAACTACCCGTGAAAAATACTCCTGCTACTAGAGAATGTTCTATAAAATGTTGTGAAATACTAGCGCCACCTTGCACTAAATTTATCACCCCAGCAGGTAATCCCACTTCTTCCCAGCATTGCATAAGCTTAATACTAAAGTATGGGGTGAGCTCGCTTGGTTTTAGAATAACAGTATTACCAGCAAGCAACGCAGGCATAATATGTCCATTCGGTATATGTCCGGGAAAATTAAATGGTCCAATTACTACCACCGCCCCATGTGGGCGATGCCTGGTAATTGATTGAATATTATTGTTTAAACTAGTATTTTCTTTACAACGCTCGTCATAAGCCTTCTTTGATATTGCTAATTTGCCGAGCATGGCTGAGATTTCAGTTTTTGACTCCCACAGTGGTTTGCCAGTTTCTTGTGACAAAACCTCAGCTAAAGTATCTTTACGTTTTTCTACCTGTTCCCCAAATTTTTCTAAAATTGAAGCTCGCTGTTCTACTGTCTGTAAGCTCCATTTAGCAAATGAATTTTGTGCCGCAACAACCGCTGCATCTGCTTGCGCCAGATCTGCAGCTTCTCCAGACCACAATTCCTTAGCATCCGCAGGATTAAGTGATATTATCTTCTCACCTTGCCCAGCAACCCACTCCCCAGCAATGAAATTAGATTTCTGCATATCTCACCTCTGATCCCACATCCACTTGCAATATTTCAGCGACGTCTTTAGATATCACCACTGTATCCTCATGCTCTTGAATTATACCTGTAGTCATCCGCATCCCAAGAGCGACGTTGCCGATAATTACTGATAAACCCTCTGAAAGATTAGTGTCAATAGAACTAATTTGTTTTAAACTACTCTGTTGTACTAGCTTAACATCAGCAAGATCTGCACTTAACAAAGGGCCTGCATCAAAAATATCTATATAGTTTCGAAATTTTAATCCTTGGTTTTCTAAAAATTTCCTTGCTGGCGTAGCTGTATCATGTGCGACCCCAATTAACTGTTGTGCTTCCTTAGGCAATAAATCAACGTATATAGGAAGTTTAGGCATTAAATCTGCGATAAACTGTTTGTCCGTGCTCATAGTCAGATAATCAGCAGTTACAAACTCCATCCCAAAGAATGGTCTCACTACTGCATCCCAAAAAGGTGTTTTACCATTTTCGTCACATACACCCCTTATTTCGGCAATTAGTGTTTTGCCAAATAGATTTGCAAACTGTGCTAAAAATAATAAGCGCGAATAAGACAATGGTTTGCCATATTTTTTGCCACGCATTTCAGGGTCAACCCAAAATGAAATTAGCTCCGTCGCACTCTGAAAGTTTTCAACTAAATTTAGAACTTGGTGATCAAACTGCAAATCCATTTCACGCGACTGCTGGGTAATAGACGAGACTTCAAAATTATAAAAAATTGTATTGAAACCTGCACACGCTTGTACTCCAGCAATACCGACCCTCTCCCCAGTATCTATCTGCTCTCGCAAAAATAAATATATACGTTGTTGTGGTGGTATATTCTCTGCAAAACTATTGCATACCGTTTCCAGCCTTTTAGTTAAGTACTCTTTATTGTGGGGTAATGAAGTAAAGCCTAAATCAACTTTGCTACGAAAATTGAATAACCAATCAAAATCATCTTCGGTAACAGGTCTGATTACAAAAGGCTCATGGGCCATATTTTAGCTCTCATCTCTGAACATTAAAACTGAATAGTGAGGTTATTATTAGGGCGGCAACCTCATAAATTAGGTAGACAATTGTAGTCTGATGCATTTCGCCAGTAAGCAATACTCCTAATATCCTACCTATAGCATATCCTAAGTAAACAATAGCTGTTGCCAGCAAAACCTGCCAAATATTCACATAAAAAATACCTAGTAGCATTACTAGGCCAATCGCTATAAGCAACCCACCGTAGGATGCCAAAAACTCAGGTACTGACTGCGGGCCAGATAAATGATACCCTATCGCACTACTGACAACTTTGGGACGAAATATGGTTAATAATCCTATAGCTATAAAGACTACGGCATTTAAAGCAACCCATATTTTTGCAATTTTTATCAACATAAATAAAGTTTTTCTCCAAACTTACATGAGTTATGGTAAAAATCCTGATTTGCTTATGTTATTATAATTTACAAAAGGATATTCATGAACAAATTACTTAATTCTCTTTCGCTTTGGTTTGACACTAGTAATACAGTAGACTTACCAGAAAAATCTAAAAGCATTGATATAGTACGCTGCCTACCTTACTTATTTATGCACCTAGCATGTTTAGGGGTTTTTTGGGTCGGAGTTAGCCCAGCAGCAGTAATATTATGCTTAGCACTATATGCTATGCGCGTTTTTGCGCTAACTGCATTTTACCATCGGTATTTTTCTCACCGAGCTTTTAAAACCTCAAGAGTGCTACAGTTTATTTTTGCCTTTGTTGGAGCTAGTGCAGCACAACGTGGTCCCTTATGGTGGGCAGCTCATCATAGATTTCACCACAAGCATTCTGACACACAACTTGATCACCACTCCCCAAGTCGTAAAGGTTTTTTACATAGCCACACACTCTGGTTTCTAGAAAGTCAAAATTTTGCCACCAATGAAGAATATGTGAAAGATTTTGCCAAGTACCCCGAATTAGTTTTCCTGAATCGCTATGATTTAGTAGCCCCAATAACTCTTGCCACATTATTGTATATTGCCGGAGGATGGCAGTTTGTGATTTGGGGCTTTTTCATATCAACAGTGTTAGTTTATCAAGTTACATTCTTAATTAACTCACTTGCACATGTATTCGGTACCAGAAGATATGAGACAGCAGATCAAAGTCGTAACAATTGGCTATTAGCTTTATTAACCTTTGGTGAGGGCTGGCATAATAATCATCATTACTATCCTAGCTCCGCTCGCCAGGGATTTTTATGGTATCAACTAGATATTACGTATTTAATCCTAAAGTTGTTATCCATCTTTGGGCTAGTTTGGGATTTGCGCTCACCTTCGCCTGAGATAATACATGCCGAGAGCTGATAAAAAAATTGTTTGGGTCACTGGAGCAAGTAGCGGCATTGGAGCTGCACTGGTTAAAAAATTTTTAACCGAAGAATATGTAGTCATTGCTAGTAGCAGAAGTTTAAATGCGCTAGCAGACTACCAAGATCAAATAATCTTTATACAGCTAGATGCAACTAAATCAGATAGCATCAAAGAATGCATAGGCAAGATTGAGCAGGACTACGGTAGAATAGATATTGCTATCTTGAATGCTGGAGTTTGCGAGTACGTAGAATATCCAGAATTTTCTTTAAGTACTATAGAACATAATTTTTCAGTTAACTTCTTTGGTATGGTACGCTGTATCGATGCGGCCTT
This sequence comes from Gammaproteobacteria bacterium, assembly GCA_030431675.1. Lineage (GTDB taxonomy): Bacteria > Pseudomonadota > Gammaproteobacteria > UBA6186 > Azoamicaceae > JAGVLG01. The sequence continues at coordinate 474,671 of JAUIIV010000001.1, read as the reverse complement.
GCCCTTACTTAGAAATAGCTCTGCCCCGCAATTGATTGGCATGTCCAGCTCCGCTGTTTATATGCCATTTGCTCGAGCAGAAGGTTATGGAGCATCGAAAGCAGCAGGCATGTATTTGCTGAGATCATTGCAAGCACATGCAGATGATATCAATATAAGTATTATCTGCCCAGGTTTTGTAAAAACTCCTCTAACAGATAAGAATAATTTCCCAATGCCCTTTTTAATTTCTGCTGAAAAGGCAGCAAACCTGATTTTTAAAGGTATTAGGAAGAAAAAGCCTGTAATCGAATTTCCATGGCAGCTGATTTTGATCCTAAAATTTTTACATGTTTTGCCATATAGATTACAAAATGTAATTTTAAAACAGCTAGGCAAGTACCAATGAAGATTGCCATAGTTGGAGCAGGGATCTCTGGACTAACAGCAGCATATCTATTAGATAAAAAGTATGATGTTACTGTTTTTGAATCTATGCACTGGGTAGGTGGACACGCACATACAGTAAGCATACAAGAAGAGAATCGTGATTTACACCTTGATACAGGATTTATAGTCTGCAACAAGGTGAACTATCCAAATTTTATTAAATTGTTAACAGAATTAGACGTAAAGCTACGTGCTAGCGATATGAGTTTTAGTGTTACTGACGCAGCCTTAAATTTCCAATATAACCCTTCTACTCTGAAAACATTGTTAGCAGAGAAAAGAAATTTTATAAATCCTAAGTTTTACAAACTACTATTGGATATAATCAAATTCAATAAACATGCAAAACAAATTGCCCAGCAGCCGAGTAATTCAACTTCTATAGGAAAACTTGTAGACGATTTAAAGATTGGTGAATATTGCTACGAGAACTATATTATGCCGATGATTGCATCAATATGGTCAAGTAGTGTAGCTGATGCCTTAAATATGCCAGCCTACTTTATTTGTCAGTTTTTCGATAACCATGGCTTGCTAGACCTTAATAATAGAATTCAATGGCATACCATAGATAATGGTTCACAAGCTTACGTAACAAAAATTACTGACAAACTAAAAAAACCTGTGCTCACAAAAACACCCGTGCAACAGATTGTCCGCCAAAACAACCAAGTAATTTTAACCGTTAATAACCAACAACAGGTATTCGACAAAGTCTTTATTGCCACGCATTCAGATCAAGCTTTACAATTATTAGCAAGTCCCACACAACTTGAAAATAATATTCTTAACAGTATCGAATATGCTGACAATCAAGTAACTTTGCATACAGATACCAGCCTACTACCTACTAATCCTAACTTGTGGGCTGCATGGAATTATAGACACACCACATTAGAGACCGCTAAACCAACTATTACATACAATTTAAATATTTTACAGGCATTTAGATCAAAAGAAACATACTGCATTAGCCTGAATCAACAACAAAACATAGACAAAAATAAAATTATTGAACAATACTCTTATGCACATCCCAAATATACTGCACAAGTACTCACGTCCCAAAGTCAATTCCAACAAATCAGCGGGACTGATAACATATATTATTGTGGTGCATATTGGGGACAAGGTTTCCATGAAGACGGAGTAAATAGCGCTCTAGCTGCAGTCAAACAATTAGACAAGGAAGTGTTATGGAAAACGCCATTTTCCGAGGATATGTAAGGCATAGACGCCTCCACCCTAAGTCATATATATTTACTTACCGCACAGACATGTATTTTTTAGATGTGCAACGTATAGAGCAGACATGTAAGAGCTTGCACCACCTATCTTATAATCGCTTTAATCTTTTATCATTTAATGATAATAATTATCTGCCTAAATATTCCGGTAGTCTTTTTCAGCGCATACAAAAAGTAATTGAACAACATGGTTATGCATTTAACGTAAGTAATGCATTTATACTAACCAATCTTACCTATTTAGGATTTTGTTATAATCCAGTTAGCTTTTACTACTGCTACAGTGAGGATAACTCTCTAGTTTATATATTAGCTGAAGTGAATAATACACCTTGGAATGAACGATATACATATGTATTGCCCTGTAATAGTAGCAAAGACAAATTTGAGTTTGACACCGACAAAGTGTTTCATATTTCACCCTTTATGCCTATGAATATGCGGTATAAATGGTATACAAATGCTCCCAGCTCAATAATTAACTTTCATATTCAGACCTTCATAGATGAAAAGACTGTTTTTGATGCGACACTTTCTCTAAAGAAAATTCCTCTTACTACTACAAATATATTTAAATCTATATTATTGAGACCATTAATTTCACAGAAGGTTAAATTTAGTATCTACTGGCAGGCGCTCAAAATGTGGCTGCGTAGATTTCCAATTTTTGAACATCCAGGTAATATCAATGCAAGCTGAACAAACCATAGAACCTATTTTAAAAATAAGTTTTTATCAAAAAGCTGTCTACACAATATTAGAGAAGATTTATTCAGGCTCTATTACAATCATTGACCAACAAAGCAAAACATTTGGAGATATAGGGCATGAACTTTCTGTAAATATTATAATACATGATCAACTTTTTTATAGAGAAGTTTTTGTAGGTGGAAGCTTAGGATTTGCTCGTGCATATATATTAGGTTATTGGGATACTAATTGCCTCACAAAGTTAATTCAAATATTTGCACGCAATAAAAATGTTGCAGATTATGTAGAAGGAAAGTTTCAATTATTTATCATCCAATGTGCAGCAAAAATCGGACATATGTTAGATCATAATTCTAAAAAAGGTGCTAGAAAAAACATATCTAGGCACTACGATCTAGGCAATAATTTTTTTGAACTCTTTCTTGATAAACATATGATGTATAGCAGCGCAGTATTTAATGACGCTGAAGACCTTGAAGAAGCCACTATTAATAAGCTTAACAATATTTGCTCTATGCTAGAACTGACCCCTCAAGATCATGTGCTAGAAATTGGCAGTGGTTGGGGTAGCTTTGCTATATATGCAGCGCAACAATATGGTTGCAAGGTCACAACTGCTACAATCTCAAGACAGCAGTATGAGTACGCTAAAAAAAGAGTAATCTCCTTGCAATTGCAAGATCGTGTACATGTAATACTTAAAGATTATAGAGATTTAACCGGCAAATATGACAAATTAGTATCTATTGAAATGATTGAGGCGGTTGGCCATCAATATTTTACTGAGTATTTTAAGCAATGCTGTAAATTAGTAAAGGATAATGGCTTATTTGTGCTGCAAGCAATCACTATTGCTGATCAATTTTATGATGAGGCACGCAAGCAAGTGGATTTTATAAAGAAATATATTTTCCCTGGTGGTTGCTTGCCGTCCTTAGCTACTATCATGCAAAATATAGCTAGAGATACTAACTACAGTCTAGTTGCACTACAAAATATAGGTTTAGACTATGCAAAAACTTTAGATGTCTGGCAACAACGGTTTATAGAACATCAAGAACAAATTCGTGCTCTTGGCTTTGACGAACAATTTATTAGAAAATGGCTATACTATTTTAGTTACTGTGAAGCTGGATTTAGAGAACATTCTATTCACACTTATCAACTTAAATTTGCTAAACCCAGACACAGTAATCAAGAAAGTAAATAGCTACTTAGAAGACAAGTATTTTTCACGTCGGATGCGCTTGCGATCTAAGCCTAATTCCTGCAGTTTTACAAATGCATCATCCACCATATTAGGGTTGCCGCATAGATATGCTATATCACCTTCAGGGTCAATATTTAAATCTTGCAAATGATTTTGTACGTATCCAGAAAGTTCATATCCCTGTGCTTGTGCTGGAAATTCTCGACTATAACATGCTTTAAATGATGCGTTGCCACTCTTAGCTGCAAACTCAACAAAATCGCCGCTATATAATAAATCTTGTGCGGTGCGTACACCCTGCAGAATTACTACCTGAGTTTGAGTATTCTTTAATATATCTTCTAGTTCCGGCAACATAGCTCGATACGGTGTAATTCCTGTACCGGTACCAATTAGTATATATCTTTTTGGAGGCACTGGATCTTTAAGAGTGAACTGTCCGTATGGACCACTAGCTTGCAATGTTTCACCTGGTTGTAAATTATAAAGCAAGGTAGACGCCATACCATTTGGCACATATGACATAGCCATTTCAATTACATTGTCGTTGCTTGGTGCATTAGCAATACTATAATTCCTACGATGTTCCTTGCCATCTTTTTCTATATGCAAACTAATAAAGTGTCCTGCTTTGTAAGTCAAAGGCTCTTCTGCGTCTACCGCAAATCTAAAATGCTGAGTGTTATCAGCTAAATCTATTTTTTCTTGTAAAATTAAATTAAATTTCTTAACCATTATTTAAAACCATTTTCACTTATACTAATTAAAATTTTTGCTAGCAACTCAGCTCTTTCTGTCAAACTGGCAACTACAAGGTATTCATCACTGCTATGAATTTTACCTCCACGCACACCTAAAGTATCTACATTTGGCACACCAACCTCAGAAAGGTTATTACCATCACTAACACCACCACAACTCTGCCATGATAATTGTAAATTTTGTTTAGCAGCAATCTCTTGCACTAATTCATATAGTCGTAAAGTCTCTGGATCTAACTCCTTAGGTTTACGCTGAAAACCGCCATGTAACTCTAGAGTATACTGATCATACTCATTTATCTCTTGTACGATGGTTTGCAAACAATTATGCGCCCAATCTGCATCGAGCATTTTTGGCACTCTAACATTGATCTTACAGACACATATTTCCGGTACCGAGTTTACTACCTCGCCGCCATGAATATAACCTACATTAAAGGTAACGCCTTCACGCTCACCATGTAAAGAATTAATCTCACTAATTACATCTGCCATTTTACAAATGGCATTGCGTCCTTCAAAGAAATTTCGCCCTGCATGCGCGGTTTTGCCATGCATTACTAAAGTGTAATTTGCACTACCCTTACGTGCACCAGCTAAATTGCCAGCCTCATCAAGAGCTGGCTCAAACACAAATGCCAAAGAATGTTTTTTTGCGCAATTAGCGATAATCTCAGCAGAGCCTGGAGAACCTATTTCTTCATCAGCAGTTAATAAAACTTCCCAGCCTATATTATCTGCAAACTTATTTTGCTCCAAGGCTTGCAAAGCCCATAACAAAACTACCAAGCCTCCTTTCATGTCTGTTACACCAGGACCATGCAACAAACGGCCTTCATCTAACAACCGTACTTCTTGAAACTTATGATCTACACCAAACACTGTATCCATATGCCCAAGTAATAACACTTGCAGCGGTGCCTCTGGTCGTTTCCAAATACGTAATACGGAGCCTAACTCACGCTCTTCCTGTACACCACCATCGCTAATAAACTTCATAGGTGCTACTGGCATTACTGTCTGCTGCCCACCTAACACTGCAAAATGATCCTGTAAGATACTACGCACCTGCTTTATACCAGACAGGTTTAATGAACCACTATTTACGCGCGCAAGTTCTATCACTAAATCCAACATCTGTTGCTGATGCTGCGCAAAATATTCGGTTAAATCCGAAGTATGATCACCAAATGGCATGCTTATAATCCCTATTTTGCAAAACTAATTTACAGCATTTGAACAAAATACCGTATGCGATCCCTAATTAGCTAATCACTAGACAAGAAGTATGTTTTTAAAAGCTGCAAATCCAAATTTAACGCCAAACACACACAGGCTCAAACCAGCAAGACCAGTAATAATCTTAATCATTGAGTCATTAACTAAACGCTTACCACCAGCCAGCAAAGTACAGAAAACAATATCCCAAGCTACAATGCCAACAACTATATACAGATTTTCCTTAAAGCCATCAAAGGTAGTAACACCACCACCTTCTGTTAATACTGCAGAAAATACGCTAAGCCACCACGCCAGTGCAAAAGGGCTGGTTAAAGCTATAGCTAAGCCAATCCACATGCCATTCGACATATTTTCTTCTATTGCATATGCATCTGTTTTTTTAACAAAGCTTTTACGTATATTTTTATAGCCGACGTACAATAGTAATGCGGAGCCAAATAACGCCAATAAGTGGCAAAAGGTTACATAGCGCAATAGGGCCGCGATGCAAAAATAAGTTACCACAATGAAAATAGTGTCGCCGATGGCAGCTCCCATTTTCACCTTAAATGCTGGAGCAAATCCCCCAAGCAATCCACGTCTTATAGCCTCAGCCGTAACCGGCCCCACAGGGGCTGCAAAGGTAACGCCAAGTAAAATTTTGTCATATATCATAAGTCATTCACCTAAAACAACATTAATATACCAAATGACATCTAACTACATTTGAGACCAAATGTCCATCTTTAACAGCAATATTCAGCAAGATAAATATAAAGGTGTAATTTCACCATTAATCGGAGAAACTCAATTGTTTTAATAGCGGCACGGCCTCACAGCCATTATCAATAATATGGGTACTTTTATCATTAGGAATATCAAAGTTTTTCCACATCTTGCGAATGCTGTCTGCGGTTACATAGTTATTTCGCTTCGCAGCCCTATCAAGCAAAGTCTGCAAATCTGCCTTAACCCATACCATAATAACATCAGGATTAGCTGCTAAAATTTGCTGTCTATTACACTCCTTAATAGACGCCTGTGCTATTACGATGCTTTTATTACGATCAAAGGCGGTAATCCGATTCGCTATTTCTTTATGTATGTGCGCACGAGTATCAACAGAGAACGAGCCAGTGAGCTTAAATTCCTGCATATAATTTTCATCGATCCATGCATCTGCATCATAAAAGGTAAAGCCATACTTCCTAGCTAGCAGTTCGCCTATATAAGTCTTGCCAGCACAGGCTATCCCAAATAAGTAAATAATCATCGTGTCCAAGTATTCTGCATGTGTTAGTTTTAGTCAAGAAGCATTATAATAAAGCAAAACTTTTATATGCCAAGTTGGGTAAGTAGATGATAAATTTGTTAGGGCTAGATCGCGGGCAATTACAACAATTCTTAATCGAATGTGGTGAAAAACCATATCGTGCGGTGCAATTGTTAAAATGGATCTATGAGCGAGGAGTGGATAACTTTGATGATATGACTGATATTAGCAAAAATTTTCGCTCGCATTTAAAAAATCACTGCTCTATTCAAACACCAGATATTATGTCAGAGCACGTCGCAAGCGATCAGACTCGCAAATGGTTAATGGCGGTTCCCGGAGGAAATTTAATTGAAACCGTTTTTATACCCGAAGCAAAACGTGGCACACTATGTATCTCATCACAAGTAGGCTGCGCACTTAATTGCACATTCTGCTCTACAGCACGCCAGGGATTTAATCGTGATTTAAGTGCAGCAGAAATTATTGGACAGGTTTGGAAAGCACAGCAACGCTTGGACTCAGTTACAGACAGCCCTCTCAGCACTAAAATCACAAACGTTGTTATGATGGGTATGGGTGAGCCCCTTTTAAACTTTGAATCATTGAAACCTGCACTATCAATCATGCGCGATGAGCATGCATATCAATTGCCAAGACGCAGAGTAACTGTGAGCACATCAGGAGTAATACCAGGAATAGATCGTTTAATTAAAGAGTGCGATGTATCTTTAGCGCTATCATTGCACGCACCGAATGATCAGCTACGCAATCAAATAGTCCCTTTGAATAAAAAATATAATATTAAAGCATTATTAGACGCCTGCAGAAGATATACAGCTCAGAATTCACGCTACTTCGTCACTATGGAATATGTAATGTTAAAAGGTGTAAATGATAGCATTCTGCATGCAAGAGAATTAGCAAAAATTCTTAGTAATGTTAAGTGTAAAGTTAATTTAATACCATTTAATCCTTTCCCCGGCGCAGCATATAAATGCTCAAGTTTAGAGCATATAAAAAGCTTTGCAAAAGTATTAACAACGAAAGGGATTGTGTGTACTACACGCACCACGCGCGGTGATGATATTGATGCTGCATGCGGCCAATTGGTTGGTAAAGTAATTGATAAAACAAAGCGTAGTCAAAGAATGCTTAAACAACAGCGTACTGCACCTGATCGCGTATCCAACGCCGAATCAACTTAGGTATAAGTTCAGGATAGTCTTGTGATATTACTTCCCCTACAGCACTCACTCTAGGCAAAAGTTCTCTATCTCGCACAAGATCTGCAATACGCATTTGGGCTACTCCACTTTGTTTTGTGCCTAAGAACTCTCCAGGACCACGCATTTGTAAATCAAACTCGGCAATCGCAAATCCATCATTTGAATCCCGCAAAAATTTTAGTCGCTCTATACTACGCTCAGACAATGGAGTTTTATATAACAAGACACAGTAGCTCTGCGCATTCCCTCTGCCAACGCGACCTCTTAATTGATGTAGCTGTGCTAGCCCCAAACGCTCGGGATTCTCAATAACCATCAAACTTGCATTAGGCACATCTACGCCTACTTCTATTACAGTAGTTGCAACTAGCACATTGGTATTGCCATTACTAAATTCCTGCATAACCTGATCTTTCTCTTGTGACTTCATACGACCATGTAACAAGCCAATCTTTAGATCAGGCAAAGCTAAGCATAAATCCTGCCATGCTTGCTCTGCTGGAGTACAGTCTAATACTTCTGACTGTTCAATAATTGTGCACACCCAATATACTTGTTGTCCACTCTGCACTAAATTTCTGATCCTTTGTAAAATCTCTGTGCGTCTATCAGAATTCACTAACACCGTTTCAATAGGCTTACGTCCAGGAGGTAGCTCATCTATTACGGCGTAATCCATATCTGCATGAAAAGTCATGGCCAGTGTGCGTGGTATAGGCGTTGCAGTCAAAATTAACTGATGTGGTTGCATACCTTTATTACGTAACGTAAGACGCTGATCAACACCAAATCTATGTTGCTCATCTATAATCACTAGCGCTAAATCTTTAAACACTACATTATCTTGCAATAATGCATGTGTACCAATAATAAATTTATCCTGCCCTGACCCCAATGCATGGCTTGTCTTTTGCTTTTCTTTAGCAGCCATTTTACCTGTCAACAGCGATACTGAAATTTTCAGATGTTGACATAATTTACTTATATTACGCCAATGTTGCTCTGCCAATATCTCCGTAGGAGCCATAAAAGCAACCTGCTTCCCGCCAGCAATAGCCTGTAATGCTGCTGCAACCGCAACTAAAGTCTTGCCAGAGCCAACATCCCCCTGCACTAGCCGGACCATAGGATGAGAGGATTGCATATCTACACTAATGGTATTTATAACTCGTGTTTGTGCAGCAGTTAGTGCAAATGGCAACTTTTCAAGTAGAACTGGCAAAAAAGTGTTATCTGCAGATAAAGCATAAGCAGTTTGTTCAGCTAAAGCTTGGCGCTTCTGTTTTAAAATTAAGTGTTGTGCTAATAGCTCCTCAAAAGCCATACGTTTTTGCAAATTAACTACATCTAAGTCTGGAGGTGGAGCATGCAATAATTGTAAAGTCTCATGCCATGAAATAAAATTTAGGTTTCTACAGACACTGACAGGCAATAACTCTAAAGATTCTGCAATGGGATTTATAATAGCTAATGATTGTCTGACTAGATTACGCAATAAATTCTGACTAACACCGTCGCAACTTGCATAGATTGGCGTCAAATGCTCTTCTACTGGAACTATCGCATCATCTAATATTACTTTGTACTCCGGGTGAATTATTTGCAAACCATTACGAAATGCTTTTATCTGCCCAAAGCATCTTACTCTCACATTTTGTTTAAATTGCGCTTGCTGTTGCATATTGAAATGAAAAAATTTTAATGTAATATCCCCACTGCCATCTGTTATCTTAACAGTCAAGCTACGCTTAGGTTTTGGAACAACACTGACCTTGGTAACCGATCCTTCGACCACCACAGTATCGTTTAATCTAACTGTAGCTATTGAATGTATCCTGGTTCTATCCACATATTTAGTTGGCAAGTGGAAGAGAACATCTTGAATAGTTTTGATTTGCAGATTCGCCAGCTTAGCAGCCAATTGACTACCTACACCTTTTAAATCAGTTACCGAACGTTGTAAAATCGCCATACTTGATGGTAACATTAGCGGCATAAATCCTCTAGAGGTGCATATCATTAAAATGCGTCAATTTTCCAATAGCATAAATCTCATGAGTAGCCTTAGCCCTTTGGACTGGTTAATCCTCATAGTAACTAGTGGGTTAACATTTATTGTAATAATTTACGGGCACCGATGTAAAAAAGACCCTAGCAAAACTGACTACCTACTTATGGGTCGGCAACTGACTTTGCCCCTGTTCATCGCTACCCTTACAGCGACATGGTATGGCGGAATAATGGGTGTGACCCAAATAGCCTTTAGAGAGGGGATATACAATTTTTTTACTCAAGGAGTATTTTGGTATTTTACCTACATAATATTCGCTCTGGTGATAGTGAAAAAAATTCGTTCTTATAAAGTTAATACTCTCCCAGAGTTAGTAAGAAAATTATATGGTAATAAATCTGCTAGTCTAACAGCCATTTTTATTTTTTTTAAAACCTTACCTATATCTTATGCAATCAGCATAGGATTATTGATACAGTTATTTATACCAGTAAAATTATATGTAGCAACTTCCATAGGTGTAGGTGTAGTCGCACTATACTCTGCAACTGGTGGTTTACGCGCGATTGTGTATTCAAATGTTGTACAATTCATATTAATGTGTATTGGCTTGGCAAGTGTATTTATCTACTCCGTATGTAACTTTGGTGGCCTTAACTTTTTACACGCTAAATTGCCAGCACAACACTTTGAGATTTGTGGTTCAAAAAGTATCTCCACCACACTCGTATGGCTATTTATCGCTTGTAGTGCTACTTTTATTAACCCTGCATTCTACCAACGTTGTTTTGCAGCACGCAGCAACAAGACCGCCAGCATTGGCATATTAATCTCGACTTGCATTTGGATTATTTTTGATATTTGCACTACATTTGGCGCGATGTATGCACGCGCTCTGATACCAGAAGCAGATCCAACTCACGCTTATATTACCTATGGTATACAATTGCTACCAAATGGGCTACGAGGATTATTTATAGCGAGCATTCTAGCAACTATCCTATCTACTCTAGACTCTTTTTTATTTATTACCAGTAATACCTTATATTACGATGTACAACTATTTAAAAATCGCTCCCCTTATTTAGCTGTAACTATAACCGCTATTGCAACAATTGGTCTTTCGTTTTTCTTTGATGGGAATATTGAGAAGGTATGGTTCTTATTCAAGAGCTACTTCTCGGCCTGCCTGCTTGTACCAATTTTAATTGGCTACTTTGTAAGAAGTAGTTTACATGACAATGTATTTTTGATGAGTGGGCTCTGTAGTTGTATGGCTATGACTATATGTAATTTTTATAATACAACATTTGATAGTTTTTATGTTGGATGTATAGTTTCTAGCTTTACTTTTTTACTTTACTCTGGATACACGCAATACAATACTTATAGAGCGCAAACGGCGAATAATTTGCGCTAAGTGGCTACGATCCCTAATATGCACGAGAAACACCAGTGCATTATGATGTTCGTCACGCTCCTCTACATGTACATTCTCTATATTGGCATTGCAGTCTGACAATGCATTAGCAAGTGTTGCTAATACGCCGCGTTTATTTAATACGTCAACACGCAAATCAACGGCAAACTCACCAATCACTTCATCAGCCCATTGCACAAACACATACTTTTCTGGGAAACGGCGCACCTCAGAGACATTACTACAGCAATCACGATGAATTACCATACCGCGACCAGCACTCAGGAAACCAAGGATTGGATCACCAGGTATAGGGCGACAACACTTAGCATAGCTTACAACCATGCCTTCAGTGCCTTTAATTGCTAAAGGTGTAGAAACATCTACTGTATCATCTTTTGGAGTATCTACTGCTAATCGTCTGGCAACCAATGGTGCCATTTGATTGCCCAGACCAACCTCAATAAAGAGATCTTCTTTATTCTCTAATTTTAGCTCTTTTGCCACGCGCATAAAGTTCTCATCCGCAACATCCTCAATAGTCATTGATAGCGCTGCTAATGCTCGCTCTAGCAAACGACGTCCTAAAGCTAAAGACTCACTCATTTGTTGTGTCTTTAGCCAATGACGAATATTACTACGAGCCTTACCTGTGACTACAAAACTTAGCCATGCTGGATTAGGGTGAGCGCCTTCAGCGGTGATTATTTCTACTGTCTGTCCGCTGGATAGTCTACTACTCAACGGTACTAAGCGTCGGTCTATCTTGGCAGCAATACAAGAGTTGCCAACGTCAGTATGCACGTTATATGCAAAATCAACACATGTAGCCCCACTTGGCAGTGAAAAAATTTCACCGGTAGGCGTAAACACGTATACCTCATCAGGATATAAGTCTACTTTTACATGCTCTATAAATTCTAAACTACTACCTGAGTTGTGCTGTAACTCCAATAAACCCTTTAACCATTCGCGCGCACGAATTTCTGCTTCATTTCCACTATTCTCATCGAAAGAAGATTTATATAACCAATGTGCAGAAATGCCATTCTCTGCCATATTGTCCATATCGGCAGTACGGATCTGGATTTCTACTGGTACACCATTAGGACCCAACACTGTAGTGTGCAATGATTGATAGCCATTAGCCTTGGGAACAGCAATATAATCTTTAAATCTTCCATGTACTGGTTTGTGCAAACTATGCACCAAACCCAATACTTTATAGCAAGTGCCTATATCATCTACAATTATACGTAATGCATAAACATCCATGATCTCATTAAGAGATAGATCCTTTGCCCGCATTTTTCTATACAAACTGTAAAGATGTTTTTCACGCCCAATAATACTCTTAGGCTCAATTCCATCATCCGCTAGTTTATCGCGCAAAGAAGATTCTATTGAATTGATAATTTCTTTGCGATTACCCCTAGATTTATTTACTGCTTCCTTTAGAACTCTATACCGCACAGGATATAAATAAGAGAACCCTAAATCTTCAAATTCCACACGAAAATTATTCATTCCCAAACGGTTAGATATAGGCGCATAAATCTCTAGAGTTTCTAAAGCTATGCGCCTTTGTTTTTCTCGAGGTAATGCATTTAGAGTACGCATATTATGTAATCTGTCAGCAAGTTTAATCAAGATCACGCGAATATCTCGTGCCATTGCCAACATCATTTTACGTAAATTTTCTGCTTGAGCCTCGGCACGACTTTCAAACTTTAGCTGGGCTAATTTGCTTACCCCATCAACCAGCTCTGCAACTTTATCACCAAACTCTTCAGCAATCTCTTCCTTACTTACTTCAGTGTCTTCAATAACATCATGTAAAATTGCAGCCACTATACTCTGATAGTCCATATGCATATCAGCTAAAATGCCGGCCACTGCGGTAGGATGGGTAATGTATTGATCGCCAGAAGATCTTAGCTGGCCTGCATGAGCCTCATCTGCCTTTGAGTATGCTAGAGAGATGAGATCAATTTGCTCCGCGGTTAAATAAGTAGCTAATTGATCTCGCAAGTCTGAAAATTGCAAATATGTATTCCACCTTTACAATTCGGTATTAGAAATAAATGTGTTTGGTCTAGGAGCAGAAAAAAGGCCTTTCTGAGTTTCACTGCTTTCAGTACCAGCAGTTTCTTCCTTTGCCTCTTCCTCATAATCAAACTTGTAACCAGCAGCAATCTCACGCAAAGCTAGAACAGTGGCTTTATCATTTTCCCAATCTAGACATGGCTGTGCTGCACCAGTAGTAAGCTTTCTCGCTCTCTTGGTGGCTTCTAATACTAACTCAAATCTATTTGGAATTTTGTCTACGCAGTCTTCTACAGTAATACGCGCCATGTTTGCTCCTGTGCTGTTGTTGATATAGTATAGTTAAGAATCATACCTTATAAATGATAAATTTTCAAGTTTACCCGGCAGATCCCCTGATTAATTCACTAATAAGTTGTCCCTGCTTATCTCGCTGCTTAGTGGTTCGCAGACGTGCAACTTTAACTATTTGCACCAAGTTTTCTAAGGTGTGATCAAAATCATCATTTACAATCAAATAATTGTACTCACCATAATGCGACACCTCTTCTTTAGCCTGCAACAAGCGCTTAGCAATCGTATCCTTATCATCTAAATTACGTGTATTCAGACGATCTGCCAAAGCTTGCTGACTAGGAGGCAGCATAAAAATAGTAATTGCATCTGACATCTGCTGAGTAACCTGCTGAGTACCCTGCCAGTCAATCTCCAGAATAACGTCATCCCCATTCTGTAAAGTCTGCTCTACCCAAGCACGTGAAGTGCCATATAAATTGCCGAACACTTCAGCATTTTCTATGAACAACCCCTGCTGCAACATATCGGTAAATTTCTGCTCACTAACAAAATAGTAATCCTTACCTTCTACCTCTCCATCGCGTTGTTGCCGCGTCGTATGCGACACTGATTTTTTTAAAGATGCAAAATGATGAAGCAAGGCCGTAACCAGGCTGGTCTTACCAGTCCCAGACGGGGCAGATATGATTATCAATGATCCTAGAGATTTCATAACTAGGTATAATAACCAAATATAGACTTGTGATCCATCTAGAATTATACTTGGTGCCAGCTACAAGACGGAGATCGAGTCAATTGCGTGTGATTAGTGCAAATGTTAACGGAATTCGCTCCGCTGCCAAAAAAGGGTTTTTTAATTGGTTAGCCAAGCAAGATGCCGATATTCTGTGTCTACAAGAAACCAGAGCCCACCCAGACCAACTAACTGACAAACTTTTTTTCCCAAAAGATTACCACTCATACTTCTATAGTGCAGATAAAAAAGGCTATAGCGGCGTTGCTGTGTACTGTAAGCAAAAACCTGACTTCATACAGGAAGGGTTAGGATGGGATTGCGCAGATTCTGAAGGCCGCTATCTTGAATTAGGTTTTGGGGATTTGCATATAGCCTCTGTATATCTACCCTCGGGCACTAGTGGTGACGAGAGGCAAGCAATCAAATACGACTTCATGCGTCGCTATGAGAAAATTTTAAAACAACAGGTACGCTCCACTAAAGAATATATATTGTGTGGTGACTGGAATATTGCCCACAAAAACATCGATATAAAAAATTGGCGCAGCAACCAAAAACATTCTGGTTTTTTACCCGAAGAGCGCGCCTGGCTTGATAAACTATTTGATGAAATAGGAATGGTTGACGCATTTCGTCACGCAAACCCTGAAAAGGTGCAGTATACCTGGTGGTCTAATCGAGGACGCGCATGGGAAAACAATACCGGATGGCGCATTGATTACCAGATTATCACCCCTAATCTAGCAAAAAAAATTAAAGAAACTTCCGTCTATCGAGAAGAAAAATTCTCTGATCATGCGCCATTGATTATTAACTATGATATATAACTAATTTATCGCTATAACCTTCTGCGCCCCTAACCCCCTGACAAGGACAATAAAAACACCGTGGTACGTGTAAATTTTCAACGTGAGGTTTTTGATATGGAAGGCAATTTAACTAGACGTGAAACTCTACACGAACGGGATATATATCTGGGATTTTTTGACAAATTATCTAAATCAGTATTTTTGCAGGCACATGACGTATGAAACAAAAAATTAAAAAATATTTAGTAATTGGTGGAGCGTGTTTAGCACTTTTAACCGTTGGTGGTTGCTATTCGAGTGCAGACAGCGTTCTGGATACAAAAGCTTCCCAAGTCCAAGTTCGTAGTTACCAATCACGTGCTTTTGATACAACCGACAAGAATCGTGCTATTCGCAATGTAGTTGCGACCTTACAGGACTTAGACTTTGTTATTAGCAAAGCAGATGAAGCAGTTGGCACTGTTACAGCAACCAAGTACTCTCGTAACATCCCTCTACAGATGACAGTTACTGTGCGTCCGCGTAATAATACCCGGTTAGAGATACGTGCCAACGCACAATACGGCATTAAACCTGTAGAAGATCCAATGGCTTATCAAGATTTTTTTAGCTCTTTATCAAAAGCTATGTTCTTGGATGCTCACGACGTAACCTAAGCTAAAGCATCCGCCAATACTTCGCGTTGGATTTGCACTATCTCTTTAATAGAGTTCTGTGCTAAATCTAACATTGCATTAAGTTCTGTAGCGTTGAATGGCTGTCCCTCGGCAGTACCTTGTACTTCTACAAAATCACCATCGGCTGTCATAATAACATTCATATCAGTCTCCGCTGTAGAATCTTCGCTATAATCTAAGTCAACCATAGGCTCGCCACCTACAATACCGACCGATACTGAAGCTATTAAAGTACGCAGTGGATTAGCTTTAACCATGCCCTGCTTCTTTAAATTATTAATCGCATCAACTACGGCAACACACGCACCAGTAATGCTCGCTGTTCTAGTGCCACCATCTGCTTGAATCACGTCACAATCTACTGTAATGGTATTTTCACCAATTACATCCATATCAACTATTGTACGCAGCGAACGAGCTATTAGCCTTTGGATTTCCATAGTGCGCCCACCTTGGCCTCCTCGTGCCGCCTCGCGATTCATACGCTCAGTAGTAGAGCGGGGCAACATCCCATACTCAGCAGTAACCCAACCACGACCAGAGTTCTTCAAAAACCTAGGGACACCAGAGACAACGCTAGCATTACAAATAACTTTAGTATCACCATACTCAACTAAAACTGAACCTTCGGCATGTTTTGTGTAGTTGCGGGTAAGTTTAATATTACGTAACTGGTCGACGGTCCTGCCATCTGCTCGGGTATTTGTTGCCATAATCTGTTTATCTCTCAAATCTAGAAAGCTAGCAATTATAACTGTAGTATTTGCAAAATTCCACTTAGCTAGCCATAATGATTATATTAAAAGTTAGGAGCATCTATGAGTAAAGCCAACGGCGACAAAAATCACAGATTACACAAAAAGTTTCAACTGCACTTCCAAAGCAATGTTATTTTTGGTTTACTTATTTTAGTGCCGCTATGGCTTACGTTATTCCTCGCTTATTACGTATTTCTATTTCTAGCAGATATTACCTATCCTTTAATCGCCGACTTAGAGCAATATGGATTACAATTTCTACAAAATAAATACCTAGCATACTTCTTTAGCTTTGTACTTAGTATCACAGCTCTATATTTTGTTGGCATCTTTGCCAAAATGTGGTTAGGCAAAGCAATCCTAAATGTTATCAGTAATATGATGCTTAGAACTCCAATAGTCGGCTCATTTTACAAAGCATTAAAGCAGCTTACCGAAGCCTTTAATCAACAAGAAGAAATGACACAAAAGAAAGTAGTGCTAATAAGCTTCCCATCAGACCAAATGAAGACCGTAGGGTTTGTAATCAAAGTATTTGATGATGCCAAAACTGGCGAGAAGCTTGCATCTATATACGTGCCAACTACTCCAAACCCAACCTCTGGTTATCTAGAGGTAGTACCTCTAGATAAAACAGTGCCACTAGATTGGACCTTTGAAGAAGCAATGTCCTTTATAATCTCTGGTGGCTCAAGCATGCCTAGTAGACCATTAAGCTTCTTAGGTTAGAAGCTTAATTCTAACTCTGGAGAGACCTGCAACAAGGCTTTACGAAACTCTTGTTTAATACTATCTAAGCTGCTTTGATCTGTCGCCTCAAATCTAGCAACCAGATTTGGGGTTGTATTTGATGGACGCAACAAGCCCCAGCCATTAGCAAACTCAGCACGCATGCCATCTATAGTGATTAACTCATGCGGCTCTGTAAAATTTGCACTCGTAATAAGCTGTTGCATAATATTAAACTTATTAGCCTCTGTTACTTTAATATTTATCTCTGGCGTGCTTACTTTTTCTGGATACTGTGCAAATAACTCAGCACTTGTTAAATTAGTCGCAGATAAAATTTCTAATAACCGTGCACCGGCATATAAACCATCATCAAAGCCATACCAGCGATCATTAAAAAAGATATGCCCACTCATCTCTGCAGCCAAACAGGCACTAGTTGTGCGCATCTTGGCCTTAATTAGGGAGTGTCCAGTGTTCCACATCAAAGCCTCACCCCCAGCTTTATTAATGATAGATTGTAGATCTCCACTACACTTAACATCGTAAATAATCGTTCCACCAGGCTTTGATGCAAGCACTTGCTCAGCAAATAGCATTAACGCTCTATCAGCCCAAATAATTTTGCCGTGATTATCAACTATACCAAGCCTATCACCATCACCATCAAAAGCTAAGCCTATATCTGCACCTTGCTCTTTTACTACACGAATTAAGTCTTCTAGATTTGCAGGATTACCTGGATCAGGATGATGATTAGGAAAACTACCATCTACCTCACAATACAAAGGCTCTACCTGACAACCTAAAGAAGAATATAGTTCTGGAACCAATAATCCAGCCACACCATTACCAGCATCAAGCACAACCTTCAATGGCTTGTTAAGCTGCACATTGCCCTTAATAGCATCAACATATGCAGGTAGAATGTTCTTAGATACACATTCGCCCTCACCTACAGCAAATTTCTGCTGTAACACTAGGCTGTATAATTCTTGTATTTGCTCACCATAAATTGTCACATCATTAATAATCATTTTAAGACCATTATAATTAACTGGGTTATGACTCCCGGTTAACATAACTGCCGACTTTACTTGCAAATATTTAGTAGCAAAATAGAGTACCGGAGTTGGCACCATACCGATATCAAATACCTTGCAGCCAGTCGATGTAATCCCAGCAACTAATGCCGCACTAAGACTTTCGCCAGAGAGTCGTCCATCTCTACCAACTACCACTTCACTGTTGCCAGTGGCTAGTACTTTCGTACCAATAGCACAACCTATCTGCTGTACCGACTCCGCCGTCAACGACTCACCTACCACCCCACGAATATCGTAGGCACGAAATATCTCTTTAGCTATCTGCAAGTTACTACTCCTATTTGCCAGTATGCCCGAACCCGCCCTCGGCACGCTCAGAGGCAACAAATTCTTCAACCAATTCAAACTGCGCTTGCACAACAGGCACCAACACATACTGCGCCAAACGTTCCCCGACTTCTACGGTATACGGGGTATCACCACGATTCCAACAAGAAATTTTTAATTCTCCTTGATAGTCAGAATCAACTAATCCAACTAAATTACCTAAAACAATGCCATGCTTATGCCCCAGGCCCGATCTAGGAAATACTAAACCCGCATAATTTGGGTCTTCAATGTAGATAGCCAAACCGGTAGGTATAAGCACCGTCTGGCCTGGATTGACGGTAATAGGCTCATCCAAACAGGCACGCAAATCCAAGCCTGCAGAGCCTTCTGTGGCGTAACTAGGCATGGGTATCTCTGTTCCCAGCTTAGGATTCACAATTTTCATTTTTACACGGCCTTTAGTTAGATCACTCATACTTTTACTCCTGTATACACCCTTGATTATTGCGGCAAATTTTGTTAAAAATACCCCCTCGAGAAATATTACGTGGGAGTATAAGGCTATGTCCAGGGTATGCCAAGTAACCGGCAAGCGACCAGTCGCTGGAAACAATGTATCGCATTCTAAGCGCCATACTAAGCGCCGCTTTTTGCCTAATCTGCACTGGCATCGATTTTGGGTGCCTAGCGAAAATAAATTTGTACGTCTTTTGGTTTCTACCAAGGGATTACGCATAATCGACAAAAAAGGCATCGAGAGCGTTTTGGCAGAAATTAAAGCACGCAAAACTAAAGGAGCATAAGCATGGCTAGTGGCGGCAAGAAAAAGAAAAAACGTATAAACCTGGTGCGCCTAGTATCTACCGCATCATCATATTTTTACACAACGAAAAAGAACCCGCGTATGGAAGGTGGTTACCAAGGTACTGGTAAACTACGTCTACGTAAGTATGACCCTATTACACGCAAACATGAGTGGTTCGAAGAGAAGAAGATTAAGTAATTTTTCGTTAAAAATATGACCAATATGGACCCCGGGTTACAATTGTAACCCGGGGTTTTTTATTGCATACTCCATCTGTAATATAGTTACAGTTACATATGAATTACAGGGGAGTAAGAGTATAAGTGGAGGAAATGCACTAGCATCTACAAGCCCTATTGTCGATAACACAGAACAACTTTCTGAAGCACATAAAGGGCTTGTATTATCTATAGTCAAGCTATCGCGCAAGGACGTTCTAACTTACTTACAAAACCTTCCTTATGGAGCAGGCGACTATATCTGGTATCGAGTTAACCCTCAAATATACAGAGTTATTGTAACGAACCATTTAGTTGGAACTCATCCACTTACATGTCTATTAGGTTGGAAACAGCAAGCAACAGACCTTATTGATGATGAACTAATACGTACACTACTTGCTAAGACACCTTCTTTTAATTCAATTGAGAATAGATACCGAAAGTTATGTCAAGGTGATGCAGGAAGGGTGAAAGGCAGTATAACACATCCACTCATATTGATTATACAAAAGCCATCAACGCACACCTTTCTACATGAAGTTCTACAAAAAACTAAATTACAAGAGCCAATATCTAAAAGTATTATGGATGCAGTAAGGAAAAATCTATTGCCAGTGCATTTAATTATTGCCCTTATGCACAATCTGGAGGATTTTACTTCTAGACGAGATTGTAAGACGGGGTACAAAACAAATGGAAGCGGTATGTCCATATATGATGTATGCATGGAGTCAGCTAATTTGCCCTTAATTGAAGAAATGGTCAGACTAGGGCACTCTTTCGATGGCCCCGCTCATGATGAAAATAAAGATTTATCCCCCCCAACTTGCGACACGAGGTGAGTTCGAAAAGGTCACAGCATTGCTAACCAAAGATAATATGTACAGCAGAATTAATTCTCTGGGCTTTGCGACTCCACCACTGGCTGATTACATATATTTAGTTGGAACTGAAGACGCTAAAAGGCAGTCAATGCGTATTACATGATGCGATTGAGAAGAGGCTATGGAATGTAGCAACTAATTTACTAGAGTTAGAAGCAATGCCGCATCCTAGGACACAAAGCGACAACCGCTCAACACTGTGTAATCTAGCCGCAAAAGCAGGCAAGTGGAATATGGTAGTACAATTAGTAGAAAGGGGAGATGATCCAAGTGCCTATCCTAGGAGCGATGCGCTTGAAACACCACCAACTATATTTTATGCATATGCAGAAAATAGACAAGATATGGTGGAGTTTCTACTTAACAATGGTGCAAGTCTAGATATTATGTATAATGATATGATTCGAAGGCTTAATATGTATGGCTATATCCCTCTATATAATGAAAGTCGAGAACTTACTGCTATGGCGCTGCTGTACTTTTTTACACACTCCCCGCAAGAAAAAATACTTGAATACGGTAGTGCAAACCAGCAACAAAAAGAATTCTGCGAATCTATACGTGAGTGCCTTATGAACGCTAGCAGCTTACCGCTGCTAAAACATACATACGGCAAAAAGCAAGAACCTAAAATACAACTAGGTGCCCTACTTGCAAAATTGCCTGCAGAGCATGGAGAAACAATTTTTTATATATGCTTACATAGCGAGCTGCGTAAGCTTGGTCTATTTTCAGATAATCGTTTTATCGCTCAATTAGAAGCAATATCAAAAGCAGTGTTCCAGCGTTATAATAAACATGCTTGTAGTTTCTATAGTCCTGGGTATGTATACAATGCTATCTTTGCCAGAATTTACCAAGCTATGATGAATAATCCTCACTTAATACGCCAAGAGGATAGAGATAGAATGCAAAGAGATAGGCAAGTATGCAGTACAATACTATTTGAACAGTTTAAAAAATTAGTTGAAGCTACACAGCTTAATAATAAAGATAAAGGAGCTAAATTAACTAATGATGTTTCTCTTGCCGCCCGTAAAAGAATGTCTGCCCGTGCTGAAGAACACATCCCAAATACACCCTTAGCACTTGGAGACAATACAGATTTCAGCTGGTTCTTTAGATATGTAATGTCTGGACAGATGCCAGTTTCTTTTGGCCAACTTGTAGAAGAAAGGAGTCCGGTCTACTTAACACCACCAGGCTTTTCTGTGGAATCAGAGGGAGAGGAGTTAGGCACACGAGGGAAATCAGAAAGTTTTGTGGCTACACCTAGTAATTTTTAGTTTTTAATGGATGAAACATAACAAGTTTCTTTTGAGAGACTTGCTATTGAACAGGGAGAGAGTAACTAACATGAGTGGGATAGAACCAAGTGCACCGGTATTGCGTAAACACAGACAAGGCAATAAAAAGAAACCAGGACATTTTCAAAAAGTATTAGCAAACAGAATAAGGGATCACCACGCTGAAGAAATGCTTCTTTTCTTAAAAATTATAGGAAACTGTGATTTTATTTGGCATAGCAATGAAACAGCAAATCGCACAAAGCCACAGAGCAAGCCTCGTTACTGGGAACAATATCTATTCAAGCAATTTACAATAGTAGCGAATGAGCAGTCATCACTAAAGCGCAAATTCGATGCAAGAGAAGCGTCTCAACGACTTGCTACCTTCCGACTGCCTCAAGATACAAGATTGCCTGAAAAGCCAAATTTTATACCGCTATTTAGATTCACAATGTATGGAGTAGAAACTTTTTCTTTGGAGGTTCATGCTGCAGAAAAAAGAATGGGCGACCAATATAATTCGTATGCAACAAAGGAGCAAAATTTATTATTGGATAAAATGTTAGTTGAAGCAGGATTATTGGATCCAGAAGAGAGCTTATATATATTAGAGAAAGAAGGTACGAAAGCACGTACCTTCTATCCTATATAAACTACGCTGCTGCGTTCAATGAATAACCACGTAGATATATCACAAAGTCTTGTAAGCATTTAATGCCAGTAGCTTCGGCCTGCTTACACCAATCTTGCAACGCATCTATCAGCTCTTTTTGCGTAGCTGTAGTACGCTGCCAGATATCCTGCAGTGCCTTGCGAAATTGATAGGCAATCTTTAGTTGCTGAGTCTTAGCCAAGAATGCTTCCAAACGCTTACGACCAGCGGCATCTACCAAAGCATCATCACGAATGAGACTAGTTCTAATCTTAGTTAAAGAGCAATAAGAGTCTATCTTGTCTTTTTCTTGATTAAAAATAGGTAACATTACACTTTTAGAGTACTGTGCCATTAACTGAAAGCGACCATTGATCACAGCTTTTAAGGTATCTAGATCAACTTTAGCTTTGTTAGCATCACAAACTTCTTTAGGAGGCAAACGCTTTACTTTTGCTAACCCTAAAAGAGAGAACAGTTTAATGTACATCCAACCAATATCAAACTCCCACCACTTAACTGACAATTTTGCAGAAGTTGGGAAAGTGTGGTGGTTGTTATGCAATTCTTCACCACCAATTAAAATACCCCATGGAGATATGTTAGTAGCTGCATCTGGGCATTCAAAATTACGATAGCCAAAATAGTGGCCAATACCGTTAATGACACCAGCTGCAAAAAATGGGATCCAGGCCATCTGAATCGCCCACACCGTAATACCAGGGATCCCTAGTAAAAAGATATTAATTGCTAAAGTAATTAAAAAACCTTTACCAGAGTACTTGCTATATACGTTGCGCTCTAACCAATCGTCTGGAGTACCTTTACCGTAACGCTCTAGAGTTTCAGCATTCTTTGCCTCTGCTCTATACAATTCAGCGCCTTCCAAAAGTACCTGCTTAAGACCCAAAACTTGTGGGCTGTGTGGATCTTCTGGAGTCTCACACTTAGCATGGTGTTTGCGATGAATAGAAGCCCACGCCTTCGTATTCATGCCTGTTGTAAGCCACAACCACGCTCTAAAAAAGTGTGCCAATATAGGATGCACTTCCAGGCCTCTATGTGCCTGACAGCGATGCAAATATACGGTAACAGCTACTATCGTTATATGTGTACAAACCAAGGTGTACACCACGTAGCCCCACCAAGGTAAATCTAAATATCCGTAAATCATAACCACCTCTCAGTTATTCAGCACACTTATGTGTGCTGTTAATATTTAGTTATATTTTCGCACCACTCACCATGTTTGGCAATCTACTATAATATAGCCATGCAAAATAACTTTATCCAATTAACCAATCTGACTTTAAAAGTTGGTAAAAATGTCTTACTTGACCAAATAAATATTGCCATAGACCGCGGATCCTTTGTTACGATCATAGGTGCAAATGGTATAGGTAAATCCAGTCTGCTGCGTTTATTGGCTCGCATTCACAAACCCTCGCACGGAACTTTACAAGTATGTACACGAGATCAAATAGGATACGCCCCAGATCAGCCCCCACTCTACCCATATGCTACAGCTGCAAATTACCTACAATTTATTAGACAAATAAAAGGATGCTCCAAAAAACAACTAGAAAGCGCTATTGACACTTTAGATCTAACTACAGTGCGCTATAAACAAATTAATACCTTATCTAAAGGAATACAGCAAAGGGTTAATCTCGCTCAAGCAATAATGAGCCAGCCAAAGCTACTCTTGCTCGATGAGCCAACCAATGGCATTGATCAAGCTCATGTGACAGACATTTGTCAGTTCTTGCAAAAATTAAAGGACCAAGGCACAACAATAGTTGTAGCGAGTCATATATATTCCGACTTCGTAGAAAAATGTGACTATATGCTTAAAATGAGTAATAAGTCTCTTAGCAGAATATATCCCCCACTAACTACTAAACAAGTTGAGAATAGTTATGATCACCAAGCTCATCCGGCATGAATTACGTTTAGTATTAGCTAACCCCAAAAGCTGGTACACCTTTGCAACAATATTTGCAGTTTTTGCGGTTATCTTCAATTGGTTGATGAATTTATATCTACAAGACCAATTCCTTGATTCAGAACAAATAGTTGGTGTAACCGAAGCGGTAGTTCATCCATTTTATGCATGGTTTGGATTATGTAGCTTAATTGTTATTCCAAATATAACCGCACAATATATATGTGGTGAGAAAACGCATGGCACTTTAATTAATTATTACTTCAGTCAAGTTACAGCTATACAATTGTTCTGGGCAAAACTATTGTCTCTCAGCATACTTCTAGCAGCTATTCTACTATCAATTACCTTAATTCCATTAACGATTACATTATCTGCAAGCTTAGATTTAGGACAACTATTTGCCAGTGTTATTGGTGTATACCTTATGCTTCTAGCAGCTATTTCTTTTGGGTTGTGTCTATCGGCATTTATGAGGCACACTTTGCGTGCAAGCATAATAATATTATGTGGGTTAGGATTATTTATCATGCTAGAGTGGGCAGCCCAATTAGCAACATTGCATGCATTTTATCTACAACAGTTTGCGCTACTTAAGCCGTTAAAGAGTTTTCTGTCAGGTTTAATCACCCCTGGATATGTAATGTATTATATTCTTGTCATTCTAGCATGCACTACAATAGGCAGTTGGAGAATAGAGGCCGGGAAATATTATGATTAAGAGAATTGTATTACTATGTCTTATATTTTCTGGATGTGTTATTAGCGCAAGTAAAGTCATGCACGTATATAGACTTGACTTAACACAAAACTCACTCAACACATTAAGCTCCACCAGCATTAGTTTATTGAACAGATTAGATTCAGAAATGAAGTTTAGAGTATACAATGCCGATGTAAATACAATAAATGCCTTTACTGATATATTAGATAGGTATAAAACAGCGAACCGTAACATTAAAGCGCAATACTTTACCAAAACAAATAAAAATACTTTGGAAGTTGAATATAAAGGCCAAGTAAACTCTTTTTCAATTAGCCTTACAGACATCAACGAACAAGAAATTAGCATGCTGATTCAAAAAATGCTGCAGCAACATGAGTCGTGGTTAGTTTTCTTAACTGGACATGAGGAAGCAGACTCTTTTAACAGCAGTTCTTTTGGTTTAAGTGGATTTCAAGATTTAATTAAAAAATCTGGAATGCATGTGGCGGAGCTAAAACTGCTAGAGCAACAAGTAATTCCACATAATGTTAATACTCTTGTAATAGCAAACCCACATACTAAATTCACTTCATTAGAGAAGCATTTAATTAACGAATACGTAGCTGATGGTGGCAATCTATGGATTTTCACTGAGCCAGATTCACCTCTAGATAGTTTTTTACTACAGGAATTTGGGATCAAAACATTACCTGGAGTTATAGTTGACCCTGATAGTTTGCCACTAGGCAGTCCACACCCTGCGATTAAATTACTTACAACTCCACAAGAACATCCAATAAGCAAAGAAATAAAGTCTCCAATTGTAATGCCATGGTCAGCGGCGCTAAAGATACAACAAGAAAACCCTAGATGGGAATACGCCAGCTTTATTCAAACAACAGCAGATGCATGGACTTATACAGGTCCCGAAACTATGGATATTACTGAGATGCGCCAAAATATCGGTAGTACTGGTCCCCTTAATATTGGTTATGCTTTACAAAATAATAAACAAAGGATCCTAATCTTAGCGGATAGCAATTTTATTACAAATAAGTTTTTGCCAATTTATGCCAACCGCAACTTAGTAACCAATATGTTGCAGTGGATAGATTCAAAGCCTATTCAACCACAATATATTAATCACGAGCTTATTGACTTAAGTTATTGCCCAAGCAAAATAGAACGTTTTTGCTTTAATTATTTATGGATTTTTATTGCGCCATTGACACTCTGTCTGATAGGTTTTTGTATTAGAGCACGCTATACTAAGAACTAGGCTTATAGCTTGCTAGTGAGGGAAATATGTCAGATTCAGATGAGAAATCCAACAAAGATTCATTTCGCAAAAAGGAACATCGCCCGTGGAAGCCCTCTTTGCTAGAAATGACTGTGCACGAATCAAGCACAGATGATCTGGATTTTTCTCTTGATTTAGACAGCTCTACTGATTCTGAGCTAGAACCATTATATACTGAGTTTAACTTCATAGAAGAAGACTCTTCGACTTTTGCTAGCCTTGATCCAAATGAAGTTAACGAAAACGCTGCTCTTTTACGAAATGAAATTCAGCAAACAGCATTACAAAAAGATAGTCTTTTACGAAAATTGCATAACCGCAATTCTAATGGCATTATGCTCGGCGGATTCTTTCAACCGCAACAACTTGGTAGCCAACCAAATACACCTGAGGCAAAAAAAATTCATTCTTTATTGTCTGATTTACGCGCAAAGGAGCATCGCTTAAGCTCATTGACTAAAGATCTAGAGGTATCAGAGTTTAAAGAGCAAGTTGAGCAGGCAGAGCTTACCCGCAAAACAGAGACCCACAATAGAATGGCTGCTGAGCAACGCATGCGCGAGGCTGTTGAGCAAGCGCAAACTATAACTGGGCAATTCCGCCTAGCAATGGATCAGGCTAATCAAGCGGCTATCGCTTTACAAGAAGAAGAAAAGTTACGTATAACTGCAGAAGACGAAGCTAAAGAAGCAAAAGTACGTGCTAATAATGCTGAGCTTGCTATGCAAAATGAACGTATGGCTAAAATAGCTGCTGAAGAAAAAATGCAAGAAGCTTTAGCCAAAGCAGAAAACACAAATTTACTACACGAGCAATTACTACAAACAAAAGAGCAGCTACAAAAAATGGAGCTGGCAAAAACTACTGAAGAAAACAAACGCTTAGATGCAGAGCGCAATTTTAGTGAGCTAGATGCAAGATTTAGTAAAATTGATACGGAACACAAAACTAGCTCAATTACAATACATGACTTAGAGAACACGCAAAAAGAGTTGCAACAACAAATAATTGACTTGCAAAATCATTTATCAGAAGCCACTACTCAACGTGACAAGTTAAAAGAGATCATTGGTGCTGAGCAACAACTAAGACGTGGCGCAGAGCAAAAAATGCATGAGTCTGTACGTAATTTAGAGCGTGCTAATAAAGCACTTTTAGATACAGAAAAGAAATGTAAAGTAATTGAGCAACGCGCCAAGCGAGCTATAGAGCATGCTAATAAAACTGTAATGCATTTACTAAATGCGCCAGAAGGTGAAGAATACAGCCCTAAGACAAACAATGCAAAGCCTAAAATTAAAGTACCTGCAGAATCGACAGTCCAATATGCTGATTATTCATTTGAAGATGAAGATTTTAATTTTTAGATGAAATTTACTTTTTTTAATAATTTACCTCTTCGACGCACCTACACTTAATTTATATTTGAGTGTCCATCTCCATACCTGTTTGCTATGATACACTTAAGTGTAGTTCCAGCACTATATTTTTGCGCTATAATATTATCAGTAATTTACTGGAGTGGTTTGTTATGCGTGTATGTAAAGTACTTGGTTTCTCCTTAATAGAATTAATGGTTGTTATAGCCATAGTTGCATTATTGGCAGCAGTCGCAACTCCTGCATATAAGGATTACAGATTACGAGCTCAAATCGCAACAAATTTTAATATTGTTGAATCAATCGTACAAAGGCTTAAAGATGATTATGCTCGAGATGGGAGTTTCCCACTATCTATAGATGTTAATGGGGTAACAGTTACCAATAATATTTGGACTAGAATAGATAGCTCGCAGGATCTAGGTGACATTTATTCTGTACACTACGGGCGGCAGTTCCCTCTGCGTGGGGCTGGCATAGCTGTACAATTAAAGAATTTATCTGGCATACCTGGATATTCTGAACCATCTAGTGCCGCTCCAAATAACAATGCTTCGAACTTCGCAGTTGGATTGTATGTTAATGATGCGACCGGCATCATTACTACGGAGTGTGGCATTACAAACTCTACAGTTCCAGCAAATGCAATTCCTTTGGAATATCTACCTGCAAACTGTGACTGCGGACATGTGTTAGGCTCAGGTAGCACTGGTTTCATAGCTAATGGAGAAGCTGACTGCTAGTATAGGTATCCGTTGTCTGTTATTTTTACATAATTGCTGATATGGCTAGCGTTTATCAAAACTATTCCAAACGTAGCTGACTACCCCAATATTTTTCCATCACCTAACTTAAGTATGTAATTTTGCTTGTACTGGATACAGTATATTTGTTAAATTGTGCGCATGGATGCGAAACAAATTATTACTCAAGAAATACAAGCTAGCATTGATACTAAGGCTAAAATCTTAGACACTCTTACTCAACAAATCATTGAAGCTGGCAATATTATTAACGAATGCATTGACCGCGGCAAAAAAATACTTTGTTGTGGTAACGGCGGCTCCTCTTCTGACGCACAACATTTTGCTGCTGAGTTAGTTGGAAGATACTTGGGTGAACGCAAGAGTTTACCTGCTTTAGCGTTAGCCGATAGTAGTGCTGCAGTTACTGCTATAGCTAATGACTATGGATATGATCAAGTATTTGCCCGCCAGGTAGAGGGCTTAGGCAACGAAGGTGATGTATTAATTCTAATTACGACTTCAGGCAATTCTAGCAATTTATTCCCAGCACTAGAAGTTGCAAGGAAAAAGGGATTGGTTGTAATTGCTTTAAATGGTAAAAATGGCGGCAAACTTGCACAGGTATTGAGCAAAGAAGATATTCATCTATGTATTCCATCAATGCAAACAGCGAAGGTGCAGGAGTCGCATATCATGCTACTTCACATTTGGTGTGCAATGATTGATACACATTTAGCAGAAAAGGAACATACGCTCCAAACTGAGGCATCTAACACCGCAACAAACTAGGAACAATTATGCCTGAGCTACCAGAAGTAGAAACCACTTGTCGCGGCATATCACCACACATTTTAGAACAAACTATTGTCAAAGTTATAATCCGTGCACCGAAGTTACGTTGGCCAATTCCAAAGAAAATATCTAAGTTATTACCAGGAAAACAGCCTATAAGCATTGAGAGACGTGCAAAATATATTTTATTACATTTTGATATTGGCACTTTGATTATTCATCTTGGTATGTCCGGTCGTCTACAGACCTTATTTACACATACAGCCCCAGGTAAACACGATCATGTAGATATTGTATTCGCGAATGGCTGTTGCCTACGCTACACTGACCCAAGACGCTTTGGCTGCATGTTGTGGACTGAAGAGCCCGCTTTGGAGCACGATTTATTACGCAAATTGGGTCCCGAGCCATTTAGCAAAGAATTTAGCGCAAAATATCTATTTGAAATAGGTTGTAAACGTAAAGTGCCGATAAAAAACTTTATTATGGATAGCAAAGTTGTGGTAGGTGTTGGCAATATTTATGCAAGTGAAGCACTATTTGCGGCAAAGATAAATCCAGTTACACCAACAAATGAAGTAACTAAAGATCAATTTACTATTCTGATTAAGCATATAAAGGCTATTTTGCGTAAATCGATTAAACAAGGCGGCACTACCCTTAAAGACTTTTTAGATAACAGCGGCAAACCTGGATATTTTAGTCAACAGTTACAAGTATATGGACGTGATGGAGAGCCATGTAATATATGTGGAACTGCTATAGAAAGCGTGACTTTAGGTCAACGCAACACCTTTTTCTGCCCTAGTTGTCAACCGCAGTAGACTTTATTGCTGCTTGTAAGGCTGCTGCCACTCGACTATCTACAAATCCAGAAATATCTGCTCCTAGCTGCGCAGCCTCTTTAACTAAGCTTGAAGAAATATAAGAATGCTTTTCTGCAGGTGTTAAAAAAATTGTCTCAATATCTGGTGCTAAACAGCGATTCATACTCGCCAACTGTAACTCATATTCAAAATCAGTAACCACTCGCACACCGCGTACAATTGCGATAGCATTGTGCTCTCGCACAAACTCTACTAATAAGTTTGAGAATCCCTTAATGATGATATTGCTATTTACACCTATGGTATCTTCCAGCATGGCAACTCTTTGTGAAAGACTAAACAATGGAGTTTTATTTTGGTTTTCCGCAACTGCAACAATTAAAGTATCAAACATATTTGCTGCGCGTGTAATCAAGTCCTGATGACCGTATGTAATAGGATCAAAGGTTCCTGGAAAAATTGCTATCTTAGACATAATTTTGCACCGTTTCTACTAGCACTTGCACATGCTCTGGAGAAATATCTGGGGTTATACCATGGCCTAAGTTAAAGATAAAACCAGTCTCACCAGCATATACATCTAATATCTGCCTAGCTTTACTAGCAATGGTTGTTGGATCAGCGTACAAAACTGCTGGATCAAGATTACCCTGCAATGCCACCATATCCCCAACAGTCTCTTTAGCTTGTTTCAAATCTGCTGTCCAATCTAAGCCTAAACCAACACATCCAGTTTGTGCTTGCTGAAGTAGACAACGTCCACCATTCTTCGTAAATAAAATTACGGGAATATCTAATGCAGCAACTATCTGTTGCATATATTGTAAACTAAATTCCTGGTACAAGTTATCTTCTAAAACTCCACCCCAAGTATCAAAAACCATCACACAGTCCACTCCTGCACTAATTTGTGCTTGCAAGTATTTAATTGTTTCTGTGGTGAGATGGCTAAGCAATTGATGCGCTATATCTGGCGAGCTATATACCATTCCTCTAATCTTATTGTGTTGCTTAGAAGTTTTACCTTCTACCATATATGTAGCAACAGTCCATGGACTTCCTGCAAAACCTATAAGTGGTATCTTTTGATCTAACGCTTTTTTAATAAGCTGCACAGAATTAGCAATGTACGGGGTATCTTCTTCGGGGTCTAGGGTCGGCAATTGCTCAACATCGCGCTTACTAGTAATAACTCTAGCAAAAGTAGGCCCCTCATTTTGCACAAACTTTAAGCCTAATTGCATGGCATCAGGTATCATTAAAATATCAGAAAACAAAATAGCAGCATCAAAACCAAACCTATCGATTGGTAACATGGTAACTTCACATGCAAGCTCCGGAGTCTTACATAGCGTCAAAAAATCTGGCACTTTAGTTCTAATAGCCCGATATTCTGGCATATACCGCCCTGCCTGCCGCATAACCCAAATAGGCGCTCTATCTACTGGCTGGCGTAATAATGCCTGCATAAATCGTGGGTTTTTATATTCTATCATGAGTGATTTTTATTTATGGATTCCTGAATATTGGCATATTGTCTCGCCCACGGTTCTAACTTCTTAACAGCATCTGGTAATTTTTTTGCACTTGCCATTGCAGATTGCTTATCAGAGTAATCACCGTATACAACGGTATACCAAGGCTTGCTTTTACGCTTACTAGTATAATACTTAGCGTGCGGTGCGAGTTTATGTTTAGTTATAAACTCTTTAATCCGCTGTTCATTGCTTGATGCTACTAATTGCAAGGTATATCGCGTCTTATCTTTATTTAGTATAGCGTGCTCGTCTTTAGAAAACTTACCCTTCATAGAAGACTTAGAAGCATTTTTGGTAGACTTAGATGCGGTCTTCTGCACTGCTTTTGTCTGTGTAGGTGGAACAGTAGATACTTTAGGAGATGATGGCTCGACTTCAACATCGACTACTGGCACTTCTACGTGGTTGTTTTGTTCTTGCAAGATTTTATCCTGCAACAATAGCATTTTTTGTTCCAATTCTAATAATTTTTTATCTTGTTCAGCGTCTATGCTAAATACACTGTCAAATTCTGGCTCTACAGACTCTATAACTGGTACTTCAGCAACTAAAGTTTGCGATGAGGGTAACTGCTGTACAGTGGAAGGTACTCTGCTTGCTGGCCACATTAAAGCCAATAAACAAATTCCTAAACCTATTGCTGCACCTAACCCAATCAAGAAAGGCGATACAGTCTTGCTTGATTTTTGCTCAGCAGTCATATTCCGCCCCCTGAGTAAATTTGCAAACATCTGTTTTGAAAATATTTTCTTTACCAACCCAGGATTCCCCTTGGTGCGCATATATATTTTGCGTATGCTGTCTTTGTTGCAAGCAACCACCCCCTCATTCCCTGCGGCCAACCACAGGTACTGCAAAAACCCCGCCATCTCCTTTTGGACAAGCGGCTCAACTTCTATGATACGTAGCTCGGATAAAATATCATAACCTCTAGTCGAGTGTCTAACCATTTGTATAAGCGACGGCTTTGCAAATAATACCATTTTAAGTCGCGGCTCTTCCAATAGCCGCAAAATTTGGTCCAAGGGTAAATTATCCGCATCATCCACAGCATGCAAATTCGGAAGACACCGTTTCTCCAATGCGCGCTTCATAGTAGTTTTGCCAATACCACTTGGACCGATAACAACAATATGCTGCTTACCATGCAAACATAGATGGCTCAACAGCTCTAAGCATTGCCCCCAGTGCCCTTCTCTAAAATAGCTTGTTGGATTCTGCCTACTTATTCCTTGTAGTGGAGCTGCAGACGAGTATTTAACTACTTGATCAGAGGCTAACATAATTCTTAATACAATCCCTTATTAACTCTGGACTCAGACTATCTACCACTTTAACCTTACCAATACTCTGCGGCAAGACCAATACCAATTTTCCATCATAAACTTTTTTATCGGTAAGCAGTATTTCACATATAGAATCTACAAATGGCAATAAAACCTCTATGTTTACAGGCAAGCCAAATCTATCAAGCAGCCTTAATAAACGACTAAAAGTATTTTTGGTAGTCATACCAACATCGACTGCAATTTTACTTGCAAGCAACATGCCTAAAGACACTGCCTCTCCATGCAAATAATGAACAAATTTTGTCGCAGACTCTATTGCATGCGCAAAAGTATGTCCAAAATTCAATATCATCCTTACCCCACAGTCCATAACATCCTCAGCAACTATCGATCTCTTAAGTGTGCAACAATGTTGCACCATAGTTTGCAAGACAGCTTTGTCACGCAACAAGATAGCCTGGGTGTTCCTCTCTAACCAAGCAAAAAACTCAGTATCTTTAACCACTCCATACTTCACGACTTCTGCCAATCCAGCAATATATTCGCGATCTGGCAGATAGGCTAACACCTGCAGGTCGATTATTACCGATTTTGGCTGATAAAAACAACCTATTTGGTTTTTTAACCCAGCAAAGTTGCACCCGGTCTTGCCGCCGATAGCAGCGTCTACTTGTGCTAAAAGGGTTGTTGGCATAGTAATCCAGGAAATTCCACGCTGATAGATGCTAGCCGCGAACCCCACAAGGTCATTTAATACTCCCCCTCCAATGCTTACCAAGCAACTGGAGCGGTCATGCCTCCTAGTAACTAGCTCTTCAAGAATATGAATTACCACTTGTAAGTTTTTATGATTTTCATCTACTGTGAGAACGTATATTTGATCTAGTAAAAAGTGATTATCTAATAGGCTATCTACTATATAGTGATATACATTACGATCAATAACCAAAAGTGTTTGCCTACTACATGCGTCTTTAAGAGTTGACCATAAATCGGTGCCAACTATAATTGGGTAATTATTAGGCGCTTTTGCGGCAGAAATTGTATACATCTTCCACTATCTCAGATACAGTCAAGTAGTCTGTATCAATTTCTAAATCAGCAATAGATGCATACAGCTTGTCTCTGTATTTTAATCTATCTACTTTGTTTAACAAAGGCCTATCTGTAGCACAGCGTAAGCGCTGCTTCTGTATGCTTAATGAGACTTGCAGATAGACCACCGTACCACACTTAGATAAATTATCTCTGGTATTTTTGTCCTCTATACAGCCACCGCCAGTCGCCACTACAACCTTAGGCATGCGTATAACTTCAGAGATAAGTTGAGCTTCGACTTGTCTAAAGTAGTCTTCACCCATATAGGAAAAAATCTGCTTAATACTAAGATTATGCCGTCTAGCAAGCATCAAATCTATATCTATCAAAGGCAAGCCAAAAGAAGCTGATAAGGCCTTGCCCACCGTAGTCTTACCGGCGCCCATTTGTCCAACTAAAACGACTCTGTCGATATGCATACAGAATCATTGTAATACTTTTTTAATCCTCAGTATATATATTCTGCAGAATCCGTGGAGTTACAAAAATTAAAATCTCTGTACGGGTTGCATCACCAAAGTTTCTGCTAAATAACTGGCCAATTACTGGGATTCTATGTAAATATGGCAATGAATTTCTGGTCTTATTACTCACCAACTTAAATATACCGCCAAGCACAATGGTTTCGCCATTATCTACCAAGACATTAGTATTTAAGGTCGTAGTATTAATTGACGGAGAGGTAGTACCATCTAATACCTGCCCAGGAGTATCATTAGTAACATCTAACTCCATAGAAATCTTATTGTTTGGTGTAATTTGTGGTGTAACTTCTAAACGCAACACCGCACTCTGGAAGGTAGTTGTAGGAGTGGCGCCTTCCTGTGAAGTTGTCACATAAGGGATCTCTGTACCAGTCTCAATGCTCGCTGTCTGTTGATCTAAAGTTAATAGCTTAGGACGAGCAATAGTTTTACTTGTACCCTCAGTTTCTGATGCTTGTAGCTCCATATCAAGTAGAGTACCTCCAGGCAATCTACCTAGTGCTAACGCTACTTTACCTAATGCACCTGATACAAAATCAAAGAATAAATTTGTAGGATCTGTAGGGTCTGCAATTTCTTTAGAAGATGGGTCCAATGCAAAGTTATTTGCCAGAGTCATATTCGGTGCAACACCGAGAGTATACTTACCAAGTTGAGGGGTAGCAGCGCCGGTAAAACGAATACCTAGAGCATGTGTTAAAGTATTTGAAGTTTCAACTATTTGTGTTTCTATCATAACTTGCCGTACAGGTATATCTAAGCGCTCTACAAGTAAGCGAATAGCAATAATATTCTCAGGAATATCTTTAACCAGCAAAGTATTGGTTCTAGTATCTTCGCTTACCTGACCACGACTTGATAATAAACTATTATTTGAATCCTTAATAATTGTTACCAGGTCCGCAGCTTTCGCAAAATTTACTTGAATATATTCAGTCTGTAACGCTTCTAAAGACTGCACCTGTTGTACAGCCTCTAATTCCAACTGTTCACGTGCTGCTAACTCTTCACTTGGAGCAATTAACAATACATCTCCAGACTCGCGCTTTGCTAGTCCTTTAGATTTAAGTATAAAGTCTAAAGCTTGATCCCATGGTATCTCTTCTAAACGTAAAGTCACATTTCCCTGTACCGTATCACTAATTACAATATTCAAACCAGTAAAGTCAGCAATCAACTGTAAAACTGCTCGTATAGGAATATCTTGGAAGTTGAGAGATATTTTTTCACCGGTAAATTGGAATTTTTGTATTTTTAATTGCTCCAAAGCCTCTGCACTTACAGGTCGGACCTCTACTACATATTGCTTATCTAACTGATATCCAATCTGTTCAAATGTGCCATTACCGAAAATATGGAGTATGATATTATTATTTTTGTTCTCCAGAGATATTCTATCTATATTGGTTCCAAAATCTTTGACATCATAACGACGTAATAATTTTTCTGGAGCTGTAGCACCACGAAATTCAACAATTATCTCGTTATTCCTTTGCTGATAATCTATGGGAACCATGTCATCAGTGAAATCAATCACTACTCGACCCTCGCCCTGCTCACCGCGCCTAAAGTCTAAACCAGAAATTGTATATTTTGTAACTTCTGCCCCTACTGGTCCGGCATCATTTTCTAGAGTTATTATGATGCGATTTCTGTCAGTGTCTATACTATAAGGCACAATATTATTTACATCGAGAATAAGTCGAGTAGTATCACCAGCTTCGACCACATTGTATCCTTGCATTACACCCAAGACTATTCTCTGTCGCATTATTTCACGTTTTAAGCTACTGCTTACATTTGCAAAGTCAAAAACAATTTTGGCTGGGTCGTTCATCGCAAAGCTCGTAGGTGAAGGAGGCATCCCAGAAAATTCCAACATTAACTGTGCCTTATTGCCAGGGGTACTTCTAGCTTCTAAATTAATTAACTGCACTGGCAAATCAGCTGCCACAGCCACACTAGGCATATACAATGTAAAGAGTGACAAACATAAGCAGCTAACAAAGCGTATGATTTGTAAATTAATTTTATTTATGCTCATTTCTAACCTCATTCATTGTATGTTTGCATTTCAATATAAGAATTTGTATCCATCCAACCACCTTCACCATCCGGCACAGTCTCAATTAGATCAATCTGATCTGTAGTGATTGCTATTACGCGACCTGAGTTTTCTCCAATGTAATCACCAATTTTTACCGCATGCACGATGCCTGTTTGATCTTGCACAAGCCCCCAGGTGATACCTTTTTTACTTAAGGTGCCAACCATTATAAAATCACCTATACTGTATCGCTCTAAGTACTCACGAACTCGATTTGCATCAGGACGAGGTTTTTGTACAATCACCTTACCTCCACGCATCATTTGATCGCTCTCAAATACTGCAACTTTACTGCCTCTAAATGGACTACGTAATTCGCCAGATTGATAGTTGATCGCTTTTAATTCTTTTGCAGGAGCAATTTCTTCTACTTTAGGAGTAGCTTTAGCCTTGACCCCTTTAATATATTCATTTACATCTTGCTGCTCACTACAGCCCACCAACGTGACAACTATTAGTAGAGGTAGATAATTTTTCATACTCCCTCCTGAATATTAGGTGCACTTGGTGGTGGTGTCGATCGTGGAGCCCTATCTGGTGCCATTTCTAACTCTACTTGGTTGGGATCAGATCGTGACGAGGTTGCAGCTCCTGTTTGACCAGGCGCACCAATGGCTGTAGTATTCGTTGTGCGCTGATTAGTACCCTCTGCATTTTCTTTTGCATCTGGTGTACCCAATGATTGCCAATAGGTTTTAAGCACTAAACTTAATTGTAAATCAGTACTTAGATCACTTTCTTTACTAGCTTGCGGTTTAAGTACAAAACTATGCATAGTTACTAGACGCCTCAATTGGGATACTTCTGCTAGAAATCTGCCGAAATTATGATATGTACCACTCATTTCCAAGTCTAAATTCATTGACTTATAGTAGCTATCTTCTTGTTTTTCTTCGCCAAGCTTGATTGATTTAATGGAGATGTTATATTTATTTGCTATAGTAGTGATATTATTAATTAGGCCTGGAATATTACTCACAGGTGGCAT
The DNA here is from genome assembly GCA_030431675.1 of Gammaproteobacteria bacterium. Taxonomy (GTDB): domain Bacteria; phylum Pseudomonadota; class Gammaproteobacteria; order UBA6186; family Azoamicaceae; genus JAGVLG01. Next base: position 436,680 of record JAUIIV010000001.1, on the reverse strand, counting down.
TAGTCCCAGTTGTTGAGTATAGTTTGCTGTAAGATTGTCAAGTTGTCCTACATATAATGGCAAGTTAATTGCCTTTTCAAATTTTTCTTTAAATTCTTTGCGCTTATTATCTTCCTGCTTATACCCTAACTCCATTTTCTCAATCTGAGGCATTATAAGAAAGAAAAAGGTAGCGCCTGCCACTACTAAGCATGCAGCTATTGCAACTAATATACGCAATGGCAAGGGCCAAAGCCCTATTTCTTTGGGATCTAATTGAGTAAAGTCTATCCCTTGAATATCCATTATATTTATAGTTCCTGTTTCAATGTAATGCCTAATTTAAAATCTATGAGTCCCGCTCTTACAACAGAACCTTCTCGACTATTTGATGTTGTAGCAGTCTTAATCTCTGTAAGTTTGGCAGACTTAACCCACGGTAATGCTTGAATATTGCGCAGTAGACTTGCTATTTGTTCATTATTTGCACCTTTGCCAATTATGTCTATTACGTCTTCTTTACGGCTTAACTCTTCAATTACAATCCCATCAGGCATTACTTTAGCCATATCATTCCAAACTATGACTAAATATATTCTTGAGCTTTCTAAAGCTTCTAGTTGCGTTCTTTTTGCTACAATCTGCTCAATCTGCTCTTGCATCTCTGTAATTTTAGTAATTTCTCCCTCTATAGGGCCAAGCTCTCTGCCAAGCAACTTAACATTTTGTTTGGCTTTATTAATTTGCATCATCACATAAATGCTACTGCTTGCAGTCAATATCCCAGCGATAATTGATATGCTAGCAGCAATTGCATAAAACCTATTGTTAGCAATAAACTTTTGTTTACCTCGCCAGTCTAGTAGGTTGATTTCCATGCTATTCTATGTTCCTTAACGCCAGGCCACAACATGACATTAGACGAGCCTTATCAAAATTAAACTCTTTCTCATCAATATGTGAGGCTAGTATCATCTCTGCAAACGGATCCGCAACAAACGTTTTAACATGCATTTTTTGTTGCACTTCTACATCTATGCCCATAATACTTGTGCAGCCGCCTGTAACAAAAATGTAATCCACATTCTTATATTCACTTGCTGAATAAAAGAATTGACAAAAGCGATTGATTTGCTGAGCAACAGCTTTCTTAAAAGGATCTAATATCTCAGTATCATAGTCTTTAGGTAGATCTTCATACCTTACAGCAAGAATAGCCTCATCATAGTCAAGTCCGTAATTATTTTGCACTTCATCTATTAGTTGTTGACTACCAAATGCTTGATCTCGCATATACAAGACATTGCCATTTCTTACTACAACAAAATTGGTAGAGGTAGCTCCAATATCTACCAATGCTATAATTTTATCTTTGCCTTCTGCTGGTAATTTATGAGCTACTCTTTCAAAGGCACTAGCTAAAGCATAACTATCTAAATTGATTACCTCTGGTGCCAAATTTGCATCGAGTATAATATCGCTAAGCTTCTCTATAATTTCTTTTTTTGTTGCTACAATTACAATATCTACTAAATCCTCTCCCTGGAGGCTTTTTCCAATAACCTTGTAGTCCATATTAACTTCATGCAATGGATATGGAATATATCTATCTGAGGACATCGAGATTTCTTCCCCAATCTCTTTATCTGATAAACCAGAATCTAACTGAATTAATCTAGTAATCGACATAGCACTACCTATGCATAGACTTACTTTATTTGTATCGATATCCATTTTGGCCTTGGCATCGCGCATTGCTTGAACTGCCCTCTCGCGGTTAACTATATTCCTTTCTACTACTACGCCTGGCTCAAATGACTGGATTGCATAATCCTGCACCTTTATTTTGTCACCATCTTTAGCAAGTGATAGAAACTTAATCCCAGTTGAACCTATGTCTAATCCTAAGATAGGACTTTTGTCCAATCCAAACATATTTAAGACATCTCTGTAATTCTTCACACGCACCTCAAAGCCAATTGCCTTACTTAATTTTAGCTGTATACACACTCTAGTCAAACATAACCTTGACTTATCTCTGAATACCATAATACTGGTATGTGAAATTGCAGTGCATAGTAATTTTACTAAAATATATATAACTAACTTTTTTAGGCGTTGAATGGTACATTTTGCTAAACTTCCATGGAGAATGATTGCTATAGGTCTAGCGTGCTGCGCTCTGATATCTATGGCTGTGATACTACTGTTAATAGCAAATCTACCAGCTGTAGACCAATTAAGAGATGTACAATTTCAAATTCCACTTAAGATTTATACTGCAGACTATAAATTGATCGCCGAATATGGGGATCATCGACGCACTCCTATTAAATTGGATCAAATACCACAAAAACTCAAAAATGCAGTTATTGCCACTGAAGATCATAGGTTTTATGACCACCCAGGGGTAGATCTTCGTGGTATTGCGCGAGCATTTGTAGCCCTTGCTACTAAGGGTACTAAAGAGCAAGGTGGCAGTACTATAACCATGCAAGTAGCTAGAAATTTCTTTCTTAGTAGAAATAAAACCTACACCCGCAAGATCAATGAAATATTGCTAGCTCTTAAAATCGAGCGCGAACTATCTAAAGACGAAATACTCGAGTTGTATCTTAATAAAATCTATTTTGGCAAAAGGGCATATGGTGTTGCTGCAGCAGCTGAAGTATACTACGGTACTACCGTTGATCAATTAACCCTTGGTCAAATTGCTGTCCTCGCAGGCCTACCCCAAGCACCATCAGCAATCAACCCACTCAAATCGCCAGAAGGCGCCCTTAAACGTAGAACCCATGTTTTAGACAGAATGCGTGCAGCAGAATATATCACTAATGCGGAATATATTAGAGCAAATGAAGAATCAATAGATACTGTTTATCACAGCAGACCAATTGATGTAGAAGCTTTGTACGTAGCAGAGATGGTGCGGCAAAATATGGTAGAGGCATACGGCGAAGAAGTATATGATCGCGGCTACCAAGTGTTCACTACGATTGATAGCAATATGCAATTAGCTGCTAATCATGCATTGACTCAATCTTTATTAGAATATGATCAACGGCATGGATTTCGTGGCCCCTTAAAAAACATAGCTCTTGATGACGCTGCTGATATATTAGAGGAAATACCAAGCTATAACTCTTTAATTCCTGCAGTAGTATCAGGCAAAGATAGTCAACATGTGGTTGTACGATTTAAGGATGGTAGCGAGGATCATGCGCAATCACAATATCCTCTAAAGATTGGCGATGTAGTATACGTAACACAAAGTAATAACAAGTGGTCTGTAGCACAGCTACCGAATATCGAAGGTGCTTTAGTAGCGATATCACCACATGACGGCTCTATAAAAGCACTTGTTGGCGGTTTTGATCATGCAAGAAGTAACTTTAATCGTGCAACCCAAGCAGCTAGACAACCAGGCTCTTGTTTTAAACCTTTTATTTACGCTACAGCATTAGAAAATGATTATACACCGGCAACTATTATCAATGATGCGCCAATAATGGACGATGACCCCAATAATGAGGATTGGCGTCCACAAAATCATACCCGCGAATTTTATGGCCCAACCAGATTGCGAGAAGGATTAACCCGCTCAAGAAATTTAGTATCAATACGTTTGTTACAATCATTAGGTATGGAACAAACACTTGATACCATGACTAGTTTTGGTTTCAATCCTGCTAGTCTGCCTCAGGGTCTATCTTTAGCTTTAGGAACCAATACCTTATCTCCATTAGAATTAGCATCTGCATACTGTATATTTCCGTCAGGAGGCTACAAAATTGATCCTTACCTAATACAACAAATTCAGGATTCTCATAATCATGAAATCTTTGCAGCGCAAGTGCCTGCTTCTAAGGAACAAGTGCTAAGCGCTCAATCAGCGTATATGATTACTAGTATTCTACAAGACGTTGTACAAAATGGTGGTGGGCGCCGTGCAATGCGTTTAGGTAGGCATGATCTTGCAGGAAAAACTGGCACCACTAATGATCAAGTTGATGGATGGTTTGCCGGTTACAATCAAGACTTAGTAGTCACCACTTGGGTAGGTTATGATGATCCCAAAAGTACACACGAATACGGCGTAAGCAGTGCCTTACCAATGTGGGTATATTTTATGGAAAAAGCTTTGAAGAATAAGCCCGACAGCCTTCAGCCACAACCACCAGGATTAGTGACCACACGCATCGATCCAAAAACCGGGCTTTTAGCTCGCCCAGGACAAACAGATGCGATGTTTGAACTATTTAGAATTGGTACTGAGCCTAAACAAGTGGCTAGTGAATCATCCTCTAACCCAAACCAACAACTAGATGATAGTTTAATTGAAGTAGATACTTTGTTTTAATTTTAAAGGAACTTTTCTACTGCAGTATTAAGTTCTATTACAGTATCTATAGATTTTTGTAGATTATTTTGTTCAGCGTCGGATAACTGCAGCTCTAAAACTTTCTCGACGCCATTTGCACCAATTTTTGCAAGTGCTCCCACAAATAATGGCTCTTTCACACCGTACTGACCAGATTTTAGTTTGGTAGCACAAGGTAAAATCGATTTGGTGTCATGTAAATATGCTTCTGCCATAGAGATGGCTGATTCTGCCGGCGCATAAAATGCGGAGCCTTTCTCAAGTAGTGCAACAATTTCACCGCCGCCCTTACGCGTGCGCTCAACTATCTCATCCAACCTTTGCTGTGTTAAATCACCATTTTGAACTAATTGTTCTAAACTCACACCAGCAACATTACTCAGCTTAGTCAATGGAACCATTGCATCACCATGTCCACCTAGCACATAAGCCTGCACTTGGCTTACACTAACATCTAACTCCCACGCCAAAAAAGTTCTGAATCTAGAAGAGTCTAGAATACCTGCCATACCGACGATCATATTATCAGAAGCACCTGAGAAGCGCTGTAATACCTGTACCATGACATCTAGTGGGTTGGTAATACAAATAATGAAAGCATTCGGGCAATATTTCTTTATGCCTGCGCCTACACTTTTAATAACTTTAGAGTTTGTTTCGAGTAGATCATCTCTACTCATACCAGGTTTACGTGGCAAACCTGCAGTAACGATAACCACATCAGCATCTTTAATATCTGCGTAGTCACTAGTTCCAGTAATTGAAATGTCTACATTTTCAACTGGACCACACTGAGCAAGATCCAGCGCCTTACCTTTAGCAATCCCTTCAGCAATATCAAACAGCACCACATCACCCAAGCGTTTCATCAACACCAAATGGGCCAAAGTGCCACCAATATTACCGGCTCCAATTAATGCTATTTTTTTACGCTTGCTAGGCATACTGTTTAGACTATTCCTCTATTGGTGGATAATGTGCTGGATATCCCAGTTTTGCAACTTTTGTATCTATAGCTGCCTTAGCCACTGCCGGAGGCACTATTGATAATAGGCGCGGATCTTGTGGTTTAGGGATAATATAATCAGGACCAAACTTCAATTTAGATTTCTCATGCGACGCATCAAGCACACTCTGTGGTACAGGCTGATGAGCCAATGTTCTAATCGCATGCGCTGCAGCAATCAACATTTCTTGATTTATCGCCGTCGCTCTCACATCTAGGGCACCACGGAATAAATAAGGAAAACATAATACGTTATTAATTTGATTAGGGAAATCACTACGCCCAGTGGCAATAATCAAATCATCTCGAGCCGCAAGAGCAACTTCAGGATGAATCTCTGGATCAGGATTTGATAACGCAAAAACTATAGGACGCTTCGCCATAGTACGCAGCATATCAGCAGTAAGTACATTCGCAGAAGACACTCCCACAAAAACATCGGCACCATCAACGGCATCAGCTAATGTTTTTTTATCAGTTTCTATAGCAAATGCAAACTTGTGTGTACCCAAATCCATACGTCCCGTGTGGATAACACCCTGCTTGTCAATCATGTAAATGTTGTCTTTACGCGCGCCCATTGCAATAAGCAAACGCATAGAGGCAATACCTGCAGCCCCAGCACCCACACACACAATCTTAACTTCAGACAGGTCTTTATTCTGAATCTCTAGTGCATTAAGTAACCCAGCAGCAACAATAACTGCTGTACCATGCTGATCATCATGAAATACTGGAATATTTAAACGCTCAATCAGAGCACTTTCAATTTCAAAACACTGTGGAGCTTTAATATCTTCTAAATTAATACCACCAAATGTTGGCGCAATACGAGCTACTGTATTGATAAACCCTTCTGGGTCAGCATCTACTTCAATATCAAAAACATCGATATCAGCAAAACGCTTAAACAATACAGCTTTGCCTTCCATAACAGGTTTACTAGCCAATGGTCCCACATCGCCTAAACCGAGTACTGCTGTACCATCACTAATTACGCCCACCAAGTTGCCCTTGGTAGTATATCGGTAAGCTTCCTCAGGATTCTCTGCAATGACTCGAACAGGCTCTGCTACGCCAGGTGAATATGCCAGAGACAGGTCTTGTTGGGTCTCTGTAGGCTTGGAAATATTTATACTAAGCTTCCCTGGAATAGGCTGTGAGTGGTAATCCAATGCCGCCTTTTTTAGATCTTCAAACATACTAACCTTTTAGTTGGTGGTTGCCTTGATTACTGCTTGGTGCTCTTACCAATATTACCAAAGCGTCTATTAAAGCTATCTACCATACCTGCTGTATCTACAATCTTCTGCTTGCCAGTATAAAACGGGTGGCAATTGCTACAAACCTCAACACTTAGGCTGTCCTCTGGTAATGCTGAGCCTGTTTTAAACTCATGCCCACATGAGCATTTCACAGTTATAGTGTGGTAATTCGGATGAATGTCGGCCTTCATACTCAAACCCTCAATTTAGTTATTAAATTCCTATCGCTAGCCCAGTGCCAACAATAAGTATGAGGGTTGTATAATAGCCGACAGTGCCGGCTATCGCAATACTTTAATTACTACTCTTGCCAGTTAGTTGGCTCTCCAGATGACCAGCTTGTCACCTGTTGCGGAGCAGTAACGTGAGATTCGCTATCCCAAGCCAAATGACCAGTAGTTTGGTCATAAACTTCCTTGGCTGCTTGATCAGCTTCATCGTAAACTCCTAGTTCATCATTGTCGACGCCTAAAACATACTTGTGAGTATCTGGAGTCTCAATCACCCAAAACGTCCCTTGTTTTGTACGTAAATGCCACATAAATATCACCTCATGTGAATTAATGAATCAACATTATTTAAATATAGATCATGGTGTGCCAACTGGCGAGTCAAAGGAATAATTTGGAGCATTAGGCAAAGGAATTGTAAAGGTATGTAGCTTATATATTTTTTTGTCGGTCCTGACAACTGGCTGCCCAAAAATTTCAAAACTCTGAGTAACATCTTGGCTTCTAACATCCTCTTTGGTATGTATTAAAAATGCTACTCGAACTGCATAAACCCTATTACGGTCACGCACATCATCTCCTAATGACCATCTATCTATAAAGCCGTTACCTGTTAAATCTTCGCCATAACGTACCCAAGCGGTATCAAACATGTCAGCTGGAATTAAGACTGTGCCTACTGGGTTATCAGAATACTCATAATCTTCGTTATCATTCTGGCGTTCACAATAATAAGCCATCTGCGTACCACCAGTTGCAACTGACGTCTGACGTGAGTAAAAACGAATCTTAATCACTTCATCATCAACCCCATACAGATCATTGCAATCGCGAATACTGCCATCAGTTGCCCCCTCAAACTTTACCCAAAGCTTATCATAATTATTTGCGTCTATCTCTGAGATAAACACATTCTCACCAGGAAAGTAGCTCAAAACCACACCAGCGGGGTCATCACTGTTGGGATAATTTACTGTATCGTATGCACTACCAGAAGGTCCATATAAGGTGCTGTTAAATGGCTGGAAAATATTAGTGTAGTTGGGTAGTTCGCCGGTGGTCGCATCTGGTGCTCTGTACCCAGCTTGTTTTATAATCTCTGTCATCGTAACTTCGGCATATCGCAACACACTATTAAGCTCTGCTAGATTCTGGGCCAACTTATAATTACTACGTGTAGCACCAAAAATTTGTAGCATGACAATAATCATAAAAGTCCCTAAACCTATACCAACAATTAGAGATACTAATGATATACCCTTAACCTTGCGCATGTATTAGTCCTTTAGCCCAACATTTGTTAAAGAGCCTGGGTCATAGTTAGATCCTTCATCAAGTTTAATCATCAACCTAATTTCATTCTCTGAATCAGCATACTTTAGTGCATCCTCATAGGAGATTTTATTCTGCTTATACAAATCAAATAATGACTGGTCAAAAGTTTGCATTCCAACATTACCACCTCTGGCCATATATTCTTTTAATACATCTACTTCACCCTTCTTGATACAACTTTGGATAATTGGAGTGTTGATTACTAATTCTACTGCAGCGGCCCTACCTTCTTTATCTGTGCGAGGTATAAGCTGCTGCGCAACTATAGCGCGTAAGTTTAGGGATAGTTCCAACCATATTTGTTGATGTTTTGTGGATGGGAAAAAATTAATAATTCTGTCTAGTGCCTGATTAGCATTATTAGCATGTATTGTTGCCAGACACAAATGCCCTGTTTCAGAGAATTGTAAAGCATATTCCATAGTCTCAGCACTTCGTATTTCGCCAATCATCACTACATCCGGAGCCTGACGTAATGCATTACGCAATGCGATACCGTATGACTCTGTATCCACACCGACTTCTCGTTGAGTTACTATACACTGAGCATGTTCATGAATAAATTCTATCGGATCTTCAATCGTTACTATGTGCCCGCTAGAATTATGATTTCTGTACGAAACTATCGAGGCCATGGTGGTACTTTTACCGACCCCTGTTGCACCAACAAACAATATTAAACCTCTTTTAACCATAGATAGCCCGTTGATAGCTACTGGCAAATCTAAATCTTCTAATTTTGGTATCGTTGCTTTTATCCTACGTAGAACTGCAGCGACTTGGAATTTCTCAAAATAAGCGCTTACCCTAAAGCGTCCAGCAGTCGCAGTCTGAATTGCAAAATTTAATTCTTTACGTGCTAGAAATTCTTTTTGTTGTTGTTCGTCCATTAAACTCAAAATTGTCTTGCGTGCTTTTTCTGGCGTTAATATTTTGTCTTGTATTGGCTGAATTTGACCATGAACTTTTACACTAGCCGGACGGCCAGGCGCAATAAATAAATCAGAACCTTCAAGCTCAAATGTTTTGTCTAATAACTCATCTATACTCACAAGAATTCCTCTTTATTCTGCGCCTTAACATAAGCACTGTCTTTGCTTATAATTTTTTCTTTCACTAGCATATGTAAACATTGATCTAGAGTTTGCATACCCACTGCTTGACCAGTCTGAATGGCTGAATACATTTGTGGCACCTTTGCCTCTCGGATTAAATTTTTAATTGCAGGAGTAGCCACCATTATCTCATGTGCGGCAACACGACCAGCCCCCTCTTTGCGTTCGATAAGAGTTTGTGAAATCACCGCTTGCAGAGATTCTGATAACATGGCTCGCACCATATCTTTTTCACCGGTAGGAAAAACATCAATAATTCTATCTACAGTTTTAGGAGCAGAACTCGTGTGTAGGGTACCAAAAACAGTATGGCCAGTTTCTGCCGCAGTCATCGCCAAGCGTATGGTTTCTAAATCACGCATTTCACCCACTAAGATTACATCTGGATCTTCACGTAATGCAGAGCGTAATGCTTCAGAGAAGCCAAGAGTGTCTTTATGTACTTCACGTTGTGAAATTAAGCTTTTCTTCGACGTATGCATAAATTCTATTGGATCTTCTACGGTTAATATATGCTTTGGGTGATTTGTATTTATATAATCTAACATGCCTGCTAAGGTGGTACTTTTACCAGACCCAGTGGGACCTGTTACTAAAATTAGACCTCTAGGTGCTTCGGCGAGATGTTCAAACAAATCAGGTGTACCTAATTGTTCTAGAGTTAATACTTTTGAGGGAATAGTCCTAAAGACACCAGCAGAACCTCGGGCTTGAGTAAATACATTCACCCTAAATCTTGCCAAACCTTCCACTTCAAAAGAAAAGTCCGTTTCAAAGAATTCTTCATAAATACGTCTTTGACGGTCATTCATGATGTCAAACAACAAAGCATGTACTTCTTTGTTTGTCATCGGTGGAACATCAATCTTACGGATTTTACCATCGACACGAATAATAGGTGGCATATCAGCAGACAGGTGTAAGTCTGAAGCTTTGTTTTTTACACTGAAGGCCAAAAGCTCTGTGATATCCATTCACTAAGTATAGTTATTAAATCAACTTATTAGTGCGGATAAATTTGTGTCCTGGCAGTTTGTAGGCAAATAGGTCAACGGAACATCCTCATTAGAACCATCCCATTGGCCACAGTAGACCTGCATATAGTTTGTACTTGTGGTCACTCCAACTATAGTAATCCTACTGTATGTACCACCGTTACCAGATGTATCTGGTTCAACATACCCCGGGACACCTAGGTCAAGAGTGAAAAAATTTAAATATGCATTTTGTGCATTTGTTGAACGACCATAATATATAACTTTAAGCACTGCCGATGAAACAGTACTGGCACTGCCGCTTGTTAAACCCTCAAATGAGCTAGGAAACTTATCATTATCTAAGTAGGCCACAGACAAGTCGCTCTTGTAACTGTTCACAGTTACAAAAACTTCTGTAAACCGTGATTTTATTATATAAATGTTGTAAACCGGTACAGCAACCCCAGCAATTACCGCTATTATTAGCAAAACAACCATCATCTCAATAATTGTCAGACCAAATAGTTTTCTTAATTTCAAAAGGCTCTATTCCTCCCGGTAGTTGCGCAAATAGTCTATGGGTGGTATAAATGACTAGTTTCTAAAATGCTATTGAGGGGCTGCTATGCTTGCATCACCGATACAGAACGCCATAGAGTTCATCATCACCACTTTTTTCAACATATATATAAGCATAGTCTTAATACGCTTAATATTACAGTTAGTGCGTGCTGACTTTTATAACCCCATTGCACAAACTATATATAAATTAACCAACCCAATTATTATGCCGATGAATAAAATAATTCCACGATACCGCAAATTGGAATTAAGTGTGATATTGCTCGCACTAATTTTACAAGCATCTGAATTAGCTATTATGTTGTATATACGTGGATTTCACATACCATTTACGTTAAACACGGTTAGCGGGTTAATCGTGCTAGGAGCAGGTCAATTAATTGATTTAGCGATTCTCATATATATGATAGCTACATTTATTCTGGTTATTCTAAGTTGGATCCAACCAAGACAATATAACCCTATACTAATTTTGATAGCACAGATTGTTGACCCATTATATCGCAGAGTAGGAAGATTAATGCCAAATACTGGTGCCTTAGATTTTACGGCTATGGCTATAATATTTTTATTAATCCTATCTAGAATTCTAATTTCAGAGCCAATTATGCAAATTGGCAAAACTCTAATTGCTAAGGGATAGTAGTTTGCAAGCAGAAAATATCCAAATTGAAATACCAAGAGGAACCATAAAAGCTCTAGCATGGGGACCAAAGAATGGGAAACCGATCCTGGCGCTACATGGTTGGCTAGATAACGCAGCTAGCTTTATACCAATTGCTAAGTATTTCAATGATTATAGATTTATTGCTATAGATTTAATGGGACATGGGCATTCTACTCATCCACCTCAAGGCACTTACTTCCATTTCATTGATTATGTAGCAGACGTAGTTGCAGTCATGGATAAGATGGATTGGGAACAATGCGCATTACTAGGGCATTCTCTAGGAGCTGGTATTGCTACTATAGTAGCAGGAGCCATTCCAGATAGAGTGTGCGCACTGGGACTAATTGATGGTATTGGCCCCATTACTTTAGAGGAGCCACAGTTCCCTGATTTATTAAAAAAAGCATTCCGTGACTATGCAAGATTGCCAGCTAAAAAACTACCTATATATTCAAATATAGATGATGCGGTAAAGGCAAGGCAGCAAGTATCAAAAATGCATAAAGAATCTGTTGAGTTATTAGTAAACAGAGGAATAAAAGAGGTTACTGGTGGATATACCTGGCGTACTGACCCAAGGCTATTGTGCTCACCATTAATTATGTACACAGAAAATCAAATCCCATTCTTTTTGCAGAGTATACAATGCAATGTATGTTTAATCAGACCATCCCAAGGATGGCCATTTGATGAAAAGGTCTTTGCTGATAGAGCACGTCACTTAGATAATATAGAAATACACAAAATAGATGGTGAACATCATGTGCATATAGACCATCCTGATCCTGTTGGTAACGCATTAAAAAACTTCTTCCATAATACTATATGATCGTTCCTGCCTCACTGTATATTCATTTTCCTTGGTGTATTAAAAAATGCCCATATTGTGATTTTAATTCTTATAATAAGAAAGATAATATTCCAGAAAATGAATATATAGAATGTTTATTACGCGATTTTAAAAATGATCTACCTTTATTACAAAACCGTCCTATACACAGTATATTTATGGGCGGGGGGACACCAAGTCTATTTTCTCCTGCATCTATAGGGCGCTTACTTGATGAAATTAATAAAATAACAACAATTAGCAAGCATACAGAAATTACTCTGGAAACCAATCCTGGAACCATAGAGCACCACAATATCGCTGAGTATAACAAGCAAGGTATCAATAGATTCTCTATTGGCGCTCAGTCTTTTAATGATATCGCATTACAAAAACTAGGACGTATTCACCAAGCAAGCAACACCATTAAACTAGTAGAAAATCTAAGCTCCTTGCCACTAAAATCCTACAACATAGATATAATGCATAATCTCCCAGGACAAACCCAAGAACAACTATTGTACGACATTGACCAAGCAATTAGTCTAGGTGCTCCGCATATATCATGGTATCAACTAACGATAGAGCCTAATACTATTTTTGCTAAATACCCGCCAATTCTTCCAGATCATATAGACAGCATTAATACAGGAATTACAAAATTAAATTACGCAGGATTAGAGCAATACGAAGTATCTGCATTTGCTAGAGAAGGCCATCAATGTATTCACAACATTAATTATTGGACATTTGGAGATTATATAGGAATTGGAGCAGGGGCGCATGGAAAAATCACTAACCTAGAAAGTGGCGAAATTTATAGATCATGGAAAACAAGAACACCTAAAGACTATCTTCAAAGAACATCTTCTTTTGTAGCTGGAGAGAAAAAATTATCAAGCACTGATCTAGCGGCAGAATATATGCTTAATCAATTACGCCTGCATAAAAGTTTTAGTTTACAGGAATTTACTAAGCGCACAGGATTAAAGAGTTCTATAATTAGCAAAGCATTATCTACTGCTGAAGAAAAAGGTCTCCTAGTTATAGAACGAGATGTCGTCAGCACCACCAAGCTTGGTAAAAGTTTCCTAAATGATTTAGTACAAATTTTTTTAGAAAGTGAGTATGCATATGATTAACATTAGTTATACCCCAGCCAATCCTGAATTTGCTGCAGCAACTGCTGCCTTTTTACTCCAGAGACCCACTTTACGTCTCATGCTATCCGTAAGTAGAGTAGCGTGTGTAATGGTAATTATAGGTTTTAGTCTTTGCTTATACGCAGATGCAGTAACATATAAAAATGTTATTTCTACAATATTAGCCATACTATGGATGCTCTTTTATAGGAAAGTCCTATATGCAGTCATAAACTCTGTAATACGCAGCAGAGATGTCAACAAAATTCCTTTTGATTTTAATATTGATAAAAAAAGAATTTTCTGTAAAAACGCCAAAGTATCGTCACAAGTTGAATGGAAAACAATTAAATTTATAATTGACACATATACCGGATATATCATTCCGCTTACCGGCGTTAATAATGCCGGACGCTTTTTATGGCTGCCCAAAAGAGCGTTTTCTGACAACAACCAAGAGCAGGATTTTTTAAAGATATTGTCCAGCCTTAATAAATCAATCAAAAAAACTAGGTGGGATTAATCTTTGCGACAGAATTCTGCTTATGCTGCACGTGCGATTGTCTATGCACAGTCTTACGAAACTTAATCCACTCTGCCATTAAGTATTTAAAAGATACTTCTTGCTCAGCATATAGCCTTCTGTTTAAACTGTTTATTAATGAAAAATATATTGACAAATCAAACTTAAAGTTATGTGTGATTAAATGATCTGGCAAGGATTGTAAACTTATATTCGCGGGTGCAGACCAGTATTTAACTGCATACTCTGTAATATAAAGTCTTAAACCATGTACATCCTGAGGGAGCTGCAAACTTAAACTCCGATACTTAGCTCTCATTCTTGAAATAACAAATGAAATTATAATAGTGCATAGAACTCCGAGCATAACAAAAAGAATACTTTTCCATGGTAAGCTGATACTTATTTTGTTTGGAGAAAAATCCTCTATAATTACTGGCGCAGCAGATGTGTTCGCCGCAACCTCTATTTTTTTTGCTGGTAGGGTGGCATATTCTAGCCTATTAGTTGTTAAGTTCCACCAAGAAATTTTAATTTCTGGCAACTCTATAGTACCAGTATCTTTAGGAACTAAAGAAAATTCTTCTCGCTTAGTTGAAAATATTGTATTACTTGCCTCATCTAAATCGTCCGTCATTGAGGAATGATTCACGTATACTTTAAGCTGATCATTCTCTTGTAATTTTTTAATATCTGGTAGCTGACTACTAAAGCCACCCCTGGCCATTATAGAAATTTTTCTTATTATGTTGTCCCCGACTTTAACTTTATCAAGTCCCTCCCACTCTTCTTGCAAAACTAAGTCTTGCAAAGGTAACCAGTCTTGAGTAGCTATAGGTGGCGCCTGTACATTTAAGGTTATAGGCTTAGCTTGGATTACGAAAGGTTGCACATCATAAAACCCTCCAATTATGCCTCTGGAGCTTTGTATTTCTCCCTCTAAAGTTGGAGCGGGTATTTCTAACTTACCTTCTTTAATTGGCGTAACATAGTATCTAATTTCTGTGATGGTAGTATATCTAGTGCCATAAACTTGTCTATATTGTTTTGGCCAACCTACCGCTATTTCGGTTATAGTTCCTGGAGATGCAATGTCCGGAATAGATGTACTACTCCATGGCAGATCACTTATAATTTTAATCGTATAAATAACAGGCTCTCGCAAGTAAGTATTAGTTTTAGAAATTTCTGTAATTAAACTAATATCTTGATTACTTTGAGCAAGCTGTTTATTACTTGCAGCGACCTCCATCTCCAACTGATTGCTACTAAATAATCCTTGTTTTGTCCGAATAGATATTTTTGGAATAGTTACACTACCAGCGCTCTTAGGTAAAAGAATATAACTCCAATTTGTTTCTGTATTTTTATTGCCGTTTAAAATTTTTGTACTTGAATATTTCTGTTGTGATGATATATTAAAGTTTTTGAGTAGCGGAGTTAAGTCAGGATTTTCTTTAGGATCAGCATCTATCAAACGAAGTGTAAGAGTTACGGCCTGCCCAATGTTACCATGTATGCTTGACAATGAGGCAGTAAAGTCGGCAGCGATTATATCTGTAAATAATAGCGGCAGAATAACAAGCAAAAACCTAACTGCAATCCTACTGCCCATTTATGACTCCTTCGATATAAAATTTGTTTCTAAGTAAAAATTTTATATCACTATCAATTCTGTTTAGCCAAAGATCCATATCATCCATATTCTTTGTCATATCACTCTGACTAGACTGAGCAGTTGATAGTTCTTTTATCTCATCTGACGTAACCGCATCATCTTGGTCTACCTGATCTGACGATGACTGTTCCTGCTGTTGTTCTGCAGATGACGATTTACTCTCACTAGGCATGTTTTGTTCTGAACTACCATTCTCTTCATTATCAGAATCTTGAGGACGATTTTTTTGGTCGTCATCACTTTTTTGTTGCTGGCTACTTTCAGGATTTTCTTGGTTATCTCTATCTTTTTGCTGTTTATTTTGTTCTGGTTTTTGCGACTGCTCCTTCTTATCATCCTGCGATTTTGATTCTTCTAATTTTTTCCTAGCAATCTCTAAGTTATATTTTGCATCTTCATGATCAGGCGCATCTTGTAGCACTTGCTCATAACTATTAATCGCTTCGCGCCACTTCTCTTGCTGCATCTGCGCGTTACCCATATTGTATTTAGAGTCTATAGATTTATCTTCATTAAAGAGGTTTTCAGCCATCTCATACTCGCCCGCCCTATATAAAGCTACAGCTTTATTGTAAAAATTGGTAAAGTTATCGGCTGCCACCTTAAATTCAGCATTTTTGTATGCTTGTAACGCTTGCTGATCAGAGTTTTTAAAACAGTCGAGTGCTTCTACTTGTGGCGTTACTAAGATAAATAAGCATAGACATAAGGCTCCAAACCTGAATACATATAAGAATATGAACGCTGCTGGAATTAAAAACCAGTAGTATTTATCATCCCATTGGACAAACTTACCTGTTATATTTTCCTGTGAAGAATTATTTATCTGTATCTTATGTAAAATAGCATTCACAGCTTTCTCGGAATGATCTGCTTTTATATAATAACCTTTTGCGTTTTTAGCAAAATTTTGCAAACTTTGTTGATTTTGCTCCCCCACGCCTAAAACGTACACACTATAATTTATATTCTTTGGCATGGAGATTTTCTTAACTTCACTTCCGCTCACAACAAGAATAGACTTGTTTTCACCTGGTTCTGTTTCTAATAGCTTTGCACCCAATTGTATTGCGGCATGTAAATTACTACCCTGCCGCGTAATAATGTCATTATCTAGCGCGGGCAGATAATTACGTAGTGTTCCCAAATCATCCGTTATAGGGGTTACAATGTGAGCCATCCCCGCATACGCCACCAAACCTAATTTTATACCTTGACTATTGTTAAGTAAGTCCTCTATTTGCTGTCGGCCAGCTGATACATTCTTTGGATCTGACAAATCAAAAAGCACAACCACACTTGCAGCAGGTTGGTAAGCATTAAACTCCTTAAAATCCCATCGCGGATTAGCAAGTGCAATAAAAATTAAAGCCGCCATAATGGCATATAACCATCCTGGATATGCAGCGTCATGACCTGAATTTGATATTATAATATGTGGCAGCAACTCCTTATCAATTGCATTAGATAAATTCTGCTGCGAGATCCTTCTGTTCCAGAACCTTTTAATTAGTATAATAGATGGAATTAGCAGCACACCCCAAAGCCATAACGGTTGCGCAAAATTGAAAGAGCTAAGACTCATAAGCAGCGTTTACTCCTATAGGCCTCAATATATATACCATACCCAAACATATTAAAGATAAGAAAGCAAAAATATAAAAAATGGGCTTTTTGATTAGTATTACTTTTTGTTTGGCAATAGATTGTTCTAAGCTATCAATTTCTGCATAGACTAGTTCTAAATCATTAATATTTTTTACTATTGAAAATCTACCACCAGTTTCTTTTGCAACCTCTGCGAGCAATTCTGCATCTACTTGTCCACCCACACCTATAGTATAAATTTTGATCTGCGCTTCTTTTGCCATTTGTGCTGCTAACATAGGTGAAATATGGCTTGTCGTATCCTGTCCATCTGTTAGTAAGATTAACACTCTAGATGCTGCTGGTCTTTTACGTAATACTTGTACACCCATACCAATAGCATCACCAAGAGCGGTATTATCTCCAGCCATGCCAACTAAAAGATTATCTAGCATCTTACCAACAGATGCTGTATCTAATGTTAATGGAACAGTAACATAGGCGTGATCTGCAAAAACTATAAGACCTACTCTATCTCCTTCCCTATTGCGTACAAAATTTCCTACAATTTTTTTTGTTGCGGCTATTCTGCTTACTGGCAAGCCATTTAAGGTAAAATCTACAGCATCCATAGAGCGCGATAGATCTACAGCTAAAAGCAAATCGTAACCTTTATTGTCTATTATTGCAGAATCATTGATGACTTCCGGGCGCATTAAACTAATTACCAGTAGTACCCAAGCAAGAACCAAAAGCAAGTATTCCCAACGAAACTGCTGATATTTTGCC
The DNA here is from genome assembly GCA_030431675.1 of Gammaproteobacteria bacterium. Taxonomy (GTDB): domain Bacteria; phylum Pseudomonadota; class Gammaproteobacteria; order UBA6186; family Azoamicaceae; genus JAGVLG01. Next base: position 418,592 of record JAUIIV010000001.1, on the reverse strand, counting down.
TTATACTTACTACGATAAGCAATTTGTACCCTACTTAGCATCGGAAAATTAATATTGACTGAAGGACCCTCATTATTATCCTTCTTGGTAAAATAACTAATAAGCCAAGGAAGTGGTAATAGTAGCAACATCCATGGCCATGCAAAACTAATCATTTTCTCACCCATTTTTGAATTGCAGATATAATACCTTGTATTTTTTCTACCGGGTATTCAACTGGTGGGGAATAAGGAGCATCAACTAAGATAGCGGCTTGTTTTGTCCACGCGTATTCATAAGGATCATTTTTCTCAAGCCATTCTAACCATTTATTTGCAGTCAATCCAGCACATTCCCATCGCGAACTGGAGTGAATTGCTATATTGCGTATTTCTAGGCTCAATAAGCTTAAAGTCTCCTTAACGCTATTTTTTGACAAATTTAATGATAATTGATCTAAACGTTTTTTAGCTTGACCACGCCAACTTTTATTGAACCTGTATCGTCGGTACATAAAAAAAGCTGTTGCTATAAAGATAATAGAAATGATAATAATGATTAGCCATACTCCCCAGGCAAGGGGCCACCAATTTACAGGTTGTAGCCCGACAATGTCTCTTATTTCTTCCATATTTTCTTTACAGGATCCTCATCTGTCCTCAGCCATAATACCTTAATATGTAATTTTTTTGCCAAGCTATCAAGCTCTTTTCTATAAGAAGTCCATAATTGATGGTATTTATTCTTTGCTTTCTTATTTGCTTTATATATAATTTGCGAGTGATGATTATGAGTTAACTTTAAAGTTGCTACATCTGGCAAATACTCATCGGCTGCATCATATATTGGCACAAGCATTACATTAGCTAATCGCTTTATAGAAATAAGTGTTTTGGTAATTTCTGATATTTCACACATGCTAAAATCAGCAACTATAATAACTGCGCTTTGCGGAGTCAAAACATAGAGTAGCTTATCCAACGCTTGGGGAAGAGATACAGAAACATTCTTATCAATATCTTTGCTGCATAATATATCTAACATCTTTAGTATGCTGTTACGTGAACTTTGTGGCTTAAAATACTGCATACCATTTAGTACATCGCCATAAACTAACCCACCTACCCGATCCTTCTCTTCTAAAGATGCCCACGACATTAAAGCTGTTACTCTTGCAGCCTGTATTGACTTGAATGTTTTTCTTGTGCCAAAGCGCATATAAGCATTTGCATCTGTGACAATTAAAACATTTCTGTCACACTCTGATCTAAATGTTTTAATTTGTGGCTTACCTACACGGGCACTAGTACGCCAATCTATATAGCGCAAATCATCCCCCACAACATACGGACGAAGAGTCTCAAACTCAACACCAATTCCATGTAATATAGAAGTATAATCGCCATGGGTTTTATTATTTTGATAGCGACTACCTTTAGCCAACCTATGTACTTGCTGCCTATATGCAAGTAATTCTTCTAGTTCCGGAAAAAGCATATATTTAAGGAACCGCTATCACATTTATCAATTGAGATATGACATCATCCCTAGCAACATTATCTGCTTCTGCCTCAAATGTTAGAGCAATGCGATGACGCAGTATATTTGGTAAAATTGCCTGAATATGCTCCGGCAATACAAACTCAGCTCCATAAAGCCAAGCATAGGCTTTAGAACACTCCAAAGCTGCAATTGACGCACGTGGAGAGGCACCATGCTCTATCCATGCTGCTAAATCTTTACTATATAACTCTGGTCGGCGCGTAGCTTGCATTATAGAAACTATGTAACTCTTTAGATTGTCATCTATATAAATGTTTTCTACCGCCTTACGAGCTGCCATAATTTCACTTTGTGGTGTTTTTTTAATTTTATGTATCTGTTTATCTAAAGCTAATATTTTTAATTCCTCATCATGTGATGGATAGTCTAAAACAACGTGCAACAGAAATCGATCTAGCTGTGCTTCTGGTAAATTATATGTTCCTTCTTGCTCTATAGGATTCTGTGTTGCCACCACCATAAATAGCTCAGGTAGGGTATAACTAGACTGTCCTACAGTAACCTGTTTCTCCTCCATAGCTTCTAGTAATGCGCTTTGTACTTTTGCCGGAGCGCGATTAATTTCATCTGCAAGTAAAATATTTTGAAATATAGGCCCTTGTTTAAAAGTGAACTCTTGCTGTGCTTGATTAAAAATATCTGTGCCAATTAAGTCTGAAGGTAATAAATCCGGTGTAAACTGGATACGATGGAAGTCTGCAGAAATTGCTTCTGCTAATACTTTAGCTGCTGTAGTCTTAGCTAAGCCGGGCATACTTTCTAATAATACGTGCCCATCACATAATAAGCCAAGCAGAAGACTTTCTACTAAATTATGCTGGCCAACAATTTGCGCTTGCAATGCTGCACATAGATCAGGTAATGCAGCCATATTAGTTATACCTGATTTTTTTGACAAGGCCAATTCTGAATATGACACTTTATTCTCCCCATAAATCATTTAATCTGCCATCTCTGCCACATGAAAAACGATAAAACTCATACCTTACAGGATTTTTCTTATAATAATTTTGATGATAATCCTCAGCTGGATAAAACTCTGTTGCTCGCATAACTTCAGTAAACACTTGTGAAAATTTACCACTATCAATTAAAGACTGCTTTGATTTACGTGCTGCTATTAGCTGTTTATCATTGGTAGCAAAAATTGCTGATCTATATTGATCGCCCACATCACAAAACTGTCTATTATCGACAGTAGGGTCAATATTGCGCCAAAAAATCTCTAGTAGCTCTTCGTAACTAACTATAGTTGGGTCAAAAATCAATTGTACCGACTCTGCGTGCCCAGTTCCTCCTGCAGATACCTGTTCATATGAAGGATTAGGTATTTCCCCCCCCGTGTAGCCTGATACAACACTAATAACACCTGGAGTCTTTTCAAAAGGAGGCTCCATACACCAAAAACAGCCACCAGCAAAAATTGCAATCTCTTTTTCCTGTGCAATTGATGTATTTGTTACTACCATAAGGATACCTACTCCTAACCATACTACTAATTTAATACAACGCACTCAGAACTCCAAGCATAGTGCTTAAGTAAATAACTGTCATGCCGGAGCCAATTCTAAATAACGTTTTACTAGAGTAACCTCCGGGACCAATAATCAAAGCGTTAATTTGGTTAGATTGCGACATAAAGGTACTCGCCGAAGCAAGCGCGGCTGTTAAAGCAAATATTCTAGGGTCAGCTCCTATATTAAGTGCAATATCCATAGCAACAGGTACCATAAATACGGTTGCCCCAATGTTAGATAATACTAAGGATGCGAGATTAGTCACTACAGCTAGAAAACCTTGTACCACTATAGGTGGCAACATGATTTGGTCAGGTATTAAATAGTCAGATAGCCACTCTGCGGTACCAGACGTCTGCATCACACGTCCCAGAGGAATCATACCCGCAAGAAAAAAAACTGTTTTCCAACTCACTTTTTCATATGCCTGATCAATTGAGAGCACCCCTGTTGCAATCATACCAACTGCTCCCATAAATAAACCTATAGAGATAGAAAAACCACCAAAAACTACTAAAGCAATAGCAAGAAAGAAGAAAAATATTGCATAAGGAATTTTGCTTGGAAAAGTTTTCTCCCGTGGATAACTTGTAGTAAGCACAAAGAAATCAGGGTTTTTCTGAAAATCATTGAGTGCTTCCCATGTGCTATACATACCCAAGGTATCTCCAGGACGCAACACAGTTGTTGTCAATTCATCCCCTTGAATAACTGTATCTCCTCTACATAAAGCCAACACATGCAACCTATGATTGCGTCGCATATGCAACTCGCGCGCCTCAGTACCAACGAATTGCGAGCTCGGAGGAATTACTGCTTCACTTAATCCCGCACGCGCCGGATGCAAGGACTCTGCAAAAGCTTTCAATTTTGGTAAAACTTTTAAGTCATACTTTTTGGCAAACTCGGTAATTTGTTCTTTAGATCCCATTAACGCCAACAGAGCATTTGGTTTAATAGTGGTACCCCGTAAGGGTGGAAATTGAGTCTCATTATCTTGAATCATAGCAATAATAGATAAAGAAGATCCTAGTTTTAATTCTAGATTCTTAATTGTACCACCTGCTAAGGAGCTTTTTTCAGGGACACGCACTTCAAAAATATCCCCATCTTTACCATAAAACTTTTTAAAGTGTGCTTTAGTAGAACCATTGAGTGACCTTTGTTTCTTCTCGTTTGATAATCGCGGGGCTACAAAATACAAATAAACCATCCCAGCTATCAATAAAGCCACCCCAACTGGAAATACACTAAATAATTTAAACGGCGCATAATGAATTAGCTCAGGGTTATCATAGTAGCGTGCTGCATTATCGATCAAACTGTTAAGCACGATCAATGATGCACTACCAACCATTGTCAACATACCCCCAATTATTGCACAAAACGCCATCGGCAAGATAAGAAAGGATTTAGTTATTCCTGTTCTAACATTTATTCTGTTTACAATCGGCATAAATAACGCAACCGTACCAACACTACGCATAAAGCTAGCAGATACTGCTGCAGCAGCCATAAGCAGTATCAAAATCTTTCTTGGGCTTTCACCCCCAAATTGCAACATCCAACGTGCTACTCTCCCGCTAATCCCCGTCTTCTCTAAACCAGCACTTATGATCATTATTCCAATTAGGGATATTACTGCATCACTTGAAAAACCAGAAAATAATTGCTCAGATGGCAGCAATCTACATACGCCTAAGGCAACTAGCACTAAAATAGAAACAACATCTACTCGCACGGTATTTATTAAAAATAATACCATGGTAAAAAACAGAATTATTAAAACTAAGACGATTTCAGTATTTAAACCTACAGCCTCTAACACAAACGACTCCTGCTACCTGCAAAACAAAGTATCTAGTAATGCCTTTTACTTATAGTCATCAAATTTGTCTTATGAAAATATTGTCGGAATGATTACCAACAACGATAGTCTTTAGCATATCCAACTAAAATTTGTCAAAAAACAAAAAAGTAACACCTAGCTAAAGTATATTCGATAGAGGGGCTTTACGAAAGATGATATCCCAGGTTCCATGCCCTAGTCGATGCCCGCGACGCTCAAACTTAGTCAATATGCGTGTTTCAGGTCGGGGTGCATAATTGCCATGGCCGGCAAGATTTTCCCAGCCTATCGCATCGGTCATGACAGCAAGCATTTGCTCCGCATAATTCTGCCAATCTGTAGCCATATGAAAGGACCCGCCTGTAGCAAGTTTTGTGTATAACAAATTAACAAAGTCAGACTGAACTATCCTGCGCTTGTGATGCCTAGCCTTAGGCCAGGGGTCTGGGAAAAATAATTGTACACTATGCAAAGTAGAGTCTTTTACACAGTTGCTCAACACCTCTACAGCATCTGCACAATATACACGAACATTTCTGAGCTCTTGCTGCTCTATGCCTCGTAATAATTGCTCTATGCCCTTTTTGTATACTTCAATGCCAATGAAATCTTGATCTGGCATCTTTTTGGCCAGCTCTAATAATGACTGCCCATTGCCAAAACCTATCTCAATTGTCAAAGGAGCAACTCGACCAAAGACTTTGCTCTGATCTAGCGCCTCATCCAGCCTTAAACCAGACTTTGGCCATAGTTCAGCAATTGCCTGTTGGTACGTGCTCGATTTTCGGCCCTGACGCGCAATAAAGCTGCGTATGGGTTTGCGAGCCGTTTTTATCAAAGTATCTCTTATTAACATAATGAGATGTTATCTAACGTACTACCGTATGTCAATTAGTATATTTGCCAGGTAGTTATTTAGCATATAAAATGTAGTAAATGGACTTATTTTTTTAGCGTAGCAATGGAACCCTCATGGCCTGGATATTAGGGAAAATCATTAAGGTAGTTCTTATTCTTGCATTTGCAGCCGCTCTGGTTGCAGTGGCCGCCGTGATGTTTATCAATCCAAACGACTTTAAAGAAGAAATAACCAATGCCTTACATTCATACACTGGCCAGGAGTTCACAATAAAAGGCAATGTGCAATGGACATTGAGACCAGATGTGGCGATCTATATAGAGAATATTGATGTCAATAAAAACTCCAACATCAAACAGATTGCTATTTATATAGACCCATGGTCAATATTTGCTGATACTTTAGTAATAGAAAACCTACAAATAATCCAAGCCTCTTTAAATATAGACTTACCATCAATTCGCACACATGAGACGACAAAACAGTCGCCTGAACAAAACAAGCCTCGCAATAATAAAAGGAAACACGCCAACATCAAGCGTACAGACATACAGGAAGCAACTATATTAATTACTGATAAAGACAATGGTATCAACTGGGAATTAAAAAACATTAACCTAGATTTCAATAATCTAGTAATTAATGGTGCTAATAAGTTTGCACCATTTGCCCTGCAAGGGCAGCTAATAGATTTGGAGCATAAGCAAAGCTTTACAATAGACACCACTGTTGATTTAGGTCTACAAGATCATACTGTTGACTTAGATCCAATCCGTATAACTTGGAACGATATTACATTTACAGGCAATATGGAAATATTGCAATATGCTTCACAGCCAATGATAGATGCCAAGCTTAATCTTGAGGGAGCAGAGACAGCAGAACTACTACAACACTTAGATCCATATTATCAGCAATTAAACCCAAGTGAAAACCATACTCTTGGACTAGATATAGCTTTTAAATACTATAGTCAAGGCAAAATCCTAGATGTCTCAACTCTTGAGTTAAAAATTGATGAAGGTGCTTTAAACGGACTAGTTAAGCTTAGTTTTGCGCCACCATATCAAGCTAACTTTGAGCTTATGGCTAATGACATGAATTTCGAGCCAATAATGTCTATAACTCGCAGCATGTTCCCACAGACACCAGCAGGTAACTCAATGGCATACAATTTAATAAAAAATGTCTCTATGAGTGGCAAGTTTATAGGCAAAAATTTGTTATTATCCAGTAATTTTCAGCTTGACCAAATAAGTTTACAAGCAGTGGTGCAAGATCAAAAAGCACAAATTTCTCCAGTAACCTTTGGTGCCTTTGGCAGCTTGCATAACATGACGTTGTATGCAGATATGAGTGATGATTTACCATTTGTACAGATTACAGAACAAGCAGATAATGTTGATTTTGGTAGATTAGTATCTCTATTTGGATTACCTGAAACTATAACAGGAACCGCAGCACTTAAAGCTAATCTTGAAGCAACTGGCAAAGATATGGCTAGCATAGCTAATAGTTTAACTGGCGGCATTAATATAACTTTGCGCAACGGCAAGTATTATGGTTTAAACTTAGACGAGCTTGCAAACTTTGAAATTAACCTGATTAAAGATACATTTAACAAACTTGCGAGTGGTCAAATTAGCAACTTAAAGTCATATTTAACTGACCAATCCAGTAAGTGGATAGATACCCAAAGACAGAATCCATACACCGAATTTAAAAATGCAGATTTTAAAGCAAAGTTCAATGTGGGAGTAAGCAAGGACAGCAGCATATCGATAATTACTAAAGACTACACCCTTAAAGCAAATGGCAGTATAGATTTTGTACAAGATGAATTAAATTTTATCGCGAAGATCACAAGTAATCGAGAACCTAAAATAGAAATAGTTAAACTAGCAAAATACTTACAAGAGACACCGTTTACTATGACTATTACCGGCTCACCTACAAAGCCTATCTATGGGCCGGAGATTCGAAAATATACTACTACATCCATAGAGCTATTATTAAAAGCAGCTATGGAAACTGCAACTACTAAAATGGTCGAAGCTACACCCCCAAATCAAAAAACTACTCAAACAGCAAATGAGCTATTTGTTAATAGCTTGCAAGTGCTAAAACGATAATCTAAAATCTTGCTCATGATTTATTGCCACAAGTTAAAAAAAGAGGCTATTCCCTTAACTCACCCACCATACCCAGGAGAGTTAGGGCAAAAGATCCTTAACAACATATCTGCAGAAGCATGGCAACAATGGTTAAGTCATCAAACTCTGCTAATTAATGAGCATCGACTATCACTAGCTGATACTGAGGCACGAAAATTTTTGGCTAAAGAAATGGAAGCTTTCCTATTTAATGATGCAAGTGAGCTGCCCGCAGGATTTAAACCTCCAGAATAAGCCTTGACTTACTACAAGCTGGTGCGCTTTAATACTACCCATTCAAGACTGCCTAGGCCAGATAGCTCAGTTGGTAGAGCAGAGGACTGAAAATCCTCGTGTCGATGGTTCGATCCCGTCTCTGGCCACCACTTCTTATATTGCTCAATTTTTCAATGCTTCAATATACTTATTCACAAAGTTATCCACAAAGTGACCCACAGATATGTATATGCCTTTTGATGGATAGATAAAATATATTAGTAACCTAAACTTGTATTCTTCAGCTAGAGGGCTTTGTTCAGCAGACTTATACACAATAGAGGAAGTGTGATATTAAACTACAAAACTACCCGCCAAGTAACGCTTAAGGCTATTTTTATATTAAAAAACAGCATGTTATCTGCAGCCACCCTGCATCCTTAAGAGTTAATTCACAAATTAACAAATGGTTATACACATAGTTATCCACAAGTTGGGCATGCAACACCTAAGGGTGAAAGCATTTTGTCTTGCCTTCATGACCCAAGCTCAATCTGAACTCACTTATGAAACTCAAAGTTATCCACAATAACTTGCCACGAATAGATTTTATAGGCGGCATAGGGTAATATGTGATGTTACTCCTATATGGCAGTAACACAGGGACAATGCAGGACATGGAATATCAAAAGTTCGAATTTGAGGTAGAGGCCGACTCTACGGAGACTCAAATCAATCCAACCAACTTTGAAAGAGGTGAGCCAAGAGAGCTTAAAGTACGTTTAGACAAATGGTTGTGGGCAGCTAGATTCTTTAAAACCAGAGCCCTAGCCAGGGGTGCTATTGAGCAAGGCAAAGTAATGTATGACGGCAAGAAGGTAGCACCAACGACCGAAATAGAGCTTGGTGTGACAATCAAGCTTACTATAGGCCACACCCACAAAACAGTAATGATCAAAAAACTCTCCACTAGACGTCGCAATAGCGAGGAGGCATGTGAGCTTTACCAGGAAGTGGGAACAAGGCGTCAATCTAAATACCTACGATCAGGGAATATGCACCGAAACCCTGGAAAACATCAAGATCCACAACACTATAACTACTGATTAATTTAGCAGCTGTGCTTAGTAAGCTAAACCACTTTACAACATCTTGTTTTTGTGATATAGTGGCGCTCAGTTTTATTTAGTTGGAAAGAGAAAGTATGCCACTAATCATAACAAACATAAAAAGATTATTGGCCAGCTTAGTAGATAAGCTAGGCTATAAAAGAAATCAGACACTGCCTGCTTCTGCATCCCCCACTACCCCCAAAGCAGAACTGGCAGACCGTCTGGCTCGATTAGAGCGCAACTATCTAGTACTACTTAAAAGAGTACTAGAAATGGATGGTATAAAAGTGAAGTTTACTAATAGTAAAAATAAAGGCTTTACTCAGACAATACTTGCAACCGAGGATAAGGGCTTGAATGACAATAATAAGCCCACATACCACTAAGCATATTATCAAGGTCGCGGTACCAACCCCGGTAAGACGCACATTTGATTATTTAGTCCCTGACTCCAGCACAAGAGCAGTTGTTGGCGCAAGAGCCCTAGTGCCATTTGGCAAAAGGACTTTATGTGGCGTCATAGTACAAATCTGTGACAGCTCACCAATAGCAAAACTTAAACACGCCTTAGAAATTTTAGATAGCAGCCCATTATACACACCCCAAATGCTAAAACTTTTTACATGGGCAAGCAACTACTACCATTACCCTATAGGAATGATGTATGCAGCTTCAATACCACCATACCTGCGAAAAAAACAAAATGTAGATTTACCAGAAACAAATAATAATACGGCAACAGATACGCCTCTTAAATTAAATGATGAACAAAAAACTGCTATAAATAGGATTCAGACACACTTTAATAAATTTGCCGCATTTCTGCTAGATGGCGTAACTGGGAGCGGCAAAACCGAAGTTTACATGCAATTAATAGAGCAAGTTATCAATCAAGGCAAACAGGCTCTTATTCTAGTGCCAGAAATTAATTTAACCCCCCAAACATTACAGCGCTTTAAAGATCGTTTTGCAGTACCAATTGCAGTTTTACATTCACAAGTTTCAGAAAAGCAACGCGCCATCCATTGGCTACAAGCAAAAAATGGAGTTGCACCTATTGTGTTAGGCACACGCTTAGCAGCACTAACACCGCTACCTAATCCTGGATTAATTATTGTAGATGAGGAGCATGATTTATCATTTAAACAACAAGAGCGTTTTCGCTATTCTGCTCGAGATTTAATTATCAAGCGTGGACAACTTGAAGATTGTCCAGTAATTCTTGGAACAGCTACACCCTCGCTAGAATCTTGGCACAATGTAAAACAGAATAGATATCAACATATATGTTTAACTAAACGTGCTGGTAAAGCAGTTGCCCCAGAGATAGAAATAATCGATACTAGACATAAAAAGCTAGACTCAGGTTTATCTAACCATCTCCTCCACCAAATAGAATTGCGCCTAAAAAATAATGAGCAAGTATTAATCTTTATAAATCGCCGTGGATATGCGCCTGTTGCCATGTGTTTTAACTGTGGCTGGCATCAGTCTTGTAAACGCTGTGATAGCAATATGATATACCATACTAGCTGCATGCAATTACGATGTCATCATTGTGCCTCTCAAATGCCTCTTCCACAGCAATGTCCCAGCTGCAACACGGAGATTAATTTATTAGGGATAGGCACACAACGCATAGAGGAGTGTTTAAGTAAACACTTCCCTAAAGCAACAATAGCTCGAGTAGATAAAGACTCTGCTGGAACTAAAGCCAAATTACAAAATATTTTAGATGATGTAAATTCCGGGAAAGTAGATATCTTAATTGGAACACAGATGCTAGCAAAAGGCCATCATTTTCCAAACCTTACTCTAGTTGGTGTAGTTGACATAGATCAAGCATTATATAGTGCCGACTTTAGAGCGGTAGAACGCCTTGGGCAACAACTAACACAAGTAGCTGGACGAACAGGCAGAGAAGATAAAAAAGGGCAGGTTATTCTACAAACAACACAACCAGAGCACCCAATTTTACACTTAATATTGTTTCATGATTACCACAGCTTCTTAGATAAGATATATGCTGAGCGGCATGCAGCCCAACTACCCCCGTTTAATGCTCAAGTTTTACTTAGAGCAGAGACAAAAAAACCTCAAGAAGCACAAAATTTTTTACAAATGACCAAAGATACCCTTACCAAGGGCGGTATGCAATCGGTCAGCTGCTTCGGACCAATTCCTGCTCCTATGGAGAAACGCCAGGGTTTCTATAGAGCCCAGTTACTACTACAAGCCTCAACAAGAAAAGACCTGCAACAGGCCCTCCACCACGCCCTCCACAAATTAGAAGGAGAAAAGTTATCTACTAAAGTACGTTGGACGGTAGACGTAGACCCACTAGAGTTGTATTAAACTACTGTGTTAAAGTATGTGCTATGAAAGTACAGCGAAAATCTGGAGCGACAAGAAAAACTACTAGGCGTAAAGCTAAATCAGTGGCTTTACCTGTCGTACCACACTGGGGATCAGTTGCCTTTGGAGTTCTTATAGGTATATTGATCACTACCTTTATTTATTTTAAGTTTGCTACGTCTGAAGTAACCCTGAAGTTGCCTACCAGCAAAACAACTCACCAGCCTCAAACAACTCCGGCACAGGCCCCTCCAACCGTCGCACAAAACATAGAGGAATCACAAGATACAGGCACTGTTAAGCCTCACTTTGATTTTTATAACGAACTAACAAAAAACAGTCATCTAGAGAACAAAAGTTCTGTTCTAGACTTGAAATCTCGTCCTAAGGCCATAAATGGTTACTTAGTGCAAACTGGCTCGTTTAGAAAGCGCAAAGATGCGGAAGCTATGAAGGCTGAATTAGCTCTTAATGGGATATCAACCAACATAGAAACCGCAAAATTAAGTGATGGTGAAATTTGGTATAGAGTTTTAACAGGCCCACATACAGATGAAAAAACAGCTAAAGCACAACAAATATCTTTAAGACAATTTGCCAGTGATAGCATAATAGTACACCGATACGCAGAATAATTAATTGGAGCAAAAAATGGAACAATACCATGGCACAACCATTGTATGTGTTAGACGCGATAACAAAGTAGTTGTTGGCGGTGATGGCCAAGTTTCAATGGGAAATACAATTCTCAAGGGTAATGCACGCAAAGTGCGCAGATTATATCAAGAAAAAGTGTTGGCTGGATTTGCTGGTGGCACCGCTGATGCGTTTACTCTATTTGAAAGATTCGAATCAAAGCTAGAAACTTATCAGGGGCATTTAACACGTGCTGCTGTTGAATTAGCTAAAGATTGGCGAACAGATAAAATGTTACGTAAATTAGAAGCACTGCTTTGTGTTGCAGACAAGGAAGTGTCATTAATTATTACTGGTAATGGTGATGTAATTGAACCCGAAGCTGGGATTATAGCTATAGGGTCAGGAGGACCGTTTGCGCAATCTGCTGCCAAAGCTTTGATGGATAATACCAAGTTAGACGCAGAAAAAATTGTACGCAAATCACTCAGCATTGCTGGAGAGATATGTGTCTTTACCAATGAAAATCATACTATAGAAAGTTTGGAAAGTAATATATGAGTTTTGCAAAATCCGTTGATTTAATTCCTCAACAAATCGTCCAAGAACTAGACAAGCATATTATCGGACAAAGTGATGCTAAGCGTGCGGTGGCAATAGCACTAAGAAACCGTTACAGAAGAATGCATGTCCCAGATAACCTGCGCAATGAGATAACGCCAAAAAATATTTTAATGATAGGGCCTACTGGTGTAGGTAAAACCGAAATTGCGCGAAGATTAGCCAAATTAGCAAATGCTCCTTTTATTAAAATAGAGGCTACTAAGTTTACTGAAGTTGGCTATGTTGGCCGAGATGTAGACTCAATTATTCGCGATTTGGTAGAAAATGCAGTCAAGCTTAGTCGTGAAGAAGCAATGCAGACTGTTATCGACCCTGCTTCCAAAGCTGCAGAGGACAGGATTCTTGAAGCATTAGTACCTGGTTCTCATGATACAGAGGACCTTGCTGCTACAAAGGAAATGTTTAGAAAAAAGTTACATGCCGGAGAGATAGACGACAAAATAATTGAAATTGATGTTTCTTTTGCTGCCGTGGGTGTAGAAATTATGGCTCCTCCAGGTATGGAAGAAATGTCTAGCCAACTACAGAATCTATTCCAAAATATTTCTAGTGATAAAAAACGCAAACGCAAAATTACAGTCAAAGAAGCAAAAAAAGTATTACAAGAAGAAGAAGCCGCCAAGCTAATCAATGAAGACGAGATTAAGTCCAATGCTGTAGAGCGAGTAGAACAAGCTGGTATAGTATTTATAGATGAATTAGATAAGATTACTCAACGTACAGATAATCGCAGTGGAGGAGAAGTATCACGTGAAGGAGTGCAGCGTGATCTGTTGCCATTGATCGAGGGTTCTAGCGTATCAACAAAATATGGCACCATCAAAACTGATCATATTTTGTTTATTGCCTCAGGCGCTTTTCATCTTTCCAAGCCATCAGATTTGATACCTGAGTTACAAGGCAGATTACCTATCAGAGTTGAGCTTAATGCTCTGAAACCAGAAGATTTTATCAAAATTTTAACAGAGCCTGATGCTAGTTTAACGGCACAATACAAAGCATTATTAGACACCGAAGAAGTAACTCTTAATTTTACTAAAGATGGTGTAGAGCGCTTAGCAAGTCTCGCGTGGGAAATAAATGATAAAACTGAAAATATCGGAGCGAGACGCTTACACACTGTAGTGGAGCGTTTATTAGAAGATGTTTCTTATCGCGCTTCAGAAATGCAAGGACAGACTATTACAATAGATGAATCTTACGTTAATCAGCAGATAGGCGAACTTTGCAAGAATGAAGACCTAAGTCGCTTTATTTTATAAGGATTTAACATGTCTGAATCGACTACTAATTTTGGTTATCAAAAAGTTAATTGGGATGATAAACAAAATTTAGTTAATCGTGTATTCAGTAGCGTTGCTAGTAAATATGATATTATGAACGACTTGATGTCTTTTGGCATCCATAGAATCTGGAAAAAAATAGCTATTAGTCACTGCGGACTCATTCCTGGAAATACAGTACTGGATTTGGCTGGTGGCACCGGCGACCTAAGTAAAGAAATTGCTAAAGCAATCGGTACTAATGGCCTACTTATTATGGCAGATATTAATGATAGCATGCTAGAAGCAGGTAGAGAAAAGCTGACTAACCTTGGCATTGTAAAGCCCTTACATTGCCTACAATTAAATGCTGAACAGTTGTCACTGATGGATGATAGCTTTGACTGCATAACTATTAGTTTCGGACTACGCAATGTTACTGATAAAAGCAAAGCACTACAAGAAATGTATAGAGTTTTACGACCTGGTGGGCGGTTAGTTATTTTAGAATTTAGCAAGCCTGTATCAGAACACTTAGCAAAGTTATATGATTTATACTCGTTTAAAGTCCTCCCAACTTTAGGCAAAATAGTAGCTAAGGACTCAGACAGCTATAAATATTTAGCAGAATCAATTCGTATGCATCCAGATCAAGATAATTTAAAGAAAATGATGAGCGCAGTAGGTTTTGAGCGTTGTAGCTATCAAAATCTAACTGGAGGGATATGTGCAATTCATAAAGGCTATAAATTTTGATTATTAGTTATTTATTACAAAAACACCTAAATACACATTCGTTTGCGTCACTTCATGGACATACCATTTCCATAACTTGCTCTGATTTAAATAAAACCTGGTATATTTCTTTTGAAGAAAAAATTCATGTGGTAGATTCTACAGCCGCAACAGTAGATGTAACTATTACAAGCACTATCGCTGGATTTATTCGGCATGCAATACACAAGGATCATGCTGCAGTGCATATTGCCGGTAATATACATGTTGCACAACTATTGCAGCAATCATTTGATAATCTAGATATAGACTGGGAAGAAGAAATATCTAAATATACTGGTGATGTCATAGCACACCAGGGTATGCGTATACTAAAAAATATACATGCCACCGAGATTCCTAATATGCTACAAGAATATATACAAGAAGAAATTAAACTTTTACCTACAAAGGTTGAAGTAGCTGATTTTTTAACAGAAATTGACCATATGCGTAATCGCGTAGAACGATTACAACGCAGGATTGAACAGCATGCTAGCAATACTTAGATTATTTTCTATAAGTTTCATTCTTATAAAATACACCTTGCAAACTAAAAAATCATATGGGGTACGTATTCGCCGTGCATGTGAAGACTTAGGACCTATATTTGTAAAGTTTGGACAGCTATTATCGACCCGTGTTGATTTGTTACCAGACTCTATTGCTACAGAATTGGTTAAATTACAAGATCAAGTCCCTTCATTTCCTGGTAAAATCGCAAAAAATATAGTTGAGAAATCCTTGGGTGCTCCAATAGAAGATTTATTTAGTACTTTTGATATAGAACCACTAGCTTCTGCCTCTATTAGCCAAGTACACGCTGCCAACATGCCAGATGGCACAGAAGTAGTAATAAAAATTTTACGCCCAAGCATACAGAAGCAGGTAACAACCGACTTAAACATATTATTGCTAATCGCAAAAATAGCTCCTTTTGTATGGCCAGCAAGTAAACGCCTTAAACCATATGAGGTTGTATTAGAGATTAAGAAAAGCATGCTAGATGAACTGGATTTAATGCGTGAGGCTGCTAATGCTTCTCAATTACGGCGTAATTTCAGCAACTCTAATTTGCTATATGTGCCAACTATTTTTTGGTCACATACAAGAACAAACGTTCTGACTATGGAGCGCATGTATGGCATTCCTGTATCTAATCGTAAAGCACTAGAGGCTAATAATACTGATCTACGTCGCTTAGCAGAGCGCGGTGTTGAGATATTTTTTACCCAAGTCTTTAGAGACTGTTTTTTTCATGCCGATATGCACCCAGGAAATGTATGGGTATCTCCTGCAGAGCCTAATAATCCTAAATATATGGCACTAGATTTTGGGATTATTGGTACGTTAGGCCCAGAAGATCAACACTATTTAGCAGAGAACTTTTTAGCATTTTTCAAGCGTGACTACCGCCGTGTTGCAGAGCTTCACGTTGAGTCTGGATGGGTCCCAAAAACTACGCGTATTGATGAGTTTGAATCTGCTATACGCTGTGTTTGTGAGCCAATATTTGAAAAGCCTCTAAAGGATATTTCATTTGGTAAAACTCTACTGCGGCTTTTCCAGACAGCACGACGTTTTGATATGCATATTCAACCACAGTTAATTTTATTACAAAAAACTCTAATAAGCGTTGAAGGTTTAGGAAGACAATTGTATCCGGATTTAGATTTATGGCATACAGCCAAACCTTTCCTTGAAGATTGGGTAAAAAGTCGTATAGGTGGAAATTATTTATTACGCAAGATTAAATCACTTGGACCTTATTGGCTAGAAAAGCTACCAGACTTACCTGGTTTAGTCTATAAGACCTTGCAAAATGTTAATCCTCAACCCGCCCCAATAACTGTGGTCAAGGCTCCAGCTTGGCAATATTTTACTTTAGGAGCACTTAGTGCGACACTAGTATTACTAATTTTATTTAGGGTTATGTATGGATGACTGCATATTTTGTAAAATTGCTAATGGGGAAATGGATACACAATTCTTATATGAAGATGAGACTGTAGTTGTTTTTAACGACATTCAACCAAAAGCTGATACCCATATACTTGTGGTTAGTAAAAAACATATTCCTAGCCTTATACATCTAAATGATGAAGATACTACATTGATGGGACATATGGTCCAAATGCTGCCCAAAATGGCTTCTAAGTTAGGCATTAATAGCTTTAGGACTATTGTAAATACTGGCGCAGAAAGTGGACAAGAAGTTGACCATTTGCATTTTCATTTATTATCTGGCAATTTGCGACCATTTGGATAAGGAGATATTAATGGGTTTAGGTGGTGTTAGTCCTGGTTCTTTATTACTAATCTTGTTAATCGCACTGCTGCTATTCGGTACAAAACGTTTACGTAATATAGGTGAAGACTTAGGGCATGCAGTACGTAGTTTTCGCAAAGGTCTAAACGCTACTGATGATGAATCGTCATCTACATGAGCTGAGAACCAGAGCCATAAAGTGTGCGCTAGCCTACATACTAGTGTTAGCTGTATGTTTTTACTTTTCCAATAGTCTTTATGATTTACTTGCTAATTTAATTAACACGCCTCTTATAGCAACCAAAATTACATCTACTTTCATGGTGCCACTGCAGTTATGCATGTTTACAGCACTACTTATTAGCATGCCTTATTTATTATATAATATCTGGGCATTTGTACGTCCTGCACTGCACAAAAATGAGCGAGAAGGTATCACTTTGTGGCTAGGGGGCAGTTGTATATTGTTTTATGTAGGGATTATATTTTCCCTATATATTATTGCCCCAGTAGCAATAAAATTTTTTACCAACATTGTACCTAGTAGAGTTACAGTAATGGTGGATATAGGCAATTACCTTGACTTTATCACTACTCTAGCAATAGCAAGCGGCCTTGCATTTCAAACACCACTTGTAACGCTGTTCTTACTACGAAGCAAGTTAATGTCTTTAGAGCAAATCAACTATATACGTCCATACGTAATAGTCCTTGTGTTTGTGCTAGGAATGCTACTTACTCCTCCAGATGTAATATCACAAATATTGTTGGCATTACCTATGTGGGGGTTATTTGAACTAGGGATCATAATTCACAAATACGGTTGTAGCTGATATACTGCATTGCTCACTGGGAGCAATGCAGTATGGAACACGCACAATATTTTGTAGATATACGCAGTCAATTAGAGATATTCCTTGACATCTTAGATAGAAAACTTATCAATAAAGAATTTTATGCTGAGGAGCTATATGACTCCTTAAGCAGGTCTTCGCACATAATGGCTGCAAATAGATTAAGAGTATTTTTAAATAACTGGAGCTCATATTCAGAAAATGAAAAGCTAGTGGTATTCTAC
Source organism: Gammaproteobacteria bacterium (assembly GCA_030431675.1). Classification (GTDB taxonomy): domain Bacteria; phylum Pseudomonadota; class Gammaproteobacteria; order UBA6186; family Azoamicaceae; genus JAGVLG01. Next base: position 400,346 of record JAUIIV010000001.1, on the reverse strand, counting down.
AATGCTATGAACTATTTAAGAGTGGTGTTTTTATCTGTATGCATGATAATACGAAAATTACATTCAGAATACCATGAGCGCCAAGATGATAATACCAAGCATTATCTGGAATGCGCATTCCAAGAACAAGGAGAATTGTATGAAGATTTTGATTCAATTCATAATGTTCTACGGGATCTTGAGGTCAAAATGCCCTATAAACTAAAACATCAATTAATCTTTATGAATCCTAGCCTTAGCATGACTCAACCTAGCTCTGAAATACGCTTACAAAAATTACAAAGTAAACTAAGCACTCCTTCTTTAAAGTGTAGGTTTTAATAAGCAAACTCATTTGTAGCTTGTATCAAAGCAGAGGTAAGAGCAGGTTCACGCGCTACATGTCCCGCATGACGCACAATTTCTAATTTTGCATCCTGCCAAGCTGCTGCCAACTCATAAGAATTGGACAATGGACACACCATATCATAACGGCCATGAACAATTATTCCCGGAATACCTTTGAGTTTATGTGCCTCGCGCAATATCTGGTTTTCTTCAATAAAGATATTATTTATAAAATAATGAGTCTCTATTGCAGCCAAACAAATAGCAAAATGTGGATCTGTAAATTTTTTCTCATTATCGCGATTAAAATCTAATGTTGATAAATCTGCCTCCCACATACCCCAAGTTTTGGCAACTGCCATATGCTTTAGCTCATCAGCGCCATGCATCAAGTCATAATATGCCTGTAACAAATCATGACGCCTATCCTCTGGAATAGGGTCCAAGAACTTATCCCAATAATCTGGGAAAAACTTCGCTGCACCTTCTGGCTTAAATAGCCAATCTAATTCTTTTTGTCGCCCTAAAAATGTTCCCCGCACAATTAGTCCTTGAACTAATTCTGGATGTTTCTCTGCATACAGCAGAGCTAACGTTGCACCCCATGACCCACCAAATAACATCCACTTCTTAATGCCAAGGTATTCACGAATTTTCTCTATATCTTCCAGCAAATCCTGGGTTGTATTATTCTCTAGACATAAATGAGGCGTTGATTTGCCACATCCTCTTTGATCAAAAAGGATTATTCTGTAGCGTTTAGGATCAAAGTAACATCTGTGGTGAGGCTGACAGCCTGATCCAGGCCCGCCATGCAGGAATAAAATTGGTATTCCATCCGGCTCACCAGACTCTTCTATATAAATTGTATGCAAATCATCTACCTTGAGCATATGACTCGCATATTCCTTGATCGCGGGATAGAGTGGCAACATGTATTAACCTCTTAGCAATATTATAGATAGCAATAGCGTCCTTGTTCTGCAAATATTATAAGCCGGTTTGTGCAAATGGACAATCTCGCACACGAATCATCTATCATGGCCTACATATCAGTACCCTTTGCTATGTCATCATAAGTCTAGTCAATCTCCAACCGACTATTTCGGTGTTAAACCCGGGTCAACCCCGGGTTTTTTTTGTCTAGCAATTTAATCACATAAATAAGTTAGAAAGATATTCTTGTAAATTTAAAATCTGAATATTATCAATAGTTTTCTCAGTGCGTAAACTTGCTACTAATTGCCGTGAAACAAAACCATACTTATTATTAAAATATTTTAAGCCTTGATGAATACTACTTTTTGTGCTTTTAACCTCTATAATTTCTTTCACTTCTTCATTATCAACTAAAGCAAAGTCAACTTCAATTTTTTCCTTAGTACGCAAGTAATGTAGTTTAAAATTTTTAGCATGATAGTCATTTTCAGCATAAATATTTTTCAATAAGCTAACAGCAACTAGATTTTCCAACCTCGCACCATCATTGCCAGCAACTAACCCTGAATCATAAAAATAAATTTTTGGTTCTTTAAGTATACTGCGCGCAATATTTGTTTTATAAGGAGTTACAGTAAATATGATGTACAAAGATTGCAAAATTTCTATATATTTCTTCACTGTGTGCGGTGATATCTGCAAATCTTCCGCAATCGATCTATACGATATTTGACTACCAACTCTATGTCTTAATAGCTCAAATAATAGCCTAAAAGATTTTAAATTATCTATTCTATCAATATCAAATACATCATTGCTTAATATACTATGTATATACTGTTGTCGCCAACGTTCAGCCTCTAAAGAAGATTCAGCTAAAAAAGGCTCTGGGAAACCACTTCTGGTTAATATCCTGTCAATCGAGCCCATATCTGATATTTGCGATAATTCACTTATAGAAAATGGCAATAACCTATGCCTATAATAACGGCCAGCTAAGGAATCTCCAATTTGATCATACACATCTAGCCTTGCACTACCAGTTACTAAAATGCGCATGCCCTCTGGTCTGGTATCAAACACCCCCTTTAAATAATTCTTCCATTGGGGCATTTTATGCAGCTCATCAAGAATTAGAAGTTCTACCTCTGGTAGCCATGCTTGCTCTTGCATGGTCAAACGGTCGGGGATGGAGTCGTAATTTAGATATAAAGTCTTCTTAAATTTCTTAGCTACCTCTTTGGCCAACCAGGTTTTTCCTGCCTGCCTTGGGCCTACAAGCAAAACAATCTTTTTATCTAAGTCTTTAAGTATATAGCTTTCTTGTATGCGCCTCATACTGACTATTATGCACAGGGATGCAAAATAGTCAAGACTATTATGCAAAAGCGTGCATAATAGTCAGGCAAACCCATACGCCCTAAATACAGGCAGCGCACTATTCGTGCGTATACAATTTAAAAACAGCTCTACGCTGAAGCATTCTCACGCTCGTACCGCTTACGATCAGTCTCTTTAAGGTAACGTTTGCGTAAACGTATTGATTCTGGTGTTACTTCAACTAGTTCATCTGCATTGATGAAATCTAATGCATACTCCAAGGTCAATGGAATTGGTGGTGTAAGAATAATATTCTCATCAGAACCAGAAGCACGCACATTCGTTAATTGTTTTTCCTTAGTAACGTTCACCACAAGATCATTGTCGCGACTATGAATACCCACAATCATACCTTCATAAACTTCAGTCTGAGGCCCTATAAACAATTTACCGCGTGGTTGTAAGTTCCATAAAGAGTATGCTGAGGCTTTACCAGAAGTATTAGAAATTAATACCCCGTTGTTACGACCCATCTCAATCGCACCACCCTGTGGACCATAATGATCAAACACATGCGTTAATACCCCAGTACCTGAAGTAACTGTTACAAACTCACTATGAAAACCAATTAGGCCACGTGCAGGAATAATATATTCTAAACGCACTCTGCCCTTATGATCTGGCAACATATCACGCAACTGCCCACGTCGCTCTCCTAATCGTTGCATAATTGCACCTTGATGATCTTCACTTACTTCTACCATCAACAATTCAAAAGGCTCTTGCATTACGCCATCAAGCTCTTTCATAATTACTTGTGGCTGAGATACAGCAAGCTCAAAGCCTTCGCGGCGCATAGTTTCTATAAAAATACTTAACTGCAATTCTCCACGGCCTGCAACCTTAAATTTATCTGGATCTTCAGTATCAGTAATTTTAAGTGCAATATTATATGACGCTTCCTTAAACAAACGATCACGAATCTGACGGCTGGTTACATATTTGCCTTCTCTACCAACAAAAGGAGAGTCGTTAATCTGAAAAACCATATTAATCGTAGGTTCATCTACAGTAAGAGGAGGCAACATTTCAGCATTATCTTTAGTACAAATTGTGTCAGAAATTGTTAAATCCTCAATCCCAGAAACCGCAACAATATCTCCTGCTTGAGCTTCATTGATTTCTACACGCTCTAAGCCTATATGTCCAAACAACTTAGCAATTTTGCCATTTCTGGTATCGCCATTACAATCAATAACAGTTACTTGTTCATTCACTTTGACACTACCACGCGCAATACGCCCAACACCAATAATCCCTAGATAACTTGAATAATCTAAAAACGTAATCTGCATTTGTAACGGACCCTCAGTATTCACTTTGGGTGGTGATACTTGATTTACAATCAGATTAAATAAAGGCTCCATGTTTTCTGATGGTTGATCATAATCTGTAGTAGCAAAACCTTGTAAAGCAGAGGCATATATAATTGGAAAATCTAACTGCTCATCAGTAGCCCCAAGATTATCAAATAAATCAAAAACCTGATCTACTACCCAATCAGGCCGTGCACCTGGCCTATCAATTTTATTAACTACCAGTATTGGATTGAGGCCTTGCTTAAATGCTTTTTCAGTCACAAACCGTGTCTGTGGCATAGGACCATCAACTGCATCAACCAGCAACAATACAGAATCTACCATCGACATGATCCGCTCTACTTCACCACCAAAATCTGCGTGTCCCGGTGTATCAACAATATTAATTTTGTGATCTTTCCATTTAAGGGCCGTATTCTTAGCCAGAATCGTGATCCCACGCTCCTTTTCTATATCGTTGGAGTCCATAACCCTATCAACCAATTGTGCACGTTCATCAAATGTTCCAGATTGTTGTAGTAACTTATCCACTAGGGTGGTCTTACCATGATCAACGTGCGCGATAATCGCAATGTTTCTTAACTTATCTATCATAGGGTGTATATACTCTCAGCTTATGTTGATGGCCCGGCCAGCCCTAATTGCTCGCGACTGACTATAATTAAAAGAAGGCCATTATAGCTATTTAGCTCGATGAAGGAAAGATATGGACAGAATTGTTACCAACTCTACCTCAACGACCCAATGGAAATCTCTAGTTACCGAGGCTAGTCAAACCCAAAACATCACTCTGGAAGAAGATCTAGAAAGTTACTTAGTTTTTTTGCTAATGCGCTTTACTGAATCACCCAACATCGTGCAAAAAGTGATGGGAATGGAATATTTAGAGAGTATGCACCAATACGGAACTCAAAGAAATGTTGCATTACGCGATATCGGTGATCAATGCTTACTGTACTCTGGTTTATTCCCAGAAAGAGCACGCCGCAAGCGAGTCCGTGTTAGCTACTTTATTAACATTGGCAAATCTGCGTACATAACACTGTCGCAACCAGAAAGAAGTAACTGTATATTTACCACACTTGCCCGCGAGTTTGTCCCACTAATGGATATAATGCATGCCATGCGTGAAATACACTCAAATATTCCAGTATTAGACCCGTTATTAGCTGAAGAAGTATGGAGTGATACTGGTAGTAGTCATGCGCTGCAAACACTACGGCAGTTTACTGCGTCAAATATGCCAATTAATTACACTAACAATTGTAATAAAAAGCATTAAATTATAACTCTATTCAATCTTCTACTATTTTAGCTCTAAGTTTAATAGTAGAGCTTTGATGCACCTGCAAAATGCTATGCAAAATTCTATCTATAGCATCCTCTGTACTACATTTAAACCACTTACCGCTTGGATACTCTACAATTACTGGTCCAGACTTGCATCTCCCCATACAACCACTACTACTAACTCTAAAACCCTTGTCTTTTGTCATGCCTAGCTCTTTTGCTCTACGCTTTGCATATGCAATAAGATCATCTGTGCTATATGAGCCACAACAATTTTTACCACCTGGCTTTCTGTTGTTACATATAAATAAATGACTTTTATAAAATGACATATCAATTACTCTTATTTATCTGACAAATGCTTTAAAAAATTTGCAGAGTCTAGTTTAATCTGTTCCTTTTTCTTTTCATCCATTCTATCATATGTTCTATATAACATTGACACCCTTGGATTGTTGTGCAACTTATCTCTATTTCTGCTTAAAAAATCCCAATATAAATAATTGAATGGGCAGGCATTTGGACCATTTTTCTCTTTCACTTTATACGGACAGTTGTCACAATAGTCTGACATTTTATTGATATAATTACCACCAGCAGCATAAGGTTTACTCGCCAATACTCCACCATCAGCATATAAGGTCATACCTGTTACATTTGGTAGCTCAACCCATTCATAGGCATCAGCATATACAATTAAAAACCATTCATTAACCTCAGCTGGGCTAAAACCACATAACAGTGCAAAATTACCTAAAACCATCAGTCGTTGAATATGATGCGCATATGCATTCTTCTTTGTATCTATTACACACTGACGCAAGCAATTCATTTTTGTATCCGCAGTCCAATATAAATCTGGTAACTTACGCTTAGCATGCAAATAATTCTCTCGCGCATATTTAGGCATTTCCATCCAATATATGCCGCGTACAAATTCTCGCCAACCAAGAATTTGTCTTATAAAGCCCTCTGCTGCATTTATAGGAGCAATACCTTTATGATATGCTTGTTCTGCAGCTTGGATACACTCCATAGGTAATAGCAGACCACAATTTAAATAAAAGCTTATATGTGCGTGAAACAGCCAAGGCTCATCTTGTAACATAGCATCTTGATAGTCACCAAATTGTTTTAACCTGTGTTTAACAAAATCACTTAAAGCTTTCAATGCATCCTTACGTGTCGCAGCAAAATGAAAAGGTTCTACATCTCCAAAATGATCAGGAAAGTTCTTTTCAACTAAAGTTAATACTTCTTTAGTAACTGCATCTGGTTGCTTATGATATGTCTTGGGTACTTTGGCAGTTGTATCTAAAGTCTTACGATTCTCTTGATCATAATTCCAATTGCCACCTTCAGGATCTGAGCCATCCATCAGAATATTATATTTTTTGCGCATTTCTCGGTAAAAGAACTCCATGCGTAGATGTTTTCTCCCCTTTGCCCAAACACTAAAATCTTCTGGCGAGCATAAAAACCTATCATCTTCCGGTATATCAATAGGGACATCTAAATTATCTTGCCATTTATTGACTTCTATGTATTGGCGGTATTCGCAGGGATGAGTAACAATTACCTTATCAATTTTATGCTTTTTAACTATATTTTTAATATGAGCAAACAAAGAGCCTTTGTGACCTGGCTCATTTAACTCTACATATTGCACATTAAAGCCTAGTCCTCGTAACTCCGCAGCAAAATGACGCATCGCAGAAAATAATAGAACTAGTTTTTTCTTATGATGTTTAGCATATGTTGCATCTTGCATATTTTCACACAGCAAAACTATATCTGTATTTTTATTAGTTTTTTTTAGACTTGATATAGATACAGAGAGCTGATCCCATAAAATGACGCACAGGCTTTTCAACGATAGAATCCTTATAAGCAAAATTGATTGGGATATTTTAAAAATAATCCCACACCATCTTATAATTGTCAATCAATGACATAGAGTGTGGGATATAAAGATTTTCTTGTGTAAACTCTCACTCATCTGGCGCTATCAATGCTCCACCAATTGCCCCTGCAGCTGCGCCTATAACAGCACCAGTACCGGCACCGTGTGTAGACCCTCCTGCACCACCAATTAATGCTCCGGCTCCCGCACCAACAGCCGCTCCACCTAAAGTATATTGCTGTTGAGTATTTAATCCACCACAACCATTTAAAGATAATACACATGTGCACAAAGCTATAGTTTTTATATTTAACATAGTGACCACCTCCTCTTACGTTGTAAAGTATAGTCAAAAAAAAAAGTGTATAACCACACAGCATAATTTGCAGCTTATTCCTATATAAACACTCAATAGGCCAAAGATCATATTTATCGTCAAGCTTTTGACATTTTTGTCGATAAGATTATTATGAAGAAAAGTAATCTAATACATATAATAGCTTTATCTTTACTATCTGCGCCGGGAGTTTCACTTACCTTTACGATAAAACCAGGCTCAGATATTGTAGGAAACATGCAAACTACTACGGTGCAGCGCGGTGAAACTATAGATAATATAAGTGAGCGCTTTGATATAGGTGTATATGAAATTATTGAAGCAAATCCCCATATTAATCCGCGGCGTTTATCCGCAGGTGAACGTATCATTATCCCTACTCAGTTTATTCTTCCACCAGGACCACGCTCTGGTATTGTAATTAATCTTGCAGAAATGCGTTTATACTATTTTCATAAAGATAAGAAGCTAGTAACTACTCACCCGATCAGTATAGGTCGCCCTGACTGGGAAACTCCAATTGCTAAAGGCAAAATTATAGATAAAACTAAAGATCCCGCATGGCACCCACCAAAATCTATTCGGGCATGGTACGATGAACGGGAAATGTTTTTACCAGATGTTGTACCGCCTGGACCAGATAATCCATTAGGTAAGTTTGCTCTACGCCTCTCAATTACTGGGTACTTAATTCATGGTACTAATATGTATGGCGGCATAGGTATTAGAACAAGTAGTGGATGTATCAGAATGTGGCCAAAAGATATAGAGTCCCTCTACTACAAAGTATCAGTTGGAGATCCAGTGAGAATAATTCATGAGCCATACAAATTAGGTCGTCATGGTGGCAGCGTCTTTGCAGAGTCGCACGAGCCATTATCTGGGGCATATTACAATAGAGTGAGTGAGTCTGAATTAATTAACCAAGTAATTGATGAAGCTAATAGAAGAGGCGCTAGATTTGATAATGAAATAGCAAAGAGAGCGCTAATGCGCTCTCAAGGCTATCCTACAATACTAGAGTAAAGATTACTTCTGGTATTTGTCGTAGTTAGTACCACATTTGTCCATGCAAGGCTCGCATGGATCAAAACACAAACAACCAGTTAAAAGAAGTAAAGGTGCTACTAAAGCAGTTACTAAAAGTACATTTAAAGCTTTCATAATAGGTCTCCATGACTAAAAAAGTTGTCTCTTAACACAAATAATAGTAGAAATTTACAATCTTTCACGCCTTTTGAACAAATCACATGTACTCACTAAACATAGGCCTGACTTGGTCGAAAGCTTGAGCAAGCTTGTCTATATCTACAGCTAAATTATCGACATGTTGCTGCTTTAACTTTAGCTCTAAATTTGCAGCTAGTTGTGATACTTGCATAGCACCAACATTAGCACTGCTTGACTTAAGTCCATGGGCAATAATTTTTACTGCTTCATAGTCTTCTTTATTAATAGCTGCACGCATATCAGCAATGCTGCGAGGTACTTCCTGCATAAAAACTTCTAGGATATGCGACATGCGATCACCAAGTGCTTGGCTAAGATTAACCAAAATAGTGTGATCCAATACTTTATTTTGATCATTCAATGGCAGGCTTCCTGCTCAACAAATTACTAACTGCTTGCTCTGGAGTTACGACACCTGTCAAAATTTTGAGCACTTGCTCAGAGATAGGTAATTCTATCTGGTGGTAAGCAGCAAGTTTACACACCTCTTCCGTATTATGTGCCGCTTCTACAACCTGACCAATATTTGCCTCAGCACCTTTAATATCCTGCCCGCGAGCCAAAGCAAGCCCGAAGCGACGGTTACGTGATTGATCATCAGTACAAGTTAAAATGACATCTCCAACACCTGCCAAGCCAAGTAATGTAGAACTTTCAGCACCAGCTGCAGTACCAAAACGAACCATTTCAGCGATTCCCCGGGTAATCAAAGCTGCACGCGCATTAGCACCAAAACCCAAACCATCTGATAGCCCAGCAGCCACTGCTAGTATATTTTTAATTACACCGCCGACCTGAACTCCTGTAATATCTGTGCTCGTATAAACTCTAAATGTTTCGCTATGAAAATATTTACATAGATCATTTAGGAATGTCTGATCTTGAGTAGCAATGGTTACTGCTGTTGGTAAGTTACGAGCAACTTCTCCGGCAAAACTTGGGCCAGATAACACGGCATAGACTTGTTGCTTACCAAGCATCTCTACTAAGACTTGATCTAAAAAACGTCCCGCTTGTGGCTCTAAGCCTTTAGTAGCCCATACTATTCTATGCTGAGGCGTTAATAAAGGCTGTAGCTGCTGCAATACTTCAACAAAAGCTTTGCTAGGAATAGCCAGCAGCAAATCATGTGAACTAGCCACTAGGTCTGGCAAACCAGCACAACCACGAATATTATTAGGTAGAGTTACTCCAGGAAGATACTGTTCGTTAGTATGCTGGGTAGAAATCTCCGCTAATACCTGATCTTCTCTACCCCATACTAAAATTTCTTCTTCGCTATTACGCGCTAACGCGGTAGCTAGGGCAGTACCCCAAGAACCCGCTCCTAAAACTGCTATCATGCATTCGCCGCAGTACTAGTTTTTTTTTGTTCCTCTAAATGCTGTTGATACATTGCTTCGAAGTTCATCGGTGGAATAATCAATTGTGGGAATCCACCTCTACCAACCAAGCTAGAGATAGCCTCGCGTGCATACGGGAATAAAATTGTAGGGGCAGTAGTAGATAAAATATAATCAATTTGCTTATCATCAGTAGTGCCTTCTAGCAAGAAGATCCCTGCTTGCTTAATTTCCACTAAAAATGCAGTTTGCTTATTAGCCTCATTATCATCCTCAGGCAAAACAGCAACATTTACAGTAATGCTCATAACAACTTCGTACAAATTATCTTCTAAAGGAGTTCGCGACATCTGAATATCAAAATCTAACTTTGGCTTCCACTCCATCGTAAACACTTGCGGTGTATTTGGCGATTCAAACGATACATCCTTAGCGTAAATGTTATGGACGGTAAAATTTATTTTGCTTTCATCAGTCATGCGCTACTCCCAGTATAAAAAATTAATCTCGCAATAGTAGATCTAATTGTCCCATTTGATTCATCAATTTGAGATCATCAAAGCCACCAACATGCTTACCATTAATAAAAATCTGTGGCACAGTTCTTGCACCATTAGTTTTAGCAAGCATTTCTGCACGCTTATCAGAGTCTTGATCTATATAATATTCCTGAAACTGCACACCTTTTTCTTTTAATAAATTTTTTGCATGCACACAATATGGACAAGTTAAAGTACTATAAATAATCACGCTTACCATAATTCACCTCCTGGATTTTATTTGCTTTTTTTGGTTAACGGCAATCCCGCCGCCTGCCAAGCACTAATACCACCACTTAAGCTTAGCACCTTAGACAATCCGTGCTCTGCTAAACGGGCCGCAAAAGTACCGGCGTTCCTTCCATCCGCTGATATAATTATTACTGGTCGCTGAGAGTATTTGGTAAACTTTTTAAGTTTTTTGTCAGACTCATCATATTCTACATGATCAGATCCAACCACGTGACCAGCTTTAAATTGCTCTGCAGTACGTACATCCAACAATACTGCATTTTGATGATTATACAAATCTATGGCCTGCTCGGGGCTTATTTGTCCATTACCACCCTCACTAACACGCCACTCAAAAATTATGTAGCCAATTATTAACAACAACAGCAAGCCACTGAGTTGCCAATGACTAAGCATAAAGTCTAAAATCTCACCCATATACCCATCGCCATTTGAGTTTAAGCGGTGCTTGCAATTTTTTATTGCACCTACCCCAAAACCTAATTGCTTGGGACAAGTTCTGGATTAAAAGGCACCGTTTAATGTCTATTAATAGTCACGCATTATACACTGAGTAACTAAATTTGAATACCCCACTTATATTATTAATTCTTGATGGCTGGGGCCATACCCCCCATGACACAAATAATGCAATTGCACAAGCATCTACACCTAACTGGGATAAGTTAATTGACCAAAACCCGCATACTCTTGTGAGCGGGTCTGGCAAAGATGTAGGGCTGCCGGATGGTCAAATGGGTAATTCCGAGGTCGGCCACATGACTATCGGAAGCGGTAGGGTTATATATCAAGATCTGACTCGCATCAATAACGCTATTGCCGACCAGAGTTTTTTTGATAATTCAGTACTATCTAAAGCAATTAAGACTAGCAAGAGAATCCATATACTTGGGCTACTTTCTCCAGGAGGAGTACATAGTCATCAAGACCATATTTTTAATATGATCAAAATGGCCGCTGATGTGCAAGTCTTCGTCCACCCTTTCCTTGATGGCAGAGATACACCGCCACAGAGCGCTGAAAGTAGCCTTAAAGAATTATCAGCTATAGTGTCACAAAAATCTAACACGCATATTGTGGATATAATGGGTAGATTTTATGCCATGGACAGAGATAAACGTGCAGAACGCACACAAGCTGCTACTGACTGTCTCACAAAAGGCAAAGCAGACTTTTATGCTACCGATGCAATTCAGGCATTGCAAGAAGCCTATGAGCGTGGCGAGACAGATGAATTTGTCCCTCCATGCAAAATCACTAATGCTGCTGGTATAGATACAAATATTTGCGATGGTGACACTGTAATTTTCATGAATTTTCGTGCTGACAGAGCACGACAGCTATCCTCAGCATTACTGAACGCTAAAAAAATCAATCTTATTACACTTACAGAATATGACGCTGACATGGATGCAGAAGTAGTATTTACTAAGCCTGCAGTTAACAACATTTTGTCAGAGGTAATCGCTGCAAACAATCTGCAGCAGTTACACATCGCAGAAACTGAAAAATATGCCCACGTGACATTTTTCTTTAATGCAGGACGCGAATTACCTTTTAACGGTGAAGAGCGCATTTTAATTCCCTCACCTAAAGTAGCAACATATGATCAGAGTCCAACAATGAGCGCTCCTGCAATCACCAGTGCAATTATTAAAGCAATCAAAGAGCAAAAGCATCATGTTATAATCGCTAATTTTGCGAATGCAGATATGGTTGGACATACTGGAAACTTAGAAGCTGCCATTGCAGCCATAGAGTCATTAGACAACTGCATAGGTAAAATAACTAAAACGTTAAAAGAGTATGGAGGCCAGATGCTGATTACAGCTGACCATGGCAACGCAGAGGTTATGTGGGATGAACAAGCAATGCAAGCGCATACAGCTCATACTACAAACCTTGTGCCTTTAGTATATGTAGGATCCTTACCTGTAAAGTTTTTGACAGGCAATTTTGGATTACAGGACATTGCACCAACTATGTTAAAACTTTTAGGCCTAGAAATACCAAAAGAAATGACCGGCAAACCAATTTTTACGTGCTAGTCAGTTAAGTTTATATTATACTGAGAACTATGAAAAAATTAATTATCTCTACATTATGTTTAGCCATCACGACCAGTGGGTTAAATGCTGCAACACAAAATAACAGTAAACTGCCACTTAATGACCTAGAAAGATTTACCACGGTTATAGAGCATGTTAATAATTACTATGTAAAGCCTGTAGATGATGGACAATTATTTGAAGATGCAATTCGTGGCATGCTGGCAGGTTTAGACCCCCACTCCGCCTACTTAGATCCTACTGAGTTTGCTGAGCTGAAAGCGAGCACTTCTGGACAATTTGGGGGCCTAGGCATCGAAGTAACAATGGAAGAGGGATATATAAAAGTTATTTCTCCTATTGATGGTTCTCCTGCTAGCAAAGCAGGTATGGCTGCTGGTGATTTAATAGTAAAAATTGATGATACTCCTGTGAAAGATCTGAGCCTTACTGAGGCAGTAGATAAAATGCGTGGCGCACCTGGATCTAAGATTATACTTACCGTTGTACGTAGAAATGAGAACAAACCATTAAAATTTGATATAACTCGTGAAGTAATTAATGTAGAGTCTGTTAAAACAAAAATGTTAGAGCCTGGTTATGGTTATGTTAGAATTGCGCAGTTTCAAAATGATACTGGCAAAGATATAACAAAGGCCCTTAACAATATGATGAAACAGAATGATGGCAAAATGAAAGGCGTTGTTTTAGATTTACGCAATAATCCAGGTGGGATATTAGAAGCTTCAGTAGCAGTGTCTTCAGCTTTTCTAGATAAAGATAAACTACCATATGACAAAGTAATAGTTTACACAAAAGGTCGTCTACCAAGCTCTCAGGTTAAAGAAAAAGCAACTGGCAAAGACATCACCAAAGGTGCGCCTTTAGTTATCCTAGTTAATGGCGGTTCCGCATCAGCATCAGAAATTGTTGCTGGTGCATTACAAGATTACAAACGCGGCGTTGTAATTGGCACTAACACTTTTGGCAAAGGCTCTGTACAAACTGTCCTACCTCTAAAAGATAAGCGTGGTTTAAAACTAACAACTGCTCTTTATTACACGCCAGCTGGACGCTCTATCCAAGCCACAGGCATTAAGCCTGATATAGTAGTAGAAAATATTACTATACCTAAGCAAGAAGCAACAACAGCTGAAGATCTGATGGTATATGAATCTAATCTGAGTGGCCATTTAGAATCAAAAGCTAATGATGAGCCAAAAGATAAAAAAGCTAATAAAGATGAGTCTGAGCTGTTATATGAAGACTACCAGTTGTATCAAGCGCTCAATACATTAAAAGCACAACAAGTACTTAAGCACTAGAAATATTTAACCAATCATTTCTTTTGCAAAGCTGCTACTATATTGTTCTTAACTTGTAGTAATTGCCCAGAATAAGTATAAATTAAATTCAATGTGTTCGCTATTAGTTCTGGGTTATCGGGGTATTCATGAGAAACTATGTTGCGCGCATCACGCATCTCCTGCCATATAGAGGCATCTTCAATTATACCAAATTTTTCTAATTTATGGAGCTTGTCCAACATTGTTAAATTAGTTACATCCTCACTGTTTGCTTTAAAATATTCATTAAACAAGTGCTTGCCCATATGATCTTGTAGTTTAGCAAATCTATTAAGAAATAATTCTAGGTATAAGAAATGTTCTTCAGGCAAATTTTGAACTTGAGATGCTTGAACAGGAAAAATGGAGTTTAAATGAGATAATGCTTGTATTATTCTTTTTTCATGAATATCTGCTATTTCAATTATAGATGTAAGGTTATCGCTCATATAAGTTTCACTCCCTCTTTGCGAGCTATGTCATAGATATCCAATTTTACCTCATCTTTCAATAATCTCAACACTAAATCTATTTTTTGTTCTCCAATTTTTTCACATATTAATCGTACAAACTTCAACCGTGCTTTAACTGCTAATTCAGCTTTAAGTGTAGTTTCTACATACAAATCAATATCTCCACCACGCGCCTTTAGGTTTACTCTAGACCCAAAGATCCATAAGTTATCAGCTGCTAAAAAACTTTCTCTAAATGCAGCTTTAATTGCCTCTATTTCTATGTCTTTTAATCTTATTAAACTATCTTGCATTAGATTATGACCACGATAGCACACGTTGAACCCACGCTGCGCGATTACCTTTACCTGAGGCATTATGTTGCAAACATTTATTCGCAACGCGACGATTAACTTGAGCTAGCAATGGATAAGGATGTATAGTACTTGCCACATCTGCAACACTTGCCCCCACTTTAATAGCCAAAGACCATTCTGATAATATATTTCCTGCATCAGGCCCTAAAATAGTTGCACCAATAATTTTGTTATTACTTGAAATTATTTTAATCCTACCATTAGTACTAAGCTTTATTTTAGCACTGTCAATATCTTTGAAGTCAAACCGTGTAACCTCTATGTTACTATACCCAGTACTTTTTGCTTGCTGTTCATTTAGTCCTGTGTGTGCGTATTCAGGATCAGTGAAAATGACATACGGAAAACCCTGAAACTGGGTCTTAGTGGTAGTGTTTAACACCATATTACTTATTACCACATTAGCCTGATACTCTGCAGCATGTGTTAATTTATAGGGAGTAGCAGCCACATCACCCACAGCATAGATATGTTTTTGTGTTGTAAGTAATAGATCGTTTACTTGAATGCCTGAGTTTAAATAATGAACCCCAGCATTCTCTAAGGCTAACCCCTCAAGATTAGGCCTCCGCCCTTCTAAAATTAAAACCTCATCAGATTCTACTAAAAAATTTTCTCCGTGATCATGCTGACAATCTAAAATTTTTCTTTTTCCCTGAGTATAACAATCTTGCACTGTTGTATTGACATAGATCTCTATACCAGAGTTTATCAAAAGGTCTTGTAATTCTTTTACTAATTCGGGATCTTCTTGTGGCAAGATACTATCGTGCCCAACAACTAAAGCAACTCTACTCCCTAAGCGACTAAATGCTTGGGCAAACTCTATTGCAGATGGCCGCCCACCTAATATTGTTAGCTTTTCTGGCAAAGAGGGTATTTGCCAAATATTTTCATTCGTTACATAACCTATTTTATCTATGCCTTTAATATCTGGATACCAGGGTCTAGCTCCAGTTGCTATAACAATATTCTTTGCATGATATTCTTGTTGATCTACTTGTACAACATGAGAGTTAATAAAGCGGGCTTTACCTTGCACCATTTTGCCACCCAACTGACGAAACGCCTCAAGAGTCTCTCGCGTTTCTTTCTCTGCAATATCTAAAGTCTGTTTTTGAATATAATGACTAATCTTTGCAAAATCTACATTTAGTAAATGAGTATCTAGCCCATATTGAGTCCCAGTACGCGCTGTGTGTGCAACCTGAGAAATATGTAATAAAGATTTACTTGGCACACAGTTGGTATGCAAAGCAGCGCCACCGATGTATTCATGTTTATCCACCAGCAGAACCTCTCGCCAGCCCAAACGTAATGCGCCTATGGCTACTATATAACCACTAGTGCCAGCGCCTATTACAATTAATTCTTTATTTATCACTTAGTTTACCCATCGCTATATTTGTTGTATAAAGGTAAGTATACACAAATTTAAAAGCTATACTTATCTGCATGAGCCATTTCGCACCATTTCCTGCTACTCGATTAAGAAGATTACGAACAGACAGTTTTATTCGCGATCTGGTGCAAGAAACTCAACTTCAAAAAAATGATCTAATTTATCCTATTTTTGTCATTGAAGGAGATAATATCCGCGAATCGATACCTTCAATGCCGGATATATATCGCTTAAGTATTGATAAAGTGATTGAGGAAGCTCATGAAGCATATAGCCTTGGTATACGAGCAATAATCCTTTTTCCGGTTATTCAATCCACCCAAAAATCTATTGATGCTGCGGAATCTTACAATCCCCATGGTTTAATACCCGAAGCAATCCGTGCGCTTAAAAAAGAAATCCCTGATCTTGGAATAATTACTGACGCAGCGCTTGACCCATATACTACACACGGTCACGATGGCGTTATCGACAATAATGGTTATGTAGAAAATGACCGCACCCTAGAAATTTTGGTACAACAGGCTATCGCCCAGGCACAAGCCGGAGCAGATGTAATTGCACCATCAGACATGATGGATGGCAGAATTGGAATAATTCGTCAACACTTGGAAAAAGAAGGCTTTGTAACCACCAAAATATTATGCTACTCTGCTAAATATGCATCGGGCTTCTATGGTCCATTCCGTGACGCAATAGGGTCAAAAGAAAACTTACGGGCCTGCAGCAAGGTACAATACCAAATGGACCCTGCTAATAGTGACGAAGCTCTACGTGAAGTAGCACTAGACTTGCAAGAAGGGGCAGATATGGTGATGATAAAACCTGCTCTTCCATACTTAGACATTATTAACCGCATCAAACAAACTTTTAAAGTACCTACGTTTGCATATCAAGTAAGTGGGGAATACGCCATGCTAAAGGCAGCTGGAGAAAAAGGCTGGATCGATGAGCAAAAGTGTGCTTTTGAATCATTGTTAGCAGTAAAGAGAGCTGGAGCTGATGCAATTTTAACCTACTATGCAAAACAGATTGTGCAGCTATTATAATTGTCATTACAAGTAAATGGCTACATGTAAATTTGTGGAAAACCTGGTTGACAAAGTTATGGCTTGGCTATAGCATTACTATCCGTGATAAGTTCATAACAATACCTACCAGGCCTGCAGTTCCAAACAAACAACTTGCTTGCAAATTTAGTAGGTTAACTACCGGTTTAATATTTAATCATGGAGAAACACAACATGAGTGAAGCACTCAGTGCAGTGACTGATGAGTCTTTTGAATCCACAGTACTAGAATCGTCTGTACCTACATTGGTAGATTTCTGGGCTACATGGTGTGCCCCTTGTAAGCAAATTGCACCAATCCTAGATAGTGTTGCTGGAGAATACCAAGGAAAAGTTAACTTTGTAAAAATGGACGTTTCTGAAAATAAGAATACGCCTATGAAGTATAATATCCGCGGTATACCTACTTTAATACTATTTAAAGATGGCCAAGCTGTAGCCACTCATGTTGGCGGTGACTTGTCCAAATCTTCCCTTTCTTCATTTATTGATGGCAATATATAAAATATGAGTATAAATCTTACCGAGCTAAAGCTCAAAAACACAAAAGAATTAACTGAAATTGCAAGCTCGTATGGCTTAGAAGACATCGGCAGAGCTCGCAAACATGACATTATCTTTGCCATACTTAAGGCTAAAAAAGGCGAAGATATTTACGGCAATGGCATATTGCAAATATTAGATGATGGATTTGGTTTCTTGCGTTCTGCTGAGACAGACAGTTCTTTTTCTCCTGGCCCAGATGATATATACGTGTCACCTAGCCAAATTCGCCGCTTTGCTCTACGTACTGGCGATGAGATTCATGGCAAGATTCGTCCGCCTAAAGACGGAGAACGTTATTTTGCTTTACTTAAAGTAGAAACTATTAATGGCGAATCTCCAGAAAACGCTAAACACAAAATTGCTTTTGAGAACTTAACTCCCTTGCATCCTAATGAGCGGCTGCAATTGGAAGTTGGCAACGGCAGCACAGAAGATTTAACAGCACGAGTAATAGAGCTAGTTGCACCGGTCGGTAAAGGCCAGCGTGCATTGATAGTATCTCCTCCAAAAGCTGGTAAAACTGTAATGCTGCAAAACATTGCACATGCCCTAGTTGCCAATCAACCTGAATGTCATTTAATTGTACTCTTGATAGATGAGAGACCAGAAGAGGTTACTGAGATGTCACGCTCAGTACGCGGCGAAGTTGTTGCCAGCACGTTTGATGAACCAGCATCCAGGCACGTACAAGTTGCTGAGATGGTTATAGAGCGCGCCAAACGCTTGGTTGAGCACAAGAAAGATGTAATAATATTGCTAGACTCTATTACGCGACTGGCGCGTGCATACAACACAGTTGCCCCTTCTTCAGGTAAGGTTTTAACTGGTGGTGTAGACGCTAACGCCTTGCAGAGACCAAAACGATTTTTTGGTGCTGCACGTAATATTGAAGAAGGCGGTAGTCTAACAATTATCGCAACAGCTTTAGTAGAAACTGGCTCCAAGATGGATGACGTTATTTACGAAGAGTTTAAAGGTACAGGTAATCTAGAGCTTCATCTAGACCGCAAAATTGCGCAAAAACGTACTTATCCTTCTATTAACATCCCAGCCTCTGGCACACGCCGTGAAGAGTTGTTGGTAACGCCAGATGCTCTAGAGAAAATGTGGATCCTGCGCAAGCTACTAGGCAATATGGACGAAGTAGCTGCTATAGAATTTCTTGTTGAGCACCTCAAAGATACTAAGACTAACGAAGAGTTCTTTATGGCTATGAAGCGTAACTCTAAATAATTAGGCTAATGGCTATTGTCGGCCCCACTGCTAGATTCAATTTCTAGCAGTGGGGTAAACTCTAACAACCCTTTGCGATAACATTCCAAAGCCTTATTCTCTTCACCAAGAAACCCTAGTAATCGACCTAATTCTGCATAAGCTTCTGGATTAGTTTCTAAAGCTATACATGACTCTAAATAATTACGTGCTTTACCCCATAACTTATTAGCTATACACAATCTAGCTAGGGTTAAAAGCAGCATTGGGTCATTACTATGATTCTTATGCCACGCCTCAGCGGTAATAATCTGTTTAGACACATCAGCCGTCAAAATTAGGCCGTACATTCTAACCAAACTATTTTCCCATTTCTTCTTCAGTGCATTGCGCACTACTAACTCAGCTTCAACTTCACCACCTAGCCCTAGCAACAATTGGGCATAAACCTGTATCAAATCACTCTGTGTACGCAAATCTCTCGGCATGGTATCCCAAGCGGCAATAAGAGCTTGTTTGCCTGAACTTTTTGCCTCATTACGTAACAAATGTTCATATGCATCTACTTCTAGACCCATCAATTCTTCTTTATTTAATACTGAAAATTTCTTCAATGATGGTATTAGCTTAATAATTTCTTCCCACTCATCTAATACCGAATAAACTTGCGCAGCCAAGCGTAATACTAATTTGTTGTTTGGGGCATCACGCTGCACATCTTGAATTGTGGCAACACAGTATTCATACTGGCCTTGGCGCAACTGTAGCTCAGCTTGCGTTACTCCTACCGCTACTTTTGAATTCGGGCTGGTACGTAAGGCAAGATGTAAATAATTATCTCTACGCTCAACAAATCCTTGTTCTTGTGCGGCTTTAGCAGCAGCTAAATAATAATGTAATGGATTATCTGTATTTTTCGCAGCTTTAAGTAATTTAGTCTCAGCTTTAGCCCAATCTCCCTCAGCTAAAGCTTTCCAGGCTTGATTAACATTTCTTTCTAAGGCTTTTTGTCCTGTGCCTGTAAACCATTCTTTAAACTTACCAAAAACACTACCTAAACCTGACAATACTGTAAATCCTAATACAAGCACCACCAACAGAGCCACGCTTCCTAGTACTGGCACCCAGATTGGCATATTTACAACCCAATCTCCATATAATATTTCTACATCACCAGGATTTACGTATACAAAATAACTGGCCCATGCTGTCAAACATAATAGTAATATATAAAGAAGTAAACGCATTAATTTTCACCTATATTTTCATTGCCAGTATTAAGTGCTGCAAACATATCAAGGACTATCTCTACTTGCGGATCATTCAAATCAAAGCGACGCTGCAAAATAAAAACACTATTCTTTTTAGCTTGCTTAAAGCCTGCCGCGTCATCATATATTAGCGCCCAACGCATATCATTTACCAAAAGCTTCAACTGTATCTTGTAAAGCTGCAAACTACCATGCACATGTTTAGACTTATCTGAATTCTTGCGTTTACTTACTCTTACAACAGATTTAAAACTATCCACAGGATTATTCTGGCTTTGTACATCACCAGCATTTGATGCCACAGGGCTCTGCACTATACTTTTACCAGTTGACTCGTGATCCACATCAGGCAAAGCATCAATCGCCAAAGATAGTTGCTGCAAACTAAGCAAGGTCTCTTTACTAACAGTATTAGCCACGGGTACAGCCGTAGCATTTTGAGCAGCGTCAGAGCCATAAACTTCTATATCACTTTCTATAACAACCTCTTCAAGCTGTGACCGTGTCAGTGGTTCAGGGTCAGTTGTAACCTGTGTATCTGTTGGTTCAATATTTATCCCATGCCTTGAGTCAACTGTCATGGTTCCTGTGCTTGTTGCGGCCTTATACTCACGTCGTGGATAATCTTTAGCTCCGCCCAAACCCCACCACTGAGTTCCGCCAAAATAAAGTACAGCCGCCACTATTACTACTAATAACAAAATCCCCAAAAATATTATGTTGGATTTTGCTTTGCGTTTTTTTGATTTAGACTTAGTCTTAGTTTCTTTGTTTTGCATCTCTCACCTTGCCCAAAGCGTCTATTAAATCGATATCTTGCATACTAATGCTAGTATATACTTTAGAGTATCCCATTTCGAGAGCAGCTCTCGCAATTCTATCGCTAGCTGCAACTATAGGTAAGTCTAGGTCAGGTGCTGCATGCTGTAAATTAATTAAACTCGTTACACAAGTTATCAAAATTACATCTGCAGTCGTATCCACTTGTAAATTCTTTGGGGCACAACGCTTATAGACCATAATAGTCTCTACATTTGCATTTAAACCTTTAAGTTTGTATTGCAATGTACTGTCAAAATCCGCTCCAGTAAAAATTACAACCCTTCGTCCGTCTAGCTCTAGTTTTTTTTCTAACAACAAATTACATAAACCGGTGCTGTTAGCTTCCTTAAACGTCGGATGCAATACGCCTCTAATGCCATAATTACTTAATTGTTGTGCTGTACCAGGTCCTGTAGTAGCCCAAGCACCTGCAAAACCCTCCGCTAAATGAGGCACTATCATATCCACCGAATTGCGACTAATAAATACAGCTAGGGCTGTTGAACCACTTATCTTAGTTAAATACTGTAATAAATTATCATTAACAGTCGACTCTACAGTATATAGAGGTTGCTGGATTACCTGCCCCCCAAGTGCTGTAATATCTTTAGAGATCTCTACCGCATGTTGCGGTAGTCTACTTACAAGTACTTTTAAGTCTGTAAGTTTTTTTGTCATGTTATTCCCATATTTTTTTTGCCGCTGTAATTACATCTACGGCACCCTGCTCTATTAATAGCTCTGCCACATTATTACCAACCACTTGAGCTGCTTCTGGCATCCCACTAGCATTCGCTTTTAAGATGTTCTTTCCATCTGGGCTAGATACCATCCCATGTAGTATTAACTTTCCTGCGATTATTTCTGCATATCCACCAATAGGAGCTTGACAACTACCGCCTAGAACACGGTTCATAGCCCGCTCCGCTGAAACACAATGGGCAGTAAACGGATTATGTATTTGCTGTAAAATGTCAGCTACAATGCTATTTTCAGTCAAATATTCTATACCCAGTGCACCTTGCCCTACTGCAGGCAACATATCTTTAATATCAAAAGGACATGCTAACCACTCTTGCAAATTCAAACGCAGAAGTCCTGCCGCAGCTAAAACGATAGCATCATATTCCCCAGTTAATAATTTATTGATCCTAGTCTGTACATTACCACGTAACATTTTAATATCTAAGTCTGGTCGTAACGCTAGTGTTTGGGCTTGCCTACGCAAACTAGAAGTGCCAACTATAGAGCCCTTCGGCAATTCTGCAAGAGTTGCATAGTTATTGCTAACAAATACATCTCTTGCATCAGAACGTTGTAAAATCGCTCCTATAGAAAGACCTTCTGGCAATTGTGCTGGCATGTCCTTAGCGGAATGTACAGCTATATCTGCAGTTCCATTTAATAAGCAATGCTCTAACTCTTTTATAAATAACCCTTTCCCACCAATTTTAACTAAAGATTGATCTAGAATACGGTCACCCTCTGTACTAATAGGAATAATCTCTATCTTCAGTTCAGGCCGTTTAGAAAGTAGTAAATTTTTTACTATTGCAGTTTGCGCTAATGCTAACTTGCTTTTACGGGTTACGATTCTCAGTTCCATTAATTAAAGTTTGTCCTTTCTATTAGTATAAGGCTTCGCCTTATAATAAAACCTTTCTAACAAAAATTGAGAGAGCATGAATCTCATCTGGACAAACAGCATGTGCCATAGGATACGCATGCCATAGTACAGTGTGTCCCAATTGTTCCAAATGCTTGCATGTTGCTTGCCCCACATTATACGGCACTACAGGGTCAAACATACCATGCCCCATAAAAACCTCTGTATTTTTATTGGCGACACTTGAGTTTTCGTCAAAGTCACTCTTTAAAGGCAAGTATCCCGAAAAAGCTACTATTGCTGCCAATGTACTTGGGTAATATAGACCGGTATGCAATGCCATTGCTGCTCCCTGCGAGAAGCCCCCTAATATAATTTTTTCACTTGCGATACCCATATCAATCTGATGCTTAATAATATTTGCAATTGTAGCCTCTGAGTTTTGCACTCCAGCAGAATCTTCTTTAGTTATTAAGCTTATATCATAAATGTCATACCACGCTCGCATGCGCATGCCATGATTCACCGTTATGTTTCTAAAAGGTGCATTCGGGAAAATAAACCTTATCCCATGATTACTTGGTAAATTGAACTGTTCTATCAGTCCCACAAAATCAGCGCTATCAGCACCCAAGCCATGCATCCATATAATACAAGCCTTTGCCTCTACTGGTGGATCAAAAACATGCCCATCTATCTTGGTCATTTTACTTCCATATTTTATCTGCAATGATTTTAATGTACACTATTGCATATGTCACACTTATGTAAAACTCTATGTTTAATACTTTTACTTAGCTATTGTTTAGGTTTTACTGCATGCGGACAGATAGGCCCATTATATATACCAGAAGAGCAGCATGTTAATTAATTTTGCCAAAATGCACGGTCTGGGTAATGATTTTGTAGTTATAGACCTAATTACCCAAAATGCTCGTCTTAATAAGAGTCATTTTTTACAAATAGCTAACCGAAATCTTGGTATTGGTTGCGACCAAATTATATTATTAACTCCTCCAAACAACTCAGATGTTGACTTTGGATATAGAGTCATTAATACAGATGGCACTGAGGCAGAAGAATGCGCCAATGGCTTGCGCTGTGCGGCTAAGTATTTTTTTAATTTAGGTATGACGGACCGTAGAAAGTTTGTAGCAGAATCCAAAGCCGGCCGCAGAGAACTAATTATCCAGGATGATCAAATAGTAATTAATTGGCATCAAGAATTGCCTTCTATTACGTGCAAGAGTCTAAGTTATCATAATTTGCCCGAAGAAATACATTTAACAAGCTTAGGAAATCCGCATGCAGTACTCGTTTTGCAGCAATTCGATAATCATTTAGTTAAGGTTCAAGGACGAAAATTAGCACGTGACACCATGTTCCCAGAAGGAGCAAATATTGGATTTATGCAAATCATTAACCGTGAAAAAATAAAACTACGGGTATTTGAGCGTGGCGCCGGTTTAACAGCAGCTTGTGGCTCTGGGGCAGTTGCAGCAGTGCTTGTAGCCCAACATTTAGATCTAGTAGATAACTCTGTAAAAGTAGCATTTAGATATGGAGAGTTAACTGTCAATGCAAATAATACTCAAAATATCATTTCTCTTGCAGGCCCAACTGTATCAGTCTTTATAGGTCGATTTAAATTATAAAGGTTTTTTTTAAGGAATAACTGGTATAGAATGTTGGCTCAATTTTAAGCTAACTAAGTATAAATATAGGAAAAGATTCTATGCGCCGTTTATTAAGTACTGTAAGTACAGTGTGTGTATCGACCGCTCTTTTATTTACCCCAACAATTACTAATGCTGTTAGTCTTGTTACTTCAGATGGCGGAGTAAAAGTTGTTGGTGCAAATAAAGACTACTGGTTTAAAGTCAGTGGTACTCTTAAAGTTGACCAACGCATTTATTGGGACGACACTAAAGCTACTTCATGGGACTGGTCTAACGCTGGTACATACAATAGCGGAGCTTTCATTCGTGACGTAGGTTTAACTTTCGAAGGTGGCCTTGGTACTAATTGGTCATATAACATAGCATTAAACTTTGATGCTTTTAATAGTCTATCCCGTGTAGATGATGCTTACGTCTCATATCATGGTTTTTGTAATTTCTTACCCAACTTTAAAATTGATATTGGGCAGGTAATTCCAGGTTTCTGTTTAACTTGTGCCTCAAGTAGTAAGTGGATTCCATTCTTGGAACGCAGCATGGGTACCAACACATTTGGTCCACAGCAAGGCTTAGGCGTAAACTTTAACACATACAATAACTCGTATACTTCAAGCTTAACTATCACCCAGCAGCCAAAGACTGGTATTACTGTACGCGACACGCGTAATAATGTTATCAATAAACCAGACTTATGGCAGGTAGCTTTTAGATATAACTATCGTCCTATCTTTAGCGATTGCAGAGTACTACAGCTAGGTTTTTCTGCAGATATAGAAGAATATAGCAACACAGGATTACGCTATAACCCAGTACCAGAAACTAAATCTGGTAGCACAATTACACTTCTAGATACTGCTATACCTCTTTCTAGCACTAGAACTAACCTGCAATTAATTTCTGCAAGAAATCAGAAAACGATTGATTTTGAAGTGCTAGGAATTTACGGCTCCTGGAGTGGTGAGATGGAATATCAACGCGCATATATTGCACGTGGATATGATGAGTTCATTACCAACACTGCTAAGCAAGGTCCAAACTTAACTTTTAGCGGCTACCATGCACAAGTAAGCTACATACTTACTGGTGAAGTTAGACCACTTAAAACTAGCAACGCAACTCTTGGCCAAGTTATTCCTCGCTGCCCATATGGCGCTTGGGAAGTATCAGCTAGATACAGCTATATTTCTCTAAACAGCCATGACATAAACGGTGGTAGAGCGCATAACACTTCTGCAAGTGTCTGCTGTTACATTAATCGTAACTTGAAAGCTATTGGTGAGTATGTATACTCTAAACAAGAGCGTCAATTCCCAACTTATTTGGATAGCAGAAACGTGCAAAGCATAGGAGCAAGGCTACAAGCTGTATTCTAGTATGATAAGGAAATTATCTCTTTGTGGACTGATAATGTGCATCGCCGCTGTCGGCGGTGCACTTTTTCTTGAGCATCAATATATGCTTGCTGTATGTCCATTGTGTATATTACAAAGAATAATTTTCTACATATTAATACCAGTTTTTTTACTAGGCACACTTCTACAGCCACAACGTCTAATCGGAAAAATATACTCTTTTATTCTGTTTATCTGTGCGTTTGCTGGCACCTTACTTGCAAGCCGTCAGGTATGGCTACAGTATTTTGCCCCACCACAAAAAATAACTTGTAGTGCTAGTTTAGAGCGACTTATAAAAGTTCATCCTTTTCTTGATGCCATGAAGATAGCTATTTTAGGCTCAGGAGAGTGCTCAGAGATTGATTTTACAATTTTAGGCCTGTCTTTAGCTGTTTGGAGCCTACTGCTATTTATAACTCTAGCTGTAATAGCAATATTATGTTTCCGACAAACTAGCAGGTAATTTAAGAACAAAAAAAAGGTGAGCATCCTCACCTTCCTATACCATTAGATTAAACTAGATTTTATAGTTGTAACTAGACAATCCTTGTCTAGATCATTCCTTTGATCACAGTCCATGGTTCATCCTAAACCCATACTTTAAGCTTACCAACAAGATAGCAAACAACAAGTAGCTATATCATCAGATAGCGCTTTACCTACATACACTTGAGAAAAAAACCCATATTTATGCAAAGTAATTCAGGTATACTATGGGTGTCAAAGGGGAAATTATGACTCCAGAAATAGGGAAGTTTCTAAACACACGTAATGAAATCAATTGGCGCTTGGCGCAATTGATAAACATCCAAGATATTGAGCTAGAAGACTTGCAAGTATTCTGTCAACAGCTCACTGATTATCTATTTGCTAGCGTTTACACCCTAGGTTTGCAATCAGATCCTTTCGCAGAAGAATTTGGTCGTAAATATGCAACTGGTATTAGCCAAGACCAAAGCTTTATCAACGACCTGTCTAAACTTATGATAGTGCTTGCCGAGCGCTGGAATATAGAAGACAAGCAAATTAAAGAAACTATTGGCACAGTACAAGACGAAGTTACAGCCATAAACAGATAGCGCATCAACCTTTATCTAAATATTGAAGTTTGTCCGTAACATCTTTCCAATCATCGGCATCTGGTAAGCCACCCTTGTTAACCGTCAATACCGGCCACTTCTTAGCCAAATCTGCATTTAACTGAAGAAATTCCTTTTGATTTTCTGGCAACTCATCTTCAGCATATATAGCATTTACTGGGCATTCTGACTCACATAATGCGCAGTCAATACACTCTTCGGGATCAATGGCAAGAAAATTTGGTCCTTCATGAAAACAATCTACCGGGCATACCTCTACACAAGTAGTATATTTACACTTAATACAACTTTCAGTCACCACAAATGCCATACTCAAACCCTCTAATGAATTTAGGCCATTATGCTACTGGATCTACTGCCTTATGGCAATCAATAACAAGAATATTTATCTAAATAGCAAATATTTGGCCACTCATGTTTTCCAGTTTACTGCCGATACTCTCTCTAAGTGATCCACCCAGGATTAGAAAATGTTACGACCTAAAGACCTATTAAAGATCATAAGAGCAGATGAAAAAATAGCTTACTTTTTGTTTGTTGCTCCAAAGAAACCTAAACAGACCGGAGCGCAAACAACACCTAAGGAAAAGACCGAGCAAAACAAAAAAAAAGAACATCTTGAAGATGCAGAGCTAACCGAAAGAAAAAAAATTCTTAAGGAATGGTTACAACAAAGTGATGAGCATATTTTAAAAGACTTAGAAGTGCTGAGTGATGTAATTAATAAGCGCATGATGGCAGACAAGAAAATATCTAAACATGAGCAAATAGAAATAGCATATGGTCTAATATTGCGAGCATCTATTGTATTTATGTTAGATAATACTCAGATAAACCCAATGCTAATTATAAATACTCTTGGAGCAGGTGGTAAAGGAACCGTAAAACGTGCCGTCAGTTTAAGAACAGGAGAGTTTTCTGCAGTTAAAGTGTCACCTCAAACTAGCATCACAGATACAGAGCCTAGTAGAGAAATTCAAACACTTAAGTCACTCAATAGACTACAGGGGCAGCAAGAAAGAGATGCTAAAGAAGCAAAAAAAAATCCAGGCAAAAAAACATATATACAACAAGAATTAATTTATGGATCTGATCTAGACAAACTTGCAGACTCAATTGCAAATGTCAGAGGCAAGAAAAACATTGCTTTCACCCAGGCAAAGCCCGCGCAAAAATCTGAAATGTCTAAAGAAGAATTCAAGTTTACGCTATTTTTGTTAACCCTAACGATATTTGAGGTAGCAAAACTGCATCAGAGCAACCTAGTGCATACTGATATAAAACCACAAAATATTATGTATGATTTTTCTGGTATACAATTAATTGATTTTGGCGGTGTAGTTAAAGAAGGTGAGTTAATAACCCCATCCTCTAGCACTCGCCTCTTCTTACCTCCTGAGATTTTAGATTCCGACAAGCAAGAATATCCTGCACAAAAATCTATGGACGTATATGCTTTAGGCATAACATTTGAAATAATGTTAGCACCATTTATTGACTCAACACACGCATGGAATAAATTCCTAAAATATAAAGGTCCATCGGCACAAACATATATACGAGAGCTTTTGTTACTTATCGCAGATATGAAAGAGAGAAACCCTCTGCAACGTATATCTATTACAGATGCACTTATTAGAATGCATACAATTATGGAAAAGATTAATGCAGACAAGGCTCTTGATTTTGGTAGCCTGAGACATGATGTTGGCAAATATACTACAACCAACCTGAATAGGAAAGCAAAACTATAATAGTCACCCAACTCTTTTGCGCATATACACTTGCAGTTTAGAAAGAGTAAGTGTTGCACTTAAAATTCTTGACAATATTCTGGCTATAAAGTAAAAAACACGCTTGTATAAACAAGCCTTATCATGGAGAAGCAGTATGTCCGGTAGGTTAATAGTATCACTTGAAAGTAAACAACTATCTGACCAGGAAAGAGAAATAGTCAGACATCCAATGACTGCAGGGATAATTCTTTTTACGAAAAACTACGCCAATAAAAAGCAACTAAAAGAATTAATTGCTGACATTCAAGCAACTGCAGCATCTGCTGGCAAAGACCAAACTGTACCGATTTTTGTTGATCACGAAGGTGGTTTTGTGCAGCGCTTTGGTGGAGGATTTAAATCTCTACCTGCAGCAGAAGTTTATGGTAGAACATATGATATAAATCCAGATGCGGGGTTAAAGCTTGCAAAACAATATGGCTATCATATGGCTAAAGAATTAGTTGATCTAGGTATAACTAGTCTAGCACCGGTGTGTGACTTAGATAAAGGTAGTGCAGCAATCTCACCTTTTGGGCGTGCTTTTCACACTAGTCCGGATGCTGTAATTGAATTAGCTTCCGCATACATAGAGGGTATGCATGAGGCAGGTATGCGCGCTACAGCTAAGCACTTTCCTGGGCATGGGCAAGATATCGGCGATACACACCATCAAAAAGTTACTGATACACGCTCATTGGCAGAACTTGAGGAAAATGACTTAAAAGTTTTTTCTGCACTAGTTAAAGAAGGTCTAATAGATGCAGTTATGCCGGCACACATTGAGTTTTCGGCAGTGGACAAAGGAAAAACTGCTGGAGAATCTGAAGTCTGGCTTAAAAATATTTTAAGAGAAAAGTTAAAATATGAGGGGGTAATCGTTAGTGACTGCTTATCCATGAAAGGTGCAGGAGAAAATGACTACGACGCTCTCTTAGATAAAACCAAAAAGGCACTCAAATTTGGAGATGTTGGCATTATGTGCCATCAAAAACCAGAAACTTTTTTACAAGTACTTAAAGATATTCAAGGGGAACCAGATTGTGCGAGCACACCAGAATCAAATGCAAGGGTACAAAAATGGATCAGCCAAGCAGTTCCTAAATCTAAGAAACCAAAAGCAACTCCAACAAATAAACATATGTTATCTATGCTAGAACAATATATGTCTCATAAAAATGCAGAAAGAACCGCTGCATTTGGGCGTGGAGTAATTGCTGGCATGGCGGCAATGAAGTTAAGAGGACTATGATCAGCTCTCAACTTTTTGCGCTGCATTAATGTGTAACTAATATTTTACTATAATATATTGGTCATAAGTGTGTAACTAAGGTCTTAAATGCAGCGCATCCTATTCACAATAATCGTATTAAGTATCATTTCATTTGGGATGATTGGCTACACAACTAATAAAAAAAATATACCCACAAATTTCTTACTCACTTCTGATGGCTCTGCCGCAACCACGTGGCTAAGCCAGGTATTAAATAATATTCATACAGTATATTGTACACACTACAATGCTGACTTAAATGGTGAATTAATTGATGTTGAACATATTAGTATAGATAAATACTTTCAAATTATAAGAAGCAAGGCAAACACTGACAGCAAATATGTAGGTAATGTACATGGATATATTTTAAATATGCTACAAGATGTGGAATTACCTCAGAACTTAATAATTGCAAATCTAATACGTCACCCGATAACCTTACTGGACTCTAGTGAAAAATTCTGGGCCAAGAAAGAGCATGGCAAAGAGTTTTATAATTATTTTATAAAATACCTAGATGATAGTCGAAATAACTTTTTTACAAAATCTGTAAATCATTATACACCCTCATATGCTGAGGCCCTAGAATACGATAGAGAGCTACATAAAAAATATACAATTGACCCAAGCGAGTATAACACTTTTGAGTACTGGGTATTTTTAATTAATTTAGGCAGATTTGATAGAATTCATGCAAATATGCAAACAGCTGACGCTTTGGGCATTCCACAATTCAAGTTTGAAGACTATACACAAGATCCAAAAACTTTACAGACTATAATCCAATTTATAACTAAAAATCAGAAAACCATATCAAATCACGCAGCATCTAGACTAGTAAACATCCCAGCACAAAATGTTACTCGAGATAACAAGCCAAGCCCAGAGCAAATATATGCATCCTGGAGCGATTGGAAAAAAATTGCTTTTGCAATCCATATTGAGCACATTGGAGGCAAAAAAAATAATGCGTATGTGCAGAACGGTTATGACCTAAGCTTTATTGAGGAAAAGTTTTGATAGCAATAAACTTAAACTTCATATACAGCGCCTAATATAACCGGTTGCTTTGCTCCAGTTATTTCTGTCAAATCTGAAGGCAATCTATTAATTCTTTTATATGCCAACCACGCAAACAAGGTTGCTTCAATCCAATCAGGCGCTACTCCTAACACGCTGGTAGTATGCACTTGTTTTTCTAGTAATGATGACAGACCTGCGATTATTTGTAGATTTTTTGCACCCCCACCACATACGTACACTTGAGTAGCATGTACCGCATGCTCTTTAATTGCTGTCACTATCGTTTGACTAGTTAGTGCAACTAAAGTAGCTAGTACATCTTCTGGTATGTAATTATTACTCGCAAAATCCTGTAAGTACTTTTGTAGCCATGCGGGATTAAAGTATTCTCGTCCAGTGCTTTTAGGCGGTGTTTTGTTAAAATATGGATCTCCTAACATTGCGTTAAGCAACTCCGGAATAACATTGCCAGTTGCAGCAACCTCCCCATCTTTATCATATGGCATTGCAAAGTGTTGTGCGGTCCAACAATCTAACAAAACATTGCCAGGTCCTGTATCAAAGCCAATATATTTGTCTAGCTGTAAAATAGATACATTACTCAAACCACCTATATTGACAATACATCGTGGCTCTGATTGATTAAAAAATATTTCGCGGTGTAAAAGAGGTGCTAATGGTGCGCCCTGACCACCTGCTGCAATATCTGGGTTTCTAAAGTCTCCAACCGTGGTTATTTGCGTTAATTGAGCGATATGGCTGCTACTACCAATCTGCATAGAGAATGGCTCTCTTGCATTCGGAGCATGCCATAGAGTTTGCCCATGGTTTGCAACAGCTTGGATCTGTTTTCTATCCAACTGATTTTCGATAATGAATTTATTTATTAGTTCAGCGTACACCCTCCCTGTCCAAGCATCTAATTCGCCTAACTCCTGCAAAGAGGTAGAGTCTTTAGCATCGATTATGCCTAAATAGCGTGTCTTATAATCCTTTGGTAAAGCATAGCTATCTGCTCTCAGCACCTTAGGGTGACTATCGGCTGTAAACTCTACTAGAGCTATATCAAGAGAGTCCATACTAGTACCACACATAGTGCCAATAACTAAGTTATCTTGCGACGTTGTTGCCATGTATACACCTATGAACAGTAATTAATAACATAGAAAGCTTACTTTTAAAATAACAAACATCTTCGTTTTAGGCAAGTAACAACCGCTCTACAAAACGTAACAAAATAAACCATGACTCAACTAAACGATTAGAAGATAGGTTTATAAAAGGCTGACTAACCCATAAAGCTCTAACCCCTATGTCTACTGCAGCAACCACACCAGTTGCTAGCCTATCATCTATCACCATGCATTGACTGGGCTCTAATTCTGCTATGCGCAAGATTTCCTGAATCCCGTCTGGATATGGTTTTTTCCGAGTGGCCTTAACAAATTTAATAGCAGGTAGATGCTTAGCAAAGTACTCTTGACGCTCAGGCATTGGTTTGTTAGATAAGATATAAAGTTTATATCCTTGCAGCTGATCGAGTATCGGTATGACATCTGCTTTTGGCGTAAGCTCTCCATGAGCTGCTAACACCCCATCAAAATCTAAAATAAGCGCCTTTACACCATCTAAATTTACTTCAGGTAACTGATAGATTGTTGAAAGTTGCAGTTCAGGCTTTCTTACAAAACCACGCAGTGCCAGGCGGTGCTGCCAGCATTTTTTTATAGAGTAACCAATTCTAGATAACATACTTTGCTTCTTTTTAAGTCCCGCTTATGGTAAGCTTCTTAAGCGTATAGAACGGAATGGCTAATGTCTAACAATTTTAAAAGTAATTCAGTAATACAGCAGTTGATTTTGGCCGCGATCCAAAAAATGGATCTGGTGACGCGTGAAGAGTTTGATATCCAAAAAAGAGTATTACTCAAAACCCGCAAAAAAGTTGAACAGCTAGAAAAATTGCTAGAGCAACAACTTGAAGTGAATCATGGAAATTTTTAAATATATTTTAATCCTGCTCAGCTGCTCAGTTATCTTTGTAGTTGTATGCAGACGTCTACACTTACCCGCAATTATTGGCTACCTATCTGTAGGTGTTGCAGTAGGCCCAGGTGGTTTAGGTTGGGTACCTTCTATAGAGGATCTTAATCACCTTGCAGAATTCGGCATAGTGTTTTTAATGTTTACACTCGGTTTAGAATTTTCTATTCCGCGACTGCTGGCAAACAAAAGAATGTTGCTGGGTGTTGGTGGCATGCAGGTACTTATCTGCACTATTGCCGCAACCTTTATCGCCAGAATTTCTGGCTTGAACCTAATCCAAAGCGTACTAATTGGCGGTGCCTTAGCCCTATCTTCCACAGCAGTTGTCATAAAACAGCTTACTGAACAGAAGAAGCAATATACCCCATACGGTAGCATGGCCATCAACATCCTTCTATTCCAAGATCTTGCTGCGGTTGGTTTTTTGATCCTTGTACCAGCTTTATCTGGGAGCGAACACAGTCCTCTACATATTACCTTTTTACTTACCATCATCAAGGGACTATTTGCTTTTGTTAGCATGACTTTGTTGAGTATTTGGGTGCTAAGACCTTTGTTCCATGAAGTTGCGAAAGCGCGTTCAACTGAACTATTTATGATGGCCACATTATTGGTTGCCTTAAGTGCTGCAGGCGTGACTTATTACTTAGGTCTCTCAATGGCCTTAGGGGCTTTCCTGGCAGGATTAATGCTGGGAGAAACCGAGTTTCGCCATCAAATTGAATTAGATATTCGACCATTTCGTGATGTTTTATTAGGTCTGTTTTTTGTAATTATAGGCGCCAACTTAGACTTATCCTTAATGCCTACCATCTGGCAGCAAGTACTTGCTCTACTCCTAGCGTTAGTTGTAGGTAAGTTCATCCTTATTGCAGGCATAATTAAAGTCTTTAGCCGTCTAACACTTAAAGCCTCTTTGCGCACAGGTTTAATTCTGGCACATGGCGGTGAATTCAGTTTCGTGATTTTTACTGAAGCAATGCGTTTTAGCTTAATACCTGAAAGCATGCGCCCAATTATATTCTCAGCTGTGGTAATCAGTGTTATGTTTGCGCCATTGTTCATTGGCTATGGAGAACAAATCATTAATGTCTTCTCCCGCAAAAAAAGACGCGAAGATTCTGAGTATGGCTACGGATTGTTGTCAGACCATGCTGCAGAGCTAGAGAACCATGTGATTTTGTGTGGTTACGGAAGAGTGGGACAAATTCTAGCGCGCTTTTTAGATCAAGAAAAAATTCCTTGGATAGCACTAGATATGGATCCAATACGTTTATCTAAATCTACTATTGCTGGAGAGCATGCATTTTTTGGAGATGCTACCTATCCAAATACTTTAATTGCTGCAGGTTTATCTCGTGCACGCATGATAGTTGTAACTTTTTCTGATGAAGAGCCTTCTCTGGACGTTGTTAAACATGTGCGAGAAATGCGACTAGATGTGCCTTTGTTCGTTAGGACACAAGATGATTCTAACCTTAATGCATTCCAAGATGCCGGTGCTACAGAAGTTGTTCCAGAGACTCTTGAAAGTAGCTTAATGTTAGCTTCTCACTTATTATTAACCCTAGGCGTACCAACCAAGAAAATTATTGATCGCATACGCTCGATTCACTCAGATAGATATGAAATCTTAAGAGGCATGTATAGAGGTGAGGATGATACTGCAACATTTGAAGATGAGACAGAATCTCGACGCAGCTTGCACTCAATATTTGTACCCGAAGGAGCAAATGCTATTAATCAGCCAATTGCTGTACTTGCTGCCTATGATGCGGACTTTTATATCAAAACTATTACCAGAGAAAATGAACGTATTAGTGATCCAGAGGCAGACTTTAAGATCCGTATGGGTGACGTACTGGTAATTTTTGCCACGCCTGAAGAAGCATCTGCTATAGAAGAAAAAATTCTTAACGGCGAATATTAACAAACTTAGCTATAGGCACTACGATATGATGTATTTATCTTATCGTAATGAGCACAGGCATAGCAGTAGTTTATAGTAGAGCAATTTGTGGCTTACAAGCGCCGCTGGTAAGAGTAGAAACCCATATATCTAATGGAACACCTAAACTCAATATTGTTGGGTTGCAAGAAACGGCAGTACGTGAAAGTAAAGTGAGGGTGCGCAGCGCAATATTAAGTAGCAATTTTGATTTCCCAACGAGACACATAACTATTAATTTAGCCCCTGCAGATTTACCTAAAGATGGAGCTCTGTTCGACTTGCCGATAGCATTAGGAATATTAGCAGCGTCAAAGCAAATACCTAAAGAACTACTTTTAAGTTATGAATTTGCAGGTGAGTTGGCTTTAACTGGCGAACTTAGAGGGTTTAAGGCTATTTTGCCTTTAGCATTAGCAGCACGCAAAGCAAAACGCAATCTAGTCGTATCAAAACAAACACATTCATCTATGCTACCACAAGACCATGCTACTTATGCAGCAGAAAACTTGCGCCAAGTATGCCAGCATATATTAGATCTGAAGAAGCTGCCAATGTTATCCAATAGCAAAACTGTTCCTCTACAGTATTCAATAGACATGCAAGATATTAAAGGTCAAGAGCCAGCAAAACACGCCTTAGAAATTGCTGCTGCAGGCAGGCATAGTATATTATTCTCCGGTCCTCCAGGTACAGGAAAAACTATGCTGGCATCTAGGTTGCCCTCTATTCTCCCCCCGCTAACATTTGAACAAGAAACTGAGGTACAAGCCATATATTCATTTGCTAGAACAAATCTACCTAATAGAGGTTTTTTACAACGTCCATTTAGAGCTCCACATCACACATCTTCACCGGCATCATTAGTTGGTGGCTACAGTTCAACACAACCTGGTGAAGTATCTTTGGCTCATCATGGAATTCTTTTTTTAGATGAATTACCAGAATTCCAACGTAAAGCATTAGAGGTACTACGTGAGCCACTAGAAAGTGGCACGGTTATGATATCTAGAGCTGCCAGAAAAGTAATGTTTCCTGCGACATTTCAGCTTGTAGCAGCTATGAATCCATGTCCATGTGGATATGTTGCCACACCAACACAAAAATGTAACTGTACCATGACACAGATACTGCGTTATCAAAATAAAATTTCTGGGCCATTATTAGACCGAATTGATATCTATGCAGAACTACCAAACCACACTGTAGATTTGCTTAATCCTGATGACAACAAAGCAGAAAGTTCTGCGACAATACGTAATAGAGTTATAGCAGCACAAAATATTCAACTAGAGCGTATGGGAAAATATAATGCACATCTATCTAATCAAGAAATAGTAAAAGTATCGGTCTTAAGTACTAATTGTACCAAGCTTATTAGAGATGCTATAGAAAAGTTTAGTTTATCTGCAAGGAGCTACTATCGTATTCTCAAGGTAGCTAGAACTATTGCCGATTTGTCTTTAGTAGATAACATCAATGAACAGCATTTACTTGAGGCACTTAGCATGCGTTCTAAGTTAAAGACATATTGGTAAAGTACAACAGTTTC
Organism: Gammaproteobacteria bacterium; assembly: GCA_030431675.1. Lineage (GTDB taxonomy): Bacteria > Pseudomonadota > Gammaproteobacteria > UBA6186 > Azoamicaceae > JAGVLG01. The sequence continues at coordinate 363,542 of JAUIIV010000001.1, read as the reverse complement.
TGGTAGATGTTACACTATGTGCTAATATATGTAACATGAGCACACCCCCGAGCAAGCAAGTAATTTTTGAAGAACTACCAGCTAAAAATGGCAGTATTGGCAAAGTAGTTCTAAATAGATCAGAAGCGCTTAACGCTCTATCACCAGAAATGATAATTGAATTAGATGATAAATTACGCTCCTGGGCACAGGATAAAAATATATGTGCCGTAATTATGACCAGCAACTGTGATAAAGCCTTTTGTGCGGGTGGGGATATAAAGCATTTGTATACGGTAGGACCTCAGGCCTATATAGAGGATATTCCTTTTTTTAGATATGAGTATAAGCTGGATGGTTTTATTAACAAATATCCCAAACCTTATATATCCCTCTTAAATAATATATCTATGGGTGGTGGGCTTGGTATATCCATAAATGGTTCTATAGTAGTTGCTGCCTCTAACTTAAAACTGGCTATGCCTGAGACAGGTATTGGCCTTTATCCTGATACTGGTGCCACTTACTTTTTATCACAAATTCCGAATAACTTAGGCATGTATCTAGGGTTAACAGGTAGAATAATAGACATCGCAGATGCTATGTATTGCCGCCTGGTAGACTATCATATACCGGAAGAGAAGTTCGGTTCTTTAATAGATGATTTATGCATATATGATGTTACGGATTATAAGAAGGTATTTGAATCATATACACAAGAGCCGCCCCCAAGCGAATTAGCTAAAAAGCTTGATATTATAAAGCTATGCTTTGCACAAGATACGGTAATAGATATTATTGATGCTTTACAGAATATAGATGATGAATGGGCCAAAGCATGTGTGGCGCATTTACTCACACGCTCACCTACTAGTTTAGTGGTAACCCATAAGGCACTCAATATGGCAAAGAATATGAGCCTTGAAGAAGCGTTAGCAATGGAATTCAGCTTAACCCTAAATATTATTCAAACTCATGATTTTAATGAAGGGGTTCGGGCAGCATTAGTCGACAAGGACAAAAAACCACAATGGTCTCCAGCAACTTTACAAGGCGTATCACAAGAACAAATTGATAAGTTATTTGACATGCGCTGGCAAATCTAATGATATTCTATTTTAGCTGATCTAGCATATAGATTACGGTGTTACGGATATCATCTTCCGAGCACTTTAGGCAATTACCTTTAGGCGGCATACCTCTAATGCCAACCCAAGCATTCTTGACAAGAGTATCTAATCCCTGCTGCTCACGTGCAGTCCAGTCGCCTTTTACTCCCATTCGAGGGGCGCCCGCCAAGCCATTTTGGTGACACATTTTGCAATTATCAGCATAGATCTTTTCTGGGCCACCAACGCCGGCAACTACATCTGCTGCAGCGTTTGGGTCAACGCCAATAATATTAACTTTGCCTACAGGTTTCAGACGTTCAGCAATAGCACTCTCAGACAAAGAGCCAGACAAACTGGCTACGGCAATAGAAGATGCAAGGCCTAGAGTGCAAATCCCTATACACAAAAACTTTGTCTTTCGACCAACTAACAAGGCTTTTTCCTATTGTTCCGTTAATTTGTATAGTCTAACATATATACTCAAAAGCTGAATTCACCGAGTCAAGAATTTACACCGCATATAGTCGGCTTAACTAAGAAGTAAGAATAATGCTAGATAATCAAATACAAATTGCCGCGGCCGCCCTTAAAGAGGGATTAACCGTAGCATTTCCTACCGAGACAGTTTACGGGTTGGGAGCTGATGCTAGTGATCCCCAGGCTATCAAAAAAGTTTTTACCATAAAGGGTCGCCCAGCAAATCATCCAGTTATTGTGCATATAGCAAACTCAAGCATGCTTGCCAAGTGGGCACAAAATATTCCAGATACCGCCTATGTGCTGGCAGATGCTTTTTGGCCTGGCCCACTCACCTTGATATTAAACAAGCAACCTCATGTATCTTCACTAATTACTGGTGGACGAAATACTATTGGTTTGCGGATCCCAAATCACAAAGTAACCTTAGATTTATTGCAAGAATTTAATGGCGGCATTGTTGGCCCATCTGCGAATAAATATGGCATGGTAAGCCCAACTACAGCTGCTCATGTCAGACAGGATTTGGGTGAAGAAGTATCTATTGTACTAGATGGAGATGATTGTGTTGTGGGTATTGAATCTACAATAGTTGACTTATCTGGGGAGCAACCAGTTTTAAGACGATTAGGTAATATCACCAGAACACAAATAGAAGAAGTGTTACAAAGACCAATAGCTGTCAATACTCATAAGCCAGGTGCTCCTGGCACCACTTTAAAACACTACTCTCCAAATACTCCGGTAGTTCTTGTAGACAGTAGCCAGCTTACATCTGTTACAGAAAATTCTGCGGTGCTCAGCTTTATGCCTACCCCCACTTTATTGTCCAATGTAGTAGTTTGGCAACAGGTTACAAGTAACCCCAAGCAATATGCACATGATTTATACACCAACCTGCGAAATATGGATATACTAGGTAAAAACACAATAATAGTTGAGCTACCGCCAGAAACAGAAGAATGGTTAGCAGTAATTGATAGACTTAAACGCGCGGCTGCAGAATAAATTGTAACTTTAACTCACTTGTTGCATTTGTAAATAAGATCGTTATATGCTTGTTTTTTAATAAATTACAAACATGGAAGTACTTATGCCTAATCCAACACAACAATTTTGTGCTAATGCTACTGCAGATGAAGTCACCATATATTGCCAATCAATACTGCAATCAGCAAAAGAAAAACTTAAGCAAAAGGGCCAAGGGTATGAATATCTTAGTTTATTAGTAGTTGAAGATTCTGAGCTACGCCAAGGTATAGAAGCTAAAAAAATACCCCCTATAAAGGGTGACACTCTTTTTATGGATGAGTTTAAAGCATGCTTAAAAAGCGGCGGATCGCATAGAGCATTATTAAATGCTATTGATAAAAATGGCGTTAGTCTATTAATGCTTGCACTTGTATGCAGAAATAAAGAAATAGCTAATTTTCTTGTGCAAGAAGGAGCTAACTCAGATAACACTTATATTTACACAACATTCAGCACCTTATACCAACACTGCAGTAATGAAGACAGAACAAGTAATGATGCACCATATATAATACAAGGTGAAACTACTAAAGCCATTGCTAAACGTCAAGGATTAACTAACACTCTATATCATCCTATACGTTCCGATTCTCCTCAACAAAGAGAAATGACACACATGTATGATGTAGAGGCACCCACTAATACAAGTGGGACTCATCCTAGACAGAAAAGTTATGATATCAGTAAATACTTTTTTTACGGTTCAATGATGCTTGCATTAATAATTGCCGCAGGAAAAGCATCTACTGAAACACCAAGACTATCATGCATTTAGATTGTTTTTAAAACAAGTTATTGCGTGTAGTTGCTATAGACAAAATAACTATGTTCATAATAAGATAGAAACTCTTTATACATTAAGTGGAAAAACTAAAACATGAGCGGGCAAATAGTAATATATCCTCAGGTGCCTCTAAGGCCTGCCCCAGGAGCTCTTTCTCAAAGGGATCAAGAAGGTAGAACAATTGATGAGAATGTCGAACAAACCTTAGATCGTTATCTTGCAGAAATAAATAGAGTTAAAACTGGAGAAAGACCGCAACCAATTACCGAGATTAATTTTACAGGCTATAGCGTTAATAATACCATGCTACATACATTGTTAGAAGCTATTAAAGATAGTCCTGTTAGTGATACTTTAGAAACCCTATCCTTAGAAAGTGCTGGAATTACCTTTACTCCAAGATTGCGTGATTTTCCTAAATTAGTTCAACTATTTTTTGGATATACCGAAATAAGTTTAGCTAGTGCTATAGTGCTAAACACAGAGAATAAAATACTAGGACAGCCACCATTTGAGCAAAAAACTAATTATCCGCATAGTAGAAGTCCAGCCCCAGGTGAGAAAGTGTTCCTTAATTATGAATTTGTGGATGAGGACTTGAGTAGAGTTGATGAAGAGAAATTAACAGAAGAGATGCTGATCAAGCATTTTGCTGGAATACTGCGTTATCAATATGGAAACACTTCTAGACAAGATGTAGCTAGAGCGAGCATGGAATATTTTATAAGCGTGTTTGAACATACTTCACTAGCAAATAACCCAGAAGCTATGGCTAATTTGTCTCTCCTCAGAGCCTATCAAGAAAATACCCTTGAAAATCAGCTGGAAGCTGGAGGTAATGAATATCTTCGACCACCTGTTCGACGCAGGCTTGTTCTATAACTCAATTTAGCATTGCTGCTGCATATCCATCAATGGTTATGCAGCAGATTTTAATTATCTTTGACAATTAATTTAGAATTTTCATTTAGCTGCGGTAAAATTTCTAATAAGTCTTCCTCAGAAAAAGCTAAACAGCCATTTTTTCTGCTACCTCCATCTGAGTCTATATGAACAAAAATAACACTTCCTTTACCAGGAACAATTGGATCATCATTGTTACCCGCTACAATAACAATATCGTATAAATCATCTTTCCTATATAGCTTTTTATGCTGTAATAGTGGATTAAAACGGGTCAAATCTACCCACTTGTTATAATCAATACTATTAGGATCAAGACACCAACCATCAAAGCGTTGTAATGCCAGGGTGCGTAATTGTAAATTTTGTAACTTATCTGAAGCTATCTTGTCAGTACGAATGTATACCTGCCGCAGCGGAAACACCCCTACTGGGACACATGCTCTTGGCGGTTTGGAGCGATCTTTTGAGCGCACCATGCTAATTGAGCATTCATAGTTTTTTTGTCCTACAGTGGCTTCACACTCTTTACCACTAATAGAAACAACTAAGTCACTAGCAAATATTCTAAACGGAATTAATAAAAACAAACATATAAGCTTACTTCTTCTTAACATTATCATTCGCTAATAACTTAGTTTCTCTATCTACCAGATAATTAAGTACTGCAAATAGTTTTGGTACGCTGTTACCAACTTTAGCCAATTCTATTTTATAGCTGGCCATAGGACCATTTACTACTATATCTGGGGTAACGGTTATGTTGTAGCTTAAAGATATTTCATCTGCGCGTTTCACTTTTTGATAAGTGCTAAATGATTTGGCTGCTTTTTTAAATTCTTGCTCAGAAAAACCCTGCTCAACAAAAAAGTTTTGCATCGCAGGCTCTAGCCAAAGCTTTAGACCTTTTTTATGTAGACCATCAAATATCTTATCATTAAGATCTCCAGATGGCTCTAAGGCCTCAGCAATATAGTATACCTTGGCTAATACTTTCCATTGTGGATTAAATGATACAGGGTACCAATATACTTTTACCCTGCTATTAGGCTCTTGCCTTTGATCTTTAGTCCAAGCTGAAAATGGTCCATGCATTAAATCGCATCCATGACAACCATAGCTGAAAAAGAATAGTACCTGCACTTTATTCGGATCAGTGACTAATAATTGCTGTACATCCTCTTTATCCCTGATACTTGTTGGAAGTCGCTCATAGTCTTTGCCATCTATATACAAATCTTCGGCAAAGCAAACGCTTGATACTACAGCTATTAATAAAAATCTAATGCAGGCCTTGAACATACTGAGCTACTGCCTCCATTTCTTGATCAGTTAATTTAGATGCTATATCGCGCATCATGCCATTAGGGCCATTGGAGCGCTGTTTATTTTTAAACTTCATAAGTTGATCACGCACATACTCAGGATTCTGACCACTCAAACGCGGAAACAAAGCTAAATAATTACCCTTACCATCTGCGCCATGACATGCACTACATGCAGGCACACCACTTGCTAAATTTCCACCACGGTAGATTTCTTGTCCTATACTGACAAAGTTTTCTGGAACTTCACCTATGGTCATCTGCTGTGTGGCATAAAAAGCTGCCAAATCCGCCAAATCTTGATCACTTAATTCTGCCACAATACTATACATTGTAGGATCATATCTATTGCCTGCCTCACCTTTCTTATAATCCAACAACTGCTTTAATAGATAACCTTCTGACATGCCAGCTATTTTTGGCCATAATGATGTAACAGTATTCCCATCTACACCATGACAAGCAACACAGGTCTCAGACTTCTGTTGTCCCGCCAATGGATTGCCAGACAAAGCTTGTGCATTTACACAAGCAAATATAAGTAATAAACTTAGGTAAAATTTCTCCACAGTACCCATGACCTTATTGAGTAAACTTAATTCTATCCCTACGTAGAACTACACGTCAAGATAAGATATTTTACATCATTGTAGTCGATCTATATAATGTGTCAGAATATGAACAAATACAATCAAATTGAATTCGCCACCAGCGCCCCCTCAATTGCAGCGGCTCCAGAAGATAGTCGAGCAGAAGTGGCGTTTGTCGGCCGCTCAAATGCTGGTAAATCCAGCGCCTTAAATATTATTACTGGGGTAAAAAATCTTGCTAAGACCAGTAAAACTCCAGGGCGTACTCAACTAATTAATTTCTTTGCACTTAGAGATAATAAATATCTAGTAGATCTCCCTGGTTATGGTTATGCAAAAGTAGCACGCAAGACCCAACAAGAATGGGAACAAAATCTTGCTGAATATTTACAAATGCGAGAACAATTACGCGGAGTAGTAATTATTATGGACATCCGCCACCCACTAAAAGAGCTAGATCAGAATATGCTCAGCTGGTTAATTGAAAACAACTTACCAGCACATATTTTACTAACCAAAGCAGATAAATTAACTCGTAACCAAGCACACCAAACTTTAATGCAAGTAACTAAAGCCTATACAGAATATAGCTCTCTTGTCAGTGCACAAATATTCTCAGCATTAAATGGTACTGGGGTTGATGCTGCTCGTAATGAGCTTGATAAAATGTTGGGTTAAAAAAATACTTAGTGAGCTTGTTCCCAGTTATCACCAACTCCTAAACCCACTTCTAACTTAACTGATAGTTCTGCTGCTGCAGACATAATATTTAAAACTTGTTCGCTATAAGCTGACACTTTATCAACAGGCACTTCAAATACTAGTTCATCATGCACCTGCATTATCATATGCATGTCTGGTGCTTGCTGCTCAATCCATTGGTGAATCCTGATCATAGCAATCTTTATGATATCAGCTTGAGCTCCCTGCAGCGGTGCATTAATTGCTGCACGCTCCGCAGCGCGTCGCAAAGGCACTTTACTAGATTTAATATCTGGTAAGTATAATCTACGACCAAATAAAGTTTCTACATATCCTTGTTGTGCAGCTAATTCACGCGTACTATCCATATATTTCTTAACCCCTGGAAAACGCTCAAAATACTTATCTATATATAATTGTGAACTTTCTCTAGATATCCCTAGCTGCTTTGCCAACCCGAAGGCAGACATACCATATATTAAACCAAAATTAATAGCTTTTGCATGCCGCCGCTGATCTTCTGTAACCTGCTCTTGTGTCACCCCAAAAACTTCACTAGCAGTTGTTCTATGTATATCCTGCCCCTGCTTAAAGGTTTCTATTAATGCATTGTCACCTGAAAGGTGAGCCATAATACGCAATTCTATTTGTGAATAATCTGCACTAACTAGCTTATAACCCTCGGGGGCAATAAATGCCGCACGGATTTTCTTACCCTCATTTGTACGGACTGGAATATTTTGTAAATTAGGATCTGAAGAAGATAATCTTCCTGTCGCAGTCACTGCCTGATGATAGCTAGTATGCACACGACCGGTTTTATTATTAATTTCTGTTGGCAACTTATCTGTGTAAGTAGACTTTAGCTTGCTAAGACTACGATACTCTAAAATAATTCTAGGCAAATCATATTCTAATGCCAATTCCTGTAGAACCGCCTCACCAGTTGATGGTTGTCCAGTAGGAGTTTTTTCCATCACCGGTAGCTTAAGTTTACCAAACAAAATTTCTTGTAATTGTTTTGGTGATCCAAGATTAAACTCTTCTCCAGCAATTGTATATGCTTCTTTTTCAAGGCTATTAATTTGTTGTGCTAAGTCTCTACTTTGTAGTTCTAGTGCTGCAATATCAATTAAAACCCCACGTCTCTCCATTGATACTAATACCGGTACTAACGGCATCTCTATATTATCAAACACTTGCTGCAAAGGAGGTTGCGATTGTAAGGTTGATGTAAATTCTTTATAGAGTTGCAAGGTAATATCAGCATCCTGTGCTGCATATTCACAAGCTTTATCTAAACCAACTTGATCAAAAGTTACCTGCTTCACGCCTTTACCAGCAACATCTTCATAACTTATAGTCTCTGCAATTAAATACTTCTCTGCCAATGCATCCATATTATGACGACTGCTAACACTATTGATTGTATAAGATGCCAACATAGTATCAAAATTAACACCTGCAATATTTTGATTGTAATTAGCCATTACTTCCATATCATATTTTAGGTTATGGCAAATTTTTATAATATTGCGATCATCTAAGACTTCTTTAAATGCCTCTAGCACCCACTCTCGTGCTAGTTGTTGCGGCGCCTCAGGATAAGAATGTGCCACTGGTATATAAGCGGCTTTGTGTGATTCAACCGATACCGATATACCAACCAACTCTGCATCCATATAACTCAAGCTTGTGGTCTCAGTATCAAAAGCAAAGACCCCATGTTGCTTTATTTTATCAATCCAAGCAATAAATTGCTTTTCATTCGTGACCAACTCATATTCAGCTGAATTATTTGGTTTTGCCACATCTAACTGTTTTAACCAAGTTTTAAATTCTAGCTCAGAGTATAAGTGATGTAATGCTTTATTATCTGGAGATTCTTGCTTTAAATCTTTATAACTAACATCTACAACAACATCTGTCTTAATAGTGATTAATTCTCTGTATAAAGGCAAATCAGGAATAGCTGTCCTTAAGTTTTCTCCAACCTTACCGCCTATTTTATCTGCATTAGCGACAATATTGTCTAAGGATCCATATTCTTGCAACCATTTTACTGCTGTTTTAGGTCCAACCTTATATACCCCTGGTATATTGTCTACGCTATCTCCGATAAGACTCAAGTAATCTATTATCTGCTCTGGTGCGACAGAGAACTTTTCTATTACCCCTGCACGGTCCATAACTTTTTCAGTCATGGTATTCACACACAATACGTTATCATCTACCAACTGAGCCATATCCTTATCACCTGTCGAGATTATTGTAGATAATCCGGCGGCACTTGCAACGCAAGATAATGTTCCTATAACATCATCTGCTTCTACTCCAGGTATAGCAATCAGCGGCAAACCCATTGCGCGTATAACATCATGCAAAGGTCTTATTTGCACCGCTAAGTCTTCAGGCATTTCTGTACGATTAGCCTTATATTCTGGATACATGTCGTGTCTAAAAGTTTTCTCTTTGCAATCAAAAACAACAGCTACATATTGCGGATTATAATCCGATAATAGCTTACGCAACATGTTAATCACCCCATAGATAGCTCCAGTAGGCTGGCCTTTAGAATTTGTTAATGGAGGAAGTGCATGATAAGCACGAAATAAATAAGAAGATCCATCTACTAATACAAATCCATCTTTTGGGATCAGGCTCATGCAATTGTTTCCAAATTAGCGTAACTTAATACCAACCATTTTGTCCCGGCAGATTCAAAAAATACGCTGACCCTAGTGCGCTCGCCTTCTCCTTCATAATCAACCACAGTCCCAACACCAAATTTGGAATGGCGTACACGTTGACCTAAATCAAATAAGCCACCTGTTGCACCTGCAAACTCGCGCTTTGCATAGGTGGGCCGCGGATTATACGCAGGCTTTTGTACCATCAACCTTCTAGACTTTTCTTCAACTAAATTCTTTGGAATTTCTCTCACAAAGCGTGAAGCACGTCTTGCTTCTTCTGAACCAAATAGTCTTCTACGTTGAGCATTTGTAATATATAGCTTCTGCATTGCTCGAGTAATTCCCACATAACATAAGCGTCGCTCCTCTTCCAGACGTGACGGATCTTCTGCTGACATCTTATGTGGAAATAATCCTTCTTCCAATCCACACATAAATACTGTGGGGAACTCCAACCCCTTAGCTGCATGCAAGGTCATTAGCTGCACTGCTGGAGAGTTAGTATCTCCGACTTCACGCTCGCCTGCCTCTAATGAGGTATAAGCCAAAAACTCTACTATAGGTGGGCTTTGTAATGGATCTGCTTCATTCTGATCATATACGAAATCTGCAGTAGCGCTCACTAGTTCCGCCAAGTTCTCTGCTTTGCTTTGTGACCGCTCATCACGCTGCTCTTTAAAATAACGAAGTAAACCACTACGATTCACCGCAAGTTCTACCATATCTGTAACTTGGCTATCTACGATCATTTTAGTTAGTTCAGCAATAATCTCTACAAAATCTAGCAACCCGGCGCGCGCCTTTCCAGTAATTATTTTAGAGTTTATCGCTTCGCTTGCAGTTTCAAGCATAGTTTGATTTGTACTTTCTGCTAAATCACGCACTCGCTGCACAGACACTTTCCCAATACCACGTGGAGGCACATTTACCACTCGTTCAAATGCGGCATCATCCTGTGGGTTAACTGCTAAACGAACATAGGCCAAGGCATCTTTAATCTCACTGCGTTCAAAGAAGCGTAATCCACCATATATAGTATATGGTACTCCCAACCTTACTAACGCCTCTTCAAGCACGCGCGACTGAGCATTAGAACGATACAAAATTCCAATATCACGTAAATTATTACCTTGAGTAGCAAAATTTTGAATTTTACGTGCTATATATAAAGCTTCGTCTTCTTCGTTCAATGCTGAATATAAAGTAATTAATTCTCCTTCTTGGCTCTCTGTCCATAAGGTCTTGCCCATTCTTCCACTATTATTATCTATTAATGCATTTGCTGCTGACAGTATAGTGTTGGTAGATCTATAATTTTGTTCTAAGCGGACTACTTTGGTATGAGGGTAATCTTGCACAAATCGTTGAATATTTTCTATTTTAGCACCACGCCAACCGTAAATAGACTGGTCATCATCACCAACAACCATGATAGACTTAGCATTTTTGGTTAATAACCCTAACCACATATATTGGATAGTATTAGTATCTTGAAACTCATCCACTAAGAAATGAGTAAATTTTTGTTGATAATGATTTAATAAATCTGAATTATTGATTAACAAACTATAAGTTTTGAGCAATAAGTCTGCGAAATCTACAACTCCGTTTTCTATGCATGTTTGTTCATAGCGAAGGTAAATGTCTGCCATTACTTGATCATATGCACTCTCTGCTCGACCAAGTTGTGAGGCGGTAATCGCGTCATCTTTCTTGCGATTGATAAACCCTTGTGCTTTTTTCGGTTCCCAACGTTCATCATCCACACGCAACTCTGCCATCACACGTTTAACAATACGCAACTGGTCATCAGAGTCTATCACTTGAAAGTGTTCCGGCAAGTTAGCTTCTCGCCAGTGCTGACGTAACATTTTGTGGGCCAAACCATGAAAAGTCCCCACCCATATACCACGCATTTGACCACCCAGCATTTGTGCCAGTCGTGAGCGCATTTCGCTAGCAGCCTTATTTGTAAAAGTAACTGCCAAAATACTATGTGGAGAAGCTGCATAATTAGTAATGAGCCACGCAATACGATTTATTAATACACGAGTCTTACCGCTGCCAGCACCAGCCACCACCAATAAATTACCTAAATCAGCAGTCACTGCTAACCGCTGAGCAGCATTTAATCTTTCAATTTCTTCCATAGACGTAGGGTACCCTATTTTTTAAATATGTTTAAGAGGAATTGGCAAAAAGAGGGGTTAAGATAGTTAATTAAATTCATTCACAAGTGGCCGTAGTAAAAATAACGGTTAGACAGTACCGCTACGACCACCAAGAGTCAATACATATTCAAAAGCCTTACGTATCCAAGGTGAACCTGGCAAAGAAATATGTTTAGTGTGTGTAAGATTATCCTTCTCAGGGTCAATATAAATAACTTTGTATTTACCGTCCTTGACCTCTTTCCCTCTACGCTGCTTAAAGTATTTGACAATAGAATTAGTCGGCACCCATTTAAAGTATGCGCATTCCTTTTCTATTATAGTAACACGAGAATTTTTACTTGCCGGGCTCGCCATGAATCCATCATGACGTAAGGGTTTCTTTTCCTTGTTTATACTTGTGCTTGTATTTTCATCACCGATTAAATTGTAATACACCACATTTGTGTGAGGGTTAGTGTCGCCACCAATAATTGTAAAAATGCCTTTTTCAATTTTATCATGCTGGTAATTAAGTATATCTTCAGCATGGTCTGTTCTAAAATCTAAATGCATATTTGTTAAACAAACCATTTCTCTTGATTTCTTATGCTTATACAAGACTTCTAAAGCTGTAAATTTTCCATCCCTGGCAGGACATACAGCTTTCTTACTTTGGAATTCTAATTTATTATTATTATACAAGGTAATCATGGGCTGCATAAGATTGTCTTCTTTTGTACTCTGAATTATGCTCCACCCTCGTTTTTTAAGGACGCGTAAAAAAGATTTAGCCGCTGGTATTAAAGGCTCACCTGTAAAAATATCTACTTCTTGTAGAAATGCAAAATCTATATGTCGCTTTACTATTTTTTTCCACAGATATTTAAGCTGCTTCTTCTTTCTTATTGCATATGACTTGTCAGTTTCATCTAAATCAAAAGGGTTATTGCTAAAGCCCTTCTCAAGTGCAGAATGACATCTATTTAGTAGGTTCCAAGTCAAGCCAGTCAAAGACAAACGCTTATGATCTGCTGTCTCTGTATATATTGCAGCCGATTGGTACGTGTGATCAGATGTGAAACCTGATACATATTTAGAGAATAAATCTATAGGCATGTCTCAATCCCCTTCTGCAGAACTCAGCTCATTGGACTGCAGAGGGGGGAAAAAGTTCCCTGTTATTCTTATCAGTATTTCCTAGTAGTTGTAAGCTATAAAAAAAGTCAGATAGATTAACGCTCTACTATCTCTTTTAACGGCTTTAAAGCAGAAAGCTTTACTGCATATCTTGCAGGTTTTGCAGCAATTACAAACTCTTGTCCACTTAATGGGCTAACCATTTTGCGTGACTTAGAAGCTTTTTTCTTAACTCGTCGAATTTTTATCCCTGTCTTGGGGATCGTAATTTCTCCAGAGCCACGTTTACTAATATGTGATGCAATAACATTATTAAGCTCATCAAAAACATTCTCAATTTGCACCCTAGTCATATTGGTCTTATCTGCTAAAGTTTGCATTATCTCAATACGCGTTTGCTTCTCTTTTTGAGTGCTAACCTTAGACTTAGCACTTGCTTTAGTTTTAGGGGCACTTTTTTTAACCCTTACATTTACCTTAACCTTCGCATCCTTAGTTGAGCGAGAGGCAACCTTAGCTCTTCTTGCTGACATCACTTCCTCCAAAAAAAATTAACTACTATATGAAGTCGGCGATTATGCCTAACCGCCTTGAAAATATCAAGGCTTTACTGCAGAGATTGAATGCATGCGGCAGAATCGTTTTGCTTGTTATTTACTATAGTAGAAACAGGATGAATTGTAAAACTTCCTGATTTTTCTTTGTTTAAAACTTCCGTTCTATCATCTAAGCTAGCACTCAGTTCCAACCATGGACGATAATCTTGTGCAGAAATAATTATTGGCTCACCGCCTTCACGCGTGATAATTGCGCAAGTATCCCCTTCCCATATGCCAGCAAATGCAAAAACTTCATTATTCTGCAACTTAATATAATATGGCTGCTTAGTGTTACCGACTATTTTCCATTCATAAAAGCCATCAGCAACAATTAAACAGGGTCTACTTTTGAAGGCTTGCTTAAATGAACGCTTGGTTGACAAAGTCTCTGCTCTTGCATTAATAAAACTGCTATGACTAGACTCAAGCCAGTGGGGACGAAACCCCCAAGTGAGGAACTCAAGTTGGCCGCTGGTGCGAATAACTGGAATAAACTCCCCTGGGGAAATATTATATCTAGGCTTGATAACCACACTATTGCGTATCCCAAAGTGCCCAACTATCTCATCTAGACCAGTACGCAGTGTAAATCTGCCGCACATGTAATTACTCCACTGTAACTGATTTTGCCAAATTGCGCGGCTGATCAACATCAGTACCCTTAAGAACCGCCGCATGGTACGCTAACAGCTGCAAAGGAATTACATAAGCCAAAGGAGCAAGCATATTCACCACTTCAGGAACCTGCAGCACTACAACATTATTAGACGGCATTATTTGTGTAGACTTGGTGGTTATAATAATTAACTGACCATCTCTTGAATCTACCTCTTTAATGTTTGACTTAAGCTTAGTTATTAAGTGATCATTAGGCGCTAGAACCACTACTGGCATATTTTTATCTACCAAAGCTAAAGGGCCGTGCTTTAGTTCGCCAGCAGGATATGCTGCAGCATTAATATAAGAAATTTCTTTTAATTTTAAAGCACCTTCTAAGGCAATAGGATATAGAGCCCCTCGCCCAAGAAACAAAGCACTACTCTTGTCAGCAAAGTGAGCAGCTAATTTTTTAATTTTCTCATCTAATAATAAAAACTCTTGGATAACTGATGGTATATGTTGTAGCTGAGCAACAAGTTCTGCACTCCTATCAGAAGGCACGTTCTGTCTTCTTCCTAAAGCCAGACTAAGTAAAAATAATGCTACTAGCTGAGTTGTAAATGCCTTAGTAGATGCAACTCCAATCTCAGGTCCCGCATGGGTAAGCATCACCAAATCAGAATTACGCACCAAGGTACTTTCAGGCACATTGCAGACACTTAGGGTACCTATATATGCTTGGTTTTGCTCATTCTTAATATCGGCTAAAGCTGCGATAGTATCTGCAGTCTCTCCTGATTGTGATATAGTGACAAAAAGAGTATTACTATTTACTATTCTCTTTCTGTATCTAAACTCACTAGCCACCTCTACAGTACAAGATATGCCTGCTATTTCTTCTATCCAGTTGCGTGCTACTAATCCCGCATAATAGCTGGTTCCGCACGCAACTAAGGTAACATGCTCGGTTTTGTCAAAAATTTTACTGGCTTTTTGCCCAAAAGTCGGCTCAAGAATTTGTCCATGACTTATACGTCCCGATAATGTAGAACGAATTGCTTCAGGCTGTGCAAAAATTTCTTTTTGCATAAAGTGCCTATAGTTACCTTTATCCGCAACTTCCGACTCAAGTCTGCGGGTATGAATTTCCCGCAAGACCTTGTTGCCAGAAAAATCATAAATATTTAAATCATCAATGGATATTTCAGCAACATCCTGCTCTTCTAGGTATATAAACTCTTGAGCAACCTTGTGTAAGGCCAGCGGGTCTGAAGCTATAAAATGCTCTCCAATACCCAGCCCAACGACTAAAGGACTTCCTACGCGCGCCACCACCATTTTTTGTGGTGCAAGTTTATCAATAACAGCAATTGCATAAGCTCCCTCTAGACGTCTAATAACTTTTTGTACAGCTTGGAGCAAGTTATTATTTTTTTGCACTTCTACATAAATGAGAGCACATATTACTTCTGTATCAGTATCAGATGATAATTCTATATTGCGAGGCAAGCCAGCTCGCAACTCCAGATAATTTTCAATAATCCCATTATGTACAACAGCAATACGATCTTTACATATATGTGGATGAGCATTATTTTCTGTAGGAGCCCCATGGGTTGCCCACCTAGTATGTGCCACCCCTATATCACCTTTGACCCCAAGCTCCTTGACACCATTTTCTAAAACTTTTACCTTGCCAGACCGTCTAACTCGACTAATTTGTTGCTGATCATTTACTATACATAAACCAGCAGAATCATATCCCCTATACTCTAATCGATGTAACCCATCAATTAATATGGGCACCACGTTGCGCTGGCTTACAGCTCCTACAATGCCGCACATCTTATATTCCCTCTTTTTGCTTGGTGGGCCTTACCCAACAAGCAATACTTGTTAAAATCTTTTTACTTAGAGTTAAAGCACGCGGTGGCGCATCCCTAGTCAAGGTAGTTCCAGCCCCCAGAGTAGCCTCTTCACCTATAGTAACTGGTGCAACTAATTCACAATTAGAACCAATAAAAGCCTCATCCTTAATGATAGTTTTGTGTTTCTTAGCTCCGTCAAAATTACAGGTTATTACTCCTGCACCAATATTTACGCTGTTACCCACATCACTATCGCCAATATAACTAAGATGATTAATTTTGGTACCTTTTCCTATAACAGAATTTTTAACTTCAACGAAATTACCTATTTTCGCGCCATTAGCAAGCTTTGTACCAGGGCGTATTCTTGCAAAAGGCCCAACTTTGGTATTATCACTTAGAATAGAGTCTTCTATAACACTGTTTGCATGAACTACACTACCTGCTGCAATATGTACATTTTTTAAATGAACATTTGGGCCGATTATAACGCCATCACCTAAATGCACCTCACCCTCAAAGATAGCGTTTATATCAATTACCACATCCTTACCTACATTCAAATCGCCTCTAATATCAATCCTCTTAGGATCGTATATCTTTACGCCATCTCGCATTAAGCATATCGCTTGTTGATACTGGTAAGCCCTCTCTAAATATGATAACTGTTGTTGAGTATTAACACCCAAAACCTCGGTATAGTCTGCAACGTTTTGCGCCAATACTGGCACCCCATCACTAACAGCCATAGCAATTAAATCAGTTGCATATAACTCCTGCTGATCATTATTGGGCTGTAAGCGAGGCAGCCAATCCGCCAAATTCTTATACGGAAAAACATATATACCACTGTTAATTTCTTTTATGTCTAGTTGCGCGTTACTAGCATCTCTAGTTTCTACAATTGCTGTAACATTGCCATGATCATCACGAACAATCCGCCCCAGGTCGCCGGGCTCTTGCATAACTGTGGTTAAAACGCCAACAGCCTCTACCGGCGTAGCATACAATAACTGTTGGAGGCTAGCAGTTGTAATTAAAGGCACATCACCATAAAGCAACAATACTCGGCCTGTAGTAGCTAGTGCAGAATAAGCACACCTCAAAGCATGCCCAGTACCCAACTGTTGTTCTTGCCACTGCCAATCAACTTCATAGTCCTTAGTTAGGGATTGTAACTCTTCCCCTTGATGCCCATAAACCACAACTGTTTGCTGTGGAGATAATTCTCTTACTGTATCTAGAACATGATGTAGAATAGGTTTACCAGCAAGCTCATGCAGCACCTTTGGGCGCAGAGACTTCATTCTGGTGCCTAGCCCCGCAGCTAGGGTAATAACTGAGAAAGTCACCGAGTTTTTACCTTTTAATTTTGTACTACTGAACATACTACCATATACAACCCACTGTTTCATATTAGCTAAGCCATCACTTAGTTATTTAATTAATCTATCCTTATATTATTAACCAGGGAGAACCCATTGCGACCTACCACAAACATTAATGCATTCGGACTAATAGAAGTACTTATAACCGCTGTTATTCTTAGCATTGGTCTAATTGGAATAGCATCATTACATAGCCGCACAGCACAGGCAGTAAAAGAAGGCGACAACAAGGTTGTGGCTAGCATGCTTGCGAAAGAGGTTTCGCAGCGTATGTTAAACAATGCCTATATCACCTCGCTAGGTAGAGCTGGATATTTAGCTACTGATATTAATGGGGATATAAGCGCACAAGGGGGAGTAGTTCCGTGGGCTACGTGGGTAGAGACAAATAATCCTTACATTACTAACTGTTACTCAGCCGATGATACAGAATCATGTGTAGAGCCCGGCGATGATATAAATATATCGGCAGATCACATTACAGCTCTAACCAATATGCAACTTATGGACCAAGTCGAAATGCGCCTACTAGCGAATAATCTTTTACCCGACGGTGAAATAAAAATTTGTTTTGATGGCACCAACCCTTACACAACTTGGAGTTGTGACAACAGCGCTACACGAGTCACGGCACGTAATGAGAATGTATATACAGTGAAGGTTCGTTGGACTAATATATTTACCAATAGCACAGATCAATATACTCTCCAATTTACAGCTGAGTGCACTGACCCAAGCACAGCAGGCTGTGGCAATTAATTATTTGTTTGCGGAATGATAGTATTCTAGAAAAAGATCAGGTTTTAAGCTTTTACTATACAAAAATCCTTGCGCGTCAAAACAACCATTATCAAGCAAAAATTTTGCTTGATTCTCAGTCTCAACACCTTCTCCAGTTATATGCAGATCAAAGTTTTCTGCTAGAGCAATAATTGCTTTAATAATCAGCTCATTCTCTGGCGCACGCTCTAAGTCATAAACAAACTCCGCGTCTATCTTTAACCCCTCTATAGGTAATATTTTCAGGTATTTTAACATAGAGTACCCAGTGCCAAAATCATCTACAATAATTGGAAAACCTATTTCATGTAACTCATCTAAGGTTTTAGTCATTTTTTTAGTATCTTCCATCACCGCCGATTCGGTTAACTCCATTTCTATATTATGTGGATTTACCGCAAACTCTTCAGCCTTCTCTTTAACAAAGTCTACAAAGTTATGATCGACTAACTGATAAGGTGATATATTAACACTAATCCTAAAGTTCTCCGGCAATTCTGAATGCCATTCATTACGCTGTCTGCAGGCCTCTGCAAATACCCAGTTACCTATTGGAATAATCATTTGTGAACGCTCTGCAATTGGTATAAATTTACCAGGAGATACTTCGCCTTTCTCTGGGTGCTTCCATCGTAACAAAGCTTCAGCCCCAATTACAGATCCATCTCGCATATCAATACGCGGTTGATAGGTTAGATATATCTCTTGACGGTCTATAGCAAACTTTAGACCAGCCTCTATAGATAAATGTTCGGTATGCTGTGCACTAAATGCCTCTGTATAAAACTCAAATCTGTTGTTGCGAGTTTCCTTAGCCTTAAACATTGCTATATCTGCATTATGCACAATTTCTTGTACTGTACACGACTCTGCATAATTTGCATCGTCTGGATAACAAGATATTCCCACACTAACCCCTATTTTTAACTCCAACCCTTTAATTGTATATGTCTGTGACACTATTTTAACAAGCTTTTCAGCAACACTAGCTGGGTCTTCTATGGAATCGATATTATCTAAAATAATAGCGAACTCATCTCCTCCTAGGCGCGCAACGTAATCCGTTTTTTTGACTAAATTATGCATGCGTTTTGCAGCCTCTTGCAAAATAATGTCGCCACAATCATGACCATATACATCATTAATTAGCTTAAAATGATCTAGATCTATGAGTAAAAGAGCGAACTTTAACCCTCGGCTTCGTGCTACATTTAATGTTCTTTCCATAGCATCTTCAAAACCAGCACGATTTGCACTCTGGGTCAATGGATCATGGAATGCCATAAATCCTAGTTGTGCATTCTGCGCTTGAATTTTATACATCAAGTCGTTCTTTTCTTTTATTAATTGTTGTAATTCTACTCTGTGGCGATGAATTTGTGTAAACGTCATAACTTTTGACAACAATATATCTGGATTTACAGGTTTAAAAATGTAATCAACAGCACCAGCTTCATAGCCCTTAAATACATGCTCCCTATCCTTATTAATAGCTGTCAAAAAAATTATGGGGGTAATCTGCGCCTTTGGATCTGTTCGCATTTGTTCGGCAAGTTCAAAACCATCCATATGGGGCATTTGCACATCTAATAAAACCACAGCGAAACTATGATTTTCTAGTTCAACCAAAGCCTCTTTTGCCCCACCAACAGTTGTCAATTCTATCGGCAGTTTCTTGAGTATTGTGCGCATAGCGAATAAGTTTTCTTCACGATCATCTACAACAAGAACTTTAGGGAGAGCATTGGCATCTTCATTTCCATCTACTTCACCACCAGCCTCTCCGACAAACCTTTTATAATAAAAAATTGATTTTTCTAAATCTATAACTTGTTGATATAAGGATAGAAATATTTTAACTTTTGATATCAAGGCCACCTTATCTATAGGTTTAAACAAGTAGTCAACGGCACCAACCTGATAGCCCAAATGAATATTCTTGCGCTCACTGTCCATAGCTGTTACAAAAATCACTGGAGTAAAAACGGTATCAGGATTTTTTCTCATCAGCTCTACCAGTTCATACCCATCCATTTCCGGCATATGCACATCAGCCAGTACTACGGCATATTGATTCCTTAACATCAAAGATAGAGCTTCGTTTCCCGAGGTTGCAGAATGCAGCTCGGCATCAACATTTGCAAGCAAGGTTCGCATGGATAATATATTTGCTGGCTTATCATCCACTACAAGGATCTTAGGCTTTAATGCTGGATCGGATTCAGAACTTTGTTTTATCTCACTCGATAAATTCACAGCAGTAGCTCTCCAGATACTTTTTTACATCTTGTTAAGGTTAGCTAAATAATCGGCTATTTGCTGGGGAGTCAAACACTTATCTGTTGTTAAATCTAGTTTTTCTTTTACAGCTTTTGGCATTACACCAATTTGAGCTGTCTTAGGATCTTGAACCAGCACTTCACCACCATATTCCTTAATTGCTAAAGCACCAGCAGCTCCATCACTATTCGCTCCAGTTAACACAATACCCACGCAGTTCTGTTTGAACTCCTCCGCCGCACTATAAAACAAAACATCAATTGAAGGTCTAGCATAATTAACTTTATCATCTACGGATAAAGCTAATAACTCCTTGCTTTCTACCATCAAATGGTAGTCTGCAGGAGCAAAGTATACTGTACCAGGTTTAATATGCTCTAAGTGGTAAGCTTCCTTTAAACTAACCCGCGATCCTTTAGCAATGGTATTTATATATGAATCCGGCATATCTGTTGGTATATGTTGTACAATTAAAATAGGATATTGAAGATTGGCTGGTAACTGAGAAACTAGCCAGGACAACAATTCTACTCCTCCTGTCGAAGCTCCAATGACTACTAATTTCATTGTTTACCTGATTTTTGATATATTTTAGATTTACTATCAAGAGGCTTGTAAATCGATTCTAAAAATGTAGCACTTATGGTTTCTTTCTTACCAACACATAACACACCATAATGTATTAAACTTTCATTTATCAGTTGCAAAACCCTGGTTTGTAGATCTTTATTAAAATAAATCATTACATTTCTACATAGAATAAGATTAAAATCACTAAAACTGCCATCCGTAACGAGATTGTGTTGTGCAAATGTTATATTATTTTTTAAACTTGAATCTATAACAGCACCATTATATTTGGCATGATAGTAATCAGAAAATTCAGCCTTGCCTTCTGCCTTAAGATAATTCTTAGCAAAAACTTGCATTTTATCAAGATTATATATACCCTGCTTTGCATGATCTATAGCACTTATATTAATATCTGTAGCATATATTTTACTCCTGTCCAGCACACCTTCTTCTTGCAGCAATATTGCCATAGAGTATACTTCCTCACCTGTAGCACAGCCTGCATGCCAAATGCGCACTGATGGATATGTTTTTAGTATAGGGATAACCACACTTCTAAAGCAACGAAAGAAATCTGGATCTCTAAACATTTCAGTTACACTTACAGTTAGAAACCCGAGCATGTCAACGAAATACGCTTCGTCAGCAATCAAATCTTTTATTACATCCAAAGGATCATCAATATTTTTATCATGCATAAAATCTCTAATTCTACGCCGCAAAGAAGACTTGGCGTACATAGTAAAATCGTAACCATATCTAATTTTTATTGCATCTATGATAAGATCGTAATATACATATTCAACATCATGATCTGGAGTACTCATTTATACAACCAAACTTTCATAACATCAAACAGCTTTTCAAGGTCGACGGGTTTAGTGAGATAATCATTAGCACCAACATTAATACATTTTTGCCGCTCATCTGACATAGCCTTTGCTGTCAATGCTATTATTGGGAGATCTTTATATTGTTTTTGCTTGCGAATGTATGCGATGGTTTCATACCCATCTTTTACCGGCATCATAATATCCATAAGCACCAAGTCTATATCTTTCTCTTTTTCTAAATACTCTATAGCTAGCTCGCCATTATCTGCTGTAACTGTTTTTAAGCCATGTTCACGCAGATATGACCCTAGTGCGATGTTATTACGCATATCATCATCTACAAGAAGAATTTTTCTTCCTTCGATTTCATTGTTGGAGAGAGTTTTTCTTTTTATAGGCGAGGTTCCATTAGGTTCTTCACTTATTTTATGCAAGAACAAGTTAACTTCATCCAGCAGCCTTTGCGGAGCATCAGCTGTTTTCACCACGATTGTTGGAGAGTATTCAGCCAACTCTTTCTCTTCTTCCTCTGTAAGACTCTTGGCTGTATGAACAATTATAGCAGGTAACACAACGTCTTTGTCTTTAGATATTTTCTCGAGCAAGCCTTTCCCATTGCCATCAGGCAAACCCAAGTCTAAAACCATGCAGTGTATGCGCTTTTCATGTAAAACTTGCTCAGCCTGCGCAACAGATTGTGCGCAAGTGACATTTATAGAGTCTGAAGCAATAAGCTTTTCTATAGACTTCAGTTGATGATTATCATCTTCGACAATTAATACTTCTTTTATTGGTTCAGATATTGCTGAAGATGCTTTATCCAGCATAGCAATTAGCTCATCTTTTTTCACCGGCTTGCTAACATATCCAACAGCACCTTTCTCCATTGATTTTTCTTTTACATCGTATCCTGTAACTATATGCACTGGCACATTTTGCGTACTTGGATTCATCCGGATCTCATCAAGTAAATCAAGCCCATTTCTATCTGGCAGGCCCACATCTAAAATCACTCCTGTTGGTTTTTTGGTTTTAATTAACTGCATACCCTCTGCTGCTGTAGCTGCAGTTATACATGGAACTCTACGCTCATTTAAACATGTTATTAAAATGTCTCTAAAGTTCTCATCATCTTCAATTATAAGAACAAGTGGCTCCACTGCACTTTCCTTAGAGTTTACTTTGGTAGCTTCATGCACAAACTGCTCAGATGGTATAGAGCTAGCAGCTGCTTGTGTAGCCCCATAATTACTTAATTCGACCGTTGCCTCGCCCTCTTTTCCAGAGCTCATAGGCAGATATAAAGTAAAAGTACTTCCTTTGCCCAACTCGCTGTGTAAGTGAATCTCTCCACTTAGCAACTGTGCCAGCTGTCTTGAAATAGTTAAACCTAATCCTGTACCTCCGTAATTACGATTAGTAGACCCATCAGCTTGTTGAAATGCCTCAAATATTTCTTTTTGGTCTGCATCAGAAATACCTATTCCAGTATCTGAAACAGCAAAGCTTAGCACCCTCTCCTCTGCAAGCTTGGGCGTAGTAAATTTAGATTTATCTTGTTCCATACTAACTTTTAATGATACAGTGCCTTTATCATCAGTGAATTTAATAGCGTTAGAGAGAAGATTCTTCAAAACTTGCTCGACGCGGCGTCCATCTGTAACAATAATATCTGGACAATCATCTGCGTACACAACTTCAAAATTTAAATTTTTTGCTTCTGCTAGAGGGCGAACTCTATCACAAACTGTATCACCTAGCATTTTTGGGCTTATTGCACCAAACTCTACCTGTAACTTGCCAGCCTCCACTTTAGAAAGATCTAAAATATCGTTAATTAGGTTAAGTAAATCTTGTCCACTAGAGTAAATCACTTGTGCCTTTTCAACCTGTTCTTTACTTAGGCTGTTGTCTTCGTTGTCTGCCAATGACTGGGCCAGTATAAGTAAACTATTAAGTGGTGTACGCAACTCGTGAGACATATTTGAGAGAAATTCAGATTTGTACTTTGTGGATTTTTGTAATGCCTCAGCCTTCTCCTGCACCATTTTCTTAGAGTGTTCTAAAGTTTTATTTTTTTCCTCAATATCACGTTTCTGATTCTCTAGTGCTTGTGTTTTTTCTTCTAACTCTTCATTTATAGCTTGCAACTCTTCACTTTGCGCTTTTAGCTCTTCTTCAGAAGCACGAATCTCATCTGCTTGCTCCTGTAAGTTTTTATTTATTTTTTCCAGCTCTTGTTGTTGTTCTTCTAAAGCATCTGATTTTTTACGGGAGTCATCTAGCAGCTCCTTCATCTTAGCTCTATTATTGCCCGACATTAGGGCAACAGCAATTGATTCATTAACAGTTTCAACAAACTTTAGATGTATTTCTTTAAACTCAGTCATTGTTCCAAGCTCAAGCACACCCATTACCCTGTCTTCGAAAACAATAGGAGCAATAATTATACTCTTAGCAGAACTTTCTCCTAAGCTTGAAGAAATAGTTAAATAATCTTCAGGTAAATTATCAACTATCATAACCTGTTTTTCTAAAACTGCTTGGCCAATTAATCCTTCGCCTATATTTAAGTCAACAGTATCACTGCGACGATGTCTATATGCATAACTGCCAATTAAATGTAGTTTATTATCTTCAAGTAAATAGAAAGTACCAACTTGTGCTTCTATATATACAGCAAGGAAGTTTATTACATTGGCACTAATTTGAGCAACATCTAGATCACCGCGTAATTTTTCGGCCAACTCTGCCTGTCCATTTTTGATCCACGCATCACGTTTATTCTCTGTGTCCGCATTTGATAAAGCTTCAATCATTTTATTAATGGCACGACTTAATTCTTGTGAGTCAGATAATCTTGTACTGTAATCGCCATTTACTACAGCTGCCGCAACCTTGGTTACGTCATCAACTATTTGCTTAGTGTCATCAAGAGTCTTTATAAGCTGATTTTGAGTGCTTTTATGATATGTTTCTGTAACTACTGTCATATCTATTTGGATTAGTTTATTTATCACTCTATTTAGATAAGCCGCATCTACTTTTTTTGGGTTTTTTGTATTAGGGTCTTTAAGCAAAGCTATTGCTTTGTTCTTCCACCATTCTGCAGAGTGATTCATAGAAATGCAGTAAGAGTGCAGTGGCAAACCTATGCGCGCATGAACTAGCCCTATATTTTCACGGTTTTTTAAGTAGCCTGGAGTGATCTCTGCAGAAAAAACTTCTTGCCAATATTTTATTTGTTTTGCTTTAACATGATCTAATGTAGCTGATGAAGTAAAAAACATTCCAAATTCTGGAAGGTTTTGCATCCAAGCATAAAAGTCTTCTATAAAAGGAACCACTTCTTCATGAAAATATTCTTTAAATGTCCTGAGAGCCTCTAATTCTGCATTAGTTATATCAAATTTACTTTTGACCAATTCAGGCTCTAATAAAAGATACGTGGTCGTTGCCTGGTCGTACTTAGAGCTTTCTTCCATGAATGTTCCTATACTTTAACCAACACTAGTTAGTTAATTATAATATAGAATAACAAATATTCTTGTTAGGAAATGGTTATAATCCGCGCAACTTTCGTACAACGCGTAATTGCGCTAAAGCCAGGGCCAAGTCTTTGTGTACTGCTTGATAGTCTATTTCTCCAGAACCAGGCTTATGCATTAAGTTCTCTGCATGCTGACGAGCCTGCTCTGCTGCCTGCTCATCTATATCTACTGCTCTAATGGCTGTATCCGCTAACACTATTGTTACATGGGGCTGTACCTCAAGAAACCCTCCAAAAATTACGAAAGCCTCCTCATTACCACCTTCATCAACGACCCACACTGGACCAGGTTCTAAAGAGGTCAACAGCGGGGCATGACCATCCCATATCTCCATTTCACCATAAGAGCCAGTAACAAATAGTTTTTTTGCTTTACCAGAAAACATTTCTTGTTCGATAGAGACAATATCTACCTGAAATAAACTAGCCACAAACCTACGCCCTTATAAATTCTTGGCTTTTTCTAAAGCCTCTTCTATATCACCCACCATGTAAAAAGCCTGTTCAGGAATATCATCATATTCGCCATTTACAATACCCTTAAAGCCTTTGATAGTATCTTGTATTTTCACATACTTTCCTGGGCTTCC
Organism: Gammaproteobacteria bacterium; assembly: GCA_030431675.1. GTDB lineage: Bacteria > Pseudomonadota > Gammaproteobacteria > UBA6186 > Azoamicaceae > JAGVLG01. The sequence continues at coordinate 337,594 of JAUIIV010000001.1, read as the reverse complement.
AGTAAATACTTCTGCAACGAAGAATGGTTGAGATAGAAATCTTTGTACCTTACGTGCACGCGCAACAGCAAGCTTATCTTCTTCAGATAATTCATCCATACCTAAAATAGCAATAATATCTTTTAATTCTTTATACCGCTGCAAAACATTTTGCACAGCTTGAGCAGTCTCATAATGCTCTTGCCCCAAAATATTCGGATCTAATTGTCTGCTTGTAGAGTCTAAAGGGTCTACAGCAGGATAAATACCCAACTCGGCTATTTGTCTTGATAAAACAACTGTGGCATCTAAGTGAGCAAATGTTGTAGCGGGAGATGGATCTGTTAAGTCATCAGCTGGAACATACACTGCTTGTATAGAAGTAATTGAGCCTTTCTTGGTTGAGGTGATTCTTTCCTGCAACAACCCCATTTCTTCTGCTAAAGTTGGCTGATAGCCAACCGCTGAAGGCATACGACCAAGCAATGCAGAAACCTCTACACCAGCTAATGTATATCGATAAATATTATCTATAAACAACAGAATATCGCGCCCTTCATCACGAAACTTTTCTGCAATAGTTAAGCCTGTAAGAGCAACTCGTAATCTATTACCCGGAGGCTCATTCATCTGGCCATACACAAGAGAAACCTTGTCTAGAACCTTGCTTTCTTGCATCTCTAAATAAAAGTCATTCCCTTCTCGGGTTCGCTCACCAACCCCTGTAAACACTGAATATCCACTATGCTCATGAGCTATATTACGAATTAGCTCCATCATATTTACAGTCTTACCAACACCAGCACCACCAAATAACCCTACTTTACCCCCTTTTGCAAAAGGGCACATTAAATCTATAACTTTAATGCCTGTTTCTAATAACTCAGTAGTCGCAGCTTGATCCTCAAAGCTAGGAGCAGGTCGATGAATTGGCATGTTCTTTTCACATTGAATATCACCCTTTTCATCTATAGGTTTACCCAAAACATTCATAATTCTGCCAAGGGTTTTTTCTCCCACAGGCACAGAAATAGGTGCACCAGTATTCTCAACTTCAATACCGCGGCATAAGCCTTCTGAAGAACCCATTGCAATAGTGCGCACCACTCCATCCCCAAGCTGTTGCTGCACCTCTAACGTTAGATCATTAGCAGAGACATAAAGGGCATCAAAAATATTTGGCACTGATTCACGTGCAAACTCAACGTCTATTACTGCACCAATTACCTGAATTATTTTACCTTGTTGCATATTTTTCCTCACTTTAAACTGCTGCAGCACCAGCAACTATTTCCGATAACTCTTTGGTAATAGCAGCTTGTCGCGCCTTATTATATGCCAAATTTAAATCATTAATTAACTCTTGCGCATTATCAGAAGCATTACGCATTGCAAGCATACGAGAAGCCTGCTCAGATGCTATGTTTTCCACTACCGATTGATACACCAGAGTTTCTATATAACGATGCAGTAATGGCTCCAATAATGAGGCAGGAGATGGCTCATAGATATAGTCCCAATTAGCTTTACGCTTAATATAATCTTTATCCACCGCTGGCAACAGAATGTCTAAAACTGGATTCTGCTTAATCGTCGAAACATACTTGTTATAGGCTACAAGTATCTGATCCACTTCACCACTATCAAACATATCTAGCACAGCCCTAATGATACCCACCAGATCTTCCAAAGATGGTGAATCACCAACGTCTGCAATAGAAGCAACCACATTCGCATTATTATAGGAAAAAAACTTTTCCGCCTTGCCGCCTATTGTAGCCACCACACTCTCAACGTTATTAAAAGAAAGCTCTTCCATCTTTTTAAAGACAGCTCTAAACAAGTTGTTATTTAACCCGCCACATAATCCTCTATCAGTAGAAACAATTAAAATAGCTACTTTTTTTATTGGCCTATCTACAAGATATGGGTGAATTTCGGCAAGATTGCCTTTCTCCATGTGCATAATCACATCTAAAACTCTTTCAAGATATGGTCTAGAAGCTTGTACGCGCTCTTGAGCCTTACGCATTTTACTAGCAGCCACCATTTCCATAGCCTTAGTAATTTGCTTAGTACTTTTAATACTCTGTACTTTACTCTTAATCTCGCGTGCTTGCGACATTATGCACAAACTCCTCTATAGCGTCTTTTAGCTCTTCTTCTATTTGTTCATTTAGTTCAGCGCTATCATTTAATTGAGTTAATAGCGCGTTTTTAGAAGTACGAACATAATCCAAAAGGTGCGCCTCAAATTTTACTATCTGATTAATTGGCACATCATCCATATAACCTCTATCAACCGCATAAAGGCTTACTGCCATTTCTGCAATAGAGAGGGGAGTGTATTGTTTCTGCTTCATAACCTCTGTTACACGTTGTCCTCTCTCAAGCTGCTTCCGAGTTGTATCATCCAACTCTGATGCAAATTGCGCAAATGCTGCTAACTCTCTATATTGCGCCAAAGCTAAGCGAATACCCCCGCCGAGTTTACGAATTAGCTTTGTCTGCGCGGCACCACCAACCCTAGAAACTGAAAGCCCAGCATTAATGGCCGGACGTATTCCGGCATTAAACAAATCTGTCTCAAGGAAAATTTGTCCATCAGTAATAGATATTACATTTGTTGGCACAAAAGCAGATACGTCTCCCGCCTGCGTCTCTATTATCGGCAACGCTGTAAGAGAACCGGTTTTACCCTTAACTTCGCCATTAGTGTATTTTTCTACATACTCTGCATTTACTCGGGCCGAACGCTCTAACAATCTAGAGTGCAAATAAAATACATCTCCTGGGTATGCTTCACGACCCGGTGGTCTGCGAAGCAATAGGGAAACTTGTCGATAAGCCCAAGCTTGCTTGGTTAGATCATCATAAATTATTAAGGCGTCTTCACCTCTGTCACGAAAATACTCACCCATAGTACAACCAGTATAAGGAGCAACATACTGTAAAGCTGCAGCTTCTGCAGCAGTCGATGCCACCACTATAGTGTGCTCCATAGCTCCATGCTCTTCTAATCTACGGACTACGGCAGCAACTGATGAAGATTTTTGGCCAATCGCAACATAAATGCATTTAACGCCGCTACCCTTCTGGTTGATAATAGTATCTATGGCTATAGCTGTTTTTCCTGTTTGTCGATCACCAATTATTAATTCACGCTGACCACGCCCAATAGGTACCATAGAGTCTATAGATTTTAAACCAGTCTGTAATGCTTGAGTAACTGGCTGACGCCAAATAACTCCTGGCGCTACTTTTTCTATAGATTCAAATTGCTTAGAGCTCACAGGCCCCTCACCATCTATTGGTCTTCCTAATGCATCAACAACCCTACCTAATAACTCATGACCAACGGGAACGCTAAGAACCTCTCCGGTACCACGGACTTCCTGTCCTTCTTCCAAGTCCTGCGTACTCCCTAGAACAACTGCACCCACACTATCTTGTTCTAAATTAAGGGCCATACCAGAAACATCACCTTTAAAAATTAATCTCTCTCCGTATTTAACATTATCCAACCCTTGAATTTTTACAATACCATCAGAGAGGCTAATAATTTGCCCAACATTGAAACTAGTTGCAGCCTTATTAAAGTCTTTTATCTTGTCTTTAATTAAGGTGGAAATTTCAGAAGATTTTAGAGGGGTTTCTGTTTTCATTTTTACTCACTTACAATAAATTCACGTAATGATGCAAGCTGACCCTTGTAAGAGCCATCAACAACTTTATTACCTATTCTTGCAACGCCACCAGCAATAAGCTCTGGGGATACTTGCTCTTTTATTCCCACTTGTTCCCCCGGAATACTGTCACTAAACTCAACCTTTAAATCTTGACTAGACTGCTGTGCAACCAACAAGTTAACATCCAACTCAGACCTAACAACCTGCAACGTTTCTTTATAAAGACAGTATATGACTGGCAGTAACAATACTCTTTTAGCCTGCACCAAAGTACGTATCAAATTTTCCCCATAATTATTCAGCACAGAAGAGCCAACTTCACAGAAAAACTTTATTTTTTCTTCTCCTGTAACAACCATATTATTTAGAAAAGACTGAGCATCGCTATTTGAAACAACTGCAGATAAAAAATTTAGCATTTTATCCCACTCTAGATATGTATTGTCTTCCGCCGCAACATCTAGAATTGCTTTAACATAAGGCCTTGCTATAGAATAGTTATCCATATATTAACTCAAACTCTTTGCTAATTCTTTAAGTGCCTCAGTATGATCATCAGCATTAACACTGCGCTTCAATATTTTTTCTGCTCCCATAATTGCTATATCTGCAACCTGCTCCTGCAACTCTTTTTTTGCTTTATGCACATCTTTCTGAACTGCTTGATGGCCAGACTCTATTATCTCATCTCGCTCTTTACGCGCCTGAGAACGAGCATCCTCAAGAATAACGCCAGCCTCGGCATCTGCCTGCTCTAATATCTTGTAACAGTGCTGTCTAGCATCTGATATTTTTTTCTTAGCCTCAGCCTCGGCATTCGCTAAAATATTACGGCCCTCTTCTGCAGCAGCAAGCCCATCAGCAATAGTTTTCTTTCGCTCTTCTAATTGGGAGAATAAAATTGGCCAAACCACCTTCATTGTAAACCAAACAAAGATGGCAAATGTGATCATTTGCCCCAATAAGGTTGCATTTATATGCATCTAGTTACCCTGCAATTTCTGGCAAAAACTGTACCAAGTTACCCATGAATGGATTGGCAAATGTAAATAGTAACGCTATTGCCACACCTATCATAGTCACAGCATCTAAAAGACCAGCTATGATAAATAACTTAACCTGTAGCTGGGCTGTCATCTCAGGTTGGCGTGCAGCCCCCTCTAAAAACTTACCACCCAAAATGGCAAAGCCTAAAGCTGTACCCAAAGCGCCTATGCCAATCAAAAACGCTACTGCTATTAATGTGGTGTTTTGCACGCTCGCAACCATTTGAGCAATTTGCAATTGTGACTCTAAATTCATTAATGCGACTCCTCTGCTAGACTTAAATATACTATTGTTAACATCATAAAAACAAAAGCTTGAATTGTAATTATTAAGATATGAAAAATTGCCCAAGCACCCCCAAACGGCCACTGAATCCACCAGGGTAGTAGTGCAATTAAAATAAAAATTAACTCCCCTGCATACAGGTTACCAAATAGCCGTAAACCTAGAGATAGGGGCTTGGCCAACTCTTCTACAACCTTTAGTATAAAGTTAAGCGGGAGTAGCCATGGACCAAATGGTCTACAGGTTAGTTCATATATAAAACCTTTTAAACCTTTTGACCGTACATTAAATAAAATTATTAGTATAAATACAGATAAAGACATCCCTAATGTCGCATTAGGATCTGCTGTAGGAACCGCTCTTAGATAATTCACTCCCACTAAACTTACTAACCACGGTAGCAAGTCTACAGGAATTAAATCCATAAAATTCATTAAAAAAACCCAGATGAAAATAGTTAGAGCAAGAGGTGCTATTAGTTTACTTTTGCCATGATATGTATCATGCACCTGTCTTTGAGCAAACTCTAACATCATCTCAGCAAAATTTTGTAAGCCTGAGGGCACACCGGCGGTAGCTTGCTTGGCAATAAAATAAAATAGACCCAAAAAAAACAAGCCCAAAATCCATGAGATAATTATTGTATCTAGATGTATAGCCCAAAACCCACTCCCAACAGTTAAGTGGGTCAAGTGGTGGTTAATATATTCTGCGGGCGAAACTCCAACACTCATTTTGCTGACTTCCAAAGTTTAAGCCAAAGAAAAAAACACCTAACGCACTCTGCACACAAAAGCGCAATACAAAACTTACTTACATTCAAGTTAGGAAGCTGCAAAAAAGATGCGGCTAGTAAAACCATGCCCACATATTTAATAATCGCTCCCACATATAAATATTTTACTATCTTTTGAGGAGTGTGCACGCCAAATTGATAATAAACCTTTCTATACAAAAGGTTTGGTAATGCACTAGCTAAAATACCAAGTAATATACTCACTAAGTAACTATTATATTTATTCTTGAATTAATTTAGCAAGAATCCCATCTAGCTGATCAAGACTGTTGTACTTTATCTGCAACTTACCCTTGCCTTTAGCATTTTGCAAAATCTGCACGGGACTGCCAATAGTATCACTTAAACGTTTCTCTAAGCGGCGTATATCGGGATCCTGTGCTAATTTTTTTACTTTATTTCCAGCAGCTACAGTCAATGTTCTTTCGACTAAATGCTCGGTTTCTCTAACGGAAAGTTTTTTGGCCACCACGGCTTTTGCAACCATTGACTGTTGTATGCCCTGCAAACCAAGCAAAACCTTAGCGTGCCCAAGCTCTATTTGACCGCGCTCTAACATAGTCTGTACATCTGGTTGCAAGTTAAGAACCCTCAGCAAATTAGTTACTGTTGTTCTTGACTTCCCCACAGCATTGGCAATCTCGGCATGTGACAAGCCAAATTCTTCGCCCAGACGTGAAAGGGCAATAGCCTCTTCTAGTGGGTTTAGGTTTTCGCGCTGAATATTCTCAATCAACGCAATTGCAAGAGCAGCCTCATCATTAACCTCTTTAACTATTACCGGCACCTGGCTAAAACCAGCCAGTTGTGCAGCACGCCAACGCCGCTCACCAGCAATAATTTCATAACCTTCATCTTTACCATCATTTCTTACAACAATAGGCTGAAGGATTCCCTGCTCCTTGATAGAGTTTGCTAATGTTTCAAGCTCAGCATCGTTTATAGTTCTACGTGGTTGAAACCTTCCTGGACGCAATTGCTTTACATTTATTTCTACAAAGCCCGCGCTAAGCTGTACTTCAGAACTTTTGCCAGGTATCTCTTTAACATCAAGATTGTCTGCTAATAGGGCATCTAAACCTTTGCTTAAACCGCGCTTTCTGTTTGCCATTTCTTTGCATCCTTTTTAGATTTGTTGTGCAATTTTATTACTTCCCCAGCTAAGGCTAGATATGCAGTAGAGCCTCGTGATGCCTTATCATATAACAACACCGGTACGCCATGACTTGGCGCTTCAGCAAGACGTACATTTCTAGGGATAACAGTCTTAAAAACTTTCTTAGGAAAGTGCTGTTTAAGTTGCTTCGCTACATCCTGCGCCAATCTATTGCGTGGGTCATACATTGTTTGCAAAATTCCCTCTATATGCAAACTAGGGTTTAACGTGGCTTTTAACTCTTCCATAGTTTTCAATAATGCAGATAAGCCTTCCAGGGCATAATACTCACATTGCATTGGGATAAGTAATGAGTCTGCAGCCACTAAGCCATTTAGTGTAAGCATGTTGATTGCTGGTGGGCAATCCAGCAATATAAAATCGTAATTTGTAGACACTTCCTGTATAGCTAGCTTTAACTTCTGCTCTCTGCGTTTTTCATTAATTAGAGTTACTTCAGCAGCTGTCAAATCGCTATTGCCTGGTAATAAATCATATCCGCCAGGAGTTCCATGAACAATGGCATCTTCTATAGATGCCTCACCCAACAAAACATCGTTAGCTGTGTAATCTAACTCTGCCTTATTGACCCCACTACCCATGGTTGCATTTCCCTGTGGATCTAGGTCCACAAGCAAAACCCGCTTCTTTTCTGCTAAAGAAGCAGCCAAATTAACACAGGTGGTAGTTTTTCCCACCCCACCCTTTTGGTTGGCAATCGCAATAATTTTGCTCACTTGTAAATATCCTCTTGCTTGGCCAAAAATACTAAACACCTTTCCTTGGCAACACCAGGAACAACCACCTTTTCTATGTTTAACAACTTAAAACCCCTTGGTAACTGTTCCGCTTCAACTTTGGCCTGTTCTACTCTACCCTTCATGGCTATTATTTGCGTATTATCATCACACAAACCGTCTATTACGGATGTAAAATCATATAAACTAGCAAACGCCCTACTTACTACCATATCAACCCTATCTGATAGCGACAACGTCTCTACCCTAGAACATATTGGTTGAACATTAGGTAATTGTAACGAAGTTACCACATGTTGCACAAAATTTATTTTTTTTTGTCTACTATCTAACAATTTAAACTGTACATCTTCTCTTGCTATAGACAGCGGTATCCCAGGCAAACCAGCACCTGTTCCCACATCAAGCACAGAAGTCACATTAGTTAGAAAAGGCAATAAGGAGAGGCTATCTTGGACATGCTCGGTCATAATTTGCTCAACTGTACGAGCTGCAGTTAGATTAAAAACCCCACCCCATTTAATCAATAACTCTGAATATGCGCGATATTTATCTTGCATATGTTTTCTTGATATGCATAAGCAGAAGTGAAATTGCAGCGGGTGTAACACCAGAAATACGCGTGGCCTGGCCTATTGTGTCTGGTATGACGCTAGAGAGTTTCTCTACTATCTCTGAGCTTAAACCGGAGATTGAACTATAATCCAAGCCTTTCGGAATTAATGTGGCGTCGCTTTTTTTCAGCTTGGCAATTTCCACTGCTTGACGCTTAATATACCCCTCATATTTTGCCTGGATCTCTACTTGCTGGGCGATCTTCTCATCCACTACAGTATCTAAATCGCTGTAGGATATCTCTGGCCGCTTCAACAAGTCTAGCTTACTGTACTCACGCTCTAATTTAATACCTAGTTTTTCATGCAAATTGTTTGCTGCTGTAGAGCCAGGATAAACATACTTTTTACTGAACTCTAAGGTTTTCTCCTGAATGGATTTTTTCTTGTCAGAAAATAATCTCCAGCGCTCTTCATCAATCAATCCTAGCTCGTGAGCTTTAGGGGTAAGCCGAAGATCCGCATTATCCTCGCGTAAAATCAATCTATACTCTGCACGAGAAGTGAACATTCTATAAGGCTCTGCAGTACCATTAGTAATTAAATCGTCTATCAACACCCCAATATACGCCTCTTCTCTAGATGGATACCAGCCAGATTTTCCAGAAGACTTTTGAGCGGCATTTATACCAGCAATCAACCCTTGTGCTGCGGCCTCTTCATATCCCGTTGTACCATTTATTTGTCCTGCAAAAAATAGCCCCTCTATTATTTTAGTTTCTAAGGTAGCATGTAAGTCTCTAGGATCAAAAAAATCATACTCTATTGCATAACCGGCTCTGGTTATATGGGAATTCTCAAGACCCCGAATTGATCTAACCAATTGAATTTGCACATCAAACGGTAAGCTTGTTGAAATACCATTTGGATATACTTCATTTACCCCCAACCCTTCAGGTTCAATAAAAATCTGATGAGAGTTTTTTTCTGAGAAGCGCACCACCTTATCTTCTATCGAAGGACAATACCTCGGGCCCACCCCCTCAATCATCCCCCCATACATTGCCGAACGATGCAGGTGTTGCCTGATTATGTCATGAGTTTTTTCATTCGTGTGAGCTATATGACAGCGTACTTGTTGTGGATGCTCACCCACACTTCCCACAAAAGAAAACACCGGACATGGTTCATCCCCCGGTTGCGGAGTTAAAACAGTGTAATCTATTGTTTTACCATCTATCCTAGGAGGAGTTCCGGTTTTTAAGCGATTCACTCTAAATGGTAACTCTCGCATACGTTTTGCTAAAGATATTGACGGTTGATCTCCAGCACGCCCTCCCTGTGAGTTTTTATCACCAACGTGGATCTTTCCATTCAAAAATGTCCCCGCAGTTAACACCACGGTTTTTGCAAAAAACTGCAGCCCATGATTAGTTTTAACCCCAGCAACACGACCACCAGCAACAATTAAATCATCCACCCCTTGCTGAAAAACACTTAAATTTTCTTGGTTCTCTACAGCGTTGAGTATATATTGGCGATACAAAGCCCTATCTGCTTGTGCCCTAGTAGCGCGCACCGCAGGACCCTTGCTAGCATTTAGCGTACGAAAGTGTATGCCGGCATGATCAATGGCCCGCGCCATAACCCCGCCCATTGCATCTATTTCTTTAACGAGATGCCCTTTGCCTATACCACCGATAGCAGGGTTACAAGACATTTGTCCTATAGTCTCGATATTGTGGGTTAATAACAAAGTTTTGGCACCAGAGCGTGCCGCAGCCAAAGCCGCCTCTGTACCAGCATGACCACCACCCACCACCAAAACATCATACTCTATTGGATAACGCATCTTATTTACCTATACAAAACTCTGAAAATATTTTACCCAACAAGTCATCAGAACTAAACCGTCCTGTAATCTCTTGCAAATAGTTTTGTGCTAGCCGCAGCTCTTCTGCAAGCATCTCACCACCAACACCAACACTAATTCCGTCTATAGCTTGTTTAACATGTTGGCGCGCAAAATCAACAGCTGTTAAATGCCTTCTACGCGCAATAAAGTTGCTAACATCTGTAACATGGCCGACAGATTTTTTTATTGCAGAACGTAATGCATCAACACCCCCACCATCAGCAGCACTTATGTTGACAGCAGTATGCTCACCACAATCAACTACACCAACATCATCCGAAGTCAAATCTGTTTTGTTACGCACAACTATCAACTTTTTATTTAAAACACCCGGATAATCTTTGTAAAAGTCATCGCCCTCATGTAACGATGCGTCAAGCACCAACAAAACCAAATCTGCCAAGGCCAGCTCTTTGTGCGCTTTATCTATACCGGCCCTCTCAACAACATCGTTAGTTTCTCGCAAACCTGCGGTATCCGCGATATTAAACCGCAAACCATCAATATGTAGCTCCGTCTTAATAACATCACGGGTTGTACCAGCTATAGGCGTAACAATAGCAAGTTCATCCCCAGCAAGAGCATTAAGCAATGTAGACTTACCCACATTAGGCTTGCCAATAATAGCTAAGTTAACACCCTCTGATAAAAGAACCCCCTGCCGCGCTTGTTTTTCCACTCCAAGCAACTGCTTATAGACCCTATTAATTTTATCAAGCACCCCGCTATCTGATAAAAAATCTATCTCTTCATCTGGAAAGTCGAGAGCAGCCTCTACATAAGTTCGCAGACCTACCAGTTCTTTTACCATTACATCAATTAGATTAGAAAAATCTCCCTGCAAGGATCTTTGTGCGGCAACGGCAGCCTGTTCGGTTCCAGAAGCAATCAAGTCAGCTATAGCTTCTGCTTGTACCAAATCAATTTTGTCATTGAGAAAAGCACGCTCGCTAAACTCGCCTGGACGAGCAAGACGCGCACCAAGCTCTATCGCTCTACCTAGCAACATATCTAAAACCACAGGGCTACCATGAGCTTGTATTTCTACAACATCTTCGCCAGTAAATGACCTAGGGTTTGGAAAAAAAATAATTATACCGGAATCAATCGTTTCTGCAGATGCAGAATAAAACCTAGCAAAATCCGCGACACGCGGGTTTAATATTTTTTTTGTTGTTAACTTTAGCCCAACATCTGCTGCCTTAGGTCCAGATACCCTTATAATTCCAACGCCACCGCGGCCTGATGGCGTTGCTATCGCAGCAATGGTGTCACTCATTTTTTTACTTGAGCAATTCTGCGTGTGATAGTCCATTGTTGCAAAATTGATAACAAATTATTCACTACCCAGTACAAAACCAATCCAGATGGGAATTGTAAGAAAAGGAAAGTGAAAAACACTGGCATTAACATCATAACCTTTGCCTGCACAGGATCAGGAGGAGTTGGATTTAGACGCTGTTGCACCAACATACTTACCCCCATAATTATGGGTAAAACATAGTAAGGATCCGGAGCAGACAAATCGTGTATCCATAATACAAATGGGGCTTGACGCAACTGCACAGCTTCTAGCAGCACATAGTAGAGTGCAATAAACACTGGGATTTGAATTAGAATTGGCAAACACCCACCCAAAGGGTTTACCTTTTCTTTCTTATATAGCTCCATCATAGCCTGGCTAAATCTTTGACGATCATCACCATAGCGCTCTTTAAGCGCCTCTATTTTAGGCTGGAGTTTGCGCATGTTACCCATGGACTTATAGCTTGATGCAGAGAACCTATAAAAGGCTGCTTTAATAACCACGGTGGTTAAAATAATAGCTACACCCCAGTTACCAAAGATGCCAAAAATGGTTTTTAGCAACCAGAATATAGGCTGGCACAAAAACCAAAAGACTCCATAGTCAATGGTCAACTCTAATCCAGGTGCAACTTGTTTTAAACTTTGAGCAATTTCTGGCCCAGCGTACACCCTGACTTCCAAGGTTTCTGTAGAGTTTGGTGCAACAGTGCTGGGATTGCTAACAAAGCCTATTCCATACCGATTATCTTTAAAAACCTCTGTTTGAAAAAAGTTTATTGCATCACTCGATGGTATCAGGGCACTTACAAAATAATGCTCAACCATAGCAGCCCAACCACCAACAACTTCTTCCTTAAATGGTTTTTTTGTCATATCAGAGAAAGGAAGTTTTTGATAACGTTTTTCTGGTGTGTTAATTGCAGCCCCGGTATAGTGTCGCATCGCACCAAACATACCCCCACTCTTACTTTCAGGCTCATTTCTTTTTATTCTTCCATATGGGCTAGGCAAATACTCGCTACTACTATTATTTTCTATTATGTACTGAATTGTTATAACGTAACTATCTCTTACAAAAATATAGCGCTTGGTAATATTTACACCACCTGAGGTTTTATAATTTAAATCTACATTTAAAATGCTTTCATCTTCATGCATAGTTACATGGTTGCTAGCGAAAGAGTAAAGAGATCTTCCCTGCTCTCTTGAATCCGGCCCATCAATATTAAGCAAGCCCGTTTGCACAATGTAATAACGTTGAGGTGACTCGTCTAGCAACACAAAACCTTGATCTTGGTTTTGCATATTTTGTGGATACTGAGGCAGGTCAAGGAAAATTATATCCCCGCCGTACGCATCTATTTGTAAATTAAACTCATCTGTGTTTACTGTGATTATTCTAGATTCATCCCTTTCACTCACAGGAAACAAGTCAGTCTTTTTTGTATTTTCAACCTTGGGTGCAGACGCTGGCAGATCGCTTGCTAATGATGTTGTATTTTCCTGACCTTTTGTCTCGCGCTTTTGTTCTTTGACATCAACTACCGAATGCTCTTCTTGCCAACTTCCATACAAAAAAATAGAAACTATGCATATAGCCCCCAAAAATAGAAATCTTAAATTCTGCTTACCCATTAATCTGCCTTATGGTACTGGATCATAACCACCGCAACACCATGGATGACAACGGATTATTCGAGTTAACGTCATCCACCCACCACGTGCGGCCCCAAATTTATTAATTGCTTGCTTCGCATACACTGAACATGATGGGTAAAACCTACAACACTCTCCGAAAAGTCGGCTCAAAGCCCAGGTGTATAAGTTTATAACCAACAATAAAATGAAGCGCATGGTTTACTCTTCCTAAAATATTACGAAGATAAATTCAATCCAGAAAAAAAGTCCTGTGGGGCTTTAGAAAAACTCTTTTTTACCACTACCACCAAGTCGTACCCGGCAAGCCTGGATTGTTGGCGCCGAAAGGACTCACGAATAATTCTCTTTATTCTGTTTCTTGATACAGCCAAACGTACATTTTTCTTTGCAACAACTATCCCTAATCGCGCCCCTCTCTCGCCACTAGGACGAGCGAAGGTTGAAAAATATGCATTTTTCCTAGCATACTTTATTTTTTCAAAAACACGGCTGTACCCAGCTCTATCGCCAATTCTTTTGCTAGGACCAAAAGAAAAGCCTGCTAAGCTGATAGTCTCTTCCGCCCTTTTCTGCGACGTGCATTAATAACAGCACGACCGCCATTGGTCTTCATGCGCGCTCTGAAACCGTGAGTTTTTTTACGGTATCTCTTGCTGGGTTGGTAAGTTCTTTTCATTAGACCCTCTAACAAATTAGTTAACAAACACACCCACCTTGATTGGTGGGTGGCTCACTTTACCTAATTAGAAGTTACCTGTCAAATATGGGATTAGATGAATTATTAATTAAAAAAAATATTTCTTTTCTTAAAGATCTATAGTTATTATTAGTACAGTCAGCACCTGTGGGTAAGCCTTCTTTTCTCTTTTTTAACAGGTGGTTGTTTGAGTGTTGCCCATGTTGGTAATTACTGATTTAGTCCGTGTGTAAGTTGTGGATAAATGTATATCCACTCTTTCTGTGGATAACCTGCATACTTATCCACCTTTTTGCCAACATTAAGTCATAGTTTATACACAAGTTTGATCCTGCAAGAACAAACAGACCTGATCACTACCTAAGGTTAATAGCTTGTTTTTTTATCTCAATAATAATAAAAAATATTTTCTTATTTAGATCTGATAGTTATTATTAGGCAAAGATCTGGGTGTGGGTAACGTGTTTTTTAGTTTTAAAATCAAGGGGTTACAAAAACTGTGCCATGGGGGTATGTCTTGTTTTGCCTTGTGTATAATTTGTGGGTATGTTCTTATTGCATTTTACATGTGAATAACAGTAGACTTTTTCCACAGGGCATCTTGTGTGCTTTCAACAACAAGTTAACATAAAACTGTGGATAACTTGTCATAAATTTAGATAACTTTTCGTCGAGTTTAAGGAGAAGTGTCGTTACCGTTTCTATTCAAGAGGCAGTAGAGCTGTCTTTATGGCAGAAATGCCAACAACAATTGCGTGAACTGGTTCCACAACAGCAGTTTAGCCAATGGATAAGCCCCTTACAGGCCGAGCAGAGCCAGGGTGGGCTTGTGGTGTTTGCTCCTAATCAATACGTGTTAGATGAGATTAGGCGGCAGTTTTTGCCCTTAATACAACAGACTGTACGTGAGGTTAGCTGTGGAGAGGTTGGGGTAGTCTTAGAGGTTGGGAATGTAGGCTCGCTTATTAATGGTGCTCATGAGAAAGAGAAGGTACAGGATGCCACTCCGGTTGTTGCTCATCAAAGTAATTTGAATGTTAACTTTACCTTTGATAATTTTGTTGAAGGTAAATCAAACCAACTGGCTAAAGCCGCGGCCATGCAAGTAGCAGAAAATCCCGGGGCTGCTTATAACCCTTTGTTTATGTATGGGGGGGTTGGCCTGGGTAAGACTCACCTTATGCATGCTATAGGAAATTTAATTTGCAAGAGTAAACAGAATGCAAGGGTGGTATATCTACACTCTGAAAGATTTGTTGCAGATATGGTTAAAGCGCTACAAAGCAATGCCATTAATGAATTTAAGCGTTTTTATCGTTCTGTAGATGCGTTGTTAATTGATGATATTCAGTTTTTTGCGGGTAAGGAGCGCTCGCAAGAAGAGTTTTTTCACACGTTCAACGCCTTGCTAGAGGGTCAGCAGCAAATCATTATAACGTCAGATCGTTACCCGAAAGAAATAAATGGCATAGAAGAGCGGTTAAAGTCACGCTTTGGATCTGGGCTTACAGTTGCAGTGCAACCACCTGAGCTAGAAACTAGGGTGGCTATTTTAATTAATAAGGCGGAGCAGAGTGGGGTGGAGCTACCTCATGAAGTGGCTTTTTTTATTGCTAAACGTATCCGCTCTAATGTAAGGGAGCTAGAAGGTGCGTTGAAACGAGTGATTGCAAATGCACACTTTACTGGCAGTGCTATTACTCTAGAGTTTGTGCAAGAAGCTTTAAAAGATCTCTTGGCGGTGCAAGAAAAATTAGTATCTATAGATAATATTATGCGTACTGTAGCCGAATATTATAAAGTAAAAGTTGCTGATTTATTGTCTAAGCGCCGCAGTCGTTCCGTTGCTCGTCCTCGCCAAGTTGCTATGGCGCTTTGCAAAGAACTGACAAACCATAGCCTTCCTGAAATAGGAGATGCTTTTGGGGGGCGAGATCATACCACGGTCTTGCATGCCTGTAAGCAAATAAAGCAGTTAAGGGCTTCCACAGCAGATATCGCGGAAGATTTTTCTAACTTGTTACGGATGTTGTCCACATAGGTTATTCAATTGAGGTTTTCAATTTTACGTTCTACTTTATTGAAGTTGTTGAGAGTTGCTTCGGGGGTGGTGGAGCGTCGCCAACAGCATAGTGCAATTTTGGCAAATGTGTTGTTACGCGTTAAAGAAACAATGTTAGAAATTGTGGCTACTGATCAAGAGGTTGAGGTGGTTGCGTCTGAGCCTTTGGCTGAAGTATCTGCTGTAGGTGAAACAACCGTACCTTTTCGCAAGTTGCATGAAATATCTAAAGCGCTACCCGATGGTGCTGAAATAACTTTATCAACTCAAGAGGATAAAGTTATTATTACTTCGGGAAGAAGCAAGTTTAGTTTGGCTACATTGCCAGCTAGCCAGTTTCCGGATGTGCAGAATATCAGTAATGCAGATGTTGCGTGCCGATTTAGTATATCTAAAAATAATTTTCGCTGGTTGGTGGCAAGAACTTCTTTTGCAATGGCAGATCAGGATGTGAGATATTTTCTCAATGGTATGCTTTTGGAACTGAAGAATGGACGTTTGTATTCAGTTGCTGCGGACGGGCATAGGCTGGCAATGAATTATGTTGATTTACAGCAATCTCTAGAGTCTCAAGTAAGAGTAATTATTCCCCGCAAAGGAATTTTGGAAATTATGCGCATGTTGGATGAAGGCGATGCAGACTTATCAATTTCCATAGTTGCCAACCATATTCAAGTTCAAGGTGGGGGTATTACTGTAACCTCCAAGTTGCTAGATGGTAAATTCCCTGATTATGAGCGTGTTATTCCACGAGGCGGGGATAAAGTTGTAATAGGAAATCGAGAGCATCTTAAAGAGGCGTTTCATCGAGCAGCAGCAGTTTTTAGTGAGAAGTTTCGCGGAGTAAGGTTGCGAATGTCACCAGCAAGTTTAATGGTTCTTGCAAGTAACCCTGAGCAGGATGAGGTAGAGGAGTATCTAGAGGTTGATTATGCTGGGCAGGAACTAGAGGTCGGCTTTAATGTTCGGTATCTCATTGATTTTTTGACTGTGGCGCAGTCAGAGTTGGTGCGTTTTACTATGAGTGACGCCAATAAAAGCACACTGATAGAAGAGGTGGGAGAAAATGCTCGGGGAGCATATGTGTTGATGCCAATTCGAACTTGATTGATTAGATGTTTGTGGTTATCATAAAATTTCCAGTATAAAAAAGGAAATTTTATGCTCTCTCCTGCTAGTGATATATCAGAATATATCAAAAGAATTTTCAATTCTTTGCTTTCTCTTTTTTTAGATAAGGATAATGGTCGTATATATGTAGAGGAGTCTATTTCTCTACTAGATAAAATTATACAAGAGAACGGAGGCATGTCAGGCAGTCAAACTTACAGTTTTTTTGCCAGTTTTTTATCTAGTCAGCATCAGGTTGTACAAACTGCTCACAATTTAAAAATTTCTATAACTGATGTTTGTAAGTCAAAGTGGGATCTACAGTGTGCATTTACCATAGTACAAGAGTTTATTAAAGTTGCGGAAGGTAGTTGGAGGAAGGAAAAATTTGCTTATAAATTCTTTATAGCTTTATGCGAATCTATTCTTGATGAAAAAATAGTTGCGGATATTTTTGCAAAAAAAAATGAGGAAGGAGTATATATTTCTTCTGTATTATTCGCTGTAACTGCAAATGAGCTTTTATCGCAGCATGTGCCAAGTATTACGCCCCCGCAGAGTGCTAGCCCAGAAGGGGCGTGTTTGGGTGTCAATGAGGATTCTGGGGGCCTGCCAGGTAGTTCTAGCTTGGAGTCCCTGGATGTTGTCCATGAGCCTACCCACTCAAATGATGTGGGTCATAATACAGAAGAAGGGGGGCTGCTGCATGCTCTGCCATCTGGGGGGAGCTTTGCCCCTCCTTTCTTACCAACTTTCGCACAAGCGGTTCCAGAATCTCCTACCCTGATAAACCCTTTTGCTGCTATGGCTTTGGTGCAGTTGAGTTCTGAGGATGTTCAGGCGCTCACGGGGGGTGTTTGTCCGAGCAAACAGCTAAAGGGATAAGTTGGTTTTTGCCCCTTGTGGTAGTTGAGGTTTTTTACGCTTTTGCCTTCTTTTGCTGTTTTTTAGCGTCTTTTGGGCGATTTTTGCTTCATTTTGCCCGGGTTGTTTTGGGGCCCTGTTGGTTTGATTTGCTCTTGTAAATTGCCTAAAAACCCTGAATTTGGTAAAATTTCTTAATAATTTCGCTGTTTTTTTATGTCTGTTATGTTAGCTTTATGAAACATGGGTTGCTTTGTTTAGATGTCACTAATATTCGTAATTTAAAAACCAAAGAACTGTGTTTGGGCCCTGGTTTTAATTTGTTTTGCGGGCAAAATGGTAGCGGAAAGACCAGCATCCTGGAGGCGGTTAATCTTCTTGGGGTTGGAAAGTCTTTTAGAGCCCAGGCTATACAGCAGTTGATTACGTTTGGTGAGCAGTGGTGTTTGGTGAGAGGCATGTTGGGAAATGGCCCAAGTGGTAAAGACTCTACTACCTGGTTGGCTGTTGAAAAAAGGTTGAATGGCCAAAACACCTATAGACTTGGTGAAAAAAATGAAAAGTCTATTTCTGAGCTGACAAAGTCTTTACCTGTTCAGGTTATTGATATACATAGTCACTTAGTTGTTGAGGGCGGCCCATTGTATAGGCGCCGTTTTGTAGATTGGGGTTTGTTCCACGTGGAACAAGACTTTTTGCTCAACTGGCGCGGCTTGCAACGTGCGCTAGCACAGCGCAATGCAAGCCTAAAGCAAAGAAGGGCTCCAGACAGTGTATGGGACGAGGCTTTTATAAAGTATGCCATGCTGGTTGATACAGCACGAAGAGCATATATTGAAAGACTTGCGGTAGTTTTGGTGCCACAACTCCAACAAATGTTGGGTTTAGATAGGGTGTCTGTGCAGTATGCGAGCGGCTGGGATGTCCAGCGAGGTTTGGCGGCGCATTTATTAGATAATGCCACTATTGATAGCATAAGTGGTCACACAAGCTGTGGGCCACATCGTGGAGATGTTGTAATTTTAGTTGATGACCGGCCTGTAAAAGAGGTTCTGTCACGCGGGCAGATTAAAGTTTTTGTGTGTGCAATGTTGTTAGCACGTACAGAGATGCTTTCTAATCCAAAGAAGGCATTGTTTTTAATAGATGATTTGCATGCAGAGTTGGATCATAGTAACTGTAAAACCTTGGTGTCTGCAATTTCTAGGTTAGGGTGCCAAGCATTTGTTACTGGCATAGAGGAGAGTTCTCTTTGTCGCAGTACAGAGGGTTTTACAACAAATGTGTTCCATGTGGAACAGGGGGAGATTTTTGAACGAGTATGAAGATATGGCAATAGAAGCAAACCAAGAGTATGACTCATCGAGTATTAAGGTACTTAAAGGGCTGGATGCAGTACGCAAGCGTCCAGGAATGTATATCGGTGATACCGATGATGGCACGGGTTTGCACCACATGGTCTTTGAGGTGGTAGATAACGCAGTTGATGAAGCTTTAGCAGGTTATTGCTCTGAGATTGTAGTTATTATAAGGGCTAATGGTGGTTTGACTGTTCGCGATAATGGTCGCGGTATACCTGTAGACATGCACCCCGAGGAGGGCAGATCAGCAGCAGAGGTCATAATGACTGTTTTGCATGCTGGAGGTAAATTTGATGCAAATTCTTACAAGGTTTCTGGCGGCTTGCATGGTGTGGGTGTTTCTGTAGTAAACGCCCTTTCAGAGAAGCTACATATAACTATTAGACGCGATGGCAAGGTCTATGAGCAAGATTATAGGCTTGGTGAGCCATTGGCTCCCCTTAAAGAAACAGGACCTGCAGAGGGGCGGGGTACAGAGATAACTTTTAAGCCATGTGCCACTATCTTTAGCCAAACGACCTTTAGTTATGATGTCTTGGCTAAGCGCTTAAGAGAACTGTCTTTCTTGAACTCCGGGGTGAAAATACTACTGTATGATGAGCGTTTTGGTGGTAAAGAGGACGTTTTCCAGTATGAAGGGGGGCTTAGAGAGTTCGTAAAGCACTTAAATAAGAACAAAGATGTAGTTAATGAAGATATAGTGTATTTAAACTCTGAACAAGACGGAATTGCTGTAGAACTAGCAATGCAGTGGAATGATAGCTATCAAGAAAATATGTTCTGCTATACCAATAATATTCCTCAACGTGACGGTGGAACCCATATGGCCGGCTTTAGGGGCGCTCTTACCCGCTCTCTAAACTCATACATAGATAGCGAGGGCTTGGCTAAAAAATCAAAGGTTGCAATTAGTGGTGACGATGCAAGAGAGGGGATGACTGCAGTTTTATCAGTTAAAGTGCCGGATCCTAAGTTTTCTTCACAAACTAAAGACAAATTGGTTTCCTCAGATGTAAAACCCGTTGTAGAGACACTAGTAAATCAATATCTGCAGGAATATTTGCAAGAAAAACCTGCTAGTGCTAAGGCAATTGCAGCAAAGATCGTTGATGCAGCTAGAGCTCGGGAAGCGGCGCGTAAAGCGCGCGAGATGACCAGGCGTAAAAACGTGTTAGATATTGCTGGATTACCTGGAAAACTTGCAGATTGCCAAGAGAAGGACCCTGCTTTATCAGAATTATACCTGGTAGAGGGTGATTCTGCAGGAGGATCTGCAAAACAGGCGCGGGACAGGCGCACTCAGGCGATTTTGCCATTAAAAGGTAAAATTTTAAACGTTGAAAAGGCCAGGTTTGATAAGATGTTGCAAAGTGCAGAGGTTGGCACCCTCATAACGGCGTTAGGCACTGGTATCGGCCGTGAAGAGTATGACCCAAGTAAGCTTAGATATCATTCTATTATCATTATGACGGATGCGGATGTTGACGGCTCACATATCAGAACTTTGCTGCTTACGTTTTTTTATCGTCAAATGCCAGAGATTATAGAGCAAGGGCATATATTTATAGCTCAGCCACCACTATATAGGATTCAAAAAGGCAAGCAGGTTAATTACGTTAAGGATGATAAAGCCTTAGAAGACTTTTTGACCCATATAGCCTTAGAGGGTGCTACGTTACATGTTAACTCAACTGCACCAGGAATTAGTGGTAATCAGTTAGCAATTATTGTTGATCAATATCGCTTCCAGATGAATACAATTCACCGCTTATCGCGGCGTTATCCCCACGAGATTTTGGAAGCAATGATTTATGCTCCATCTCTTAGTGTGGAGAACCTACAGAATAAAGCATACATGGAAGAGTGGGCTCAGAAGCTGCAACAGATAGTTGATGATAGAACTTCTACTGGTAGCCAAGAGTTTAAAGTAGTTGCGATAGAAAACAAAGAAAGAGCGGCCTTCTTGCCCGTAGTTAATGTTCTGGCTCACGGCGTGGAGACTGAATACAACTTCCCTATGGATTTCTTCTCTACCACGGAATACCTTGGTTTGGTTGCACTGGGTCAAACACTAGATGGATTGTTAGAGACTGGGGCCTATATTGCACGAGGAGAGCGTAAATTGCATGTAAGCGAGTTTAAACACGCTCTAGAGTGGTTAATGGCTGAAGCAAAGCGCGGACAACAGATCCAACGCTACAAGGGCTTGGGTGAGATGAATCCAGAGCAGCTGTGGGAAACTACTATGGATCCCAATGTGAGACGTCTTTTGCAAGTTAAAATTGAGGATGCGGTGGCAGCAGATGGTATATTTACCACATTAATGGGCGATAATGTGGAGAGTAGACGTGATTTTATTGAGGAAAATGCGTTAAAAGTGGAGAATCTTGACGTTTAACACGCAAACTTAGTTCTGCGGCAATATTTGCCGCAGATTCTAACCAGGGAAGGGCGTTAATTTTAAATAATATGGGTATGCTACACACCCAAGGTTTGCTCATCGATAGAGCAGCTACGCTGATATGTTCTTTTTTACAAAAAATCTTTTTAATAAACAAAACAGTATTATTGTGGTGATAGCTCCGGTAAACAGACCACCACAGAGTATATGGGCAGGAGCAAAGCCTGATATAGAGGGTGGATGGTTGTTTTGAATTTTCCCGCCTGCAAGCTTCTCTTGCTTCTGTTGCCAAAGAGTATCTATGTTGCTTACTGCTTCGCTATAGCTGGCATAAATCTGTCCTCCAGACTTATGAATAGCGTTAATTAGCATAAGATTATCCTCTAGGTCAAAGTTTTCTACCATATAACCCATAGCATCAAATACGCTGTCCCCGTTAGAAGGATTTTCACTAACGCCTATTTTTTCCATTACACGTTTAGAAAATGTATCTGGTATACCGTTAGGGTAATACCCTATTATCAGCACTTGATTAGGGTTACGCTCATATCTAGCGCTCATAAAACCTATTTCAAATGCAGTACCAACATCAGCACTTGGGGATTGATGCCAATTCTCTAGGTTTGCTAGTATTACATTTGAGCTCTGCATAATAGCTTCATTGTTATGCGCAATTTCGAATGCGATTTTATCTTTAGGTTTATTATTAAAATCAACTTGATTATCAAGAGGGGTAAAAGCAATCAAATTACTCTTTTCCAATTGTATTCGCTTATCGCTAAGTCTCTCTTGCGCTTGGGGGTAAAATACATCAGGTCCTGCCAAATATACTTTTAACTTATTACACATATGCATTCTTTATCCCTGCGACATTTTTAAAGATTTGTAGTTAAAAAAAGCTATAGTAGAAAAAATAATGCATGCTATAGCATCTAAATACATGCGCCAGGTGTATTTGCTAAAAATGTAGCTGCCAAGCAATGACGCTAAAATTACTAATTTTAAATAGAACTTCATGGCAAAAATTCTTGATTGCATCATAGTAGTTTTGCTATTAAAGCGTATACCCTCACTTTTAGTCCATACGCACATACCCAAGTTAATAATCGCATAAAAAATCATGAGTATTACAGAAAAATAAATATCCCCCAGTGGCTTGGGATTAGATAATACATCATAAATGCGAGTTATGGCTAAAATAATCATAAGTAAAATAAAGTATCGTATCAAATTGTTTATACTATATTCGCGTCTATTGTATATGGTTATATAAATTGATCCGACAAGAGTTAAAATATAAACAAAAGTAATAGCTAGATCAAACCAAACGACTAAAGAGTCTGATTGTATTGCTGCATAATAGCTAGGGATAAAGAAAATAAAAGCCATTGCTAAAGAAACATATAGAGACTTTATTTTCGTGTTCATGTTAACCTGGTGGGCTCATGTTTGCTTTAGTGGCGTCAATCCAGGTTTTTGCTTTTTCTGTAATTATGCTAGGATTATCTGCATAAATTGGCTCACCAATTGTTATACTTATAGTCCCTGGCTGCTTTATTATTGGGCCTTTAGGCCAAAAGTTTCCCGCATTATGTGCGATAGGTAGAGTTGCTACTTTTGCCGCAATTGCCACGGCGGCACCAGTGCGACTATATTTTTTTTCAGCTCCAGGAGAGAGTCTAGTGCCCTCTGGATAAAAGACTAGATATCTTCCTTCTTTTAATCTTTGCTGTCCTTTAGAAAGAGTGTCGGTAACAGCAGATCTACTGCTTCTATTGATTGCGATTGGCTTGATTAAAGCTAAGCCCCACCCAAAGAACGGAATATATAAGAGTTCTCTTTTTAATACCCAGCTTTGTGGAGGTAACAAAACCTGCATAAAAATAGTTTCCCAAGTAGATTGGTGATTGCAAAGTACTACACAGGGCTGTTTTGGTATGTTTTCTTGGCCTTTCACGTTATACTTCAATCCACAGGTGATCTTTGCCCACCAAATAAAAAAACGTGACCAGCTAGTTATAATGTAGTAACAATAAATTGCTGGGAGAGGTGCGCAAAGCCAACCTAGTGTAGAGATTAATACAGTTGCTGGAATTATCCCTATATAGAACATACAAATTCGCAATCCCCAGATTAAGCACTTCATGCTAAAACCTTAGCTACTACTTCTTGTAGATCTGTACATTGTGTTATTGCTTGTATTTGCTGCTGAGAAAGTTTGTTTAGTGTATCCTGCCCATCACTATTAAAACCAGCAGTTAGATAGAATTTACAGCCAGTATTTAATCCCAATTCTACATCACATTTAGAATCACCAACAAAAATTACTTGCATACTTTGATCAAATTTATTGTCTACAAATTCTAACTCTAAATCTTTGGCAATTTGGGCAAACATACCAGGTGCGGGCTTACGACAATCACACATATCAGTTGGCAAGTGTGGGCAGTAATAAATTTTAAAAATTTTCCCGCCATGCTTGCTAATTTCGTTTAACATGCGCTCATGAATATCATAAAGGCCTTGCTCGCTAAAGTATCTTCGACCCACGCCCGATTGATTTGTGGCGACACAAATAGTGTATCCAGCAGAAGTGAGCTTGCCTATAGCTTCTAAACTACCAGGAATAGGGTGCCATTCGCTTGGAGATTTTATGTATGCGCGCGACTCCTTATTGATTACACCATCACGGTCTAAAATAATTAATTTCATAGTAGAGAAACATCCGCTACTTGTAGGAATAACTTGCGTAGACTATGTAACATTTGTAGACGATTATTGCGTAAATTTTGTTCTTCAGCATTTACCATTACGTGTTCAAAAAAATTATCTACAGGGGCTTGCAAGCTTGCTAAGCTTTGTAAAATTGCTGAGTAGTTTGCTTGATCCATTAAAGGAATAATTTCAGCGTTTTTCTGTTGAAGTTCTTTATATAGCGCCTGCTCTTCTGGAGTTACAAGTAACCCTGGGTCTATATTTTCTGATAATTGAGTAGTCTCAGATTTTTGTAAAATGTTATGAACTCGTTTATTAGCAGCAGCTAAGTTTGTGGCTGCAGGCAGATTTTGAAATTCGAGTACAGCTATTATGCGTCGATGAAAATCTGCTGGAGAAGAGGGTTTATTTGCTAGAACAGATGCAAATACTTTTGCGGGCACATCTTCCGTTAGATACCATGCTTTAAGGCGATCAAAACAGAATAACAGTAAATCTTCACTTGGATCTGTGATCTTGTTACCATATTGCTCTGCAGCGAAGGTAAATAATTGTAATAGATCTAGCTCTAACTCTTTATCTACTAGAATACGTAATAGTGCTAATGCTTGGCGGCGCAATGCAAAGGGGTCTTTCTCTCCAGTTGGGGCTTTTCCAATCCCAAACATACCAACTAAGGTATCAACTCTATCGGCTATAGCTATCGCAACACCTGCTGAGCTTATTGGTAGGTTATCTTGCGCAAATTTAGGTTTGTAGTGTTCTACAATAGCGTCTGCCACATCTTGAGACTCATTGTCATGCAATGCGTAGTAGTATCCCATAGTGCCTTGTAGCTCAGGAAACTCATAAACCATATTGGTTACTAAATCTGCTTTACATAATTCAGCGGCGCGCATAGCAGTATTTTCATCTGCACCTACTTCCGTTGCTATATGTTTAGCTAATTTTTTTATGCGTAGTATTTTGTCATAAATTGTACCAAGTTGCTTTTGATAAACTATATTTTTGAGTTTATCTACGCGTTTAGCTAATGGCATTTGCAAATCTGTATTGTAATGAAATGCAGCATCTGCCAAACGGGCGTGCATAACCAATTCATTTCCGCGAATTACTGTTGGTGGGTCATTACTCGTTAAATTGCTGATTAAAATAAACTTTGGTAATAACTTTTTATCTTGATCTAACAAGGCGAAGCACTTTTGGTGATCTTGCATCGCTGAAATCAAACATTCTTTGGGAACCTCTAAAAAATCTGCATCAAAAGTAGCCAATAAAGCTACAGGATGTTCTATAAGACCAGTTACAGTATTTAATAGCTCTGGGTCAATTATGGCTACGGCTTCTTCTTTATCAGCTATATCCATAATCTGCTGACGTATATATTCTTTACGCTTGGCGAAATCTGGTATAACCATGCCATCCTTTTCTAATTTGACAGCATATTGATCTGCAGATGGTATTTTTATAGGTGATGGCGCGTGTACACGATGCCCAAAGGTAATGCTATCGGCTTGTATGCCCAATATAGTTCCATTTACTACTGATTTACCATATAGCATTAAAACCCAGTGCACTGGCCGCACAAATGACAATTCTCCAGTGCCCCAGCGCATATTTCTTTTTATTGGTAGTTGTGACAAGGCGTTAGTTACTATTGTAGGAATTAAATCTGTAGTACTCCCACCCGGCTTTACTGATTCGTAGTATAGCCATGATCCCTTATCAGTCTCTAAAGTTGTTAGTTGTTCCACGGTGACGCCGCATGAACTTGCAAAACCTTCAGCCGCCTTAGTTGGTGTGCCATCTTCCATATACGCTGCAGATAATGCTGGACCACGCTTCTCTATTTTTTGCTCTGGTTGGGCATCTTCTAAGTCTTTGATATAAACTGCAAGGCGTCTAGGAGTAACATAAGGAATGACTGTTCCATGATTGATCTCCGAGCTGGATAATTGTTCGGCTATAGACTTAGCAAAACTAGTTCCTAAAGCGGTTAAATCATTCGGTGGTAATTCTTCTGTGCCTATCTCTACTATAAAATCTTGTGTCTTGCTCATGCGGGGACCCTACTTAACAGAGGGAAACCTAGAGCTTCCCGACTTGCATAATACAACTCAGCAACCTGTTTTGCTAAGTTGCGTACCCGTAGAATATATTGCTGACGCTCTGTTACAGAAATTGCATGTCTAGCATCTAGTAAGTTAAAAATATGTGAAGCTTTAAGCACCATTTCATAAGCGGGAAGAGGCAACTGTGCAGCTATCATTTTATTACTTTCTGATTCCCATTGATCGAAGTGCTTAAATAGCATATCAGTATCTGCAATTTCAAAGTTATATTTGGACATCTCTACTTCAGATTGCTGATATACATCACCGTAAGTAATTTCACCATATGGGCCAATTGCCCATATTAAGTCTTGAGTGCGGTGCTTACCTTGTAGGTATAAAGCTATACGTTCGATTCCATATGCTAGTTCGCCCATGGTTGGCTTACACTCTAAACCACCTACTTGCTGAAAGTATGTGAACTGAGTAATTTCCATGCCATCAAGCCATACTTCCCAGCCCAAGCCCCATGCTCCAAGTGTAGGACCTTCCCAGTTGTCTTCTACAAAACGAATATCATGTTTGGCAGGATCTATGCCTATTGCTACCAATGACTCTAAATATAGTTCTTGAAAGTTCTCCGGCGAAGGCTTCAAAACAACCTGATATTGAAAGAAATGTTGATTTCTATTTGGGTGTTCGCCATACCTGCCATCAGTTGGCCTTCTAGATGCTTGGACATGAGCTGCTCTCCATGGCTCGGGTCCAATAGCCCTGAGAAAGGTATCGGGATGGAAGGTTCCAGCCCCCACTTCCATGTCATACGGTTGGAGAATAAGGCAGCCCTGTTGTTGCCAAAATCGTTCTAATGCGGTTATTAAACCTTGAAATGTTGTATCATTGCTCATAGACGGTGAATTATAACCTACTCGCCGCAAAGATACATAGGTTTTTTTTTGGAGATTTAAATGAATTACGGCCCGCTTTGGATAGATTTGGAAGGCACGACGGTATCTGCGTCAGAGCATGCTATTTTGCAACATCCTTTAGTGGGGGGCGTTGTACTGTTTACTAAAAATTTTACGAGTAAACAACAGCTATCAGCGCTTATAGAGAATGCAAGAGGTATAGCTGGCAAGGAGTTGTTATTTGCAGTAGACCATGAGGGTGGTAGGGTCTGGCGCTTTAACAGCGAGTTTACCCGTCCTATAAGCGCAGAAAAATTCGGAGCTATGTATCAGCGGGATCAAGAAAATGCATTAAAAGAAATACATGACGCAGGAGTGGTAATAGCTGCAGAGTTAACGGATTGTGACGTTGATCTAACTTTTGCACCCGTTCTGGATTTAGATTTTGGTGTCAGCAATGTTATTAATGAAAGATCTTACGGGCGTGATCCAGAAGTGGTAATTGCATGTGCAAGAGCGTTTATTGCTGGTTTAAGGTCTCATGGGGTGGCAGCAGTTGGCAAGCATTTTCCAGGGCATGGGGGGTGTAGTGTTGATTCACATTTTGCACAAGCGATTGATGAACGGACAATTGCGGAGTTAGAGTCAAATGATATTCTGCCTTATAAAGCTTTAGCTAAGGAATTAGCTGGCGTTATGCCAGCGCATGTGCTTTATCCTAATGTTGACAAGAATATGCCATGCTTTTCAAAATTTTGGTTGCAGGACATATTGCGTGGACAGCTTGGTTTTCAAGGAACTATTGTAAGTGACTGTATTTCTATGCAAGGTTCAGGTTATGGGGACAATATGTCAGAGGGTATAACTAAAGCTTTAGAAGCAGGCTGTGATATGGTTATATTTACCCAAGCTACACGAGATCATGCAAAGTTACCCAGGATAGATGTAATTAAAATACTACAAGACATATCATATATGCCATCTGCTGACCAATGTGAGCGTATACATGGTTTGAGCATGGATAGGCAAACAGTAAAAAGCGATTAGATAAAATTTCTGAAAAAATGAACCTTTTTGAGTGTGTGGCTGTCTTAGAGCATGTTGCTAAAAAATGTAGGAGCATGCTCAATGAAAAAGTTCGCAGACATCGAAGTTTCCTCTATTAACACCCTTAATCTTGGCAAGTTACGTCATGTAAGGGCCAAATTTGCTGAAGAAATCATGCAGCATTTTGATAGAGTAAGCCACAGCAATGATGATGCATACAAACAAGCAGCAAAGGAGATAGACAGCTACAAAGGATTCAATGTAATAAAACACCTAGAAAATTACGATGCTTTAAAAGAACATGAAGTTGTGCTTAGGCATGCATCTCTTTTCGATCATACTACTCAGCCAAGTCTAGATCAGCTTATGCTACTAGCGCATAAGCATGCCCCAGATGACTGGCGAGCCAAACTTTATTTACAAGAAGATATAGAGATGATTCGTTCTTATAAAGCAATATCAAAAACAGATGCTACGGAAGCACAGACATATACTGATGCCGTTAGACAAACTGAACATGAACAGAAACTAATTAGCAATTGGGAAGTACAACTTCGTAATCACTATATGGCCGCGCATTACATGAATATGAGTAAAATAAATCAAGAGCTTGATAAAATAGCAAAATTATACAAAAAAACAAATTGTTCAGTTAATGAGCCTTATGCATGTGCAGTACAAATAGTGCATTTGATCTCAATCTATGAATATTTACTACTTAATGCAAGTGAGAATAAAAATATGATTGCTTGGTGTAATCAGGTTATACACCTTCTTGATGTTGCTATAGGCGTTTTGAAAGCGCTACCTGAAATTTTAGAGGAAAGAACACAAGAAAGAAAAGCCAAAACATTTATGCAATACTTCTATCACAAGCAATTTAAGTTTGCTGATGAAACTGTTGCTGGTAATCTTGTTCAGGTTAAACAGTTGCAAAATACAGCCTTCCTTAATTAATAATAAAACAATAAGGAGAATCTATATATGTTAAGTTATATGGGTATAGATGTGCAGGGTTTATATGAATATAATCATGATTCCTACATCTATGCACGAAATCAGTTTATAGCAGGAGCCGCAGGTAGAATTTCTGCTCTTACTGCACACGCAAACTCTTTGACTCACAACCAGAGAAATGCAAAGTCTAAGTGTATAGACAATTTATCTGAAATGGAATATAAGTCATCAAGTTTGGCAAGGCAGCATAGTAATTTTTTACAGAGCTTACATCTATATCAAAGAATAATGTTATTGTCTGATATGAGCCCAGACGACCAATTGTTAGCTCACCTAATACCCCTATGGCCAGATTTAAATTCACGTAAAACCTTAGACTTTAAAACTTTACGTTTATTACATCTCAAAGATGTAGTAGATCAGCAGTTTGCAGGGAACAAAGATAATGTTGAAGATGTATTATCTTTTATTGAGAGTAATAGAGCAGAAATTAATTATTATACTAAAGAAGGGGAAGCCGCGTTAAGTTGGAGTGAATTTGTAAGTCAAATGCAAGTTGCAGTTGTTGAAAAAACTGTGCAAAACTTTTTTGATTATATTGCGGTTCTTTATAGACTTGGCTTACATGTGGAGAATGCAGAGAATGAAGTGTACATTGCGAGTTTGCAGGTTGCATATTTAATGGACTTATATATGCATATTAAATCTATTAATCTAGGGAATATTAAGGGCGATCTGGAAAATATTCTTAAAGAGAAGATTAAAGATACTTTAGACTTGTTAAGGTCTGCACCAGATCCAAGCCACTGCTTAGAAAAAAAACCGGCAAGAACAAAATACTTGCCATCGTTTGCCACCCCCTCTAAAAGAAAGACGAGAACAGAGCGTGAAATAAAGATAGAAAAAGAGTATTCGAACAAGTATAGCAGCAGAAGCACTGCGTG
This sequence comes from Gammaproteobacteria bacterium, assembly GCA_030431675.1. Lineage (GTDB taxonomy): Bacteria > Pseudomonadota > Gammaproteobacteria > UBA6186 > Azoamicaceae > JAGVLG01. The sequence continues at coordinate 307,331 of JAUIIV010000001.1, read as the reverse complement.
TGGGCTAAGTATTTGGTAGAGTGAATGCTAGGTAAGAATGGTGCCAATTGAAATATTGTGGGCATTGATAAAATTGTTTGCCAACATGTTTCTTTTGCCCGGCAGTTGTAACTCTAGTATCTCTAAAAAACCGTCACTAGTGGCAACATAGATGCCCTCTTTGTCGCATTGCACAACGGTTCCCGGTGATATTTTGACTGTACCATTGGGGGAATAGTCTATTTTTTTTCCTGACCATATTCTTAGTTGTTGTTCATTTAAGTGAGTGTATGCTATAGGCCAAGGATTATAAGCCCTTATTTTGCGCTCTATAATATGAGTTGGGGAATTCCAATTAATGTGTGCGTCGCTCTTGTTAATTTTATCTGCATACGTTGCTTGAGATTCGTCTTGTTTTATGCCGGTAAACTTATGTTGCTCTAAAGTATCAATAATTGCGGCTTGTGCGACTTTAGTTAAACTATTATATAGTGAAGCAGATGTCTCATTTGTAGAAATTTTACACGGATAATGCTTAATAATATCTCCTGTATCAAGCCCAGCGTCCATTTGCATCATTGTTATTCCTGTTTCTAAGTCTCCAGCTAATATTGCATGCTGTATTGGTGCTGCACCACGCCATCTTGGTAGTAATGAGGCATGGATATTAATGCATCCATCAGTTGGTATATCTAGAACAACTTGAGGAAGAATAAGACCATAAGCTAATACAATCATTATATCTGGTTGTAATAGTTTTAGTTGCTGTTGAATTGAGTTTTCTTTAAGGGTTTTAGGTTGCAATAAATGTATGCCATTTTGTATAGCAAGTTCTTTAACAGGGCTTGCTGTCAATTTGCGTCCTCTGCCCTTAGGTCTGTCTGGTTGGGTTAAGCATGCTACAATATTATATTTACAATTGATTAAGGTTTGCAGCACTGCAGCAGATATGTCAGGTGTTCCAGCAAAGATAATTCTCATGTAATACTATCACGTTGTTTTAAGTATTTCTTTTTTAACATTTTTTGCTTTAATGGTGATAGACGGTCAAAAAATGTAATCCCTTTTAAATGATCTAGCTCATGTTGCATGCAAAAGGCATCCAGATCTTTAGCATCTTTTTTTTGTAAGGCGCCGCTTACATCTTGGTACTCTAATGTTACTTCTGCATATCTTTTTACTTTGGCATGTATCCCTGGAAATGAAAGACAGCCCTCTTCAGAGACGACTTCGTTCTTATAAGAAATAATTTTGGGGTTTATACAGCATATTGGAGAGTTCTGTTTAGGTGATGTGTCCATCACAAAGATGCTCAACTGAATATCTACCTGGGTAGCCGCAAGACCAACACCTTCGTTTGCGTACATAGTCTCTAATAAATTTGCACAGATTTTTTCTAGATCAGAATTAAACTCATCTATTAGTTGCCCTTCTAGCTTTAGTTTTTGGTCTGGAAATTTCAGGATAGATAGTACAGCCATAAAATTTTTACCTTAAAAAATAAATTTGCTACAAAGATAGCACCCACAAAAATCACTATATTCTATATTATAAGTATTGTGTTATCAAAGGTAATATTTAATTATGTCTAAAGACCGGGCTATGCATAGATTTTTAAGTTTAATTTTATTATTTGCTCTCCTTTTCACTATACAGGCATATGCACAGCAGCCAGAAGTTGTATTAAGACCTAGAATGCGCGCAGAGCCTTTCTCTAAGGCTATTAACACAGTCGATACGGAGTCACTTAGTAGTTATTTTGAAAACATCACTATATTTGATAAGCCCGCAGATTTTGATAAGTTGCCATATGTTGTTGCATTTGATAATCACGCCACTATGGGTGCAACAGGTGACATAGCTTATGTGCAAGGTATAAACCAAGCGGATAAAATAACTGCTTTTAGTCTTTTAGCCCCAGGCAAAAAATTTATTGACCCAGATACTAAAGAGGTTTTAGGATTCTATGCTGATTCAATTGGTAATGCAGAAGTTATTCGCTGGGGAGACTTGCAAACAATTAGAATAACTTACGCCTTGACTCCTATTGACCCAGGTATAAAAGTCACGCCGCGTATTGGTTTGGATTTGCCTTCTGTGATAGAGGTCCGCTATCCAGCGCGACCATTATCTGGGCGAGTATTGCAGGTAGATAATGATATTATAGGTGTAGGACATTTTGCAGTTGCTGTTATTAGTGTGGGTGAGCGTGATGGGGCGCAATCTGGTGATTTATTACAGATTTTAGAAGCCCCAACTTATGTAAGGGATGTTAACACTCACAAGAACGTTTTGTTGCCAGAAGAATCATTTGGTCAGATGCTAATTTATAAGACTTTTGAAAAGGTAAGCCTAGCTATTATTACTGAGTCTGATAAACCAGTCATAATAGGAGATAAGCTGCACGGCTCGCCTAACAATACAATTACAGAAGCTACAACAAAAGTTGCGCCAAAATGTAAAAAAAGATTTTGTCTAAGATGTATGCTGAAGTGTGTCAAACGTAAAACATAAAATAAATATCGAAAATTGGTTGGCTTTACTGCATACTCCTGGGGTTGGTCCAATCAAGTTTATGCGCTGCTTAGAAAAAGATCCTGATTTGAAGTCATTGCCGAGTATGGCTAGGCCAGATAACAGAAAAGTAAGTAAAGATTTAGAGTGGGTATGTAATAATAAAGCTGCATACATTATCCCATATTGTGATTCTAGATACCCTAATACGTTAAAACAGATCTACAACCCACCGCCTGTCCTGTACGTCTTAGGTGATGCAACACTGCTGAATAAACCGCAACTGGCAATTGTTGGAGGTAGAAATGCTACAAAGCTTGGGTTAGAAATAGCGTATAGCTTTGCACAACAATTTGTTAAAAGTGGCTTGATAATTACTAGTGGCTTGGCACGAGGCGTTGATAGCGCCGGACACAGAGGGGCGATGCAAAAAGGCAAGACAATTGCAGTAGCGGCACATGGGTTACATACAGTTTACCCGGCCTCGAATGAAGACTTAGCTAGAGAAATACTGCGACATGGTTGCTTTGTATCAGAGTATTCAATTGGTACACAACCTTTAGCTGCACGTTTCATACAGCGTAATCGAATTATTAGTGGGCTAAGCTTGGGGGTGCTAGTGATAGATGCTGGTCTACCTAGTGGGTCTTTGAGCACAGCATCGTATGCAAGAGAACAGAATAGAGAGGTTTTTGCTGTACCCGGTGCTATAAATAACCCTAAGACTAGAGGTTGCCATATGCTTATTAAGCATGGAGCTAAATTAGTAGAATCGGTAGAAGATGTGCTAGAAGAGTTGGCAAACTTGTTCAATTGTGATATTCGTGATAACAATTGCGTTCAAGGGCAACATAAGAAGTTAAGTAAGTGCCTTAATGGGGTCCAGAAGAAGTTGTTAAACTGTATAGGTGAACAACTGGTTAATAGTGACAAATTGCTTACTATGATGCAATTAAAGAGTAATGAGCTTTCTGCTTCTTTGGTACAGTTGGAATTGGAAGGACTTATAAAATCAGTACCAGGTGGGTACATGAAAAAAAAAGGTTAAAAGGCTTTGGCTAATAATTTAGTAATTGTAGAGTCGCCGGCAAAGGCGAAAACTTTAAATAAGTATCTTGGTAAGGATTTTGCAATTCTTGCATCATATGGGCATGTGCGTGATTTAGTTCCCAAAGAGGGAGCAGTTGATCCCGATGACGATTTTGCTATGCAATATCAGATAATAGAGAAAAATGCTAAGCATGTAGATGCCATTATCTCATCTTTATCTAAAGCCCAAAATATCTATCTGGCAACGGATCCTGATAGAGAAGGAGAGGCTATCAGTTGGCACCTGTATGAGTTGCTCAAGAAGCGAGGAGCTCTTGAAGGCAGGGGCGTTTACAGAGTGGCGTTCTATGAAATAACGAAATCAGCGGTGCAGAATGCAGTAGCTAATCCGCGTGAACTTAGTATGGACTTGGTTCATGCTCAACAAGCAAGGCGTGCCTTAGATTTTTTAGTTGGGTTTAATCTATCTCCTCTGTTGTGGAAAAAAATACGTAGAGGTTTATCTGCGGGTCGTGTACAAAGCCCTGCGTTACGCATGATTGTTGAGAGAGAAATAGAGATAGAGGCATTTAATCCTCAAGAGTATTGGACAATAGAAGCTGACCTTCAAGCCGAGAAAAAGAATTTTGCTGCTAGATTAGTGTTATATGCGGATGAAAAGATCAAGCAGTTTTCGGTAACTAATGCTGATCAAGCAAAAGAAATTGAAACTGATTTAAGCAACCATGCGCAAGGCAAGCTAACAGTAGATAAGGTAAGCAAAACACAGCGTAAACGTAATCCGGCAGCACCATTTACCACTTCTACTTTGCAACAGGAAGCTGTGCGCAAACTAGGTTTTACGGCACAGCGTACCATGCGAGTTGCGCAGCAGTTATATGAAGGTATTGATATTGGAGATGGAGCTGTAGGTTTGATTACTTACATGCGTACTGATTCAGTTAATTTAGCGGATGAAGCACTTAAAGAGATTCGTGAATTTATTGCAAAGAAATATGGCAAAGAAAATTTACCTGCAGAAGTTAAAGTATACAAAACAAAATCTAAAGCAGCGCAGGAGGCGCATGAGGCAATTAGACCTACAGATATCACTATAGTGCCAGGTGATATAAAAGATAAGTTAAATACTGATCAATACAAGCTATATAATTTAATTTGGAAGAGAACGATCGCTTGCCAAATGATTCATGCGACTATTGATCAGCTAGCGGTAGAGTTTTTGTGTGGGCCAGGTAACGTGTGGCGTGCCAATGGCTCTACTATTGCAAATCCAGGATTTAAGCAGGTTTATATTGAAGGTACAGATGATGGCGCTGCAGATGATGACGAAGGCAAATTGCTACCAGCACTAAAAAAAGGTGATATAGTAGATCTGCAGAAAATTCGTACGGAGCAGCATTTTACTGAGCCACCACCGCGCTACTCGGAAGCTTCAATAGTGAAGGCATTAGAAGAATATGGCATTGGCCGCCCGTCTACTTATGCGTCTATCATATCTACGTTGCAACAGCGAGAGTACGCAACATTAGATAATAAGCGATTTAGACCAACTGATGTGGGCAGAATTGTAAATAATTTTTTAACTGGCTATTTTAACCGTTATGTTGATTATAGTTTTACTGCCACCTTAGAAGATTCTTTAGATTCCGTAGCTGCAGGTGAAAAAGAATGGCTTCCATTACTGAAAGATTTTTGGACGCCATTTATTACCTTAGTAAAACAAATTGATAATACTGTTGAGCGTAAAGATATCACTCGTGAAGTATTGGATGAAAAGTGTCCCGAGTGTAACAGTGATTTAGCAATTTGGTTAGGTAAAAGAGGTAGGTTTATCGGCTGTACAGGATACCCAGATTGTAAATATACGCGTAATCTACATACTGACGGTGAGCCAGAAGTATCAGATGACGTTGTAAAAGATCGCAAGTGTCCAAAATGCGAATCAGAATTAGTAATTAAGGCTGGAAAGTATGGTAAATTCATAGGCTGCTCTAGCTATCCTGATTGTAAATTTATTGAGTCGTTGCAGAAGCCTGAAGATACTGGGGTTAAGTGTCCAGAGTGTAAAAAAGGCAGCATAATGAAGCGCAAGACGCGCTATGGAACTTTCTTTTATCCTTGCAATCAATATCCTGATTGTAAGTATGCATTGAAATACCCACCTTTAGATGAAAAGTGTCCACAATGTGAAGGACCAATATTAATGCTTAAAACTACTAAGCGGCGTGGGAATGAGAAGGTATGCCCATTAAAGACGTGTGGTTATACAGAGCAAGTTCCAGATGCAGATGAGTAGTTTTAGAACTAGGAGTTATTACCCCAGCTTAGTAGGGGGTTTGTCACAAAAACTTTTTTCATCTGCTAAACTTGCTATCTAAGGTTGATGGTTTAGGGTATCTCATTATCAGTCTTAAACATGTTGCTTAAATTATCAAATCCGATTGGGTAAACTATTTCTTTCAATGAGAATTAAGTAAACTGTTGAAAAAGGTGAGCCTTTACATAAGAGCACCCTAGAAAATTGGCGTATGACTAGGATTTGCAGCAGCGCTCTCTCCCCTTTGCAATCTTTCAGCCTCCCTGGTATTTTGGCGTCGAACAACTTCCGCGTATAATGTTGAAAAATTAGGTAAAGTGTTATGTCCAGTCACAATAATATTGGTGCCATATAAAGGGTTCTCTAGAATAGATAGGAAATTAATGTAACCTTCTTGTGCAGGCAAAGGACGGCCATCTGGAGTACCAAATCCACCTAACGTAATTTGAAAAGGAGTTATTCCCTTCGCAATTATTATTTTTGATATAACATCATAGATACCCATTCCAAAATTTTCGCAGTAAAGATCAAGATTTTTAAGTGATGAATTTGATGCTAATGCTTCTAGCACAGGTGCAAAAAACAACTTACAATCTGTAGTGGCGCCAAACAAATCTAAAAAATGCAGTTTGTTACAGTGCAGCAGCAAAGCCAATACAGGCCCAGCGCTTGCAGTGCTTGTCATTAACTCGTCAACATTTAAGGAAAGTTCGCACAAATTATCCAACGTGGCGAGAAGTTGAATTAAAACAATGCAGTCCTCAACTGGCAAACCTTCATTAACATTTGTAATCTTAAAGGTGCTAATTTGAGGGTTTTGGTGTAACTCGTCCACAAAATCACCCAGGGCTCGTGTATCATGCACTTCTATACCAACCACCTTTCCTTCTTCTGATAATTCATATTTTATATGCATTCTTTAATTTCCTTAACAGCAGTGTTGTAAAAAATTCCGATCTTTAACTGCACTAGTTATTCTACAGGAAAGAAAATTCAAGATCTTTTTAAAAATCAGGTTTTACTAAGAGCGCATGATAAAAAAGTTAACCCATATAATGTTTGTTGAAAATTTTAATGGTAAGTGGATGTATCGGTGTCGTGGTGTAGATAGAGATAGCCATCTCCATGTGAGCGAAGAGTTCTTGCGATACTTGAGGCTACAGTTATCAAGTACAGTTATTTTAAGCACGGGCCTTAGCTATAAATTCTTCCAGTTCTTCTGCGCTATCAAAGCAGTGCTTTTCTAAGCATTGCTTTGTAGATGGATCATCGTAAAGGCTACCATTTAAATGGTCATTTTCATGTTGCCAAACTCTAGCCTCCCATCCAGATAGACGTTTGGTGATTTTTTCACCATCAGTGTTGTAGTAAGTAACTTTAATCTTTTTATATCTTTGAATGCACCCTGTTGCATTAGGTATAGAAAAACATCCTTCCCAGCCCTTATTAACATCTTTGCTTATGGGTTTATAACTAGGGTTTATTACTACTTCAATATCGCCAGTCTCACTTCCACTAGGACAATAGAGAAAAATACTTTTATTTATACCCCATTGGTTGGCTGCCATGCCGGCGGCACTTTCAAAACTTGCATTAGCAGCAATTAATTGTTCTTTTTGGATAGAAAATAACATGCTGTCGATAATATGTTGATCCTCCTTGCTAAGAGGGAATTGTATATTATTAGTCTTGCTGCGTAATATTGGGTCATCGTATGGTGCTAATGTTAATAGTTTAGGCTCCATATTGTTCATAGACTTATCACTCCAAGGTGTAGCTAGAGTCTAAGTCTAACTCTTTGCATTGTGTGGGGAAGAAATCTAGGCTATTACAATACCCCAAGGTACATGTATTATCTAAACTGCCGCAGTGTACTGCAAAAGAGTCATCTTCATGAGCTATTAAAACTAAAAAAATCCAGCCAGAACCATAATCTGGAGATAGTTGGTATCCCACCCAAGCTTTATTGTCTAAAGTATTGTATCTAAAGTTAATAGCATTATCGAAAAAAGTGTCACTTACAGTAGTACCGGCAGAGGCACCATTAATTGCTGCTGGCCATATGCTAGAAGCCAGATAAGTATCAGTCATAGCGAGTTTGAAGGTACCAAGCTTATTAACCATTTTGGTTACTTCCATACGCTTTAACATATCGTTGTATGCAGGAACGGCTGCAACAGCAATTATTGCCACTATTGCGATTACCACTACTATCTCGACAACGTTAAAAGCATCTACAATTATTTTATATTTCTTCATGCTATAAGTATAATAGACTTCATGAAAGAGGTATATGCACTTTTTGGAAAACCACTACAACATAGCCAATCCCCACTGCTACATAGGCATTTTGCTGATCAAGTAGGCAGGGAAATCGAATATCGGCTCATAGAAACTGATTTAAGCCAACTTGAGAGATCAATAAAGGAGTTTTTTTTTGCAGGAGGATTTGGCGCAAATGTTACCTCCCCATATAAACAACAAGTTATCTCACTACTAGATGATATTAGTCCAAGTGCTTCAGTAGCTGATGCGGTTAATACCATAAGCGTAGTTAACGGCAAGCTTTATGGTGATAATACAGATGGCATAGGACTTTACAGAGATTTATTATATAAAGAAATAGACTTAAATGATAAGAAGATTTTGATTCTAGGTACTGGCGGTGCGGCTAGAGCAATTTATGCCCAACTATTATCACAGGGGATTTCCAATATCGCAATGTTATCAAGAGAAGCCGCGTCTATGCCGGGCGATTTAATAATAAATGCGACGAGTGCAGGTTTAGATAGAAAAATACCAAATATTGTTAATAAACTAGAGCTGCAGAACACTATATGTTATGACTGTAATTATGGAGTAGCAGCAAACTATTTTTTAGACCACGCAAAAATACGGGGTGCATCTAAAGTAATTTCGGGCTGGGGTATGTTAGTGGAGCAGGCGGCGCAGGCATTTTATATATGGACTAAATATTTACCTAATACTGATGAGATCCATAGTAAAAGTCCTACTTTAAGCTAAGACCTTTGTCTATACTTAAATAGATATGAGTCGTATTTGGAGCTGTATGTGAATACACACAAAAGAAACAAAGTACGCCATGCTTTTCGTCAAGGATACAAGGCTGGTCTACGCGGCCGCTCACAGTATCAGTGCCCATATAGTACGGTTGTAGCAGAGCGTGGTGCATGGATGGGTGGTTGGCGTGAGGGGCATGATCACTATTTAGCGGGTTACCTCGATATAGAAGGTATCTAAATTCTTGTTTTGCAATCTACTGTCTTTAGCACTCCAAGCAAGGCCATATACTATCTCATAATTAACACTTATAGCTTGTGAAGTATTAATGCTATCTATATCTTCAATTATAAAAGCACCAGTTTCTTGTAAGTCCAAATATAAATCTGTCGCGTCTGAATAATTAAAAGATATAACTTCATTATCTACTACTGGGTCTACAAAGCCTAATCTTAATAGTAAATCTCCAGTAACGTGCATATCTGGCCAATGCCCTTGAAAACCTAGTTCACTTAATGTCTCAGGGCCATATGTAGTAAATACAAATAAACCATGAGTAGTCAATACACGTTTAACCTCAGTAAATAAACGTTCAGGATCAGGTAAGTGTGGTATGCAACAGTTACAAAATATTAAATCTATAGAAGCATTTGCAAAAGGTAGCTTAGTTGCATCGGCTTCTAAACAAACACTATGTTTTGTAGCAAATTTAAGCATTCCTTTAGCAAAGTCTAGCCCTATAATACTTGCTTGGTTGTATTTAGTTTGTAATTGAGGGATGAAGTGTCCTGTGCCACAACCCAAATCCAAAATCCTATTGGGAGTAAAGTTTAAGTTGTTAAGTCTCTCTAACAGCCTAATGCCAACTTCCTGCTCTAAATGGGCTGCATTATCATAAGTTTTTGCTGCGTTGGAGAACTGTCTGGCTATATTATCGATAATTGCACCTAAAAAATGTTTGGGATGTAATTTAGTTACTACACAAGAGTATGTTTGTGAATATTGTAATACATTTTTGCCCTGGCTTGAAGGCAAGTGCTATCAATGTGCTGGTGACTTAGTAGAGCAGAGTGTAATTTGCTGTAAATGCCGTGAGCAGCCTCCTGCATTTGCTAGAGTTTGTGCATTGTTTGGTTATACCATGCCAATCAGCAAAATAATTCATAGGCTAAAGTTTGGAGGGCGACTTGATTATGTTAGACCACTTGGAGATATCATGGCAAAAAAAATACTAAATACATGGTATCGCTGTGATATACTTCCGGAAGTAATAATTCCAGTACCCCTAAGTACAGAGCGTTATAGAATGCGAGGTTACAATCAATCTGCCCTATTGGGATATATAATATCAAGAAGAACCAAAATACCGCTAGTTTTCGATCATTGTTATAGAATATTTGATACTAAAATGCAGGCAAAGCTATCCAAGGAAGACAGGAGATTAAACTTACAAGGTGCATTTGTCGCAGCAACATCGGCAAAGCATGTGGCGTTGCTAGATGATGTAGTTACCACTACTAATACAGTTCGAGCAGTAAGCTTAGCATTGCAGAAAGCAGGTGTTGAGCAGGTTGATGTATGGACAATCTGTAGGGGATAGTTTGTGAAATTTCAAAGCGGTAAGCTTGACTAAGAGACAAAATTAATATAATTTAAACGTCTTCAAGTATTTCATTTCTATTTTACGCAAATATGCGTCATTTGTGAGTTATACGTTGCCATGCCTGAAGCTAAACTACTGGTTATTTTTACGATTATATTAGTTGGTGTATTTTGCGAGCGTAAGAAAATATTTAGTGATGAGCAAGGAGAAGGTATACAAATTTTTTTATATCATGTTTCTATGCCTTGCTTTCTCTTTGCCGCAATTATGCAGCAAGATCTACCTAGTCTTTTTAATGTGCAATATGTTGTCAATTATTTGTTAGCATTTGTTGTGGTAGGATTGCTTGTTTTATGGGCTTTTTATAAACAGCAAGACAAAGCTAAGATTTGTATGCGTATATTTGCAGCTGGATATGTCAATGCTGGCATATATGTGCTGCCGGTAACAACCTTTTTATTGAAAGATCCAATCGCTGCAGTATTAGCTAATTTATTGCAAGTATTAGTAATACAAACAATATTCATAGTAGTGCTTAGCTTCTTCAAACATCGAGAAAAGTCAATGATATCTAAAATTTTTATAGCATTTACTACTCCTATAGTATTACTGCCAATGATTGCTTTAGTTTGCAACTATTATAATATTAATGTCCATCACGTTATAGTAAATGTTATTGAAAGTTTAGGCGGAGGTGCTTCCAATATAGCTTTGTTCGCATTTGGTTTAATGCTGGGTGGATTTAGAATTACTAGAAAATTAGTAGAAAATAAAGATTTACTAGCAGTGGTGGCTATAAAATGCTTTGTTCACCCCTTGGTTTCCTTCTGTATGGCAAAATATATATTTAACCTCGATGGGTATTGGCTATACGCGTTATTAATAGCTTCTTCTGGACCTACAGCCTTTGCTTCATACAGAGTGGCAGCAAGTTATAATGTAGAAAAGTCTTTTGTCAAAGATACCATCGCAATGACATCTGTTACCTCACTATTTTCTCTAGTTATTATTGCCTTGTTGTTGTAATGAATTACTAATATTTTACTATCAATTTTTACAGTAGATCAGAACTTACTGTATTCAATAGCAGACATATATAGATCAGCAATTGGTCAAGCCCATTTGCCTGCGTAAAGGCTATCCTTCTATATACATAGAAAACTCGTAAACTATTAGAATTGAGGATACGTTGAATGTCGGGCATGACTCAAGAAGAATATAAAAAACTCGAGGATGACCTCAATGCGTATGAGGCAATACGTGTGCAGTTACTCAATGATTTACATAGGTACGAGAAAGATAAGAGAGAGGTTGAAGAAAAACAGCAATCCTACATACAAAGCTTTCTGGAGTTCACAGGATTGACAGTCTCTAAAGCACAACAAGAGCAGGAATTAGCAATGGAGGTCGAGGCAATACTTGCAACTGACACTAGTGAATTATCCAGTGTAGGCCTGCAACGCAAGAACGACATGCTAAGTGAAAAAATTGACTATATGATGCTGGAAATAGATGATATTCAGATGCAAATAGAGAGCATTAAAAAGAGAAAGAAAGAAGCCGATGATTATAGGCGGCATTTAGAGCAAGAAGAGTTTAATAGAACTAAGCAAGTGTCGTTTCAAAATGATCCAAATGCATTCTATGAACAAGTGTTTTTTGATGAGCAGCAAATCATGAGTAGAAAAAATAGTCATGATATGGCGTGCGCACTGTCAGCTGTTAGTGCCATAATGTCAGCTGAAACCAAGGAAGACGGAGCTATGCTTTTAAAGGCTTGGATGTTCATTGCATATGAGCGAGAAGCAGGTTTTGCAGAGTATAGAAATGCAGTTAAAGAAAGAAAAGGGATAAGTAAAACGCATACTGAAGAAGTTGCTGAGTTATTTCATAGAAATGAATTGAATTTTGTTAATGCTAGAATATGTTTTTTTAATATGGTCGATAAGCTAGACCCACAATGGCAAGCACTAAAGGCATTATATACAGAAGATCCAGAGTTGGCAGATAAATTTCTTGTCTATCAGATTAAGCAAAAATTTAATCTTGATGATTTAGGACGAGCTAATAGCTCCGCAGAACAAGAACAAGATTTAGAGGCAAGAGACAGAGAGCATGCAAACGAAGAAGATGGCTCTATATATGATCTTGGTAGAATGATTAAAGCAATTGAGGTTATAAATCGCACAAGGGCAGAGCGACAAATGCGAAAAATGCCTTCGTTTTCTCGATTATCTGAATCTCAACAAACAGCACTATTGCTCGATGCAGAGATGTTGTATAGGTTAGAGTTTGATTTGAATAATGCATCAGCAGAAGAGCAAAAAGAGTTATTAGCAGGAGTAGCAAAATTTAGACAGAAGTTGGCTGATAATATCCGCAATGTACTGGAGGACTTAAAGAGTGAAGAGCAGGTGCAAGAGGAGCGTGAAGCGATACAAAAAGGATTGGATAGAGAAATAACGCGACTACGTTTCAAACAAGGACTCAAGCAAGTTTTAGAAGATAAACAGTATTCATTAATTGTCGGCGGTGCTGGAGCGTTTATTACAGGTACAGGTCTTTTGGGGGTGGCGGCTTTATCAGCAGCTGCAGCATCGGCTAAGGCAGTAAAAGAGGTATATAAAGCTCCTGTGCCAGCACTAGAAGAGAAAAAGAAAGCCGCATCTGCATTAACTCCTCAAGAGTATCAACTCTTATATAATAAGAAAAAAGAATGGAATTTATTAGATGGTAAGCCTCAAGAAGAGCCAGAAGTCCAGGTTGATTATGTGCGTGCAGATCTAGAAAAACGATTTATGCAATGGAAAGAAAAGCTATATCAACTAGCCGAAGAGCGGGTGGCTCAGGTTGGTACTGAAGCAAAAAATATTAAGGATAATGTATCTTCAAAACTTGCAGGGGGAGTAGCAGCTTTTTTACTTGTAGCCTTTATAGCAATACTAGCAACTGTAGCTATAACTCCAGCTACATGGCCACTGTTAGCGGTTTTCAGTGTGGCAGGCTTGGTGGGAACTCTAGGGTATTTAATTAGGCAAAAGTTTAATAATCCATCTGCAAGTTTTAGAGAATTAGTTCAAGAAGGCATAAGGGATATAAGAGGAGCAGTTGATAGATTATATCAAACAATAAAAACGAGATGCGCGCGAGCTATCGATAACGTACTTGAAACAATTTTTGGTTCATTTTCTTTAACTGATTTAGTTCATAGACAGGTTGATAGGTCACAAGAACAACCTTCCTCTGACCATAAGAAGCCAAATTTGCTTAAAGAAGACTTACAAAGCGATGTAAAGAGTAATTCAGAGATAAGTAAGCATTTTAATTTTAACCCTCAATCGCTAGCTGCATTAAATGATATTTCTAAAAGTGCAACAAATGTATTGTCTACAAAATTATTTAATCATTTCATGGAGCGGTTAGATGGCTTGGCTGAACAATTAAAAGAGTTGCCGGGAGGAGACAACCAAGGCTTAAGAGATGCGATAGATAAGGATATAACGGCTCTAGAAAATGACTGGCAACTTATTAAAGCTTCATCTAGTGATCCCAAAAAGTTTTGTGAGGTTGTGAGTGAATACTTAGAGCTTGCTTTTCGTTCAGAAGAGCTGAAGATGATAACCGAGTCGCAGATAGACAAACCGTCTGATCCCTTGATGCAAGCAGATAAACATGTGTATTTTTCTAGAATCTCAAGAAGTAAGCTTAGTGAAGAAGATAGATATTTTAGCAAATTGATAGAAATAAAAAAAGCTGAAAAAGAATTCGAGAAAGCTATACGTCTAAAGGGGAGTTGATGTAATTTTGCTTTTCCATAGGCATGTAAATATCAAAACGGCTAGACTTGCCGATAATGCTGACATGAGGCTTGTCTTCAGTCAAATATATTGCACCTTTAGGTCTTTTTACTACTACACGTCTTTTTGCAGCATAACACGCAGGTTGAAGTAGCTTAGATTGGTCAACATCTTCCCCAACCAACTCTTTCAAGACGCGCATATTTTTTTTTACCAGGGCAGATTTACTTCTGGAAGGAAACATAGGATCTAAATATATAACGTCAGCCTGCATATCTGGCAATAAATCAATAGCATTACCATGCAAAACCCGCATGCGGGAAACTATAGAAGATATCTCTTCTGTTGGGTTGCTGATAGCGTCTTTTAGTAGTTGGTATAGCTGCGGATTTCTCTCAATTAAGGTTACCTCACAACCCAAGCATGCCATAACAAACGCGTCTGTTCCAAGACCGGCGGTGGCATCTATAATTTTAAGTGGCAAGCCATATTTTTTTATTCCAACTGCTTTAGCAATTGGTTGATTTTTTCCTTCACCATATAAGCGACGAAAATTATGACCGGCAGAAGAAAAATCAATCTTTAACAAAAAGATCCTCTACAAACGTTTTTGCGTCAAATGGTATTAAGTCATCTATACCTTCTCCAATACCCACGTAGCGAATGGGAAGTTTTAATTGTTCTGCAATTGCAAAGATAATTCCGCCCTTGGCTGTTCCATCAAGCTTAGTTATAGCTAGTCCTGTTACACCCAAAGACTCATGAAACTTTAGTGCTTGTTGCAAGCCATTTTGGCCAATTGAAGCATCAAGTACCAACATTGTCTCATGGGGTGCGTTTGGGTCAAGCTTATGCATCACACGTTTAACTTTTTTCAACTCTTCTAATAAATTATCATTCGTATGTAACCGACCTGCGGTATCAGCTAATAATACATCTATATTTTTTGCCTGTGTGGATTGTAAGGCATCAAATACTACCGAGGCGCTATCTGCGCCTGTATGCTGGCTGATAACAGGGATATTATTACGTTGTCCCCAGGCATCGAGTTGCTCTATTGCTGCAGCTCTAAATGTATCGCCGGCTGCTAACATCACACTTTTACCTTGGCTCTGCAGTTGTTTGGCAATTTTACCAATGGTTGTGGTTTTACCGGCACCATTAATCCCTATCATTAAGATTACAAATGGCTTATTTTGTATTACCAGAGGTGCTACGCAAGGCTCTAGCAAACTAGTCAGATAATCTTGTATCGCAGCTTCTGCTTGTTCGGGATTAATTTTTTGTTTGGTAAGGTACTGTATAATTGATTCTGTGGTAGCGAAGCCTACGTCAGCGTTAAGCAATATAGTTTCTAATTCGCTAAGTGTTTCGGCATCTAGTTTCTGTTTGCCTCTAAACAAATTCGCCAGTTTACTGGTAAATTGTTGGCGGGTGCGTAATAATCCTGATATGAATTTTAACATTTTCATTCTACCTTGCCATCTAACAATAGCTGTGGCAATTAAACATACATAATAATGGTAACGAGCATGAAGTCTAACATCAGGATTATCGCAGGTAAATGGCGTAGTCGCAAAGTAAGTTTTTTAGCTAAAGATCAATTGCGTCCTACCCCGGATAGAGTGCGCGAGACATTATTTAATTGGCTAGCTCCATATTTGGTAGGTGCTACATGTATAGACTTGTATGCAGGTTCTGGAGTTTTAGGATTGGAGGCGTTATCAAGAGGCGCTAAGTCTGTGCATGCTGTAGAATATGAACACGACAACGTGGCAGCATTAGAAGAAAGTAGCCGGGAACTTGGTGCAGAGGGCTATGTAGTTGAGCAGGCAGATTGTCTGCAGTGGCTCCAGCAAAAAGGCTGGTCAGCAGATATAATTTTTGCTGACCCTCCATATAAGAAAAATTTATTGTCTAAGACTTTTGTTGCTCTTGAGGAGCATTGTTGGGTCAAACAAGGCAGCTTAGTATACTTTGAACTTGATAATGCTATTAAGGAAAATCTATTGCCAGCGACCTGGAAGATTTATAAGAAGAGCAAAGCAGGAAAAGTTTTATTTTATTTAGCAAAAAAAGAGGCCTGAAGTGGATATCTATTTAGTAGGCGGTAGTGTAAGAGATGAGTTGCTAGGACAAGATAATGTTGATCGCGATTGGGTGGTGGTAGGCGCTACCGCTGATGAAATGCTGCAACAAGGCTATCAACCGGTAGGTAAAGATTTTCCAGTATTTTTACACCCTGAATCTAAGGAAGAGTATGCCCTTGCACGTACGGAACGTAAGACAGGTAAGGGATACTATGGCTTTATATGTAATGCAGAATCCTCGGTTACTTTAGAAGAAGATTTAATGCGACGTGATTTGACAATTAACGCTATGGCTAAAACTGCAGATGGCGTCATAATTGATCCTTATGGAGGCCAAAGAGATTTAAAGGCAAAAATTCTACGTCATGTATCTCCAGCTTTTGCGGAGGATCCAGTACGTATCTTAAGACTAGCGCGTTTTGCAGCACGATATCCTGATTTTAGTGTAGCGCCAGAAACAATGGCATTGATGCATAGCATGGTGTCTGCAGGAGAGGTTGATAATTTAGTACCGGAGCGTGTTTGGCAAGAAACAGAGCGCGCGCTAGCAGAGCATAATCCACAGCAATTCTTCATTATATTGCGAGAAAGCGGTGCGTTGGAAAAAATATTTCCCGCGCTAAATAGACTTTGGGGGGTGCCGCAGAAGATTGAGTATCATCCAGAGGTTGATACTGGAGTACATACTATGATGGCCTTGCAACAGGCAGTAGTGTATGGGGCAACAACCGATGTTCGATTTGCTACTTTGTGCCATGACTTAGGTAAAGGGTTAACGCCTGAGCAAAACTTGCCTAGTCATAAAGGGCATGAGGAGAGAGGGGTAAAACCTATTCAAGAGTGGTGCAAGCAATATCGAGTTCCAAATCACTATCGAGATTTAGCTGTTAAGGTGGCTAGGTGGCATTTGCATGCACATAGGGCTGCTGAACTACGCCCAGATACTATTTTGAAATTGTTTAAGGGCCTAGATGCTTTTAGAAATCCTGCAGTGTTGGAGAAATATTTACTTGCTTGTAAGGCAGATGCTACTGGTAGATTAGGCTTAAATGACAAGCCTTATCCACAAGTAGCTATTCTGCGGAAAGCATTTCTTGCGGCTGACAATGTTAGCACTCAAGAGTTGCAAGCAGAGGGACTACAAGGCGCAGAGTTCGGCGCTGCCATAGATAATCTGCGTGTAGCTGCAATAAAGATTGCGTTGCAAAGATAGTTGCTCTATACTGCTTGCCAATAAATGCCACTATAAAGTTTTTTGACAAACATAATACGTGATGGCATAATGCGATAACTTAACTACACCGAATAGGGTTATGACGACTGAGACGATGAGCAAATGGCGCCAGTGGTGCTGGCCAGTTAAGGCTAGTGAGCTTGGCAAGTTTTTACCATTATTTTTAATGAAGCTTTGCGTCTCTTTTAATTACACCGTTCTCAACGCCACCAAAGATACCGTAGTAGTCACTAGTGATGGCGGCGGCGCAGAAGTTATACCCGCATTAAAGGGCGGCGTGGTAATAATCATCGCTTTTATTGTGATGCTTGTTTATTCTAAACTCAGCAATAAGCTATCCAGATCCCAATTATTTTATGTCATTCTAAGCCCATTTTTAATATTTTTTATGGCTTATGGCGTTTATTTGTTCCCTAATAGAGATCTTATAAGTCCACATGCTTCTGCAGATGCTTTATTAAGTTTAATCGGCGAAAATCACTCTCATTGGGTCACTGTTTACAGATATTGGATGAATACTTGTTTCTTTGTGTTAGCCGAGCTCTGGGGCGGTCTAATGATTAGTGTGATGTTTTGGGGATTTGCTAATCAAGTTACTAATGTTAAAGACGCAGTTAGATTTTATGCACTGTATACTGCCGGAGGACACATAGGAACAATATTAGCCGGTATCATAGTATATTTTTATTCAAGGGTTATGTTGCATGAGTCTTATGAATCTACAGTGCATACTTTAATGTTGGTAGTTGTCATAGTTGGTTTTTGGATTATGGCTTTGTATTGGTGGGTGAACAGAAACCTACACACCTGTGAAATTACCGGTAATACAATTAAAGAAGAGAAGACCAAGTTATCTTTACGGGAAAGTATACTCTACATCGTACGTTCTCCTTACTTAGGGTTGATAGCTCTTATGGTTATCGGATATGGATTGTCAGTGAACTTGGTTGAGGTTACTTGGAAGGCGGTTTTACAATTACAATATCCTGATCCGAATGACTATCAATCATATATGGGAATTTTACAATTTTCTTTAGGTATCGTATCGCTAATTATCGCTGTGTTTGTTGGTGGTAATGTTATTAGAAGATATGGTTGGTATTTGAGTGCTCAGCTAACTCCAATTGTTTTAGGGTTAACTAGTATTATGTTCTTTGCTGTATATTTTTGGTATCCAGATCTTAAGTTTACTACTCCACTTATGCTGCTAGTGTTTGTCGGCACAGTGCATAATGTTGCTTGTAAAGCTATGAAGTATTGTCTATTTGATCCAACTAAAGAGATGGCTTATATACCTTTAGATCGTGAAGCAAAAATCAAAGGTAAGGCCGCAGTTGATTTGGTTGGTGCGAGATTCGGTAAATCAGGGTCTTCTTGGTTACAGCTAGGGCTAATAGATCTTCTTGGAGCTGGCTCGATTCTGGGGGTGGTGCCCTTGTTGGTTCCTCTGGTTGTTTTAGTAGTAGCATTTTGGCTTTTAGCGGTACATAATCTAAACAAGAGATTCGTTAGTATTCAGTCTGTTGGCCCAACTAAAGCTGAACCTGTCGCATCTAAAGATTTTGCACCTGCCTAACATAAGTTGTCGTTTGTAAGCATTTTCCTTTTGATCAGATGGCTATTTTCCTGCAAAAAGTCGATCACAAATGGCTTGAATCAAATCACCGATCAAGGTCATTATAATGTCATTGTTAACGTTCGAGGTAGGACAGACCAATGGTTTCACAAGTTGATGTAGAGCAAATGGTAGAAATGTTAGCTGCACAGGATCGCAAGCTTCGCGATTTAGAGGCTAAGTTGCAAAAGGAAAAGCGAAAGAATGAAAATCTGGAAGTGGACTTCCAGCATTTGTTAGATCAGATCCATATGATTGGTGGGTCAACGGTAGTGTTGCGCTAATTACAATGTATGTGTGCGATCAAAATTTTCAAATCCCATTAAGCTCTCTCTTATATTTTTCGACAAAGCTATAGCCTTAAATAACTCCCCCATTTCTGCTGGTGAAGTAAGCAAATTTAATTCTGCAGTTTTTGCTGGAGTAGAATGGAAATCATATACCAACCCACAATTTAGCAAGAAGCTTGCCAAGCTAGTGTAACCAGCAATGTCTAGGCCACAATTAGAACCAGCTTCCGCCACTGCTGTGAAATCTACATGAGCAGTAATATCTTGCTGTCCAGGCATATATAGTGGGTCTGTATGGCTTTTATGTTGTTGGTGGCACATTAAAGTGCCAGTATTGCGTTGCTCATGATAGTACTCATGACGGGGAAATCCATAATCAAATAACAAAATAGCTCCAGAATTTAAGCAAGAATACAAAGAATTAATCCAACCCGGGATCCATAAGTTAACTTCAGAGCTATATTCATCAGTTAGGTGTTGCTCTAATTCAGTTTTGACAAAATAGTCAACTAATTGTTGTGATGGGGCGGCAGTCGTAAATTTAAATTCTGAAGTGACATAATACTCCTGTAACCCATTTGAGTTATGCAAGAACTTAGCAATTGGCATGGCATCTAAAACCTCATTAGCCAAAATGATACCATTGAAATTTTGTGGTAAAGAGTGCAAATGTTGTACTGATGGCGCAATATTTTTTTGCCGTTGTTGCAAGTCTGCGCTTACTTCTAGGATATAATAGTTTTCTAAATCAGACCCTAGGGTTTTTATCAAGTCAGCAGCTAACTGCCCACTACCTGCACCTATCTCTAGTATGTTTTTTTGTGGTAATGAATTAAAAAGTTGCTGGCATTGTTTAGCGATACATGAACTAAATGCTTGGCCCAATTCTGGTGCTGTCACAAAATCACCGTATTTGCCAAATTTGCGTAAATTAGAGCTATAGTAGCCTAAACCAGGGGTATACAATGCTAGTTTCATAAAGTCTTCAAAGCGGATCATGCCTCCCATATCAATGATATGTTCTAATATTAGATCATTTAGAGAGTTACTAGACATTATATCCAAACTGTGCAAATATATTAGCCTACAAGCGTAGCCGATTTTAACTTAAAAACACAATGCTAATTAATACTTTTTTTATTATATGCGCCTACTGCGTAGGTTCTTTGTCAAGCGCGATTATAGTGTGCAAATGTTGGGGATTAGCTGACCCACGCACTAAGGGCTCTAATAATCCTGGGGCTACTAATGTCTTACGGCTTGGCGGTAAGGTGCCTGCAGTGGTCACATTGCTTGGTGATGCCGCTAAAGGTTTTATCCCTACATTCTTAGCAAGTACTTATTTGCAAGATTCGTGGTTAATTGCTGGAATAATGTTAGCGGCTTTTGTTGGACATATTTTTCCAATATTTTTTGGCTTTCGTGGTGGTAAAGGAGTTGCAACTGCATTTGGTGCTTACTTTGGATTATCATTACCCGTAGGCGCATGTATTTTTGCTGTATGGGCTGGGGTAATATGGATTACTCGCTTATCTTCATTAGGTGCTGTTTGCGCTGCTTTATTTGCCCCTATAATTGGTTGGTTATTTTTACATAATGTAGCAATTGCTTGTAGCATGACATTTATAACAATAGTGCTATTAATAAGGCATAAGGCAAATTTATATAGGCTATGGTTTGGTAAAGAAACTAAGATCTAAATGGCGTTATATTTTATATATAATACTTATACCTTGTATAGTTGTTTTAATATGTTATGAGTCTATACCTGCACCACGCATACATAGTAGCTCTTTAGGCAATAATCTATCTTCTTATTTTTACTATCGTGCATCAGGCTTGCAAGATATACTCATTTCACGCGTAAAACATAGCTTTAAAATTACTGAGCCTAAAGAATTACGTAAATTTTATAGCAAGCTAGATTGGCAGCGTATAAATTTTGCAGTTCCATATCATTCTGCGCACTATAGTGCTTGGAGTGTATATGATAGGGTCGGGCGCGAGAAACTGAATTATTTAGAGTTTTGGCAGCAGTTACGACCAGTGATTGCCGCAACCTATCAGGATAATCTGCCACAATTGCAAGTAAGAAATCCTGTGGTACATTTTCGCTGTAGCGATGCGCCATTTGTAAAATTAGAGTATTATCATTTAGTAAAAAGAGATACAGTAGAATGGATAGCAGCAAAGATCAAAGATAAAGGCTTTGACCATGTTACCATTTTAAGTTGTGATCAACATAAAAAACGTCATAAAAATTTAGCTTGTCAGCAATATATGCAGTATTACGTGGGAATTTTATATGAGCAGGGTATAAGTGTTGATTATCAGTGTGAAAGTGTTTTGCATGATTTTGCTAGTATGTTTTATAGCCCTTTGCTGGTGTCTCTCAACCCTAGTAGTTTTTCTTTTATGGCAGGTGTTGCTAAAGATCCAAATGAATATATATCATGTAATATGGGCGTAGAGTATGCAGGTAACTATTATTTGCAAACACAAGTTGATTGGTTGATAGATAGTAGAGAGCCACTACTGCATGCGCAAGTGGATGATTATAATGATGTTGATGCGGTAATTCCGCAACTAGATATGCTGAATTAGCATTCAGCTAGTGGCCAGCGTGGACGTGCATGTATAGATAAAGATTGATCAAATAAATTTCGCTTGTATCTTTCATAGCCAGCGTAAGCAATCATTGCGCCATTATCTGTACAAAATTTTAAATCAGGATAGAATATTTTTATTTTCTTTTTTGTTGCAAAGTCCTGTAGTTTGGTGCGTAATTTTTTGTTAGCACTTACTCCACCTGCAACCACTAATGTATCTAAACCTGTTTGGTCTAGTGCACGAATACACTTTTTAACTAGGGTATCAACAACTGCATCTTCAAAATCACAGGCTAGATTTGCTTGCTCTTGTGGCGTTAAGTTCTTATCACGAATTGCATATAAAGCTTGAGTTTTTAAACCGCTAAAACTAAAGTCTAAACCTGGTCTATCTAACATGGGACGCGGAAAATTATAGGTGCCGGGTCTGCCTTGCTCTGCAAGTTTGGCTAACAAGGGGCCTCCAGGGTAAGCTAGTCCAAGTAGTTTAGCAGTTTTATCAAATGCCTCACCTGCTGCATCATCTAGAGTGTCACCAAGAATTTCGTAATTACCAAATTCCCTTGCTGCGATAATTTGGGTGTGTCCACCAGAGACCAAGAGCGCTAAAAAAGGGTATGTGGGTTTTATGGGATCTAAAAAGGCTGCCATGAGATGTCCTTCCATATGGTGAATCCCAATAGTTGGTTTTTGCCAAGCATAGCCTAATGCCTTAGCAAAGCCTGCGCCAACCAGTAGTGCACCAATTAATCCAGGACCCTTGGTATAAGCTATAGCATCGATGTTTTCTGCAGTGGCATCAATCTCTTCCAATAGGGGGATCAAATACCTGATATGATCGCGCGATGCCAGCTCTGGTACTACCCCACCATAAGCTGTGTGGGAGGCAACTTGAGAATGCAGTGTATGTGCAACTAAACCACATTCGCTATCGTAGATAGCGACGCCAGTTTCGTCACAACTAGTTTCTATTCCCAATACCCTCATAATTAAGCATGGTACCACATGCAAAAAAATAGGGGGTACGTTTTATTGATATTGGCCTAAGTGGTGTTGCAACGTATTAACATAAAGGTAATAATCAATCTAAAATTAAATGGTAACTCGTTGTTCTTAGGGCACTATTTTGTTATCATACCAGCTTATGTTGTTTTTCTTCTCTAAATTTAGGGTGTATGTTCAATGATATTATCAGGAGTATTCGGTAGAGTTCTCGGGTCGATTGGAGGTCCAGCAGTAGCTCCTTTTGCGACAAAAGTTTATAGAGGTGGTTTAAAAATTACTGGCGGTATCGGGGCTAAAATTTTTGGCACAGTGACTGGCAGTGTAACTGGCCAAGCCACTGGAGATTCTGTGTCAGGTATGACCAATTTTGCTACTAAAATTGCAGCTGAAGTGGAAGGTCACCGACTTTTTCGTATAACTTCAGGTTTAGATACCTATTTGCCAAGCTATTCTACTTATTTGTACTTCCCCGCAAAAGTTGCAGGAGCAATGGTGGCTCCGTTTGCTAGAAATTGGGTCTGGCCGATATTTGCAAAAGTATCTGGCAATGTACCCTCTTTTATGGCTAAAGAATATTTTGGCGCACTAGCCTTTGAGTGCACTGCATTCCCTGTAACAGTGGCATCGTGGTATTGGGGGCCTCGTATAGCAGCATTCGGTCTTAAATATACGTACAAGTCAGTAAAGGGTGGTTGTGAATATCTTCTAGGAAAAACGCATGAAGGTATGAATTATTGTGTCGATTGGATGTGCTCTCACGATTGGAAAGCGGATGCTTATTACATTATGGAAGGCGTGCAAAATTCATTTACTTGGGCATGTGAATTCGCAAACAGTACGATTGGTTTAGATGATCGTGGTGGCGACACTGCTAATCAGGGGCAGGCAGAGGAAAGCCATGTAGAGGATAGTGTATTGGCCAGCCTTATTGGTGGTATTGGTGGCGGCCAAGCATTAACTTACTTTTTTGATAGATGCGGTTTCAATGCAGGTGACAATACAGGTTACATTGACCCTACTTCTGGTAGATCGCTTGACATGCCAATTCCAGTAGACGCTGCATGCACAAAAAGTTCTAATGTTGGTGGAACTTATAAACCTTATTCTTAAAATAGGCATGAGAGAGGATTTAATCCTTGCAATCTTAGAGAATTGTCTTACAATGTTGAACCAAGCCTGATATTAGGCATAATTAAGTTAGTGGGGTGAATGTTAATGCCGAGTGTGCGAGTAAAAGAGGGTGAATCTTTTGATTCAGCTATCCGTCGATTCAAAAGAGCAGTAGAGAAAGCCGGGATTCCAAAAGAGTTGCGTAGCCGCGCTTTTCATCAGAAAGGGTCTGTGTTGAAGCAACGCAGAATAGCTGCTGCTAAGAAAAGATTACTCAAGAAGTTGTCTCGCGAACGTCAAATGTTTGATGATACTTCCAGAGATCGTCGACACTAAGAATATGGCAAGTAGTTTAAAAGAGCGTATTACAGATGCTATGAAAGAAGCAATGCGCGCTAAGGATAAAGAGCGCCTTGCTACTATACGTTTAATACAGGCTGCTTTTAAGCAGAAAGAAGTAGATGAGCGTATAGAAATTACTGATCAAATAGCCCTGCAAATCTTAGATAAGATGATCAAGCAGCGGCGTGATTCCATAGAGCAGTTTACTGCCGCAAATCGTGATGACTTAGTCGCCAAAGAACAGTCTGAAATGACAGTTATTCAGGAGTTTATGCCTGAAGCATTGTCAGGTGATGACGTGCGTAAATTAACCCAGCAAGCTATTGAATCTACAGGAGCTGCAAGCCCTAAAGATATGGGCAAGGTAATGGGTATCTTAAAGCCTCAACTACAGGGGAGAGCTGATATGGGCGAGGTTAGTAAATTAATCAAAGAGCTTTTGTCTGGGTAACCCCGGCCTAACATAGTGAGTAATTCACCAGGGCGTATTCCAGAAGACTTTATTAAAACCTTATTATCTCGTGTAGATATAGTTGAGGTCATCGGCGAACATGTTTCTTTACGTAAAACTGGTGCCAACTTCATGGCATGCTGTCCTTTTCATAATGAAAAAACTCCTTCTTTCTCAGTAAATCAAAGTAAACAGTTTTATCATTGCTTTGGTTGTGGGGTTAGTGGTGATGCAATTCAATTTTTAAAAGAAAAGACTGGTGTTAGTTTTGTGGAAGCTGTCGAACTGTTAGCGACTCAAGCTGGTTTATCAATGCCGGTCATTGAAGAGGATCCAAAGTTTGCACAGCAAAATTTGATCTATAATGTTCTGTCAGAGGCTAGTTCGTTTTATGCCCAGCAGTTACGCGAACACTCTGTTGCGAAACATGCAGTACAGTATCTTAAGGATCGAGGTCTGACCGGCATAGTAGCAAAAAGGTTTCAGCTAGGTTTTGCGCCCCCTGGTTGGGATAACTTATTAAATACTTTTCCTGCAGAAAGGCAGGCTAGAGATACTGGAGTTATGGCAGGTTTGTTAGTAAATCGTGACGATAGATATTACGATCGTTTTCGTAATCGCATTATGTTTCCGATACGTAATCGACGTGGCAACGTAATTGGATTTGGTGGACGAGTTATAGAGAAAAACTCGAATGAGCCAAAATATTTAAACTCGCCTGAGACCCCAGCATTTAATAAAAGCTATGAGTTGTACGGTTTGTATGAAGCTCGTCAGGCAATTACCGAAGCTGATAGAGTTCTTGTAGTAGAAGGCTACATGGATGTTGTTGCTTTAGCCCAAGTCGGGATCCAAAATGTAGTTGCTACTTTAGGAACTGCATGTACCAGTCATCATATCAAATTGTTATTCAAACATGCGACGGAAATAGTTTTTTGTTTTGATGGCGACAAAGCAGGACGCAAGGCAGCATGGAGAGCATTAGAGTTGTGCCTGCCATTATTAGATGACAAACACAGAATTAAGTTTTTACTTTTGCCTAATGGCCTTGATCCAGATTCTTATGTTAGAGCGCATGGTGCTTCAGCACTAGAGGATGAAATTAAGCAGGCGATATCTTTACCAGACTATCTCTTTGAAACAATCGCAAAGCAAGCAGATTTGCAGCAAATCGACGGACGTGTACAGGTAGCAAATGACATTAAACACCATTTAGAAAAATTACCGGAAGGGTTGTTAAAGACAATGCTGTTTGACCGTCTAGCAG
Organism: Gammaproteobacteria bacterium; assembly: GCA_030431675.1. Lineage (GTDB taxonomy): Bacteria > Pseudomonadota > Gammaproteobacteria > UBA6186 > Azoamicaceae > JAGVLG01. The sequence goes on along the minus strand of JAUIIV010000001.1, from coordinate 281,037 downwards.
ATTTGGTTAAGGTAGAATCAGGGAAGTTGCATAAAAAGTCTATACCACCCCAAAATAGGTGGAATGAGTTTAGTCAGCCAGTTTTTGATAACAAACAACGTGGTATACAAGAGTTGGTTTTGGTGTCGCCAGCAATGCGAGCAGTAGCTCTATTATTTTCTCACCGCGAATTATTGGAGGATTTGCCACCTTTAGTTGGCATAGAGGGTGTAGATATAGCAGGATGTAAACTATTGGCAGCTGTCGGTGAAATATTACAAAGTGATCCTGCAGCAGAAGATGAACAAGTTAAACAGCGATTATCTGCACAACTGGCTAGATATTTTATTCCTGCTCAACTGAGAGGAATTGCTAGGTTGGTGCCTGAGAATGGCTTTAAGCAAGAATTTGTCGATGCTCTAAATGTATTACGTAAGCGACAAGATGAGTTAGTGTTAGAGAAATTATTAGTCAAAGCTAAAAAAAATGATTTATCAGCGGAGGAGAAGGTGCGTATGCAGCAATTATTACAGGATATGGGCCCAAAATAGAGTAGATTAAATAAGTTGTACAGGTTACAATCAAATTATTTTGGAAATTTGTACGTTACATAATTAACTATATAGAGATTGAATATTATGAGTTACGCAGATCCAGAGCAGCAACAGCAAGCTTCACAAATAAAAGCGCTTATTGCGCGTGGTAAAGATAAAGGTTATTTAACCTATGCAGAGGTGAGTGATCATTTGCCTGACGATTTGGTTGACTCTGGGCAAATCGAAGACATTATTCAGATGTTTGATGACTTAGGCATTGCTGTCTACGAAATGGATCGAGACTCTGACAGGGTTATCGAAGATGATGAGTCTAACTTAGATGTATCAGATGAAGCTGTTGAGGAAGCTGCTGCTTTAGTTACCTCTGGGGCTGAGCTGGGCCGTACTACTGATCCAGTGCGCATGTATATGCGTGAAATGGGAACGGTAGAGCTGCTAACTCGCAAAGGTGAAATTGCCATTGCCAAACGCATTGAAGAGGGTGTGCGTGATGTTACCCTTACATTTGCAGAATACCCAATGATATTGGAAGACTTAATTGGTAATTTAGAGAAAGTAAAAAATAGTGAAATGCGTTTCAACGAAGTTATTAATGGCTTTTTTGATAATGATAGTTTTGAAGATAGTAATACAGATGAAGAGCAAGAATTAGAGACTGCTGAAGAAGCTGATGATGACGAAGAAGAAATTGGTGAACAGCTGGATGCTACAGAAGATGATGATAATGCTAATCCAAGTGTGCCAATGGAAGTTATCATCGCACGTTTTGATGAATTACGAGAGTTAATTCTTAACACTATAAAGTGTGAAACTAAGCACGGTCGACAACATAAGAAAACTAAGGAAGCTCATGCAGAATTGGGTGGATTATTAACCCGCTTTAAGTTTGTGCCACGAGTATTTGATGGTTTAATTGCTAAGATGCGTGCTCTTTTAGAGCGAGTGCGCTTACAAGAACGCACTGTGATGAAGCTATGTGTAAAACATGGCAAGATGCCTAAACAGGTGTTTATTACCTCATTTCCAGAGCAAGAAACAAACCTTAAATGGTTAAATAAGCATGTTAAAGGTACTGACTATGCAGAATCTTTGAAGGCTGTAAAAGACGATATTCTTGCTGCGCAGGAAAATTTATTGGCGCTAGAAAAAGAAACTGGATTGAGTATCGCAGAGATCAAAGATTTAAACCGACGTATGTCGATTAGTGAAGCCAAAGCCAAGCGCGCTAAAAAGGAAATGGTTGAAGCTAATTTGCGATTGGTTATCTCAATTGCCAAAAAGTATACCAATCGTGGACTACAATTCTTAGATTTAATTCAAGAAGGTAATATTGGTTTGATGAAGGCCGTTGATAAGTTTGAATACCGTCGCGGGTATAAGTTTTCTACTTATGCTACATGGTGGATTAGGCAAGCCATTACTCGTTCTATTGCTGATCAGGCGCGTACAATTCGTATCCCTGTACATATGATAGAAACCATTAACAAGCTTAATCGTGTGGCACGACAAATGTTACAAGAAATGGGTAGAGAAGCAACACCTGAGGAATTATCTAAGGTTATGGGTTTGCCTGAAGATAAGATTCGTAAAACGATGAAGATCTCTAAAGAGCCTATTTCTATGGAAACTGTAATTGGTGATGATGAAGATTCACGCTTAGGTGATTTTATCGAGGATGTAGCAGCGTTGTCACCGGTTGATGCTGCAACTGTGGAAGGGCTGCGTGAGTGTGTCAAAGTAATATTGGAAGGTCTAACACCGCGTGAGGCCAAAGTATTACGTATGCGTTTTGGTATAGATATGAATACTGATCATACTTTGGAAGAAGTAGGTAAGCAGTTTGATGTAACTCGCGAGCGTATTCGTCAGATTGAGGCCAAAGCGTTACGTAAGTTGCGTCAGCCAAGCAGAGCCGAGCAATTGCGTAGTTTTCTTGAGGAAGACGAAGAATAGCGGTATAATCACCCCGCGGCGGGCCCATAGCTCAGTTGGTTAGAGCAGAGGACTCATAATCCTTTGGTCCTAGGTTCGAGTCCTAGTGGGCCCACCATTTTCATAGTCCTAAGTCTATTACACATTTACATCTAATTAGTTTTAAAACTAAATCTGTGCTTGTTAATCAGCTCTTTTAATTCTTATATTGTAAGTATATAATGCCGTCGGAATATTTCTGATAATAATAGCTAATGGTACATAAGGAGAGCATATATATGGCCATACTTGTTAGTTACTAGAAAACAATATCCTAATGAAGAGTTTAATATTTGGGTTGATTCAAAAGAAACAGAGGACGCTCTTCGAAATTTATTTACAAGTCATAGATGGAACAAAAATCTCAAGATAGTTTTTAAGTATATAGACTCTTTAGATATACCGCCGTATACCAGAGAACTTGTTAATTTTCTAATTGCCCACAGTCTTCCTTCTCTTGCTGGTGATTTATTGAAACCATATGTTTTAGCTCGCAAGGATGCTACAAATAGTCTATTTCGGGTTTATACACAGGCAAACTTACAATTACCTAAAGAACTTCTAAGGTACGCTACAGGCGTGCCACAGCAATCTAGGAATAAGAAAACGTACCCACATGCTAAGCCCTTTTTATTGTTTTCAAGACAGGTGGGTATTTTCCCGCCAAATTTTCACATTATGGCGTCTTGCGTATTGATAAATGTACAAAGTTTAGAAGGAGAAAAATTAGTACAACAAATGATACTATACTTAGATGAGACATTAGCGAATCCTGCAATTAAGCTCTTAATGCAAATTCTTAGGCAGCGTGCTGTAGATGCAAAAGAAAAGGGTAATATTTTATCTGTGTGTGATATCTTGGGGACTATAGGTGGAATCATACCACACTTGTGTAGGATGTCTCTTCTATCATATGAAAAAAAAGGTGTTGCAAAAAATGTTATTGATATACGACAGACAAATGCGCCAAAGCATATAGGCTGTGCTTCGTCATGGATTAGTAGTGAAGAGGGTGCGCACGAAGAACCTATTATGCAGAAAGCGTTTTATATGCTTTTTGAGTTAATCTTTTACCGTATTGGCAATGTCCCTGAAGAACTGATAGAGCTTCATTTTAAGGTTACGCGTGGAGTTCCATTAATTCTTGAACCTAATAGTCCGGACAGTTACTCTGATACACTTTACCAGAGATTAATAGCGACTGCTTTAGTGGCAGAACATACTCCTGAAGAAGAAGCTATACTTAATAGCTTAATGCAAATTCCTCCTCCTGTTGTCTTAGCTTCTAAGGGGGGAGCTTTACTGCTGTCAGCTTTTACGACCGTCACTAGCGAAGGGGCTCCAGCTACTTCAAAAAAAGCTTTGCCATTGAGTAAGGAAGTGGAAGGAAATAATCTAGCAACAACCCCAAGTCTTTCTGACGCTTAAAAATATGCAAACAAAATAGCTGTTATGTATCGCTAAACATATTAGATGCTTAGACTGTTTGATCTAAGCTGATAAAAAGTAATCCGCCTTACATATTTGGTAAATAAACTTGTGTTTTGCCAAGCTATTGCTCAAAATACACATTTAATTATTCTTAGTCGAGCTGGTTATGAATACGAAGATTAGTGTTGCGGTTATTGGTTGCGGTTATTGGGGTAAGAACTTAATCAGGAATATTTCTGAGATTGGCGCACTTGCTGCTGTTTGTGATCATAATCCTGATCAAGCTAAAAAATTTGCTGTTGAGTTTGGGGTTGCAGCAAAAACTCTAGACCAATTGTTAGCTAGTGATATACATGCGGTTATGATTGCCGCTCCTGCAGGCCAGCATTTTTCATTAGCAAAGAAACTGTTGCTAGCTGGTAAAGATGTATTTATAGAAAAACCATTTACGCTCAAATTGGCTGATGCATTAGAGCTACAAAGTTTGGCTAAAAATAATAAGCGCTGTGTAATGGTTGGCCATTTATTACAATATCATCCGGCTTTTAGATCACTAGCTAGACTGGTACAGCGTGGTGAATTAGGCAAAATTAACTATATTAGTTCAAGCCGACTAAACTTTGGTCACTTTAGATATGATGAAAATATTCTTTGGGATTTTGCGCCGCATGATCTCTCGATGATTTTGGCATTAGCTTCTGCAGAACCACGGGAAGTGTTTGCTAGTGGTGCGTGCCAAGTAGAGCCCGGTGCACATGATACAGTCAACCTTAATATAAACTTTGCAGATGGCTTGCAGGCGCAAGTTCATGTTTCACGAATGCATCCGTATAAAGAGCAAAAACTAATAGTAGTGGGTAGCTCTGGCATGGCCGTTTTTGATGATTGTTTGCCATGGGAAGATAAATTAAAAGTATATCAACATAAAGTTACTGAACATGCAGGAGTGCCAATGCCAAACCCTGCATCAGCAATTAGCATAGCAATAAATCCATTAGAGCCCTTGAAATTAGAGTGTCAGCATTTTGTAGAATCTGTCGCCAATCGCTCTAAGCCACGTACGGATGCCGATGAGGCATTATCAGTAATAAAAGTATTGCATGCTGCACAACAATCTTTACAAAATAATGAAAAAACTGCTATTGCGCAAACTAAAATATTAGCTACAGGCGAAGCATTAGCAGCAGAAATAGGATAATTATTTATGCAATTTATAAATCTTAGAGCTCAGCAACAAAAGATTAAACCAGAAATAGACGCGGCTATTGCACGAGTATTAGAGCATGGTCAATATATTATGGGACCAGAAATTGGTTTGGTTGAGCAACAGCTTGCAAATTTTTGTGGTGTGAAACATGCTATAACTTGTGCCAGTGGCACAGATGCATTAGTAATGGCGTTACTTAGCAAGAAGCTAGATAGCGCAGATGCTATTTTTGTGCCTACCTATACATTTGCTGCAACAGCAGAAGCTGTAGTGTGGTCTGGCGCACAACCTGTATTTATTGATTGTTTGCCAGATACATACAATATGGATCCAAATAGTCTATCTGCGGCTATTAAGCTGGCAAAAAAACGTGGCCTCAATCCTGTAGGTATTATTCCGGTTGACTTATTTGGCCAACCTGTTGATTACAATAATATCGGGCAAATTGCAAAAGACAATGATTTATGGATAATTGCGGATTCTGCCCAGAGTTTTGGTGCAACATATTATGGTAAAAAGGTTGGTAATTTAGCAGATATTACGACGACTAGTTTCTTTCCCGCAAAGCCGCTTGGCTGTTATGGTGATGGCGGTGCAATTTTTACTAATGATGATCAAACAGCAGAGATCTTAAAAAGTATTAGAATTCATGGGCATGGGCCGGATCCAACGCAGTATGTCCGCGTTGGTATTAATGGACGTTTTGATACAATTCAAGCTGCAATTCTTATAGAAAAATTAAAGGTGTTTCCTGAAGAGTTAGAAGCACGTCAGCAGTTGGCTAATACTTATAGTCATGGGTTGCAGCATATAGTTAATGTGCCAACAGTGGATACAGGCAATAGCTCAGCGTGGGCTCAGTATACGATAAAACTACCAGAGGGTGTTGAACGCTCTCGTGTTATTCAAGATCTAAAGCAGGCAGGGGTCCCAAGTGCAATATATTATCCATGGGCACTGCATCAGCAGCCAGTATATAAGAAATATCTAACGGCTACTGGAGGAAGCTTGCCAGTATCTGAAGGATTGATTAGACAAGTATTTAGTCTGCCTATGAGTGGTTATGTTACCCAGCATGAAGCAAAACAAGTCGTTTCTGCTGTTACAAAAGCACTTGAGTGTCAACAGGAAATGTTAGCATCTGTAGAGATTATTTAGCACTTACGCTATTATTGATAAAATTCTGGATGGTTGCATAGTATTCTTGGTTGGCAATAAATGAAATATTATTGTGCCCAGCACCCTCTACCCAGTATGCTTGTTTTTCTCCGCGGTAAGAATTAAATAATTTTTGTCCATGCCAAAGTGGAATTATTTTGTCGGCAGTGCCATGTATAATAAGAATGGGAGCTTTAATTTCGTTGATCTTACTAAGATTATTGAATTTATCTAATGGGAAAAATGGTAAATAGGTAACTACTCTAAATGCACTTACAAACGCTGCTTCTAAAATCACAGCCCCAACTTTTTGTTTAGATGCTAGGTCGACACTAGGCGCTGCACCTAGTGATCTACCATATACTACTATATCTTCAGGCTCAACTTGCAAATCGTTGATTGCATATTGATAAACTGAATAGATATTATTGTAGGCAGCAGCTTCACTTGGGGTGCCTTCACTTAAGCCATAGCCACTGTAATCATATGCTAGTACAGAAAAACCTAGTTTATAGAATTCTTGCATGTGTTCTCTTATCATGCCAAGGTCCTCTGCATTACCGTGACTATAAATAATTAGAATATTACTTTTGGGATTTGGCAAATACAATGTGGCTATTATGGAGCCATCTTCGCTAGAAATTCCTTTTATACTAGCGCTATCGTCATATGTGCTGGGGGGGGGCAAAAAAATTGAATATGTTGAAACAAAATATACTATAGCGGTGACAAGGATGTATAATAGTAAAATTTGCCAGATAAAACTTATTTTTTTCATAATATATTAAATACATCACGCCACAATACAATAACCACTTCAATCAAAATTAAGAATATAATCGTCCACTCTAATCTTGCAGAATGTTTATGATTAATCTCGTTATTTAACATGTCAAATAGTTCTTTCAGTACTGTAAGGCGTTGATTTAGCACATTTACTCTACGCTCACGATCTAAATAATGTGCCAACAAACTATAGGTGGGTTCCAGATCAGCATGTTCCCAGAAAAATTCTGGTGTATCTAGTAACTCTTGATGTAAGTTGATTGAGTGGCGATCAATAAACAACCTTCCCATCATGCGTCGTATTTCCTTGCCATTAAGATTAATTCTCCCTCTTGATGCTAGTACTTCCGGTAGTTCTTTGGTAATTGTAATGGTTTTTTGAATGGTTTGCTCAAAGGAGTCTATTTTAACTGATTGTGCTAATGCATGGGAGCAGGCAAGCTTGGTTAATACTCCATGATCCGGTAGAGTGATATTGTCATCATCAACCTCTAAGGTATACCCATACTCATAGGTGAACTCGTCATCACAAATATCTTCTATGGGCTGATACTCGAAGGCTTTAAGTTCATTGAGTAGTTCCCTACAAGAGGGCTTATCCAAATTCCAACATACCATTGCCGCGTATGGGAAAAAAAACACTTCGCCTTCACCAATATTCGCGTATATGACTTCGCGGTATCGTCTAATGCTGTATTTCTTTTTTAGGTTTTCAAATAACTTAAAAGTGTCAATGCTTGTTGCTGTGCAATACGCAATACAGTCCATACTCTTCCTTGCATAAACTCTAAATCCATCCTAGCATATTGTTCTATAGGGATAAACAAAATGCTAGATTTCATATTTATCAGCTTGGGAGTATCATTTTTTGTCATATGCTTTGCACTTATAGTCTTCTTTGATTATCTATCAAGATTTGAACGATGATCTACCTAATTTTTGGAATCGTAACTTTTATTTTATTGATATACTTATTAATAGCACTGTTTAAACCAGAGTTATTCTAAGCATGTCACATTTAGATCTGCTCCAACTAGTAATCTATCTAGGTATAGTCTTAATTCTAGTAAAACCACTAGGTTGGTATATAGCACAGATATATTCTGGCAAAATATGGGGCAGGGAACTGCTCAATAATCCAATTGAAAAGTTTTTTTACAAACTTTGCGGTATTGACCCACAACAAGAAATGAGTTGGCGTGAATACACTACAGCCCTGCTTCTGCTTAATTTGGTCAGTTGGTTATCTATTTATGTGTTGTTCAGGATACAGGCATACCTGCCATTGAATCCAGAGGCCATGCCTGATGTTGCTCAAGATCTAAGTTTTAATAGTGCAGCAAGCTTTGCTAGCAATACCGGATGGCAAGCGTATGGGGGTGAGACCACTTTAAGTTATATTAGTCAAATGCTATCTATAACTCTGCAAGGGTTTTTGTCAGCTGCTACTTCTATGTGTGTACTGATGGCGTTAATTCGTGGTTTAGTGCGTCGAGAAACAACTAAATTAGGCAACTTCTGGGTTGATGCATTACGCTCAATTATTTATATATTCCTACCGATAGCTGTGGTATATGCAATTGCATTATCTCAACAAGGAGTGATTCAAAATTTTAATGCATATGTACAAGTTAATCTCATAGATCCATTTATGAGTACAAGTGGGCCCAATGTTGAGTATACTACTCAAACATTACCTATGGGTCCGGTAGCTTCTCTAGTTGCTATTAAGCAAATTAGCAGTATTGGAGCAGGATTTTTTAATACAAATTCTTGTCATCCATTTGCAAATCCTAGTTCAGTATCAAATCTTCTTGAAATGATTGGATTAATTTTAATTCCGGCAGCGCTTTGCTATACATTCGGATATTTAATTAAGCAGCGTGGTCATGGATGGATGTTGTTGTCTGCTATCTTAATTATATTCATTCCATGTACCTATCTTACAATGCTGGCAGAGCAAATGGGAAATCCAGTATTTGATATGCTAGGAACTTTCCAGCAGTCTAATTTTGAAGGTAAAGATCTACGTATAGGAATAATTGATTCGGCAATTTGGTCAGCAACGACAGCTGCAAGTGCCAATGGATCAGTAAACTGTATGATGGACTCTTTAATGCCGCAAAGCAATTTTTTGGTATTGTTGCTGATGCATTTTGGAGAGGTAATATTTGGAGGAGTTGGATGTGGGCTATATGGTTTAATCTTCTTAGATATCATAGCAGTATTTATTGCTGGTCTAATGATCGGCCGTACGCCTGAGTATTTAGGAAAGAAAATTGATCCATATGAAATGAAGATTATATCTTTAGTAACGCTTATGTTTCCTCTGATCATTTTACTATTAAGCGCATATGCGTGTGTTACAGATATTGGACGCAATAGTATTCTTAATCCTGGCGCTCATGGTTTAAGTGAAATTATTTATGCATTTACATCGGTTTTTTATAACAATGGCAGTGCTTTTGCTGGACTTAATGTTAACACTACATTTTATAATATAACCATCGGATTTACTATGTTAATAAGTAGATATTGGACAGTAATAGCTGTTTTAGCTTTAGCTGGCTCTATGGCGCGCAAAAGATATGTGCCCGCAAGTATCGCATCGCTAAGTACACATAATCTTACTTTTACTGTTCTTCTAGTTTGTGTAATTGTTTTTATGGGGGGGTTAACTTTTTTCCCGACTCTATCCTTAGGTCCGATAGTTGAGTTTCTATCGTTATGGAGATCATATGCGATCATCTAAGCACACTGAACATCCATTTTGGGATGCCCCTATATTACAATATGCAGCGTGGCAAGCTGTGAAGATGTTATTACCTACATATCAAATTAAAAATCCTATTATATTTACGGTTTACGTGGGTACAATTTTAACGAGTGGCTTATATGTTGCCTCATTTTTCACAGAGATTAATGAAAATCCTGGGTTTGTATTCCTAGTAAGTATTAGCTTGTGGATAACCTTATATTTTGCAAACTTTGCTGAAGCACTCGCAGAAGGTAGAGGTAAATCTCAAGCAAGACTACTGCAAAAATCACGTAAGGAACTTACAGCAAATAAATTATCTAAACCAGATAGAAATGCTAGCGTGACCTTGGTAGATGGGCATCAATTAGTAACAAATGATTTGGTGTTAGTGGAAGCTGGTGATTTTATACCTAGTGACGGTACAGTACTACAAGGTATAGCTTCTGTGAATGAAAGCGCTATTACTGGAGAAAGTGCACCAGTTATTCGCGAGGCTGGTGGAGATTTAGATAGTGTTACTGGCGGTACACAAGTATTGTCAGATTGGCTAATTGTTAGGATAGACTCTAACCCCGGACATACATTCATAGACCATATGATAGAGTTAGTAGAAGATGCTAGAAGGAAAAAATCTTCCAGTGAGCTATCTTTGTTTATTATATTGATTGCCTTAACTTCAGTGTTTCTCTTGGTCTGCGCCACTTTGCTACCATTCTCAATATATAGTGTAGCCTCTGATCAGCAAGGAGTTGTCGTTACCTTAACTTCTTTAGTAGCATTATTTGTGTGTTTAGCCCCAACCTCCATAGGAGGATTGTTAACAGCGATAAGCATCTCTGGTATGGATAGATTAATACAAGCAAACTTAATTGCATTATCTCCAAGGGTAGTCGAAACAGCTGGCGATATCGATACTCTAATCTTGGATAAAACGGGTACTATAACTTTAGGTAATAGACAGGCTGTTGAGTTTATTCCACTTGGCGAGATTTCAATGGAGCACTTTGCTGATGCGGCACAATTAGCCTCTCTAGCAGATGAGACACCTGAAGGTAGAAGTATTGTAGTTCTGGCTAAAGAGAAATATGGGTTAAGGGCAAGAGACCTTTCAGATATAGGTGCGACATTTATTCCTTTTACTGCTCAGACTAGAATGAGTGGAGCAAATTTGCCAGGTAGACAGATTCGCAAAGGTGCTGCAAGCGCGATAGCGCAGTACGTACAGCAGCAAGGTGGAGAGTATACCGAAGAAGTCCAAAATATTGTTGATGGTATCTCACGTAAAGGAGGTACAGCCTTAGTAGTGGCAGAAGCAAATCGCGTTCTTGGAGTCATTAACCTTAAAGATGTAGTAAAGGGTGGATTACGAGAGCGTTTTGCACAACTGCGAGCTATGGGTATTAAGACAATAATGGTTACAGGTGATAATCCATTGACTACTGCTGCAATCGCCGCAGAGGCAGGAGTAGATGACTTCTTAGCTGATGCTCTACCAGAAGATAAACTAACACTTATTCGCAATTTACAGTCAGAAGGCCATTTAGTTGCTATGACCGGAGATGGTACGAATGACTCACCGGCATTGGCACAAGCAGATATTGCAGTAGCAATGAATAGTGGAACTCAGGCAGCCAAAGAAGCAGGTAATTTAGTAGATTTAGATTCAAACCCAACCAAGGTCATAGAGGTTGTAGAAATAGGAAAACAGTTGTTAATGACTCGCGGAGCATTGACTACATTTAGCTTGGCAAATGATGTATCAAAAAACTTCGCAGTATTACCAGCAGCATTACTAACAACTTATCCTATCCTAGGAGAATTGAATATTATGCGTTTGGCTACGCCAGAAAGTGCTATATTATCAGCTGTAATATTTAACGCAATTATCCTGGTGCTTTTAATTCCATCAGCAATTCATGGGGTAAGATATGAAAGGTTAGAAGCTGCGACTCTATTGCGCAAAAATGCATTATTATATGGTTTAGGCGGATTATTTGTGCCCTTCATAGGTATTAAACTAATAGATTTTATTTTGGTAAGTTTAAAAGTTATATAAAGATTTTTATGAATATAATTTCCCAAGCAAGAATAGCAATAGTATTTTTTATCAGCATGACAATCTTATGTGGTTTGGTATATCCATCATTTATAACACTAATCGCACAAAATATGTTCTCATGGCAGGCTAATGGGAGTATCATAGAGTCTGATGGCAAGAAGATTGGCTCAATACTTATAGGACAAAACTTTACATCTCAAAAATATTTCTGGGGCCGACCTTCTGCAACACTACCTTTCCCATACAATGCAGAAGCTTCTATGGGTTCAAATCTTGCGCCAAGTAATCCGGTTTTAATTGAGCAGGTGCAAGAGAGGGTTAAGTATTTAAAACTAGAAGATCCAAAGTATAGACAAACTATTCCTATAGATTTAGTAACAAGTTCTGCAAGTGGTTTAGATCCGGAAATCACCGTGCGTGCAGCAATTATGCAGCTACAACGTGTGGCTACAGCAAGAAAAACAGATGAGAAAGAAATATATGATCTTATTATGCAAAATACTATTGGCAAGAAATTTTGGATATTTGGCCTAGAGCGTATTAATGTCTTACAACTAAATTTAGCATTAGATAAAATATCTGCAGATAAGGACAGCTATGAGTAATGGTAGAAAAAATCCTGATGCACTTCTAAAAGTTGCAAATGCAGAAGAAGAAAAGAAAACACATGGCAAACTAAAAATTTATTTAGGTGCAGCGCCAGGTGTTGGTAAAACCTACTCAATGTTGCAAGATGCACATCAGAAGTTGGCTCATGGTTTAGATGTTGTGGTAGGTGTTATAGAATCACATGGCAGAAAAGATATTATAAAACTATTACAAGGCCTTGAAGCACTACCCTTACAGAATATAGCTTATAAAGGGAAAACTCTTAAGGAGTTTGATTTAGATGCAGCATTAAGACGTAATCCTGGCATAATACTTATTGATGAAATGGCTCATACTAATATTGGTGAGCTCAGACACTCTAAACGCTGGCAGGATATCAAAGAAATTCTAGACCGTGGTATAGATGTCTACACTACACTCAATGTTCAGCATGTCGAAAGTTTAAATAATGAAGTATGTGGGATCATAGATGCACCAATAAGAGAAACTGTGCCGGACTCTATGATAGAACTTGCAGAAACTATAGAGTTGGTTGATCTCCCGCCAGAGGAATTAATTAATAGATTGCAGGCTGGTAAAGTATATTTCCCATCGCAAGCAGTTATTGCTAAAGATCACTTTTTTAAGAAGGGTAATCTTACTGCCCTGCGTGAATTAGCTCTTAGATTAACTGCAGCAAGGGTAAGCGCTCAAGTTCTTTTATCGAGACAAGGCGAAAGTGTTAGGCATATTTGGTCTAGCAGAGATAAAATTTTGGTATGTGTTGCCTCAGATCAAGAAAGCCTTAAATTAATTCGAGCCGCTCGTAGGCTCGCAAATACTCTGCAAGCAGAGTGGATTGCAGTTTATATAGATTCTCCTCGCACAAGGATTACAGAGGATGAGCGTAATGTTGCAATAAAAAATTTAAAGGTTGCAGAGCAATTGGGTGCTGAGACTAGGGTTATTAGTGGTTTTGATGTTGTAAAAGAGATTATGCAGTGTGCCCGAGAAGAGAACTGCACATTAATAATGATTTGGAAACATATACGCCCTAGATTTTTCTCATTTTTACGAAGAAGCTTAGCCGATGAGGTTGTGCGCGCAAGTTACGAAATTAATGTTTATATGATGACGGGTGAGACTGAATATAATGGTAGTAGTCAGCTACTCGTTTCTAGAGCAAATAAAATTAAGAAGATGTATCTTATTGCAGCTGGAATAATTGGTGGGGCCACATTTATAAATTGGGTATTACAAAGCTATGTTACTCCCAAGACCTTAATAATTGTATATTTAGTAGGAATTACCTTAGTATCTTTGCTTGGCAGGTTTGGACCAGCATTATTTGCTTCTTTTTCCAGTATCGTTTTATATATATGGCTATTTTTTCCTGGTTTGCTTAATTTTTCTAGCACTAACACTGAATACTTGCTAGCATTGATTGTGGTTATACTTTTGACGCAAGTCATTAGCTATCTGACCGTCGTTACCAGAAATCAAGCAAATACGGCGCGTCTTGCTGAGAAACAGGCATCTGATCTACATGTGTTAAGTAAAAAAATGGCACATGTGCGTGGTACGCGCAATTTGCTTAATATTGCTGCAAAATATATCGAAGATTTGTTTAATAGTGAGTTCACAGCATTAGTTCCAGATAATGGTAATCTCAAAGTAGTTGTAAGTACTGATCAAGATTTTCTACTCGACAAGAAAGAATTAGGAGTAGCTGAGTGGGTTTATGAGCTAGGACAAAAAGCAGGCATGGGTACAGACACTCTTGCCATGGCTGATGCACTTTACCTACCGTTAATTGCCTCGGAAGGTACAATTGGGGTTGTGAGAGTAAAACCTAATAATCCCAAAATATTATTTACTCCAGATCAAATGAACTTTATGCAGACTTGCCTTACACAAATAGCTATGGCAATTGAGGTTGAGAAATTTCAGGAAAGTAAAAAGCAAGTTGAACTAGAGGAGCAGTTAGACCATGCCAGGCAAATTGTCTTGAAGTCTGTTACTCAAGATTTACGAGCTCCTCTGGCATCAATTATGTTAACTGCAAGCTCGCAGATGCAAATGTCTAGAACGATAGAGCCAAACAAAATACGTGAGTTTGGAGAAGTAATATATTTAGCAGCAGAGCAACTAAGTGTGCTTATTAATAACTTATTAGAAATCAATGCATTAGAGTTGGGCGCATTTGAAATTAATAAAAAACAAACTAGATTAAAAGAACTCATTAATAACTTACTAACTGAGTTGCGCAATAAGCTTGGTAAACATCCTGTGTACATAAAGGTATCAAAAGACATTCCAGAGCTTTTTTTAGATAAAAAAATAATTAGTGATGTTTTAATTAATCTGCTAGATAATGCGGTTAAGTTTGCACCAAAGGATAAACCTATAGAGATTAGTGCTGAGATGTCTAAAGGCAGAGTATTAGTATCCGTGGCTGATCATGGTCCTGGGATACCAATTGGCGAAGTAAATAAGGTATTCGACAAATTTTATCGTGGTTCTCGCATTATGTCAGAAACTCGTGGCTTAGGCATTGGTCTGTCAATTTGTAAAGTATTGATACAGGCTCATGGTGGAGAAATATGGGCTGAGAATAGAAAAGATGGCGGTGCAATATTTAAGTTTACTATACCGATTCAAGAAGGATTTGAGTAGCTATCGACCTCGACTTAATTTGCGCATTGCATGAACGGTATCTTTGCCACGGAATCCTTTGATAGTGCCGCTACTGTCACTACCATCAGAGCCTGTTTCACCATCGTCATCTTTTAATGCGTCACGCCAATGTTTTGTTTGCACAGGTTTACGCGCCTCCACATCAGCATTTTCTGGGGGTTTGCTATAATTACCCCTATGGTTTATAAAGCGCTCGTCTGCAAATGCTG
Source organism: Gammaproteobacteria bacterium (assembly GCA_030431675.1). Classification (GTDB taxonomy): domain Bacteria; phylum Pseudomonadota; class Gammaproteobacteria; order UBA6186; family Azoamicaceae; genus JAGVLG01. The sequence continues at coordinate 265,637 of JAUIIV010000001.1, read as the reverse complement.
CGCGCACCGCGATTAGCCTGGCTTTTAAGGAAGGGTGAATTTTAGGTCTTTTTCTCTTTTTTCCCATGGGTGATATTATACATGGTTTTTGGCAATAGTAAACCAGTTGCATGATTAACACCAGTAGGATAACTTATGAAAGGTATAGATTTAGTTCCAACAATTGACCTCTTGGCTGATTTGGTGGGGCGTGCGTCAGTTACACCAAAGGATCAAGGTTGTCAGGAGATGCTGGCTAAACGTTTGGAGCAATCGGGCTTTAAGTGTACCTACATTCCATCTGGTAAGGTGAGTAATTTATGGGCTGTACGTGGTACAGAGCACCCGATTTTGGCTTTTGTTGGACATACAGATGTTGTACCGGTAGGCGATTTAGAAGATTGGGATTCAGATCCATTCACTTTGGTGCAGAGAGATGGCTATTTAATTGGTAGGGGTGTTGCTGATATGAAGGCTGGTATTGCAGCTATGGTAACAGCTGTGGAACGCTTTGTTGCGCGTCATCCAGATCATCATGATTCTATAGCGTTTATTATTACTAGTGATGAAGAAGGCGAAGCTACAGATGGAACAATTAAAATCGTAGAGTATCTAAAAGAAAATGATATACATATTGATGCGTGTATAGTAGGTGAGCCTAGTAGTGATCTTATTGTAGGAGATACAATTAAGCATGGTCGCCGTGGTTCTATTACTGGCAAGCTAATCATTAAAGGTGTGCAAGGGCATGTAGCATACCCACATAATGCAGAAAATCCTATCCATAAATCAGGCGCGATTATTGATGAGTTGAGTAATACAATTTGGGATGAGGGTAATGATGATTTTCCCCCAACAACATTTCAAATTTCTAATATACAAGGTGGCACTGGTGCTGATAATGTTGTGCCTGGTCATATGGAGTATCAGTTTAATTTTCGCTATTCTACAGAAATAGATGCTCAACAAATAAAAAATAAAATGGCTAGTATATTAAATAAATATAACGTGCGTTATGAATTTATTTGGAGTGATCCAGATTATCCATTTTTGACAAAAACTGGAGTCTTTCTTAATACATGCATTAGTGCTATTAGAGAAGTTATGAATATAGAACCTACAACTTCTACAGATGGTGGCACATCTGATGGAAGATTCTTAGCGCCAACAGGCACCCATGTTGTAGAAATTGGACCATGTAATGCAACAATTCATGCAATAAATGAGCATATCAAAGTGGAGGACTTAGAAGGTTTGACACAAATATATGAGTCTATATTAGAAAAAACTTTAATACGTGTTGATGATAAGAATATAGATTCGCACTTAAAGGTTTAGCCATTGCTCAGTAATAATAGCTGCAGCCTCTGCATTATATTTTGCTATATTAACGTCTGTTAAACGTTGCTTAGCTTCCCAGGTGGTCAAACGCTCATCAACCATATGTACTGGTATCTTAAACTTATGTTTTAATCTACCAGCAAATCTTTTAGCACAATTAGTAATTTCTTGGGTTGTGCCGTCCATATTAATTGGGTTGCCGACGATTAAAGCTTTTGGAGCCCACTCTTTTATTAAATTAGCAACTTCATCCCAGTCTGGAATGCCATCTTTAGCTTGCAAGCTTTTTAAAGGGGATGCCGTTTTGGTAATTTCTTGTCCAGTAGCAACTCCGATGTGTTTCATTCCAAAGTCAAATCCTAGAACCATCACATATCTCCGGCAGCTGCCTGCAAGATAGCAATAGCTGCAATACCGGCAGTTTCAGTGCGTAAGATTCTTGGGCCTAGACCTCCTGCTATAAATCCTTGTGCATAGGCTGCATCTATTTCTGTTTGGTGAAAGCCACCCTCAGGACCGATGAGTATATTTACAGTGGGCTTAATATCAATATTTTCTATTTTTTTACCACCTGGTATAAATAATAGTTTAGTGCCAGACAAATCTTGTTTGAGCCATTCTTGTATTTGCAGTGGAGGATTTACTGTCGGTACAGTATTTCTCCAACATTGACAGCTGGAAGCGACTGCAACATTGTGCCAATTATCAAGTTTATTGGTTTCTTTACTGATAGAATACTTAGAGAATAGGGGGGTTATGCTTTCTACTCCAAGTTCAGTCGCCTTTTGGATAACCAAATTCATTTTTGTGCCTTTGCCAATTACTTGAGCTAAATGAATCTTTAACCTAGATTTTTCTTCTTCACTTTGTGACTGTATAAGTATACCATCTTCCTCAAGTACACCACTATATTCGTAACCAGAGTTGTTGAAAAGATATATATTATCTCCAGGGCGAAGTCTTAAAACACGTTTAATTTGGTGTTGTATATCATTAGAAGGAGTGACTTTTTGGCCAGTAACTAAAGAGTCTTTAACAAAGAAACGGTGTTTACGCATCATGTATGGCTTTTTTTAATTTCTCTACCTTGTCGGTTTTTTCCCAAGCAAATTCTGGTATTTCACGCCCAAAATGTCCATAAGCTGCCGTCTTAGCATAAATGGGGCGAAGCAAGCCTAACATCTCTATTATTGCATGAGGCCGCAGGTCAAAGACTTTTCTTACTGCGCGTAAAATTTTGTCATCACTTTCTTTAGCAGTTCCAAAAGTATTAATAAAAATTGACGTTGGCTCTGGTACCCCAATTGCATAAGATACTTGGATTTCACATCTATCAGCAAGCCCAGCGGCTACAATATTCTTTGCTACATAACGGCAAGCATAAGATGCAGATCTATCGACTTTGCTTGGATCTTTACCAGAAAATGAACCTCCTCCATGATGTCCCATTCCGCCATATGTATCTACGATTATTTTTCGGCCTGTAAGCCCACAATCGCCCATTGGCCCGCCTATCACAAATCGCCCGGTAGGGTTAACTAAAAATTTTGTATTATTTAACCATTCTTTAGGAATAGTTGGCTTTATAATATTTTCTATTACAGCCTCTTCAATTGCTGAGTGATGTATAGATGGGTCATGTTGGGTAGAGATCACTATTGAATCTGCTGCAGTGGGTGTATAGCCATTGTATCTTAATGTAACTTGGCTTTTTGCATCTGGACGCAACCACGGAAGAGCCCCGTTTTTACGTAACTCAGACTGCCGCAACATTAATTTATGGGCATACATAATTGGGGCAGGCATAAGCTCGGGCGTCTCATTACATGCAAATCCAAACATTATACCTTGATCACCTGCACCTTGCTCTTTGGGGTTAGAATTATCTATCCCTTGTGCAATATCAGGAGATTGGCCGCCAATAGCAGTTAAAATACCACACGACTTTGCATCAAAGCCCATGTCGGAATTTGTATAGCCAATGTTCTCTATCGCCTGACGTGTAATCTTATCTACATCAATGATAGCTTTAGTGGTGACTTCACCACCAACTAACACAAAACCTGTTTTAATATACGTGTCACAAGCCACACGTGCTTGTGGGTCTTGATCTAAAATATGATCTAATACTGTATCAGATATGTAATCTGCGACTTTGTCTGGATGTCCCTCAGATACAGATTCTGATGTGAACAAATATTCATTGCTCATTTGTAAACCACCTGAGCTTTGGTTGAAAAACTAATAGGCGTGGTTAAAATAACCGTGCTAAGAGTGAGTATAGTAATGCCAAGCCATATATCAAATTGCTGAGGGATTTCAAGAAAGACCGTATAGCTTAGCATGGAGCATAAAAGTAGTTTGGCCGCACCAAATGGTAATAAAAAGGTAATATCTGCTAAGGCATAAGCACGATTAAAAGTGTAGTGCGCCATAGCACCTAGTACTCCCAGTAGCAATAGCCATGGAACCTGTGAACTTGTAGGGGTAACCCAGCCATAATATATGCAAGGCAGTAGGCATAGTGGGCCAATGAATGTTAAAAGATACAAAGCTAGTGATAATGGGCTTTCCTGCAGTAATAATAATTTGCGGGTTAGCATTTTATCTAAAGAAAATATAAAAGCTGCGATTAACGGTAGTAACATATACCAGTTATAATCTATATCTCCTAAGATAGTGCGGTCAGGTCTAGTTATCAGAAATCCTCCTAGAATACTTAAAAATATAGCTAGGGCACGCTTCCAATCTAAATTTTCTCCTAGAAAAATTACTGCAAGCAGAGTAGTAATGATGGGGGCAATAAAACTTATTGCTACTACCTGTGTTACTGGTATGTATCTTAAGCTTAAGTACCATACTCCTATTCCTAAGGCAGCGGTTATAATCCGAACAGCATGTAGGCCTGGACGAGTAGTCCCTACAAAGGTATCTTTCTTAATGTACATAGACAGCAATATGACGCCTATTACGTTTTGGAAAAACATTATGGTATAAATTGGTAGGGGAGTATCTATAGGCACAGGTGAGCCACCTGTTAAATACCGCACCAAGACATTAATCCCAGCGAAACAACCGCAGGAGGCAACCTTCCAAAATACACTCGCTAAAATTTTTTGCATTCCAAATTATACTAGTAACCGGCTTTTTGATACAATTCTTAGCGGTATAATCCACATATTTAAGTTAGTTTGATAGTAGAGAGGGTAGATGGCATCTAGACGTTTGCTAGCTAACGCGCTTCGATTCTTGAGTATTGACGCAGTACAGAAAGCTAAATCTGGTCATCCAGGTATGCCTATGGGTATGGCTGATATTGCTGAAGTCTTATGGAATGATTTCTTAAAGCACAATCCTAAAAACCCCCAGTGGTTTAATCGAGATCGATTCATTTTATCTAATGGTCACGGATCAATGTTGCTCTATAGCTTATTGCATTTGACAGGGTATGACTTATCAATAGAAGACTTAAAGAATTTTAGGCAATTACATTCTAAAACTCCTGGTCATCCTGAGGTTGGGATTACAGAAGGTGTAGAAGCGACTACCGGTCCGTTAGGGCAGGGCTTATCTGCAGCAACTGGCATGGCCTTAGCGGAGAAGTTATTGGCTCAAAAGTATAATCGGGATGATTGTGCAGTTGTTGACCACCGTACATATTGTTTTGTTGGCGATGGCTGTCTGATGGAAGGGGTGTCTCATGAAGCAGCTTCCATTGCTGGCTTAATGGGATTAAATAAACTTATTGTTTTTTGGGATGACAATGGCATTTCCATAGATGGCTCAGTTGCAAATTGGTTTGCTGACAATACCCCAAAAAGATTTGAAGCGTATGGTTGGAAAGTTATAACTAATGTAGATGGTCATGATTCAGGAGCAGTGCATGCTGCAATTAAACAAGCTCATAGCTGTACCGATAGCCCAGTACTAATTTGTTGCAAGACTGCAATAGGCTTTGGCTCCCCTAATTTGAAGGGTTCAGAAAAGTCACACGGTGCACCATTAGGTGATGAAGAGATACAAGCTACTAGACAAAATTTAGATTGGGAATTTAAAGATTTTGAGATCCCCGAAGAGGTCTACTCTGATTGGAATGCGCATAGTCAAGGGGTAGAAGCAGAGGCATCTTGGCAGAAGATATGGGATAAATATCAAATTGATTATCCTGATTTGTCAGCGGAATTAAAGCGCAGAATAGATAAAAAATTACCAGCAAGCTGGAATGATGTCATAGATGATTTGTTAATTAATACGCAAGAGCACTTGCAGGCAGTAGCTACTCGTAAGGCTTCTCAGCAAGTTTTAAATGTACTTGTAGATAAATTACCAGAGCTTATCGGTGGTTCAGCAGATTTATCACACTCTAATCTAACGTTTGCTAACAAGTCCGTTTCTATTACGCCAGAAAATATGGATGGCAATTATATACACTACGGAGTGCGTGAATTTGGCATGGCAGCTATCATGAATGGCTTTGCGTTACATGGTGGGTTTATACCCTATGGCGGTACTTTTTTAGTATTTGCAGATTACGCGCGTAACGCTATACGTATGAGTGCTTTAATGAAGCAAAGGGTTATTTATGTGTTAAGTCATGACTCCATCGGCTTAGGTGAAGATGGTCCAACTCATCAGCCTATAGAGCACTTGTGCATGTTGCGAATTACCCCAAATGTTTCAGTATGGAGGCCGTGCGATGCTACTGAGACGGTTGTGGCATGGAAACTTGCAATTGAGCGAGAATCTGGTCCTACATGCTTGGCTCTTTCTAGACAAAAGTTACCCGCCTACAAAAGATCACAGGATATGCTAAAAAATATCTCTCGTGGTGGTTATATTATCCAGGATTGTTCTAGTTATCCTAAGGCAATAATTATTGCAACTGGTTCAGAAGTAGAAATTGCTTTAGCAGCCGCTGATCATCTTGCACGAGATGGGATGCAGATCAGAGTAGTATCTATGCCATGCCCAGATTTGTTTTTGCAACAAGATGCAGCATATAGAGCTGAAGTGTTGCCAGACACCGTACAAGCACGTGTTGCGGTAGAGGCTGGGGTGCCTGACTACTGGCATCAGTTTGTTGGTGGGCGAGGTAAAGTATTGGGAATAAGTAGTTATGGAGAGTCAGCTCCAGGCAGCGACTTATACAATTATTTTGGTATAACTAAAGAACAAGTGATTAATATGGTCCGTCAGACTATTACAGTAAATGGAGATTAAATAATGTCTATATCAGTAGCAATCAACGGTTATGGTAGAATTGGTAGAAATATCTTAAGGGCTTTATATGAAAGTAAAAGATCAAAGGACTTTAATATAGTAGCAATTAATGACCTGGGTGATTCTTTTGCTAATGCTCATTTAACAAAATATGATACAACGCATGGGATTTTTCCAGCTGAAGTGACTACTAATGGTGAAGACCTTGTCATTGATGGACACAAAATAGTTGTTCTAAAAGAGCGTGAGCCAAAAAATTTACCTTGGAAAAGTTTGGGTATAGATTTAGTCTTTGAATGTACAGGATTATTTGCTAGCAGTGAAAAGGCTGCACAGCATTTAACAGCTGGGGCAAAAAAGGTTTTAATTTCTGCCCCTGCAGGACCTAATGTAGATGCCACTGTAGTATATGGGGTAAATCATAATGTATTAACTCGAGATCATAAGATAGTTTCTAATGCATCTTGTACAACTAATTGTCTTGCACCATTAGCAAAGGTGATGAATAACAGTGTAGGTATAGAGAATGGTCTTATGACCACTATACACGCTTATACTAATGATCAAGCTTTAGTTGATGTGTATCATCAGGATTTACATAGAGCACGTGCTGCTGCTCATTCGATGATTCCCACTAAAACCGGAGCTGCCGCAGCTATTGGGTTAGTATTGCCAGAGTTAGATCAAAAGCTTGATGGCTTTGCTATGCGTGTCCCTACGTTAAATGTATCTGTAGTTGATTTCACATTTAAGGCTTTGCGCACCACAACTGTTGCTGAGGTAAACAAGATTTTAACCAGATCAGTAGCAGAAGAATTAAAGGAAATCGCACAGGTCAATGAATTACCATTGGTATCGAGTGATTTTAATCATAATCCATCTTCTTGTATCTTTGATTTAAGTCAAACAAAAGTTTTAGGTGATGTAGTGAAAGTTTTGGCTTGGTACGATAATGAATGGGGTTTTTCAAACCGTATGTTAGATACTGGTTTTACCATGATGCGGGCATAGTATGTATGGCCTTAGATTTCTTAACAATACGCGATATAGACTTACAAAATAAACGGCTATTAATTCGTGAAGATTTTAATGTGCCTATTGTGAATGGAAGAATTACCAATAGTGCACGCATTAGAGCAGCTTTGCCGACTATCAAGCTCGCGCTTGCCCAGGCTAAGCAAGTTTGTCTCGTGTCACATTTGGGAAGACCAAATGGTATTGAAGAGGAATACTCCCTACGTAATATAGTGCCAGTGCTTCAGGAGCTATTAGATACATCGGTATATTTTAGTGAAGGCCTAGAAAGAACTTTGCACAAAATAGTGTTGTATGAAAATATGAGATTTTTCCCTGGTGAAATTAGTGATGATGTGGGACTGGCAAATAAGCTTGCAGACCTTTGTGATATATTTGTTATGGACGCCTTTGGGAGTGCACATCGTGCCCATGCTTCAACAGTAGGTGTTGCAGAGCATGCGCCGTTAGCGGTTGCTGGTTTGTTACTAGCAACTGAAGTAGATAATCTAAATCGAGTGATGCATTCTCCTAAGAGGCCTTTGGTGGCTATCGTAGGAGGGGCAAAAGTTTCTTCAAAGATACAAGTGCTTACTAGTCTTTTGCATGTCGTTGATAAGTTGATAATCGGCGGTGGCATGGCTAATACTTTTTTAGCTGCGCAAGGTGTTGATATTAAAGAATCATTATATGAAAGAGACATGTTGCCAGTTGCCCATGAAATAATGAGTGGGCCAATGGCAAACAAAGTAATTTTACCTTTAGATTTAGTATGGGATGGTAATAAAATTATGGACATTGGTGAAAAAAGTTGTTCACAAATAAAACAACATGTAAATAATGCAAAAACCATTTTATGGAATGGCCCAATGGGCGTATTCGAAAATCCACTATATGCAACAGGTACAATAGAAACAGCTAAATATATAGCTGAGAGTAATGCATATTCGGTTGCGGGTGGTGGTGATACAATTGCGGCAATTGATGTGGCAAAAGTACAAGACAGTATTGATTATATATCAACTGGTGGCGGTGCATTTCTTGAATATATAGAGAATAAAACGCTCCCAGGTATAAAGGCTTTAACTCGCAAGGTGAAATATGTCTCTTAGACGCACAAAGATTATTGCAACTATAGGCCCGGCTAGTGAAAGCCCGACAACTCTTAGAGAATTACTACTTGCAGGGGTTAATATAGTAAGAATTAACATGTCGCATGGCACTAAGGAGCGACATAAACAAGTAATAGATAACGTAAGAAAATTAGCTGCTGAATTAAAATTAGCAATAGCTATTTTAATAGATTTGCAAGGTCCAAAGATTAGGATAGCAAAATTTATAGATGGTAGTGTGCACTTGCAGGCCGGAGATGAGATCGTCATTGATCCTACTTGTCCAGATGACATGGGAGACAATAAAAGGGTGGGAGTTGATTATAAAACTTTAGCCTCTGATCTACAGCCAGGCGATCAATTGCTTTTGGACGATGGCCGTATATTGTTTGAAGTTACTAAAATTGAAGATATGGCTATTGTGTGCCAGGTGAAGTTGGGCGGTACATTATCCGATAACAAAGGATTGAATAGAGTAGGCGGTGGATTATCTGCAGCAGCTTTGACCGATAAGGATAAACAAGATATTAAATTCGCTGCAGAAAATGAGGCAGAATATGTTGCGGTTTCGTTTCCTAGGGCTGCTGAAGATATTTCTTATGCGCGTGATTTGTTACAAGCTGCGGGGAGTAAGGCTGGTATTATAGCAAAAATTGAGCGCGTAGAGGCAGTGGAAGATTTAATTAGTATAATCGATGCTGCAGACGCTGTTATGGTAGCACGTGGAGATTTGGGAGTTGAGTTAGGTTTTGCTGAGCTGCCTGCTGTACAAAAACGTATTATTGAAAATTGTAGATTGCTGAACAAAGCAGTTATTACTGCAACCCAAATGATGGAATCTATGTTAACGAATACCATTCCCACGCGCGCGGAAGTAACGGATGTTGCAAATGCTGTTTTGGAGGGGTCAGATGCTGTGATGTTGTCTGCAGAGACAGCTAGTGGTCAATATCCAGTGCAAGTAGTTGCTGCTATGGCCGAAGTCTGTTTGGCAGCAGAGAGGCAAAGCTTACGTGGATTAGTACAATCTCAAACGATGGAGCGAGAATTTAATCGCGTAGATGAAGCAATAGCTATGGCTGCTATCTATATATCCGACCATTTAGATGTCAGTGCGATTGTAGCTTTAACTGAGAGTGGCTTAACACCGTTATTGCTTTCACGGGCTTGTGCAGAAATACCTATATATGGTGTAACAAGTAATAAACTTGCTCGTGGCAAGATGGCCTTGTATAGAGGAGTGTATCCCATTGATTTTGATATTAGGGATTTTGAGCGTTGGGAAGTAATCCGTGCGGTCATTACTGAACTTGCAGCTCATAATATTTTACAACAAGGAGAGAGAGTAATTATTACTCGTGGAGACTTAATGGGCGCTAGTGTTAGCGCAAATTCATTGAAAATTGTAACTGTAGATACAGCATAACTGGAGATATAATATGGCATTAATAACACTAAGAGAGCTTTTGGATCATGCTGCTTTGCATAACTATGGTATCCCAGCTTTTAACGTAAATAATCTTGAGCAAATGCGAGCTATAATGCAAGCAGCTAATAACACTAATAGTCCAGTAATAGTGCAAGCATCTGCAGGTGCGCGAGACTATGCTGGGCCAAGGTTCTTGAAGCATCTTATATTGGCTGCAGTTGAAGAGTTTCCGCATATACCAGTTTGTATGCATCAAGATCATGGCGCATCACCAGCAGTTTGTCAGCGCTCGATACAGCTAGGGTTTACTTCTGTAATGATGGATGGCTCTCTAATGCCAGATATGAAGACCCCTGCAGATTTTGCTTACAATGTTGAAACTACAGCGTTGACAGTACGAATGGCCCATGCCTGTGGCGTGTCTGTAGAGGGTGAGCTTGGATGTCTTGGCTCTCTTGAGACAATGACTGCAGATAAAGAAGATGGCTCAGGCGCAGAAGGGCCATTAACGAAAGAAATGCTATTAACAGATCCAGATCAGGCTGCTGAGTTTGTTGCTGCAACTCAAGTAGATGCGTTAGCAATAGCTATTGGTACTAGTCATGGGGCATATAAATTTTCTCGTCCTCCTACTGGAGATGTCTTAGCAATTGACCGTATCAAAGCTATCCAGAAGAAAATTCCTAATACTCATTTAGTGATGCATGGTTCATCGTCTGTACCGCAAGATTGGTTAGAAATTATAAATACTTATGGCGGTAGTATTAAAGAAACTTATGGAGTTCCAGTCTCAGAGATTCAAGAAGGTATTAAGTATGGTGTGCGCAAAATTAATATTGACACAGACCTTCGTCTCGCTGCTACCGGAGCTATAAGAAAGTATCTTGCCGAGCATGGTGCAGAATTTGACCCGCGTAAATACAATAAGCAGGCTGTAGCTGCTATGCAACAAATTTGTACAGAGCGATATAAGCAGTTTGGTGCCGCTGGTCAAGCAAGTAATATTAAAGTGACTAGTTTAGAAGATATGGCTAAGCACTATGAAATTTAGTGTTACCTATTAATAAATAACAAAGTGTAATTAGTAATATGTCAGCAGAAAAAAATCTACTAGAAAAATATTATGCATGTATGTTTAAATACAATTTGAGCGCGCTTCCCTGAGCGTATTCAATTTGTATGTTTAATGATTGGTTACGTTGATCTTGTAAACATATTAATAAGGAATAAGTCGAGGAGTTCGTGTTATAAAATGCCATATGCAAACATTAGTTTTAGTATTAAATAATTAAATATCATCAAACAGTTGATTTTTTAATTGTTAAGGCTATAATCTTAGTTAATGATTTGTATCGGGTAACAATTCTTATTTTTTATCGTAGGTGACATAAACATGGAAAGATTGAATTTGAACAAAGTAAAACTAATGGCAGCAGCTGCTACGTTAGCAATGTTTGCCGGGAGCGCTAGCGCTGGTGTAGACGTTCATGGCCAGCTTAACAGAATGGTTTCATTCACAAATGACGGCCATCAAAGCAACGCGTTATTTCTAGATAACGACTTTTCTCCATCAATGTTCGGTATGTCTGCTAATTATGCTGTAGACAAATGTACTGCAATGGGTGGTGTATTAGACATTACTACTTCTCCAAACAATTCTCGTTTGATTAGCCAAATTCGTAATGCTGATATCGGTTACAATTTTGCTTATGTAAGAAGAGCTGACGTTTGGGTTTCTTACGGCAAGCTAGGTAGATTGTCTGTTGGTTATGGTGATGCTGCTTCTTATGGTATTACTCGTATGTCTTACTCTAATACTGGTGAGACTGTTAGTAGCGCACAAATCAGCAACTTAGCTGGTGGCATGTTATTCCATCCTAAGAATGGTAACGTAAGTGGTTTGCCTGCAAATGGTGCTGATGGTACTGTTGACGGTGGTATGCCAGGAAACTTGCCTACAATAGCACAAGCTTTTAACTCATTAGACGGCATTGGTAGCATCTTTGATAACACTGACCTTTATCGTCAAAAGAATCGCGTACGTTGGGATTCCTGTGAATGGTGTGGTTTCATGTTATCTGTTTCTCATGGTAGCGTGCAGCCTTACTACTTAGCTGGTAGAAACGGACAAGATCAGGATATGACTCCTTTCCGTCATTGGAGCACTACTAGAACTTTTACTGATGCGGCTCTAAGATACGAAGGCAACTGGTGTGACTTCATGTTCTCTGGTGCTGTTGCATGGGCTCAAATTTCTCATGACTGGTACAACGGTTTCCAAAGCGAAGCTATTGCTAGACCAGCTGGAGCTGATGTTCCTAATAACACAGATGTTTGGACTAACAGCGCAACTGCTGACCGTAGACTTAGATTGTGGGCTGGTTCTGTAGCTGCTGAACACAAATGTACAGGTATTAACGTAGCTGCTTCTTACGGTAACCTACGTAAAATGGCTTCTAGCTTAAACAACACTAAGACTTGGTTCGTACAAGTAGGTAAACACAACTGTTGGATGCCTTATGGACAAACTGATTTAGTTGTTGATTACACTTACGGTAAAGACACTTTGATTAATCAAGATAAGTCTAAATCTTTCGGTGTTGGTGTAGTACAGCATGTAGATAAAGCTAACAGCCAAGTATATGCTACTTACAGATACCACAAGTATGACCTGCCAGGTGCTGCTACTCTAGTAGCTCAAGGTAACACTAATACTTTTGGTAATAATACAGTAACTGAATTTGATACAATCAACGTTATCAGCGTAGGTGTATTATTCAAGTTCGGAGCTATGCTGTAATAGCTAATAGATTGAGTGTGTAGACGTTTTAGGAATGTAGTTTGTTAAGATGTTAGTTGTAGAGAGTGCCTGTGCTACCTTTTTGTAGGTGCACGGGCACACTCTAAACCCACAACTTAGTTACCAGGATACATTGCTTGTGACCTACAAATCATAGAGTTCCACAGGCGTCTACACAACATCTTTCACAAAACAGATTAAAGTCCCTCTCTCTCTATCCTCTTCTAATTATTTTCAAGTTATTTGAGGTTTCTCATTCCAGAAATCAACAGTCCATACATCACCTGTAAATCTAAGTATCGCAAGATTTCCAGTTCCCAACTTTATATTGTGCTTTTCACTAAATCCAAGAAAATCGTTTGTTAAATATGGGGCAAACCTTGCTATGCCATTGCTTGTTACGACCATTACATTTTGATCTGGATAATTAGTTATCATATCTTGTGCAAAGCTTTTCCACGATTGTACTATCTTCTCTGGGTCAACAAGCCACCCCGGTGGTACTACCGCCATAGAGTTCCAATCATGTATTGCTTGTGTGCCTACTCTGGCTATGACTTCTTCTTCTGTTTTACCTTCATCTGGACCGTAATCTATTTCATCAAATATATGGAGTTTTTGCAGTGGAGGGCTTAGATTTGCTTTTTCTAGCGCTATAGAGGCTGTTTCATATGTCCTTTGCAGTGTACTAGTAAAAGCGGCTGCAAAATGTATACGATTTTCTTTGATATAACGTCCTACGTGCTCTGCTTGTAAGATCCCAGATGATGATAGGGGCATATCTGTTTTTAAGCCAACTCTTACAACCTGATCTCCTGGATCAAATGTATTACCATGTCTTACTAAAAAAATTTTATTCATGTTCAGTGTTCTCTAATAGTAATTTTTCAACAAAAGCTAGATCATCGGGCGTATCAACTCCACGCCATGCACGGATTGTACTCGGATCAACTTTAACCACCTTAATTTTATGCCCATTTTCAATCAATCTTAATTGCTCTAGCCCTTCTAGCTGTTCGTAGTGGCTAGGAAGTAATTTGGTAAAAGTTTGTAATGCAGTAATGTTGTAACCATATATACCAAGATGTTGGTACATAGGACTTAAAGTACTTAAGCTACGCATTTTTTTTTCGTTACGTATCGCAGGTATAACTTGTTTTGAGAACCATATCGCCTCATCATTATTATTGATAATTGTAAAAGTACCACTAAACGGATTCTGCTTCTTGTTTTCGCGCAGGTAATCTAATGCATCCCAAGCTAATTTTATAACGGGCGTAACAATTGTGTTATTCTGCAACTCTTGCAGCATACTTTGTAAGATTGCAGGCTGTGTTAATGGTGAGTCCCCTTGTAAATTAATAACATACTCTGGCTGTGTGGTTAATTGCTGTAAAGCTGCTAACACTCTATCTGTACCACTTGCACAGCTCTCAGGTGTCATGACAGGCGTTACCCCAAGTTCTTGCGCGTGCTTAAAGATCCTTTGATCATCAGTTGCAACAATAGTTTGTGCTCTTGCAACTTTTTTTGCTGCATCACAAACATGTTGCAACAGAGTCTTGCCAGCTAATTTGTATAGTGGTTTTCCTGGGAATCTAGTTGACCCGTACCTAGCAGGAATTATAATAGCTGTTTGCATAATATCTCGTTCAATAAAAAAATGGGCGCATGACGCCCACTAAATTAGGAGCTGAAAAATACTTATTTAGTATAATCTAACCCCATCTTGTGTACCAACAATGATCTTATTTGCTGGTCGTGCAGCAAATATCCCATTACATACTACGCCTGTAATTTGATTTACTTGTGCTTCCAAACTAATAGGCTCATTAATTTCCCAATTATACACATCTAAAATAACATTGCCGTTATCTGTCACAAATCCCTCACGGTATTTTGGTTGTCCACCAAGTTTTACTATCTCTCTTGCAACTAAACTTCTTGCGCTTGGTATAACTTCTATTGGAATAGGGAAAGTGGTGCCTAACACCGAAGGTTGCTTAGTCTCATCAACTACACATATAAACTCTTTGCTAGCACTTGCTACAATCTTTTCTTGAGTTAAGGCGCCACCACCTCCTTTTGTCAGTTGTTTTAGATCATTGTAAGCGTCAGAACCATCAATATATAAATTAACTTCATCTACAGAATTAAGATCTAGAACTGTGAAACCAGCGGCCTTTAGTCTTTTAGTTGTTTCTTTAGAACTAGAAACAGTTGCATTAATTTTGTGTTTAACTGTGGCTAGTTCTTCTATTAATATATTAACTGTACTGCCCGAGCCAACTCCTAAAGTAACATTGTCTGGTATGTACTTTAAAGCTTCTTGGGCGGCATTTCTTTTCATTTGATTTACGTCCATATAAGTTTCCGTTGTTTTTGCTGCTGATAAACTGCTGCACAATGACAAAATTAAAATTACAAAAAAACTAAACTGTCTGTTCATACCTTTTCTACCATTTCTAAAATTCTTTGCCAATTTTTTTTACTGACTGGGGTAATTGATAGTCTATTACCACGTTGTAGTATTTGCATATCAGCCAAGGATTTGTTTGCTTTAAGTGCGCTAAGAGGGACTAATTCCTTAAACCTTTTAACAAATTTTACATCTCGCATATACCAGCGTGGCTTAGCGGTGGTACTTTTAGGGTCGTAATAATCAGACTCCGAATCAAATTGGGTGTGATCAGGGTAGCTTTCACTTACTACTTTAACTATGCCCACAATGCCTGGAATTTTACAATTCGAGTGATAAAAGAACGCTTGGTCACCTATAGCCATACCTTCGGCCATAAAGTTGCGTGCTTGATAATTTCGTACCCCCTCCCAACAAGTAATTTTTTTAGGTGCTTGTTGCAGGTCCTCTATGCTGAATGTTTCTGGCTCAGACTTCATTAACCAATACTGCATTTCATTCCTCGTTGGTCATAATACTTGCAATCTTAACTGGGTCGACTAAATTATAAAGAGTTAATAAGGATGTAACGTGATTAAACGTAAACCAGATCTACTAATTGCTCTTATAATCATACTAAGTTTTGGTGTTGTAGTCAGCAGTTATGCTGCGGGTTTGCTCTAAGGTCTAGAAATTTAATACTCTACTTTCGGTTATTACGCTATCCAGACGCCAGTCTAGGTGCTCTGTAGGTATCTCATCTTCTTCTTGGCAATCATAAGCTAAACCAACCAGCTTTGGCCAATCTTTATGTGGTATATCTGACAGGTCTGCAAAAGTAGCGTCATAAAATCCACCACCTCTACCTAAGCGGTGCCCACTATTATCAAAACCTACCAATGGAGTAAAAATAATATCCAGATCACTTAAGGCTATTAGCTGAGCAAAATTTAGCTCTGGTTCAAGGATATCATAACGGTTTTTGATAACTGGCATATTGGTTGTATATGAGGCGAAAGAGAGCTTTTGTTGATAATCTACTCGTAATATAGGTAAATAACACCCTTTTCCTAATTCCAAAGCTCGATGCATTAATATCATTGGGCTGATTTCACTATCATGTGGCCAATATATAGCGATATTTTTTGCATCTCTAAAGTATTCTAACTTTTGCACATTGCTTGCTAAATTTATAGCCGCTATTTCTTGGTCTTCTTGAGGGATTGCTGAGCGCATTGCTCGGAGTTTAGAGCGTAAATCTTGTTTGGGATTAGACATGAAGTGTGGTATCTCCCACTGGGTCGCTGCAGGCCCGTAACTTGAACCGGAATGATCCAAGTGGGTACCATGCAAAAGTTTCAGGCTTTCTACTCATGGCAGACTTGCACAACAACTTCATGACTCAGGCTCCCGAATTTTATATTATCGGCTCAAAATTTATGGCCTGCTAGCATACTTTGCAGGAGACACCACAAGGCAATCCTAGCACGGATAGGCACTTTTATACAAAGCTATCATCTAGTTTTGCGCATATGCCCTGTAAGCGATGCTCTGTATCTTCAGCTTCAGTTTTCATCAAGAGAAACTCATGGGCTAAATTCAACGCAGCCATAACTGCAATGCGGTCAGCACCGATGATTTTGCCTGAGGCACGAATTTCTTTCATCTTACTATCTAACAAAAATGCCGCGTCTAGTAAGGAATGGGTCTGATCCTCAGGACACGCTACTTGGTACTCTTTACCTAAAATTTTGATTGCAACACCATTAGAGCTTGCCACGTTTAGTCCTCAAATATTAAAATGCATACAAAAAATTTAATCTACCTATGGTCAACCGTCAATAAGCTATTTAATCCACTTATGCGGTTGAGAGTTACATGGTAGTGGCGTACTTAAAGAACTACTGTAATAATTAGGATTAAAGGGCTTTATAAGAGGGTGTCGTTTATGAACAAATCAGTTTCCTTTTCCAATCTAGAAGAGACTTTAAAAAAATTAGGAGCACATGTGGGAGCTGCTGAGACCCATGGTTTGCTAACTGGTATGATATCTATGGCCGCGGCTAGCTCTAACGAGAGTGCCTTGCGCAGCGCCTTACTTGAAAGCTTAGAGTGCGGTAAGCCCAGCAAGAAGCAATGGGGAGTGTTAAATGCTGCGGGTACACAGATTAAGGATGACCTCAATGGAGTCGAGTGTGGGTTTAATATGCTGCTTCCCAATGATGAGGAAAAACTATCTGCTCGCATTGATGCGCTAGGATTTTGGTGTCGGGGTTACTTAAGTGGCTTAGGTTTAGCTGGAGTGACGCAAGATCAGCTGCACAATGATACTGTAAAAGAGTTAGTCCAGGATTTATCGCAAATCGCTCACGTAAGCATAGAAACTGATGAGAGTGAAGAAGACGAAGAAAACTATATGGAATTAGTCGAGTTTGTACGTGTGGCAGTACAAAATATTAAAGTTGAATTAAGCGTCGAAGATCAGCCAAGGATTCTGCACTAATGCAAGATGAATATGCTGCGCGTCGCGCAGCCTTAATGGAAATTGTGCCAGCTGCAAGTATTGTTTTGTTGCCAGGAGCAAAATTACAATATAGGAATGCTGATGCCGAATACCCATTTCGTCAAAATAGCGATTTTTATTATTTGACAGGATTTTCAGAGCCAGATGCTTTTCTAGTACTTACTAAGGATGAAAAAGCTAAAGTAAAATATATTTTATTTAGCTTGCCACATGATCCTGAAGCAGAAATATGGTCTGGTAAGCGTATAGGGCAGGAGGGGGCTGTTAAGGATTATGCCGCAGACGAGGCTTATGTCTGTGATCAATTGGAGCCTGTAGTAAGTAAATTGTTAGATGGTATGCAACACGTCTATTGCCCTAAAAGCTATGATCTATCAGCCTGGAGTAATATTCCCAAGAGTGAAGTTAATGTTTTGCCATTAATACACGAAATGCGTTTAATTAAAAGTCCAGCAGAAATTTCTGAATTAAGAGAAGCGGCAAAAATTTCTGCTGTGGCACATAATAAATTGCTGCGGGCTTGTAAACCAGGTATGTTTGAGTACCAATTAGAAGCAATGTTTACCGGCTATTGTATGCAAGAGGGTTGTAGGGCTTTGGCGTATACACCTATTGTTGCTAGTGGCAATAATGCTTGTACTTTGCATTATATTGAGAATACACAAAAAATTTCTGATAAAGAGCTGGTGCTAATTGATGCCGGGGGTGAGTTTAATAATTATGCTGCTGATATTACAAGGACTATTCCTGCAAACGGAAAATTTACTCCAGAGCAGAAGGCAATTTATCAATTAGTATTAGATGCACAGTTACAGGGCATTGACGAGGTACGTCCTGGCAACACTTGGAATAAAGTTCAAGAAACTATGTTACAGGTTATCGTGGGTGGGCTAGTAGAACTTGGGATTATGCAGGGTGATGTAGAGACCTTAATTAAGGATAAAGCATATCGACAGTTTTATATGCACAGCAGTGGACATTGGCTTGGGTTAGATGTACATGATGCGGGTACATATCAAATAGAACAAAAATGGCGTAAGTTTGAACCAGGCATGGTATTAACAGTTGAGCCTGGCATTTACATAAATAGCAACGCAAATGTTGAAGAAAAGTGGCGTGGCATTGGCGTGCGTATAGAAGATGATATTTTAGTTACAGAGCATGGCAACGAGGTTTTATCTAGAGATGCTATTAAGCAGGTGGCAGATATAGAAAATGCCGCAATATGATGTAGTTATTGTTGGGGGTGGCCTTGTTGGTGCAACTTTAGCACATGCATTAGCGCGTTCTAAATTAAAAATAGCGTTACTTGACTTGCATTCTGCAGAAAAATTATATACTCCAGCTTTAGACAACCGCGGCCTAGCCTTGTCATATATTAGCACACAGTTGTTAGCAAAAATTAATATATGGTCAAAAATATCAGCAGAAGCATATCCCATGCAAACAATACACGTATCTAGGCAGGGTAAATTTGGATTTACCAAGTTGAAAGCATCTAGACTTGGTCTGTCATCATTAGGGTATGTAGTACCTGCTAGCAGCTTAGGTGGTGCTTTAATACGTGATATCCCAGGCAGCATAGATGTTCTTCGTCCAATTGATATTAAAAGTTTCTGTTATAATACGCCAACTAAAGAGTGGCAACTAATGACTGACAGAGGTTCTATATCTGCTAAATTACTAGTTGGTGCTGATGGCACTAATTCTACTGTGAGAAGTCGTGCAGGAATACAAAATCTTATTAATGCTGCAAATCAATCAGCAATTGTTGCGAATATTGAGGTTGAAGATAGCGTTACTACAGCATATGAACGTTTTACCTCTTCAGGGGTGCTGGCAGTATTACCTTTCGGTGAGCGCAGAGTTAAAAGCGTGTTTACGGCTAAAAATGTAGTGATAGATTCTATGTTAAAGCAGGGTGTTGATACTTATAAATCATTTGTAAATAATATGCTTGGTATGCGCATTGGTCGGTTTGTTAATATTAGCAAACCTATGGTGTTTCCGATCCAAGAGGTAAGTGCAAACAGTGTGAGCGCGCCAGGCGTGGTTTTGCTAGGCAATGCTGCAAATACCCTGCATCCAGTAGCTGCCCAAGGTTTTAATTTAGGTTTACGTGATGCGATTACATTGGCGGAGATTTTAAATGCTAATGATATATATGATGTGCCAAATATATATGCAAAACGTAGAGTATACGATCATTCTGCTACTAAAGCGTTCACTAGCAGTTTATTAAAGTTACCTGCAGCATTGCAATCTATCAGTATTTTAGCTGCACAATTTATCCCTGTAGTTAACACTGCATGTGCAAGAAGAGGGCTAGGTAGTTGGATATAGTAGTTCTAGGTGGAGGCGTAATAGGGTTAACCCTTGCTAGTTTGCTAGAGAAGCAGACGGAACATAATATAACGGTCGTTAGTCCCAACCAGCAGGAAGCTGCCAGGTATAGCGCATTAACATACGCAAGTAAAAATATTTTCACTTACTTAGGCATATGGGAAGCAGTCCTAAATTCTGATGTTGGCATGTATCATAAAATGCATTTGTATGATGCTAACACGCAAGCTGCAATTGATATTGATGCTCATGAGTTTGGTGCTGCTGAATTGGGGCACATAGTTAATAATAAAATGTTGTCAGAGGTGTTATATAGACGCTTGCAAGATACACGAGTAAATTTTGTTGATGGTTTTGCAACTGAGCTTGCGCATGGAGCACAGAAAAGTAAATTTTTAGTCAATGACCAGATGTTATCTGCTGATTTGTTGCTTGGCGCGGATGGTAGTAATTCATGGTTACGTAAAAGCTTAGATATCCCGAGTTATAATTATTCATACCAACATCATGCCTTGGTAGCTACAGTTGAGCTGCACACAAAACATTATAACACGGCGAAGCAAATTTTTTATCCAGCTGGACCATTAGCGTTTTTGCCACTTTCTGCACCCAATACGTGCTCTATAGTATGGTCTACTAACCCCGAGCATGCGAAAACTCTAATGCAAATGACTGAAGAAGAGTTTGCAGCAGAAATAAATGTTGCGGCTTTACACAGCAAACGTTTTTGTTTTCCCTTGAATATGAGGCACGTGACGCAGTATGTTGGCAGTAACTGGGCTTTGCTTGGAGATGCCGCACATGTAATTCACCCTCTTGCAGGACAAGGTATGAATTTAGGGCTACTAGATGCTGCAACGCTAGCTGAAAAGCTACAGAATGCTTCTCTCAATAATTTATATAATTCATTGCGTGCATATGAGAGGGCACGCAAGGGATATAATTGGGGCATGATTGGTTTAATGGAATTTTGTAAGCGGACATTTGGCAGTAAAAATAAAGGCTTTAATACAGTTCGTAGTGTTGGTATGCGTGCTCTTAATAAGTTCATGCCTGCAAAAAATCTTATATCTAAAATTGGAATGGGCGTCTATGGAGAGCTGCCACTTAGTGCGCGTGGATACTTGTGATATACTTAGAGCTTTAATTGTATAAGGTTTTGTTATGCGGTTGTTCCCCGAAGAACTTAAATATACTGAAAGTCATGAATGGGTGCACAAGTCCTCAGATGAAGATGTAGTTATCGTAGGTGTAACAGAATTTGCGCAAGAACAATTAGGTGAGTTAGTTACTGTGGAGTTGCCAGAAGTAGATCATATAATATCTGCTGGTGACGATGTGTGTGTATTAGAATCTGTAAAAGCAGCAACTGATGTATTGAGCCCTCTTACTGGCAAAATTATTGCGATAAACGAAGATTTAGAAGATGCTCCAGGTCTTGTAAATACAGACCCTTATGGTGATGGTTGGCTGTATAAATTACATTTAAAAGATATAGTTGAGTACGACGAATTATTGTCAGCAGAAGATTATCAAGAGTACTTGGCAGAGTTGAATGCTGAGGATTAGTAACAACTAAGTTGTAATTTTTTGCTACTCTTAGGTTAGATTGAGTTATAATTTTGTCAGTGCAACATCAAATTTAGCAGGAGCACACAAGTGATAGATTCGCATGGCTATCGGGTTAGTGTAGGGATCCTGCTTGCAAACCAGCAAGGTCAGGTCTTTCTAGGTAAGCGTGTACGACAAAGATCATGGCAGTTCCCTCAAGGCGGCATAAATGAAGAAGAAGAGCCAGAGGAGGCTCTTTATCGTGAGCTATGGGAAGAAGTCGGTGTTGAGGCCAACAAGGTTGAGATACTGAGTCAGACCAGACAATGGCTAAAATATAGGATCCCCAAAAAACTAATGCGCTCTAGTAGCAAACCCATCTGTATTGGCCAGAAACAAAAATGGTTTTTACTAAGATTTACTGGTGAAGATTCTGATATTAATCTCAATGCTTCGGACAAGCCTGAATTTGATGATTGGGAATGGGTGAAGTATTGGTATCCACTATCGCAAGTCATACACTTTAAGCGCGAAGTATATAGGCGCGCTTTGCGCGAGTTCGCCCCAGCTTTGTTTGTTGATGCAGTGAGAAAGGGGCAAGCGCATATGCTGGATAATTTAGTGTAACCTCCCACATGTCAATATTATTGCAATCCATTTTTACTGCGAGTATATTTGTTAGTTATGTTAAACTATCCTGAATTTAATCCTGTTGCTCTAAGTCTTGGATCCCTACAAATTCGTTGGTACGGGGTTTGTTATGTGCTTGGGTTTTTAGGATGTTTATTTCTAGCTGTTTGGCGTGGGCGCAATACACAATGGACGTTTGACAAGTTAACTAACGTGCTATTCTATGTGGCATTAGGTATAATCTTTGGTGGTCGTGCCGGCTACATGCTGTTTTATTTTCCAGAATATATTCTCAGTAACCCTATGTCTTTGTTTGCTTTTTGGGAGCCTGGAAGGTCTTTTCATGGTGGGTTGTTAGGTGTTCTAATAGCTCTGCTGGTGTATACGCGTTTTAGCTGGCGATCCTTTATAGAATTAACAGATTTTATTGCACCTGTTGTGCCTATTGGCATAGGCTTTGGCCGACTGGGCAATTTCATTAATGCAGAATTATACGGCCGAGCTACCACGGTGCCCTGGGGTATGGTGTTTCCCAATGGCGGTCCACTAGCGCGACATCCTTCGCAGCTATATGAGTTATTGCTGGAAGGTGTAATATTGTGCTTATGGTTGCTGTGGTATGCACGTAAGCCGCGTAAACTTGGAGCTGTCTCGGGAATGTTTTTATTAGGCTATGGCTTGATGCGTAGTTTAGTTGAGCTTGTCCGCGAACCTGATATTACGCATGGTTTTGTAATGGCTAATTTTTTAACTATGGGACAGCTACTATCAGTGCCCATGATAATTCTAGGAATATATTTTATATGCAGACGTACTTAGATTTATTGCAGTATATATTAGACAATGGTACCCGCAAAGAAGATCGCACAGGCACAGGTACTTTAAGCACTTTTGGTTATCAGATGCGCTTTGATTTGACGCAAGGATTTCCTTTGGTAACTACTAAAAAAACTCATTTACGTTCTATCATTCATGAATTGCTGTGGTTCTTGCAAGGCAATACCAATCTACAATATCTGCATGACAATAGAGTTACGATATGGGATGAGTGGGCTGATAAAAATGGTGATTTAGGTCCTATATATGGCAAACAATGGCGCTCTTGGGCTGGAGCTGATGGTCAAACAATTGATCAAATTGCTGAAGTAGTAAGTATGATTAAAGAAAACCCTGATTCACGCCGACTCATTGTTAATGCATGGAATGTGGCTGATATACCCAAGATGGCTATACCGCCATGCCATACAATGTTTCAGTTCTATGTGGCTGATGGCAAATTATCGTGTCAGCTGTATCAACGTAGTGCAGACGTATTCTTGGGCGTGCCTTTTAATATCGCGTCTTATGCTTTGTTAACTATGATGATAGCGCAAGTAACTAATTTACAGCTAGGTGATTTTGTGCATACATTAGGTGATGCGCATCTTTATTTAAATCATTTGGAACAAACAAAAACTCAATTAGCACGGAAACCATTTCCTCGCCCGACAATGCGACTTGACTCAACAATTAAAGACCTTGATAGCTTTAGAGCTGAGCATTTCACATTAGAAAACTATCAATGTCATGAGCGTATTGCAGCGCCTATAGCGGTGTAACAATGATTTCGCTCATTGCAGCAATGAGTAAAAATCGAGTGATTGGCAATAACAATCGCTTACCGTGGCATATCCCAGAAGAGTTAAAGCACTTTAAAAAAACTACTATGGGTAAACCCATGATTATGGGTAAGACCACTTTTGTTTCTATGGGTAAAAAGCCTTTGCCAGGTAGAACCACTATAGTGCTAACACGTGATCCAAACTTTACCCATGATGGAGTTAAAGTAGCTAATTCTATCGAGCAGGCGATGAGCATAGCTGGAGATGTCCCGGAGATTATGGTGGTCGGCGGTGCACAAATTTATGCGCAATTTTTACCAATTGCTGCTCGACTTTATTTAACGGTAGTTGCTGGTGATTATGAAGGAGATACATATTTTCCAGAGCTACCGCCACAGTCATGGCACTTAGTCTCTACAGAAGAACACCAGCAGTTTACAGTTAATATTTACCAAGGAGTGGGAAATGGAACTTTTGCTACGAAGGATGTTACCAAGGTTTAGTGATGTATTAACTAGTTATTTGCGACGCAATCAATATAACTATCTTTTTTTTACTTGTTGTGCAGAATTTACCTATGCCTATCAAAAATATTTAATCGCTGAACGATTAAGAAGTGTTTTTAATACTCAAAATCGACATACTATTCCAATACACCCAGCTTGGTCACCCATTGCTTTACCGCCAAAGTTAGTAAAGCATTTTGTAGATGAAGCCACCGTACAGTTGGCAAGTGAGAAGGGTGCACATAATTCTGGTAGATTAGATGGGATCCTATATGCTTTGCAGGCAAGTATTAATTTAATGGTTGAACTAGAATCCTTGTTTCCTACAAAACTTTGGCACCGGGAACAGGTATATAGGGATAGTGTTTTACTAATATTTGAATGTATTATTTGTTTGCAATTTGATTTAACATTAGAGAATTATACTGGTGTACCTTCAAGTAGTTTACAAACATATCGCCTTGATCATTATTCATCTATTGCTAATTGTGAAGAAATAATCGAGCAACTAAAAGTGCAATTAAAGACAGATAACTCTCTAGCACCTAGAAATATAGGTGGTATTATAAATTATTTGTATGATGAACTTACAGTTGCAAGGACCTCAAGGTTTGTCCAGGATATACGGAATCTACAAAGACGTCAGGATTATAAAGATATGGTTGCCGAGGGTGTGGATTCTGAGGCCTCTTCAATTAACTCGCCACTTCCAGTAAACTGTGAGGAGGAGAGTGGGGACGAAGAGTCTATGGTTTGGCGTAATCAATATATTGCGACGCCTAGCGTAGTAGGTAGCGTTGATACTCCTGAGGAGTTACCTAGATATGAATCATTTTCACAAATATCTAGAGGAATGATGCTGCCACCGTTTACATATAGTCTTTTAGGGGATAACTCTGAAGGGGGCAGGCATGCAGCAAGTGAGAGCGGCTCTAGTGCGCATGGATCACGTATCTGCAGGCCTGCGGCGCCAGCACCGTCACCATCGCCTAGTATATCAGTTTGATATTGTAGATTAATTATTAATAATTTCTGATTGGAGTGTATATGAAAACCTGGTGGAAAAAACCCAAACTTATTGGCAATGTAGCCTTTGGGGTGTTTTCTTTATTAAAAAAGACCTTGAGAGTTAAGATAGACAATGAAGCAGAGATTGAACCAGGAAAACCGTACATTGTAGCTTTTTGGCATGGCAAACATTTCTTACCAGTGCTAATGCTAAAAGATATGCATGATACAAAGTGTTGCACCCTAGTAAGCCCTTCGCGTGATGGTACTATGCTAGCTGTGTATTTGCGTAGACTTGGTTATGAAATTGTGCATGGCTCGTCTAGGCAAGAAAGCCTCAAAGGTTTGCTGCAGATGCGTGAAAAGATCAATCAGGGCTACTCTATTGGTACTGGTATTGATGGTCCACTAGGTCCAAGGCATAAAGTTAAGCCAGGGTTTATTTATTTGTCGCAACAATGTCAGGTGCCAATTATTCCTGTTGGTAGTGCTTATAGTAGATTTTGGCAATTTCATAAGGCTTGGGATAAGTTTGAATTACCTAAGCCTTTCTCAAAAGTGGCAATTGCCCTTGGTAAGCCATTTCAGGTATCTGCTGATTCTAGTATCGAGGAAGCCTCGCGAGAGTTAACTAAGCGCTTACATGCAGCAGATCAAAAAGCAGCACACTTGTTAGGTAATTCTAAGCAAGTTACTTTGCAGCATGTCGAAGCTAGTATGTAGTTTCCTTGGTAACTTTTTGATCTAAGTTGTGCTTTTCTAGTAGCTTGCGTAGTGTATTCCGACTTAATCCTAGCCATTTAGCAGCTTTAGACTGGTTATTATTGGCGTGCAGCATGACAGTTTCCAACATTGGTAGTTCTACTTTATTGAGTAGTAAATCATAAATGTTGTTAGCATCCGTGCCTTCTAAGTTTACAAAATAATCAGAAATAGTTTTCCTAACTGAAGTTTGCAATAGATCCATGTTTTAATTCACCAAAAAAATCTTTAATAGCAGTTTGTTGCTCTGCAGCAGATTCTATACGATTAAAATAATCACGAAACTTGCCGCCATTGCGTTGGCCTTTACTATACCAAGATACATGTTTGCGCGCCATACGTACACCAATGTATTCATCATAAAATTTATAAAGATTTTCTAAGTGTTGAGTTAGGATAGATTCTATTTCATCCAACTTTGGCTCAGGCAAATATTCACCTGTTTGGATGTAATGAT
This sequence comes from Gammaproteobacteria bacterium, assembly GCA_030431675.1. Lineage (GTDB taxonomy): Bacteria > Pseudomonadota > Gammaproteobacteria > UBA6186 > Azoamicaceae > JAGVLG01. Next base: position 238,962 of record JAUIIV010000001.1, on the reverse strand, counting down.
TAATTTCTCTAAAGATCCACGGGCGACCTTGCGCTGCGCGCCCAATCATAACTGCATCTGCACCAGTTTGTTCGAGCACTTCTTTTGCTTTCTCTGGTGTATTGATATCGCCATTAGCAATTATGGGAATATTTACTGAATTTTTTATTGTGGCAATAGTCTCGTACTCTGCATCACCCTTAAAAAAACAACTACGAGTACGACCATGAACTGCCAACGCCTTTATACCATTGTCTTCGGCAATCTTTGCTATTGTTGGGCCATTACGACTAGTTGGGCACCATCCGGTACGGATTTTTAGGGTGACAGGTATGCTAACCGCATTCACTGTAGCTTTAAGAATTCTGGCGACTAAGTCTTCATCTCGCAGTAAAGCGGAGCCAGATAGCATATTACATACTTTTTTTGCGGGGCAGCCCATATTGATATCTATGATTTCAGCGCCCATGTCTTCATTGATCTTTGCAGCTTCACCCATCATTTTGGGGTCAAATCCAACTATCTGCACTGAGCGAGGAGTAGTTTCTCCGTCATGGTTGGCACGCCGTAATGTCTTAGCACTGCCTCTCAGTAAAGAGGTAGAGCCAACCATCTCAGATACTGCCATGCCAGCACCTAGATCACGGCACATTTGCCTGAATGGGCGATCTGTAACCCCAGCCATTGGCGCCACTATAAGTTTGTTGTCTAAGGTATGCTTGCCTATTTTCATGAGGGTATTATAACTTAGTTTATAGCGTTGCTCTATTACTTGTTGATTTAGTGTCAGGTGGCTGTAGTTCTTGCTCAATTTCATTTTGGAGTGTCTGTAGCATAGTTTTTTCGGATGAATGTGAGTGATATCCATATATTAAGTACTGAATATCAGCTCTCAGATTTTCTTTGCAGCAGACTTCGTTGACCCATTTGCATTATAATTTACAGGTGCTTTGTTTATAAGCGGTTAATATGCTTATACCATTTCTAATTGGATAAAGGCTCTATATAGCTATATGTGGTTATATGAATTGCTCTTACAGAAGAGTAAACGATGGAAGCAACCTATAAACCGTAAGACAGGTGAAGGCAACTTGTTGTTATCGATAAGCGCAGGTGCGCTGCAAGAAGGTCAAATAGACTTTCTATCAAATTATTTAGAGCACCCTGAAGTACTGGCCTTTTCAGCAACATGTATTGCAGCCAGGGATATGTCTGCAACTTTAAGAAAAAGAATAGCGCTACAATCTTTGCTTGCTGCAATTTTAAATGGACAGAAAGAACTGGCTGTAAGAATCTTAAATGCACGCCCGGAACTACTACTAGACTCATCTGCTGAAGCGACAGATGTGTCTGGCAAGAAAATTTTTGGTATGACTCCATTTCAGGCTGCAATAAGTTCGTGGGACTCAGTGATGGTTGATGCAATATATAGTGCATTTATAGCAAAGCAGCGAAGGACATGCTTTCTTAGCTTTAACCCAGTTGAAGAGATGTATAATCAATTTGTTACCATATACCCTAGCTGCAGTGCAACTGAAATAAAAGGTGCACATGAAAGCTTAGCGCAAGACTTTGAAGATACTCTTCTTGCCAGGGCGTATATGGCTATAAATGAAGCTAGAGAAGAAGAGCTGATATTTGAATTAAACGCACCTGGAGTTGTTAGACATGACAGCAGATTAAATGATGAGCTATTTCATTTTAGAAGACAGTTTGCTGAAATGATTAACCAAACGGAGATATTCAATTTTCAATATTTAATATATGCCCTAAGGTCCTATATAGATTGCTTTGCAGATTTTAGTGGTAGCCATGAAGAGCAATGGTTGCGTAGAGATTTGTTTTGGCGACAAATAGTAGGATTTATTCAAAGGTTTTTGCCCGCTTGGTGTGGCCCAATATTACAGCGTACAGGTATTTCAGATGAGTTTAAAAAACTATACAAGGCTAAATATGAGCATGGGCTTACCTTATACGCAGCGTGTAATATGAGAGATGGAAACCTAGGATATAACTATGCAGTAGGGTTTGATGGTTGGGATTATCTGAATGCAGGGTTACGGAGCGATAATAGTGGTGAAAACCTAAATTATTGGATTGACTTAACATTTAGATTGAATAAATATTTTTCATATATAGAGGACAATAGTCTTATAACAAGATTTAAAAATCTTGTTGCACGCTTGCGTCATTAGAAGTGTATGCATATTTACAAACAAGCGTGCTATTTAAAACCTCCGCTCTAAGGCGGAGGTTATTACTAAGCCCTGAGCGTAGCAGGCTTAGGGGCTTTTTTCTCGTAGGAGGCGTTTCATCAGGGCGCTCAAATGATAAACCTTTCTCTTTCATAAATGCATAAATTCGCATAAGTAATTTTGGAAAATTGTGATCATAGTTCAGACGAACTGTAAGGCTGCCTCTATCATACCAAAGCGCTTCATTTGCAAATCTTAACTTATATGCAGGGCTAGTGCTTTTTAAAATTTTTAGCACGCGCTTTTTAACTGTGCTTAATTCAATCCTATCTGGCAATGCCCCATATTTAATTCCTAAGATATAATTTAACAATTTTAAATCATCCTCGCTTAGTCGAGCGCCCTTTTCCCACATATGGTTATCAAAAATAATCGTGAGGCTTATTTCTAATTGTGGGTTAAGGAAGCCACGAATCTGTTGAATATATATGCGCATTTAAAATTCTTCTATGCCATAATCAATCTTACCCTCAAGGGTGTCTCCACTCGCAAGTGCTATAGCTATATGTAGAGTTAACTCTTCTTTTTTACCTTCAGAATTAAAAATAGCTGTTGCAAACGGGATGAGTGGATGTGCCGTAGGTAGTTCTGTTACAGTAGTTGGTACATTTTTCTCTTGCCGTGCTCTTGTGATTTTAATGTCAAGCTCACCACGACCTTCACTTTTTTTAAATAAGCAAATTGCGCTTCCTTCTCCAAGCGCCTCGAATTCCGTGACTAAAAAATCTATATCGGTGACTGTGTCGATGTGAACAACGGTAGTGCCATTGGGTCCGTGTAAAATAGCGGCTACTGTCTCAATAAGCCCAGGCACAGCAATTTTTAAATCAGATCCAGAGGGGATTATTGCAGCTTCATTATGTCCAAATACAATTGTAGTCATACTTTTTCCTGTTATATATTTGGTATGCATAATGCATAATTGCAGCAAAATTGCAATGCTATGTGTAGAATGTTTATAGCCATGGTCTACTATCTTTGCGAAAACTCTACTGTCTTAAGTTTTATGCTTTAAAAATATTTAATTAACTTCTAACTCTGTACCTCTTCCTGAAAGCGCGCTGAATTTTAGTGCAAGCTTTATTTTTTTCTTCAAGAAGTTTGCCAGGTTTTATTTTTGCTTGTGATGTAAGCATATCAAAAGAGGTGACAATATAAGGGAGTAAATAATTTTTTAGAGCTTCTTTTGGGATGCCAGCAATAGACAAAACCTCTAGAATATGGTTGTGATAAACTTTTTGGTATGCCTTAGCACACGCACTACGCATTGCTTCAGAGTTTATATATCCATGGTGTTCATACAGCGGCGCTTGTGCTTCAAGGCTGGCACCAAAATATACCAACATAGCAATTGTTTTCCCTTCTAATTTTTCCACAGGGCTATTATGCAGATAGTAGTTCCTGGCTGCGCATAAATCATTTAGAACATTCTGCGCGTTAGCTCCTGCATTTAATAGGATATATAATATACGTAAATATTTGTAGGATATATCTGGTGAATCTGGATACGAATTAATAGCACGTTGTGCAACTATTGCTGTCAAATGTAACGTAGTTCTTTTTCCTGTATAAGTAAATGGAGGTTTGGTTTTTACATTTGCACCTATGCGGGTTAGATATCGCACCTGTTCAACGTTTTGACTGTCAACTTCAGTTACAGAAAGTGCCTCTTCACATAGTTTTGTTTTCGCGTTTCTATTTGCTCGCTGCTCTATTGTGGCAGCTTTGTACAATGCGTTTCTTACTTCACTATTTAAGTGAAGGGATTGATTCTTATCACTTAGGGTAAGAAGAAGTTTGGCAAATTCAGTGATTTGTTTGCTGGAAATGATCACTTCTCCTGTTTGTTGTAAAGGAGCAATATGCAACTTGAATTTTGCATCTTGTGTAATGGACTGCTTATCTTCAGCAGCAACCATAACTGACAATTGTCTATTTACAAAAATAAATTTTTTATAAGCTTCGAATGGATTAGTGGCTACAAAATAATATGCTCCATCTGATGGCCTCACTTCCCATGGCATCTATATACTTCCTTTAATAGTTTAACATATCGAGCAAATTCTAAAGTAGTGTTATTGTGTTTGCAAATGTAGGGAGGATTAACAGCCTGTCCCATTGATATAGAAGGTATTTACTTCAAAACAAGTACAGTAGGGAGGCAACTCTGATGCTGGCAAAGCTTCAGTTGGATGTAGTGAGCTAGAATAATAGCCGCAAACATACTTCATATCTCCACCGCCCATGTCTCGTATAGAAATTGAAAGAACTTTGTCGCCTACATTTGGTAGTCTCACATGTGCCATCATACCCGTACTATTACGCTCATAAGCAGTCCAGCTAACGCCTTGATAATTGATTTCTATCCAAGTTAGATGTGGAATCGTGGTGGAGTTCACAATTACAGAATCCGGAAAACTACCGGTTGCTTTGTAATTCTCATAACCATCTCTTAACATGCCATTTAGCATAGTAAATCCGTTATACACATATGATGTATTGTTGGTACAACTAGATGCACCATAGCCTAAGCCTGTAATAAAGTATTCATCACAATACCAACCAGGTGGGGTGAAAGTTTGTGAAGCTGTTTCACAAGAGGTTTGATTAGTAGAGCAAGTAGTGCCAGAGCAACACTGCCCATATGCACATCCTCCAGTGCAGGCACTAGTACTATACATGCTGGTGCCAATAGTAGATGGGAATGGATCTGTTGCATAGCCCGCCATAGAGATGTAGCCGGCAGCAGTGGCTCTTATTTTGCCGGTAGTATCTGTGGCATAACCAACAATTTTGTAAGTGTGCATCCATGGATAACCTGTGTCACTTCCCACTTGTGAGACAATTACACGTGCGTTACCACTACCAGAATATGTTCCTTCATAATCAAAACCGTTAGTGGTCCACCAGTTATCCGAGCCAGCAGTTCCTACTAATTTATCGGTATCTAGATTTGCTGTCCAAGCTAGAGCAGGGCGACCGCTATAAGGATAATTATTGTTAATCACGTTGCACGTAATTGCACTATCACAAGTTTCGGGTAGTGGGTAAATATAAGGAGTATGTGTGCTCAGTATGCGCATGCCGTATTGGACAATGCTTTCTGCCTTCGCTTTTGCTTCCAGGTAACCGGAGTAGTTTTGACTTACTCTGTTGGAGGTAAGCGCTAAGGTCATAGAGGCTACTCCCAGCGCAGAAAGGACTATGAGCAGGATAAGTGCAATTATTAAAAAGGCCCCACGACTCTTACTAGGGTGTGCATACAACATATCTATATATCACCTCAATGTGAATTATAGTATACGTACCCTCAGGGGGCCTTTTTTGCTTCCTTATCGCTTATTCGGCTAATTTCTTTTCCAAATAATGGATATTGGTGCCGCCTTGCTCAAAATTAGCATCACGCATTATGACTTGATGCAGTGGTATGTTAGTTTTTATGCCATCTACCACAATCTCATCAAGGGCATTACGCATGCGTTTTATTGCAGTCTCACGTGTCTCACCATAAGCGATTAGTTTGCCAATTAGTGAGTCATAGTGTGGCGGTACGCTATAGCTGCTATACATATGTGAGTCTACTCTAATGCCAGGACCACCAGGAGAATGGTACAAACTAATTTTGCCGGGGTTTGGCATAAATGTAGTCGGGTCTTCAGCATTAATTCTGCACTCTATAGCATGTCCAGTTAATTTAATATCTTCTTGGCGTAAAAATAATCCTTGGCCGGCAGCAATTTTAATTTGCTCTTTTACTAGATCTACACCAGTGATCATCTCCGTTACTGGATGCTCAACTTGGATCCTAGTATTCATTTCAATAAAATAGAATCGGCCGTCTTCATAGAGAAACTCAAATGTTCCCGCGCCACGGTAACATAATTGCTCGCATGCTGTTACGCATGTTGCCCCGATTTCTTCTCTTAGCTTAGTACTTATACCGGGAGCTGGGGCCTCTTCTACTACTTTTTGATGGCGTCTTTGCATAGAGCAATCACGCTCCCCAAGATGAACAGCTTTACCTTTGCCATCGGCAAGCACTTGTATTTCTACGTGCCGCGGATTTTGTAAAAACTTTTCCATATATACGCTATCGTTACCAAATGCAGCGCCAGCTTCTGTTTTGGTTAAAGATATTGCATCTAATAAAGTTGCCTCGGTATGCACGACGCGCATACCTTTGCCGCCGCCACCACCAGATGCTTTTATAATCACAGGGAAACCGATTTCTCGAGCTAATTTTAAATTAGTTTCTGGATCATCTCCTAAAGCACCATTTGATCCTGGCACACATGGCACCCCAGCTTTACGCATAGCTTCAATTGCAGACACCTTGTCACCCATAATCCTAATAGATTCTGATGTTGGTCCAATAAAGGTAAATCCACTTTGTTCAACACGCTCTGCAAAATCAGCATTTTCTGCTAAAAATCCATACCCAGGATGAATAGCAGTTGCATCAGTAATTTCTGCTGCGCTAATAATAGCTGGTATATTAAGATAGCTTGATGTAGCAGGTGCTTCACCTATACATACCGATTCATCCGCTAACTTCACATGCATTAAGTTGTTATCTGCTGTGGAGTGTAGTGCTACAGTTTTTATACCTAATTCTCTACAAGCGCGCAATATTCTTAATGCAATTTCACCGCGATTGGCAATAACAATTTTTTCAATCATATTCTTACACTTTTAAAAGTTAATTATTCAATTACCACTAATGACTGCCCGTATTCTACCGGCTGGCCATTCTCCACCAATATAGACTTTACTGTGCCAGTCTGATCTGCTTCGATTTGGTTCATCATCTTCATCGCTTCGATAATACATATTGTATCGCCAGCAGCAACTGTATCGCCTACTTCTATGAAAGGCTTACTGTCAGGAGAAGATGAACGGTAAAAAGTTCCCACCATTGGTGAACTTACTTGATGCCCGCTTACTTCTTGTGCAGGAGCCTCGGGGGCAGCACTTGTTTGAGTTGGTGCATCCATAGCACGAGCAGTTGGTGCTGTTTGTGGCACAACATAATGCTGTTGTGCTGGTACTGATATGGCTGCAGAGCCTTGGCGACTAATACGTACCGACTCTTCGCCTTCTTTGATTTCGATTTCTGCTATGCCAGATTCTTCCAGCAATTCTATTAATTTCTTTACTTTACGTATATCCATTGTTTTTACACTCTCGCTTTTAAATATTCTATTGCAGCTTGTAATGCCAATTCGTAACCATATGTGCCAAATCCTACCATAACCCCATGCGCCACATCACTTAAGTAAGAATGTTGGCGAAACTTCTCGCGTGCAAAAGTATTAGTCACATGCACCTCAATAAATGGGGTGCCTTTGGCTAACAATGCATCACGCAGGGCTATGCTTGTATGGGTGTAGGCGCCCGCGTTTATTAACAAAAAATCACTATTATGCTCTTGTACCCAGTTCACTAGCTCATGCTCGGCGTTGCTCTGCTTGGCAGATAATTCTACATTGCTGAGAGCAGCCTGTGTTGCTAGTTTATCATTGAGCTCATTTAGGCTAGTATGGCCATAGAGCTCAGGCTCTCTTGTCCCAAGAAGATTTAAATTCGGCCCGTTGAGCACCAGTATTTTTTGCAACATGCCCGCGAGTTTGCCACATATTGACGTAGATGTCTACAATTTCTCGAAATTTAATGTGATATGCATGATGTTTTTTTATGTGCTGGGAGGAGATCGCCTAATGGCGATTTTTAGTATTTAAATTAATTCAATACCTTAGTTATACTGAGTATCTCCGAATATTTAGGATGTAATGTATGTTAAGGACAAAACTAACGGTATTAGTTTTTATCCTCAGGTCCCGAAAGACAGCTGCATTTATGCCGGAGTAGATGTCAACAAACAAACGCATTTTATAAATATCTACTACCTGAAAGAAGTTGGTTTTCGCATGTAAATAATGCAAAACTTTTTAAAGAAAATAATAGTAAACTGTTGATTAGCACTTTAGATGAGGGCGTTACTAAAACTGCTGAGCAATTAACTAAGAATGTAGCAGAGCCCCATTTAGAACAAAGTGTTTAGTGTTTAAGGTAAAGCAGCTTTTAGTTCATCTAACTTTCAGGGGGCTCTCTAAGATAACGGTTAGTCTGGCTCAGAGGTTTGCCTTATTTAGTTGTAACAAATTATGTATTTAGAAAAAAAGCGTGCATATATCTTATATAATGCTTGTAGATACAAGGGGTAGGGGGGGGTAACTATATAAAATTGCGTAGGAAAAGGGTATATGAACTATACGTAGAAACTACAAATAAGATAGAAAAGTTATACGATTTGATGTTTTTATGTTATAATTAAAATAATTGGGCATTTGTGAGTTTGATATGCGTTTGGTTGATTATATTCAAGAGATAGAAGAGAGCGGGGAGTTGTGGTTTGATAAAGCCGACGCCCTATCTAGGCTTGGGTGTAGCAAGGATTCTCTCAAGCAATCAATCTATGCTTTAGTTAAAAAAAAACGCTTGGCTCCAATACGTGGAAATTTTGTAGTGATTGTTCCATATACATATAAAAGTTGGGGGATAATACCAGCAAATCATTTTGTCGACGCGCTCATGAAAAGCCTTGATTTGCCTTATTATGTGTCCACACTTTCTGCAGCCCAGTATCACGGGGCTGCACATCAAAAGCCACAACAGTTTCAAGTAGTGACCAATCAGTATGTTAGGGATATAAAGTATGAAAGAATTCATATCCGGTTTTTGCAAAACAATAGAGTCACGGGTATCCCTACAGAGCGCAAACAGGTGCATACTGGTTATATCCAGGTCTCAACACCAGAGGCAACAGCCTTGGATGTGTGTAAATTTTATTCGGCTAGTGGCTATTGGGATAATGTTGCAACAGTATTAATAGAGTTGCTAGAAGAAGTGGATACAAGGAGGCTATGTGATTTGGTGCAAACTAACACATACCATACTACTGTGATTCAGCGTTTGGGTTATGTCTTGTCACACCCCAATGTTAATGAAATTGCAGTTTCAGAAGCTATCTATAAATCTATAGATCCGAAACACTTTAGGTGGGTTCCTTTGACACCGAGTCAAAAATATATTGAAGAGCTAGGCCCATGGGTAAGGGATCCTAAATGGAAAATTTTAATTAACGATGACGTGGATCCAGATGTATGATAGATGAAAAAAGTATAACTGCATGGCGTAAGTATGCCCCTTGGCCTGAATTGACACAAGTTGAGCAGGATTTAATAATTTCTAGAGCTTTAGTAGATATTTACAACCATCCATTTCTTAAAAATGAACTTGCATTTAGAGGAGGAACTGCTTTACAAAAATGTTTTTTTGAGTCACCTACAAGGTATAGTGAAGATATAGACCTGGTACAACTTACAAAGGGACCGATAGGTGACATATCAAATGCACTACACGAAACTCTGAACCCTTGGCTTGGTCAGCCCAAAGTTAAACGCTGGGCTGAGAGGCTAACTTTTGTTTATAGATTTTTAGATGCTCGATCAAATAGTAAAATGAGACTTAAGATTGAAATTAATACAGGTGAAGGAAATAGCTTGTTGGATTTAATACAAAAGCCTTTTGCTTTTGAAAGTAGTTGGTACTCTGGAGATACGATTATTACAACTTATAGAATTGAGGAGCTATTGGGCTCAAAATTACGAGCGCTTTATCAAAGGAAAAAGGGGCGGGACTTATTTGATATGGCGCGCGCCATAAAGCTTCTACCAATTGATGTAAATTTAATATTAGATTGCTTTAAAAAACATTTTGAACGCGAAAATGTTAAAATAAGTAGAGCAGAATTTGAAAAAATCTTGTCTTAAAACTTAATATGCCAGTATTTGTCCAGGATATATTGCCACTATTGCCACTATTGCCACTATTGCCAGCTAATGCAGCACATGATTTCTATGCTGACTTGGACATTGTAATGGAAGAAATAATCTCTAAATTACCAGGTGAGGCCTGGAAGGGGCTTAAAGATTAAACAGATGCCTAGAAAAGGTAAACTATTGATTAACAAATTGTTTAGTGTTTAAGGTAAAGCAGCTTTTAGTTCATCTATAGTAATTTCTCCAGCAAGGCGTTTTGCACGTAGCTCGGTTCCTTCGGGAGTATAGAAGAGAATTATTGGTGGCCCATAAATATCTAATGCTTCTAACATGTGCTTGTTTGCACTAGTGATTTCGGTTAGGTCTACGCGTATTAAATTGTAATTTTCGAGAATTTTTTGCATATCTTGATTTGCAAATACTCGTGCATCAATTTTTTTACAGCTAATACACCAATCAGCATAAAAATCTACTAGAGAGTATTTGTCACTTTTTACTGTTTCTGATAACTCCTGTAAACTGTTGACATTTTGCCAAGCCAATTCTGAACCGTTAATTGGCGAGACTCTTAGTAATAACCATATTGCCAAACCAATTAGGGCAATGCCGGTTAGATATTTAATAAACTGCATCCAACGACTAGCTTGAGGTAGGATCCTGCTACTTAGTATGGCCACGATTATCAATGGTACTCCCATGCCTAAGCCTAAGCTCAACAAGGTTAAGCCACCAACAATAGCATTGCCGTCCTGACTAATATAGGTTAGCGCACCAATTAAAGGTGGAGTAATACAGGGTGAGACAATTAGCGCTGAAATAATGCCTAATATAAAAGCACCTGCTATTGACCCTTGTAACTGTTCGGCTCCCCACTTGTGTAAACGGTTATTAAAATGCGGTAAGCTAATTCTTAGTACTCCAAATTGATTGAATGCTAATATAAATAACAATAGACTAAAGACAATTAGTACAACTGGTTGTTGCAGCCATGCTTGTAAGGTTGCTCCCAAATACCCAACAAATAATCCAGCAATAGCATAACTACCAGCCATCCCAATTACATAGCTACTTGATAGCAGTAACGCTTTTTTGCTAGATATTTTTTTTGGTCCGACTATTAAATTTATAACCAGTGGGATCATCGGTAATACACAGGGTGTAAAAGTTAAAAGCAATCCAAATCCAAAGAACGCCAACATGGTGATTAGCAAGTTTCTATTAGAGATAGTTGCGGCAATTTTGTCAGTCTCTGACATTGACTGGTTGGCTGCTGTAGGGTTAGCAGGGAATTTACTTAGATCAGTATTTTTGACTGTTACTGTCATATCCGGGTTGACATGTAGTAATTTATTAATAGGCATAAAGCAAAACCCGTCCTGCTTACAGCCTTGGTATTCTACGATTAAACTGTTGTCAAAGAAGCCTTCTTGCCAGGGTATGCGAATATCTAAAGTATCAGCGTAGACCTTATAATCCCCAACTATTGGATCTGTAACCAACAGAGGTGTGGGTAAGATTTTATCAGCCAATATATTTTGATTCTCGCTGTTAAGCAACTGAATCTTGTCTGCATACAAGTAGTATCCAGGGGTTATGTACCAGGATAATTCTAAGTCTTGGTTTGGTAGTAGTTGCACGAAAAAAGCAAAGGCCTCTTCATCGGATAGTAGCTCATCAGTTGAGCCCCCAGTTCGTAGCGGGATATCACTGCTGGCTTGAGCGGGTCCGTATAAAGCCCCAATCAAGATGGTTAACAAACAAAAAATACGCAGAATTTTGCAGATCATATGCTTAATTTATAACACTAGTGCCTTGACTCTGCCATTTATGACCATACATTTGATATGACAGCGGGAAGTCAATACAATATCCCGGTTAACTAAAAGACTAAATATCAGGAGAAGCAACATGAGTGTAAATATACGTCCGTTACATGATCGGGTGATTATCGAGCGTATAGAGGAAAGAACTACAGCTGGTGGTATTGTGATCCCAGAAACTAGTGGGGACAAACCACAAAGAGGCCGTGTAAAAGCTGCAGGCCCAGGGAAAGCTGAGAATGGCGTAGTACAGAAGCTAGACGTGAAAGTTGGCGATGAGGTTCTTTTCGGTAAATATTCCGGAACAGAAGTAAAGGTTGACGGTAAAGATCTATTAGTGATGCGCGAAGAAGACATCATGGGTATTATTGAAGGTTAAGAGAGGATTATCATGGCGAAGAGTTTAGAATTCGGTTCTGAAGCACGGCAGAAACTACTTAATGGTGTAGTATCTTTGGCTAGTGCAGTACAAGAAACTTTAGGCCCACGTGGTCGTAATGTTGTTATGCAACAAAAATTTGGTGCTCCACAAATCACTAAAGATGGTGATACAGTTGCCAAATCTATTGAGCTACCTGATGAAATTGAAAATATGGGCGCTCAGATGATTAAGGAAGTAACCCAAAAGACTGCAGATATTGCTGGTGATGGTACTACTACTGCAACTGTGTTAGCAAAGAATATTGTTATCGAAGGTAACAAGTGTGTTGTTGCTGGTATGAATCCTATGGATTTAAAACGTGGTATTGATAAGGCAGTAGCAGCTGCAGTTAGCGAAATTGAAAAGCTTGCTGTTCCATGTAAAGAGCAAAACACTATCGCGCAAGTTGGTACTATATCTGCTAATTCTGATGCAACAATTGGTAAAATGATTGCTGATGCGATGGAAAAAGTTGGTAAAGAAGGCGTAATCACTGTAGAAGATGGTAATGGCTTGTATGACGAACTTGATGTGGTAGAAGGTATGCAGTTTGATCGCGGTTATATCTCTCCATACTTTGTTAACAATCAGCAAAACATGACTTGTGAGCTAGAGAATCCATATATTCTTTTAGTAGACAAGAAGATCAGCAACATTCGTGAATTATTACCAACTTTAGAAGGTGTTGCTAAAGCTGGACGTCCATTATTCATTATTGCTGAAGATGTGGAAGGTGAAGCGTTAGCTACTTTAGTAGTGAATAATATTCGCGGTACTGTGAAGGTATGTGCAGTTAAAGCTCCAGGTTTTGGTGATCGCCGTAAAGCTATGCTAGAAGATATTGCTATCTTAACTAAAGCACAAGTAATTGCTGAAGAAGTGGGTTTAAATTTAGAAAGCACTACTTTAGAGCAACTTGGTACAGCTAAACGTGTAGTAGTTACTAAAGATAACACTACTGTTATTGATGGTGGTGGTGACAAATCTGCTATTGATGCGCGTGTTGAACAAATTCGTACGCAAATCGAAGACACAACTTCTGATTATGATAAAGAGAAGTTACAAGAGCGTGTTGCTAAGCTTTCTGGTGGTGTAGCGGTTATCAAAGTTGGTGGTGCTACTGAAGTTGAAGTAAAAGAGAAGAAAGCTCGTGTGGATGATGCTTTGCATGCTACTCGTGCTGCTGTAGAAGAAGGTGTGTTACCAGGTGGTGGTACTGCTTTAATTAGAGTTGCTAAAGCAATTGCTGCTCTAAAAGGCGATAATGAAGATCAACACCAAGGTATCAATATTGTACGTAGAGCTATGGAAGCTCCATTACGTCAAATCGTGACTAATGCTGGTGGCGAGCCTGCAGTAGTTGTAGACAAAGTTAAGTCAGAAAGCGGTAACTATGGTTATAATGCAGCTACTAGCGAATATGGCGATATGGTGAAGTTTGGTATTATTGATCCTGCTAAAGTTACTCGTTCTGCATTACAGAACGCAGCTTCTGTAGCTGGTTTGATGATTACAACTGAATGTACTGTCTCTGAAATTCCTAAGCCTGAAACTGCTGGAGCTCCAGCTGCTGGCGACATGGGTGGCATGGGCGGTATGGGAGGCATGGGCGGCATGATGTAGTCGTCGATGAACTCTCGAAAAAAATCCCGCCAAGTGCGGGATTTTTTTTAGTTTTCTTTTAAGCACACAACAAAATAATAGTTAATTTACGAACAACTAAGTAGTCGTAGAAGTTTCTGGAGTCTTGTTAAACTCTTGCTCTTTAGACTCTACTGCTTCAAGCTTGTCTAACATTAATGAAAGATTTTTCTCCCACGCAGATTGCTTATCTTTAAGTGCGTTGCATTCATCCATTAAACGAGAATGTTTTTCTTCTAACTCCTCATTTTGTAGACGTAGTAACTCTATAGTTTCTACTGCATTATCTACTTTATCTTCTAGTTTCTGTAACAACTCTGCTGACATAGGGCGACTCTCCTTTGATTAAACTACAGTGCTCTCTTTGAGCATAATACTATACTCTAATAAAATATAGTTTCTAATTCTATACCTTTTTCTTCCATTATTGCACGTAGTGCCTTAAGTGCTTCAACTTGGATTTGACGTACTCGCTCACGAGTGAGGCCTACTTCACTGCCTACTTCCTCTAAAGTCGCAGCTTCATATCCAAGTAAACCAAAGCGCCTAGCTAAAATAGAGCGCTGTTTTTCATTAAGGAGGTGTAAACATTCATCTAATTGACTACGTATGTTGTTGTCTTCAAGAATTTCTGCTGGGCCATCATTTTGTTGATCTGCCAAAGCTTCAAGCAAAGGCTTCTCAGTGTCGTCTCCCATAGGAGTGTCGACAGATAGTGTTCTTTCATTTAGACGTAACAGCCTATTGACGTCATTAGGCGTCTTATCTAATGCTTTGGCAATGTCTTCAAATGTTGGCTCATGATCAAGGACTTGCGTAATTTCACGTGCTTTACGTAAATATACATTTAACTCTTTTATAATGTGGATAGGCAAACGTATAGTTCTGGTTTGATTCATGATCGCACGTTCTATATTTTGTCTAATCCACCAAGTAGCATATGTAGAAAATCTAAATCCACGCTCTGGATCAAACTTCTCTACCGCACGGATTAATCCTAAGTTACCTTCCTCAACTAAATCTAACAAGGGTAACCCACGGTTTAAATAGCGGCGAGCAATTTTAACAACTAAGCGCAGATTACAACGTACCATGTGATTACGTGCATTATCGTCGCCTTTGCGTGCTAAACGGGCATAGTGCACTTCTTCCTCAGCGGTAAGCAAAGGTGAAGATCCAATTTCTATAAGATAAAGCTGTGTTGGGTCAATATCGCTTTTACGCGTTTTTGTTTTAGTCTTTTCTTCTGTTTCTATTTTTGTATCTGCAGACGGTTCGCTAGTTGAATCATCATTTTGCACATCTGAGCTTATATCCAAGTCTTCCAACTCTTCACTTGGCTCTGATGTAGTTAGCTCATCCCCTTCTTCCAAGTCTTGACTTGAAGAATCATTCCAATTTTCCATCTTTAATTCATCCATGAGAGGCCTTATTCTTATTATAACAGTAAATTATTTATGATGTGTTAAAATTAAAGAATGACAAGAGATCAACTTATAAGAAGTTTGCTAGATAAACAAAAACATTTTACTTATAGTAATATGGGTGTTGCTGTAAAACATATTATCCAAACCATGTTTGCAAGTATTGCGGCAGGAGAACGTATAGAGATCCGTGGGTTTGGATGTTTTGCTCCTCGTTATAGAAATGAGCGTAGGGCACGTAATCCAAGGACTGGTGAATGGTTAGAAATGCAACCTAAATGGGCAGTGCATTTTAAGCCTGGCAAGGAAATGAAAGATAGTGTTAACAAAATTTATCAAAGCAGATCTTAGAAACTATTTATTTATCTTGGTGGGGGTATCTTTCTCTCCGGTATGCCTTGCGGGTTTTGCTACCTATGCAAAAGATTGGCCAAATGATCCTGAAATCGTAAATGAAAAGATACAGGATGTCGCTGCACCTACTTTTCTAAAATCTACTTCCGATGCTGGAGTCTGTGTTGAAGATACGTATGGTGCACAAAATATGGTGCCAGAGGTTGGACGTTTATATTTAAAAGTGGGCCTTAACTATATGGATAGCGAGGTTAGAAATCTTCGCAATACGTCTACCGGAGTTTTTGCCAATAGTACTTTAACCAAAAAAAGCTCTAAAGTAAGTTACTACACCTGGGAAATAGCAGCCGGTACAAAATGGAATGTGTTTAGGGTAGAGCTAGATTATATATACACTAAAGAGATTTTATATAACGTTACTCCAGTTGTACAAGGACGCACTGAGACTATTCAAAGTACAGTAAATAATACCGCGCTAATGTTAAATTTTATGTATGATTGGAATGCATTTACATACTTTAGGCCTTATGCAGGGGTGCTATGGGGCTTTGCATGGAATCGCACAAGAACTGCACTGGTTGGTGGTGCTGTAGGTGATAATGCCTCACAAAACTCGAACTTTTTTAGTCCTTTAGCATGGGGTTTATGCGTGGGCGGTAGGATGCCTTTCTATGAGCGTTGGCATGCGTATGTGCAGTATAAATATACTGAGCAAGGCTGGGCTAAATGGAAATCACGCACAGAGACTTTCAGGATGCGAGGCACATACTACTTGCAAGGATTTAGTCTAGGTGTGCAGTACACATTTTAGAATAGCCAGAGTACTCTAAAGCTTACACCTAACCAGTCTCGGGTAGATTTGAGTTCCATAGATGTGCCGCCACTAGGAGTTCGACCTACGTATTTAACTCTACCTAACATTAGATACCTGAATGCCATATCGCCATATAGTTTGGCAATAATGTTAAACCTTCCACCAACCCCAGCACCAAAAGATAGACTGTATTTACTAAGAGCGACAGGATCACCGCCTGATAATACGGTGGTACTTTTGTTGCTGGTAAACCCAGCAGCCATTAAGCCATATAGTTGTACACTATATATATCCTGGGCTATCCAGTATACGTTTGCTAATAGGGAGTCTCCTTTGACTGTGGTGGTAAAGTCTAAGGTTGGGGTTATATTTTCTAGTGTTGAACCATATGCGACTGATTTTAGTCCTAGCCACTCCAAATCTATAGCAAAATCTTTCCAAACATAACCAAAGCCTATCTCTATATTGTTACTAGCGGTTTTTTCATCCTTGGTCTTGACTATAGCGTTAGCTGTTTGTGGGTCATTGCCTCCGGTCTTGGTGCCAGTAACGCCTTCTGCCGCGGCATTACCGCCTAGGCGAATATACCATCTATCACTAAGACTTTCTGGTAATAGGTTTGCTCGTTCGCGTAGTTGAGCCTCTGATAGTTCATTAGTGCCTGTAACAGCGCAATTAAAACGGTCAGTTCGACTGTTACCATAAGAGTTAGCTGGAGTTTTGCTTGGAAAATGCGAGCTCACAGATGGCTCGCATGCTGCAAACAAAGAGTTTGAAACCAAACATAATGGAAGTATCTTTTTCAACATTTCTATATTATAGCTGCTAAATGAAAAGCCTCAGGCAATCATCCGACAATTTGCCTCAAATCTGCTGCTATTTCTTGTGCAGTGAATGGGGGCGTAAAGATAGCTACTAGCCTTCCTTGTGGATTTACCAGCATTAACGCTGCGGTATGATTAATCTCTTGACCTTGCTCTTGCGCAAATATATGTAGTTTATCATATAGATATTGCATATCTGGGTCATCATTAGTAATACCATAAAAGTCTGAACGATAATTGTGTAGAAACTCTTGCAACTCGTTATGATCTGCTGGAGTAATATTAGCAAATACAAAGCGTGCTGGGGGGGTAGGGAACATATCCCAGGTCTCACGTACTGTATTCAAAGTTTTTGGACAAATCTTCGGGCAACGCATATAACCAAAGAATAACATGGTCCAATGACCACGGAGAAATTTAGGTTCTAGTGGTTCACTAGGCTTGACAATAGTTGCAACTTTAGTTTGTGGTGCTTGATCAGTATATAATGGTGCAATCACATACCAAATACCAAATAGTACACAAATACCTAATACAATAAATAAACTAATCCTTCTATTCATATGCTAGTACTCCTAAAAATTGTGGTAAACCCTCTGTCTACAAGTAACGCTGTAAATAATAAAAATAAATATACTATTGAATAACCAAATGTTTGTATTGCAATTTTATGTTCCATATTGCCTTTTGCTAAAAAAAGGCGCACTGCATACCAGAGAAATATTATATTTAGGATTAAGGAACTAATCAGGTATTTATAACTAGACATGCCCACCACAAATGGTAGGCATGTGCATGCAGTTAAGAGTAGTGTATACAATAATAAAGAAAGCTTAGTAAAAGCGATGCCATGGGTAACAGGGAGCATAGGTATATTAGCGTTTTTATATTCATCAGCACGATATATAGCTAGAGCCCAAAAGTGTGGCGGCGTCCAAGTATATACAATGAGCACCAGTAGTAATGCATATGGACTGATGGTATCAGTAATAGCAGACCATCCTAGCAGAGGAGGCATCGCGCCTGCTAAGCCGCCAATCACAATGTTTTGCGCTGTGGCATGCTTCAAATAGACTGTATATATTACAGCGTAGCCTATTAAGCTTGCAAAAGTTAATGTCGCAGTAAGAACGTTAACCTTGCTGGCTAAAATGTACCAAGCTACACAGGCTAGAGCGGTTGCAAGAGTAATTGCATGATGGGGAATAATTCTGCCGCATGCTACAGGGCGCATGGCGGTACGATTCATTTTTAAATCTAAATTTTTATCAATAACATGATTGATAATTGCGGCAGAAAATGCTGCGCATGCAATACCAATAGTAGTATAAAAATATGTGTTCCAAGCCATAGCTAATGGATTGGCCATAAACATGCCAACCCATACTGTTACTAGCATTAGCATAACTACACGGGGCTTACATATTACAATATAATCATTTAGCATATGTTCTATATAATATAGTTACGATAGTTAATAATAGTAATGCAGCCACTAGATTATGCATAAGGCTTATTGGCAAGGGCAGGGCTGCAAGCACATTGGTAATTCCCAAACCAATTTGTATCAATAGTAAACTAATCAATAACAATCCTAAAGCTACTCTATGTTTGATCAATTTGAATCCTACGATTCCTAATACGAATAGGGTAATAGCCGCGCCTATACGATGAGCCATCTGTATAGTAACACGTGCTGTATTTTCTAAAGGGGTCCCAGGGCTATCAAATATGCCTGCACCAGTCAGATCAAAAGCATTTATCACATCCATATGCGGCCAAATATTCCCTTGGCAACTAGGAAAATCTGCACAAACTAACGCTGCATAATTTGCGCTAGTCCAGCCTCCTAAGGCTACTTGTATTGCAGTTACTATTAGTCCTAGCCACGCCCATTCTTTTATAGAAGGAATATTAATGCCAGGTTGTGGCTTAAGCTTCAAATAGTACAACCACAGACTAGTTAGTAGGGCAAACCCGCCAAGTAGATGTCCCATAACTACTACTGGATATAGTCCTAATGTGACAGTCCACATACCCAGAAGACCTTGAAAAATTACTAACGCTACTAATAGCATACTGACGAGATTAAAGCGCCATATAGCTAGCATGACGATTAGTAGTCCTAGGCTACTCGCAACATATCTATGGATCATTTCAATCCAGGCTTTTTCGTCAGGTGGGGCGATAAGTTTGCCGTAACAACCTGGCCAATCTGGACATCCAAGACCTGCATCTTTTAGCCGCGTATAAGCTCCTAGAATAACTACAAAAAATGCTAGGCCTGCTACAAATAAAGTAAAATTCTGTAATCTGTTATACATGTGAATATTTTAGTAACCTACGTAAGTCCTTTAAAATCCCGCTCATATCTACCGGGTAAGGATAATGTAAAATATACATACCTTGTGGATCAACTATCATTGCACCATTAGCTGCGCTTGGCTCGTGTGTTATAACAACCCTCTCTTGGTTAGCGCCTAATGCAATGTGTAATTTTGAAAAATTATCTTGCTTAGTGCTATCCGTATATAATACGTTCCATTTGTCTGGAGCAATAGATGGTAATTGTAAAGCAGTTGTTGGGTATTGCAATACACCATGTTGTTTAGTTGGGGGGTATATCTTGCCAGAGACGTATAAAATATAATATGACCCCAAAGCAGGGCTGATAAAGACTATAAACATTAAATATAATGGCCAGTATCTAATCATCTTTAGTTATCCTTTTTGTTTGCATAAACAAATAATATATAAATAGTAATATCGCAAAGCTGAACCATTGAAGCGCATACATAATATTCTTATTGGGATTAATATTTTTGTTAATATTGGCAAACTTAAATGCCAGATCAGAATTAGAGTTGAGACGTATAGTGAAGTTGTAAATTAGATGATTTAATTGTTTTTGCATAAGCTCGTAATCTAAGGATTGGATAAGTACAGGCCATTGAGTGTCAATGTCAAATTTATCTTTTTTTAGAATTATACCGCTACTAATGCTGTCAATTTGACCAATAATTTTACGTAGACCATATATAGGTTCAAGCTGAGGTAGAATACTTCTATCAGTCCCCTGCGGTATCCAGCCACGGTCAATTATTACCCAGCGGTCTAAATCTGGGACCTGTATTGGTGTTAGTACTCTAAATCCTGGTTGATGATTGTACATTTGATTATCAAGTAGAAATGTATACTGATTGAGAAATACCCCTTCTACTATTACTGGGGTATATCTATCATTAATTAGCGAGGGGTTTGTAAGGGTTGTAATGTTTACAGGTAACATATCTGTGCGTGCCGCGATAGTTGCTTGTAATTTTTTTTTCTGCTTTGCTCTTTGCAATTGCCAATAACCGAGATAAACTAATAAGGCAAATGCTATTAGTGTGATTATTGTGAATCTGATGCTTGGGGAAAACCTCCAAGCCCCGATTGTTAAACTAATTTTTTTTTGTGGCATAAATATATGACTTCTTCATCCTTAGCAACTTTTGTCATTTTAACAATTTTATTCCTTGTTTTGTCTAGCCTTGCTTTGAGCTTGTACTATTTGTTATCAGATCCTAAAGGTAGTAAACGTACATTTACTGCTTTATCTGTTAGAGTAAGTCTAGCAATGTTATTATTTATCGGAATAATAATTGCTATTTATTTAGGTTGGATTACTCCTAACCCGCCTCCTTTATAGTAATTTCAGTTAATTTTTGCATCAATACCTTTAGATTTGAGAGCTCCGGGTAACGTGCGCAAGTTGCGTTAATGTAATTTAATAAACTTGGTATAGATTTGAGATATACTGATTTAGTATCGCGGTGATGTAAGCGGGCAAAAACCCCAAGATTTTTAAGATGACGCTGTAATCCAGTTATATCAAATTGTCTGATTAACGTATCTAAGTTCTTGATGTCATGCATTGTAGCAAATTGTGCTACCCACGTTTCTACTTGCTCCCGCGGCCAAGAAATGTATGCGTCTTGGAACAGTGAAACTAAATCATAGGTTAAGGGGCCACAAATAGCATCTTGGAAGTCTAATATGCCTGGGTTATTTTTTTCAATCACCATCAAATTTCTGCAATGGTAATCAGCATGCACAAATACTTGCGGTTGTTCGCTAAAGCATTGTAAAAACAAATCTTGTAGTTCTTGAGCTATAGCAAGATCAGGCTCTAATTGTAAGTGTTTCTTTATATACCAGGTATGAAATACATCAAGTTGTTGTGCAATATATTCAGGGCCCATATTAAGCTGTAAATCAGCTGTTATACCCTGGAGTCTTGCTAATGCATGTATTGCATCATGGTAAAGATCATTTATCTGCTCTTGGGTAGTAGACCTTTGTAAAGCAGTGAGATACGTTTGGTCGCCAAAATCTTCCAGTAACAGCAGGCCTTGCTCTAGGTCTTGAGCAATTATTTTAGGTATAGAGCATACCTCACCAATGTAGCTACCAATTTTAATATAATTAAGCAACTCAGCATTAAGCGCAGTATCCATTAAAATATAGCTACTATCACTACATCCGACACGGTAATATTTTCTGGCTCCTGCATCTCCTGCAAGTGTTTCTAGCTTTAAAAAGTTAGGTAAACAGTTTTTTAACCAGCTAGTAATGCAATTTAGTCGGTCCGTCATCTTGTAAATTAACCCTGATATGTGCGAAGGTTCTACATCATGGCAATATACCACTTACAACGTTTTTGTGCGAACCTAGCACTTAGCCTTACTCTGTTAGTTAGCTATTATGCTGCTGCAGTAGAGTTTGACGATTGGATTATTTCAGAAAGTTGTAGTCGTGATGCAAATAAACTTTGTCAGGGTTATTATTTGCAACCAGTTTTTCCAACAGTTGACCCAAACAAGCAGTATCCTGTGAAGATTACTTCAGATGAAGCTAGTTTAGTATCTAAGGGTACTTCAGTTTTTAAAGGTAATGTTAAAGCCACGCAAGGCGATGTAATTATTTATGCTGATGAAGCATATGTAGAACATGACAAGGATTCTGGTAATTTAGAGCGCATAACATTACAGGGTGCGGTAAAAATTATGAACCCTGGCTTAAGAATTGATGGGGCACAGGGAATAGCCTTTGTTGGAGCAGATCGTAAAAAAATAGATAGAGCCGTATATAGACTATATGATAGACATGCTCGTGGCACTGCTAAGAATGTAGAGGTTGTTGGTAGTAATTGCATGTCTATGCAAAATGCTACATATACTACGTGTGCACCGTGTAGTAATACTTGGTATTTAGAGGCAAATAAAACGAAATTTAATAAGGTGTCTGGTAGAGGAGAGGCCTGGCATAGCTTTATGTATATTAAAGACGTGCCAGTATTTTATTGGCCATATGTAAATTTCCCGATCGATAAGCGCCGTCAAACAGGATTTTTACAACCAGAATTTGAAAACTCATCTCAAAATGGTGCAACGTTGATCGTTCCTTATTATTGGAACATCGCACCAAATTATGACTTATTAATTAGGCCACAATATATGGCCAAGCGCAGTTGGAAGTTTGATCTAAAGTTTAGATACCTAAGTAAATCAAGTAGTGGAGAAGTGCTATTCAACTTCTTACCACACGATCGTGCTTATAGGGCTTTACGTAATGAAAAGGCTTTAGATCCCAATTTTATGCTTTCACAAGATAGTGATATTGCATTGCGCCGCAATGATCTTAAGCCAAGAGATTTTCGCTATGGATTGACTGTGCGTGACAACAGCAGATTTGGTCGTTGTTTATCTACTAAAATAAATTATACCACAGCTAGTGATGGCAACTATTTTTATGATTTTACTAAAGATCCTGAAGTGCAGATATATGCTCTTCAAAAAGGAATGCTAGAATATGCAAATAGTGCAGGCAATTTAACACTTAATGTACAACAGTATCAGACTTTCCATGTGGTTGATGGTCCAAGTGCACAAGAGCAACTATCGAAGCTTCCAGAGCTTAATTTTTCTAGTGTAATTTTTGTATTACCAGGTAGTTTGCGCACAGAGGGTACGGCAAATTTTACTAACTTTAGACAGCGTAATATTGCTGATAATGATAAGTTATTATCATATGGTGAGCGCATACACGCACGTCCTGCCTTGTATTTTGATATAACTGAGCCTGGCTACTATTTTAGACCTCGTGTGCAATTAAATTATGTACATTATTCCAATTTGCGTGTTACTGCAGCAGATCAAGCCAAAGGTATTAAACAACAGGCGCAGTCAAGATATATACCAATGTATGATGTTGATAGTGGTCTAGTGTTTGAGCGCACTTGGCGTAATAGTATTATGCAGACATTAGAGCCACGTTTGTATTATCTATATGTACCAACAGTATCTCAGAATGACTTGCCAGTTTTTGACAGTGGTTTAATGACGTTTGATTATAGCCAGATTTTTAGAGATAACAGATATTCAGGACTAGATCGAGTGTCAGAAAGTAATCAAATAGCTATGGGACTTGCAAGTAAATTCTATACTGATAACGGTGACGAGATAGGCATGTTAGGGATAGGCCAGATTTACTATTTTCGTAATGTAATTCTACAGCTTGATAATGAACTAGACTACACCTACAAAAAATGGTCACCACTTGCAGCTATAGGACGTATAAATATTAGTTCAGAATATAATTTTACTTTAAATTTTGTGCGCTTTAGAAATTATGCTGATACTGTATCATTACAACTGCAGTACCGACCTGAAGTATTAAAAGTGGTAAACTTTGGCTTTACTCAAGTACATAGCCCATATTTAGACGAACTAACTGGTAGATATCGAGAATCATCAAAGCAGTTTTTTGTATCTACTGCATGGCAAACATCTACTTCAGTGCGTTTGCTCGGTAAATATTACTATGATGTAAGATTTAGTCGCACAATGGAAGCTATGGCTGGGCTTGAGTATCATACATGCTGTACAGCCTTGAGATTTTTATGGAGCAGGAATTGGGATGCTAAACAAGGCTTAAACAACGTCTACCGAAATAGGTTTTATCTGCAATTTATCTTTAAGGGTTTTGCAGGGGTTGGAACAGCTAGTGATCAATTTCTTGAAGATATGATCCCTGGCTTTGTAGGCTCTTCTTACTAATCTTTTGTATTTGTATCAGCTTGACTTAAAGATTTACTCTTCTACGTAAAATTAACATTCTGACTATATTTAAAAACATTAGAGTCAAATTTTAGTCTTTCAATCATCTTATGCAATTACAATTTTTGTACAAAAACCTACAAATTAAATATTCAATGGCAACAATATATTTTAATAGTTGTCCATGAGAATAACTATTTATCATGCATTATTGATGTAAGAATATTGTGGGTGTTACAATCTCAACGCCGTGATATTTAAGTTGCGGAAAATCTTTAATATTACCAGTAACTATATATTTAGCATTAGCATTTATAGCTGCATACAGGTAAATTAAGTCATTGGGGTCAGGAATGTTGATGCCTGGCACAATAATATTCCTAATGTACTCTGATTTATTTTCAATCATCCTGATAATTGAAAAGATATTTTCAGTAGATTTTTCAAATTTTGGTCGGTTTGCAACCCTTATGTACTCATCTAAAATTGGTGTGCTAATTATAATTTTACAATCTTCAATTGCTTTAAAAATTGCTTGCCTACATACGCCATTTGTTAGACCTGCTGATATTAGTATGTTACAGTCAATAACAATAGAATCCACTATGAAGTTCCATTATCTTTATTCGCTGTATTATATTCTGCACGGCTTTTTTTTATCTCATCGCGAACTAATTCCATAATTTTATCTTCTGGAAGATCTTTAAAATTATCAACCGAAGAGCTAAGAAGCGATTGAAGTGCTTCCAACGGATCATTCGAAACCATCTTAACTGGCTCAATAATTAATTTGCCATCTTTTTCGTGCATTTTTAAGTAATCTCCGATTTGCAGATGGTAGCTTTCTCTAAATTCAGGAGGTATGGTCAACTGATACCCACGATTAACTTTGCCAGTATATTCTTTCATAAGAACCTCATAAGTTAGCCTATATTACAATTATAGCATATTACGATTATCGTAATCTACGGTATTAGTGTAATTGCACATTAAAAATGTTGATGGTGTTTTTTATATAAGGGTTTGTTCTTGATTATGTATGAATGCCCATATTGATTTGTAATCAAGTGCACAGTGAGTGTGTATACAAAGTGGGCATTGACATTCTCGATACAGTAAAAAGAACTGCTATATAATCTATTTTTCATGCGCCATGTGTTAGATCTGCTGAGACCATTATGTTTTTGCTATAACAATATTTAAAAGGTCTCTACTAGAGTGCTGCTTACTTCAAACCTTTTCCAATCATTCAACCTTAGTGCAGTTAAGGTGTTACCCCATACACAGCCTGTATCAATTGCCAAAGCATTTGCAACGCCAGTTTTTCCTAGTAAAGAAGCCCAGTGACCAAAAATTATCTTAAGATACTTATTTTTTCTTGGTAGTTGGAACCAAGGCAAAAATCCTGCAGGTATATCGTTTAAATCACCTTTGCTAGTCAGATCAAGTTTGCCATATTCGTTACAAAAACGCATACGTGTAAAACAATTTAAGAAAAATTTTAAGCGAGGCCACCCTGTTAAGTTATGATCCCAGGTATCAGGCTCATTGCCAATTACCATGCTTAAAAAAGTATCGGCTTCATGGCTTTGCAATACTTTAGACATTGTCTCAGCATGTGCGAGGATTTCTGGTAATGTCCAACTAGGTATTACGCCAGCATGAACAATTAATGCATTAAAGGCTGGCTCATAGTGTGCAAACGGTAGAGTGCGTAGCCACGCAGTAATTTCATTTAAATCTGGTGCTGCTAGTACTTCATCTACCCCAATCTCGCGATCATTTAACTTTGGTACCAATCCCGCAGCTACCGCCAGCAAATGTATATCATGATTGCCTAAAATGCAGACAGCACTATCACCTAGTGATTTTATGAAACGTAATGTAGCTAGTGGCTCTGGTCCACCATTGACGTAATCGCCAGTGAACCACAAAGTATCTTTTGCGGGGTTAAAGTCAATAATCTCTAATAGATGCTGCAGCTGTTGAAAACACCCATGAATATCACCAATTGCGTAGGTAGCCACTATTTATTATCCAAGTAGTTAGTTAGTCTAATGTAGTCTTGTAAGTTTAAATTCTCGGCACGTAGCGTAGAATCTAATCCTAATTGTACTAAATCTTCTTTATTTAGCAACTGGCCTAAGGAGTTAGCTATAGTTTTACGGCGTTGCATAAAAGCGGTGCTAACTATCTTTTCAAGTTGAATAGGATCTATTGGCTCACGTTGTTGTCTTGGTGTAAATTTTACTACACTTGATAATACTTTAGGCATTGGGTCAAAAGCTTCTGGTGGGACATCAACAATAATTTCCATATCACAATAGTATTGTGCCATAACACTTAGCTTGCCATAAGTTTTACTGTTAGGTTGTGCGGTTAATCTATCTGCTACTTCTTTCTGCAACATAAAATGCATATCTGAGATGATATCTATATCTGCAAATACCTTAAACATTAAGGGAGTACTTATATTATAAGGTAAATTACCAACCAGCCTTAAAGGTATTTTTGCAAGAGAGCAAAAGTTAAACTCCAATACGTCTTGGTTATGTAATTTGAAATTATCCTTTTTAAGCTGTTGTAGATTGCCTATTAAGTCTCTGTCAATTTCTATAGCATCTACATTGGCACCGCTATTAATAAGAGCCTTAGTTAAGGCCCCAAGACCTGGCCCAATTTCTACAATGTGTTGGTCTGGTTTCGGATCTACTGCTGCAATAATTTGATATATTATTGCAGCATTAACTAGAAAATTTTGTCCAAAACGTTTACGAGCCATGTTATTTTTTTGCAGACAGGAGTATTTCTACTTGCGCTTCATCGCGTATGCGCTTACTCCAGGCTTCTATAGCCTCATTACCTTTACGCATAGTAAGGATCTCTACAGCTTTACTACGCGCGGCATCATCATTAGGACCTTGGGTGCGTTTGCCAGAGACTTTAACTATCATCCAGCTTTCATCACACCAAAATGGCTCACTATATTCACCTTCGCGTAATTTTGTTATTTGCTGGGCAAAACTGTCAGCAACGAGATCTGGGGTTACCCATCCAACATCTCCACCCTTGTTTGCGCTGCGCTTGTCATGTGAGTTCTTTTCAGCAACAACATTAAAATCGGTACCCTCTTTGAGTTGTGTATAAAGTCCATCAATTATGGATTTAGCCTCGCTACTAGAGGTAGTGTTACTTGGCGCAATGACAATTTGCGATACGCGCATTTCTGTTTGCTGTTGCTGCTGTCCCTCTCTTTTATCCAATAACTTTATAATATGCATAGCCCCACTAGTACGTATCGGGCCTATTAAATCGCCAACTTGCATCGATGGGACATAATTTGCAAATAGGCTTGGAATTTCTGCGCTTTTACGCCACCCGAGATCACCTCCATTTAATGCATGCTTTCCAGCTGATTTAGTCATAGCTGTTTTAGCAAAATCTTTACCCGCTTTTAGATCTGCTATTAGCTGCTCTGCCTCACCAACAGATTTCTTAAGCACTTCTGCAGTAGGAGCATCAGGTATTGGGAGTAAAATATGTCCAAGCTTATATTCATTACCAGATTGATCTTGTCCTGCTGCAGAATTTAAAAAACTTTCAATCTCATGCTTAGCCACTGTTATATCCGGACCTATCTCTCTAGCTTGTAAGGTTTGGATAGTCATTTGGGTACGTATTAATTCTCTGAAGTCATTAAAGCTGGTACCTTGTGCCTCTATTTCTTTCTTTAAGCCTTCTATAGTGGTGCCTTGTTGACGTGCAATTTCTTGCACAGCCTCAGTTACGGCAAAGCTATCGGTATCGATGCCATACTCCCTTGCCAGTTGCAGTTGTACTTTTTCAGCGATTAAGCGCTCAAGCACTTGCAGTTCTAATTCCTCACGTGGTGGCAAATTTGCAGCCTGTGCACCTAGATCAGAAACCACTAAACTTATATATTTGTCCAACTCTGAGTAAGAGATAACATCATTGTTAACTATTGCCACCACGCGGTCTAATTGCTGGCGAGCGTGAATTGGATTAGAACAAATAGCTAAAGTGAATAAACATGCGGCACTAAATAATTTTATTAAGTTCATTTTGTAACTTTGTGTGGTGAAATATGACCTCATTTTAACAAAAATATTTAGCAAAAGAACCCCTATGGGTTGTTAAGCGGGGCTGTTTATTTAGTTGTATAGCAGACAAAAAGCACAAGTTGACATTATGGGCATAAAACCGTTTATATAAGGTATCATTTTGGGATATTTTGCATGAAATTTATACTTCGTCGCATAGCATGGATGTTGCTTCTGGTATCTGGCCAGGCAGCCGCGAACCGCTCAATTAATATGCCGGTAGGTGTCACTGACGTTAGTCATAAAGTATATAACTTGCACATGACTATCTTTTGGATTTGTGTGGCTATAGGTGTAGTCGTCTTCGGCGTGATGTTGTATGCGATTGTTTTTCATCGTAAGTCAGTTGGGCATCAGCCAGCAAAATTTCATGACAATACAAAATTAGAAGTAGTTTGGACTATTATTCCGTTTCTTATCTTAGGAGCTATTGCTTTTCCAGCTACCAAGACTTTGCTGCAAATGGATGACGTATCTGATTCTGATTTAACTATCAAAGTAACTGGCTATATGTGGCGCTGGCACTATGAGTATTTAGGTACAGGCGTAGAGTTTATGAGTGATTTATCAACACCTTATGAGGCGATCATTCATCGCGCAGCACTTGGCAAAGACTATCTACGTGAAGTGGATAATCCGGTAGTTGTACCTATTAATAAGAAGATTCGTTTTCTAATGACTGCTAATGATGTTATCCATTCTTGGTGGGTGCCAGAGCTAGCTGTAAAAAAAGACGCTATCCCCGGTTTTATTAATGAGACGTGGACTCGCATTAATGAAGTAGGCAGATATACAGGTCAGTGTGCGGAATTATGTGGTGCCAGGCATGCTTTTATGCCTATTGTGGTTGATGCGGTTTCAGAGCAAGATTTTGCTAAGTGGTTAACAGAACAACAACAAATGCGCATGCCACCTGAGCCCAGTCCAGTTAACGAGCAAGTTTCTGAAGAGCCTATGCTAGACGCAGAGTCGCAAGCAGCCCCTACAGCTGAGGAGCCTACGATGGCACCAGATCAAGTGCTACCAGCTAGTACTGGTGAAGTATCACCAGCGCCAGTATTAGATGCAGAGTTAATAGAGCAAAAAAGCAATCTAGAGAGCAATGAGGATCTGACGCCATGAGTTATAGCAATGTATCAACCATAGATCATGATATACCGAGTGGCATTAAGCGTTGGATATTTTCCACCAACCATAAAGATATTGGCACATTATATTTATGGTTTTCTTTAATAATGTTTTTTGTGGGTGGTATTGCGGCATTGCTAATTCGAGCAGAGTTATTCAAACCAGGTATGAACTTGGTAACCCCAGAATTCTATAACCAGCTTACTACTATGCATGGCCTGATTATGGTATTTGGGGCTATTATGCCGGCTTTAGTAGGATTTGCTAATTGGATGATTCCGTTGATGATTGGCGCGCCGGATATGGCGTTGCCAAGGCTAAATAATTTGTCTTTTTGGATCCTACCCTTTGCCTTTAGCATATTAATTAGTACTACTTTTATGCAAGGTGGGGCACCTAATTTTGGTTGGACCTTTTATGCCCCACTATCTACTACGTATGGCCCAACAAGTACCGATTACTTTGTGTTTGCAGTACATTTGATGGGTATAAGCTCAATTCTTGGGGCAATTAATATTATTGCAACGATTGTTAATATGCGTGCTCCAGGTATGACTATGATGCAGCTGCCTTTATTTTGTTGGACCTGGTTAATAACAGCATTTCTACTGTTAGCAGTTATGCCGGTATTGGCCGGGGCTGTTACGATGGTGTTGGCCGATAGGCATTTAGGTACTAGTTTTTTTACAGCTAGCGGTGGGGGTGACCCAGTATTATTCCAACATATATTTTGGTTTTTTGGTCACCCAGAAGTATATATTATTATTTTGCCAGCATTTGGCATGATATCGGAGATTATCCCTACCTTTGCTCGCAAGCGTCTCTTTGGATATGCCAGCATGGTCTATGCAACCTTAGCAATAGCATTGTTATCATTTATTGTGTGGGCACATCACATGTTTACTACAGGGATGCCAATAGCCGGTGAATTATTTTTTATGTATGCAACTATGTTAATTGCAGTGCCTACGGGAGTAAAAGTTTTTAATTGGGTATCAACCATGTTTAAAGGTGCTATGACATTTGAGACGCCTATGTTGTTTGCCATTGCCTTTATCGTCCTTTTTACAATGGGTGGATTCACAGGGTTAATGTTGTCCATTGCGCCTGCAGATTTTCAGTATCATGACAGTTATTTTGTAGTGGCGCACTTTCATTATGTTATGGTCGCAGGATCACTAACCGCGATATTTGGTGCTACGTATTACTGGTTACCTAAGTGGACTGGGCATATGTATAGTGAAACATTAGGTAAATTGCATTTTTGGTTAACAATAATTTCATTTAACATTACTTTCTTCCCTATGCATTTTGTTGGTCTTGCAGGCATGCCGCGTAGGGTGCCTGATTATGCTTTGCAGTTTACTGAATTTAATCGTATTGCAAGTATAGGCTCTTTTACTTTTGGGTTATCACAATTATTATTTTTGTACATAATTATCAAAACTATCCGTGGTGGTAAGCCAGCAACATCGAGGGTATGGGAGGGTGCACACGGGCTCACTTGGGAAGTTTCATCACCAGCCCCACATCACACTTTTAGTACTCCGCCTGTAGTCAAGGACCCCCATGGCTAGGCTTGCAACTTTTGTATTGATTTTTTTTGCTGGGGCCGTAGTCTATACATATCCAAACTTTACAGCTAATGATAAATTTGTAGGTTTTGCAATACTACTGTTTGTAGGCTTATTTCTGCTAACTTTATTCTACTTTAAGCAGCAATTATTAGTGCGTAATTTGTTGCTATTGATTTTTGGTATGAGTGGTTTTGCCTTCTTATTAGTGCCGTTATATGACGTGCTATGCGATGTTACTGGATTAAATGGCAAAATGGATTTAAGTGTAATGGCTGCAACTCCAAGAGGAATTGATCAATCTCGCACTATTACCGTAGAGTTCGTAGTCTCTCATAATCAACAAATGCCGTGGGAATTCAAACCTAAACATACCGTGTTACAAGTTCACCCGGGCGAGATGGCAACGACAGCATATTATGCAAAAAACCTTACTGGGCACACTATGATAGCCCAGGCTATTCCGAGTATTGCCCCCTCTAAGGTAAGTAAATATTTTAAGAAAGTAGAATGTTTTTGTTTTAGTAATCAAAAGCTTGGTCCTGGTGAATCTGCTTATTTAGGGCTAAGATTTTATTTAGATCCCGATTTTCCTGCCGATGTGCAGCGTGTGACTTTAGCTTATACAATTTTTGATATAAGTGATGAAACTAAGGAATGGCTATGTCAGAATCACAGCATTATTACGTACCACATTTAAGTAAATGGCCACTGGTGACAGCCTTTGGATTAGGTGTGACAGGCCTCGGTGCTGGGGCTACTTTTCATAGTACTTCTTGGGGGCCATATGTATTAGCCTTGGGTTTAGCGTTTATTGCCTACATTATGGTAGGTTGGTTTGGGGCAGTAATCCAGGAGAGTCAAGCAGGGCATTATAACGTACAGATTGACCGCAGCTTTAGAATTGGCATGTTTTGGTTTATTTTCTCAGAGGTTTGGTTTTTCGCTGCATTTTTTGGCACACTATTTTATGCTAGAAACTTTTCTGTACCATGGCTTGGTGGTGAGGGGGCAATCACAAAATTAAGCACTAACCCAGTTTTATGGCCTGAGTTTTCTGCAGAATGGCCGCTGCTTACCAATCCTGATCCAAATAGATTTCCAGGGCCAAATGCAGATATGGGGCCATTATGGTTACCGTTGATAAATACATTTATTTTGATTTTATCTAGTGTAACCATTACCTATGCGCACCATGCACTTTTAGCAGGCAAGCGGAAAATGCTTAATATTATGTTAGGCGCAACTATATTTTTAGGATTATTCTTTGTTTGCATGCAAGCGTATGAATATCATCACGCTTATACAAATTTAGGCCTAAAGTTAAGCTCAGGCATATATGGTACTACGTTTTATATGCTTACTGGGTTTCATGGATTGCATGTAACTATTGGTTCCATTATTTTACTGATTATATGGTTACGCTGTTTAAGAGGTGACTTCAACTCAGATAATCACTTTGGCTTTGAAGCATCTGCTTGGTATTGGCATTTTGTAGATGTTGTATGGTTGTGTTTGTTCTTATATGTGTATGTGCTACCGTTAAGGTGAAGCACAATTCGCTTAGTTGTTTAGTAAAAAATCTTCTAAAGTGACCCCTGTAATATACTTAGAGTCAAAGCTTGTGCTGTTTATCACTTGTAACTGTTGCTTTGCAAAAATTTTGTTAAACCAGTTAAAAGATAATGGAGAGGCTTTACCCTTTTTGACTTCTATAAAAATTTCTTCATTTGGCACAACAAAGTCTATTTCGTGTTCTTTTGTTTGCCAGAATAGTAACTGCTCAGGAATATCTTTTTCATATATACAAGCTCTACGCCATATCTCTTGTGCAACAGCCCACTCATATATTGCTGACAAATCTACACCTAAATTATTCAATTCTTGTATAGTTCTAGGTTTTTTAGGATGCCATGTAATACACATAAGCATATTTACAAAGTGAAATTTACACTCTTTGCGATATACTACATGATTTTTATTAAAGTCATATTGTCGTGATGGGACTACACACATTAAATCTGCAAGAATCTCTATATATCCTTGAGCAACTGTATTATTAGCTAAGCCACTTTCTCTTGCCAATTTAGCCTGGCCTATCGGAGACAGAGCCATCTTGTATAACTGTTCTAGCAAAGAAAGTAAGCTGGACCTTGATCTGCCGCTGGCAGCCATTTCGCCAAGGATCCACTCACTTATAATACTTGTTATATATTCAGGTATTGCATTATGTTCTGCTAGTGCATTTATTGCAACGGGTGCTCCTCCTGTTAAAATATATGCACTTAGAGTCTCTTTCTTAAAAAATTTACCACAAACATCTTTAAACTGCTTATAAGAGATTGGGGTGAAAATGTAGCTTGTTCTCGATAACTTTCCTTTTCTTCCCGGCAATCTTTCTGTGCCACGTCTTAAGTCACGAGCTTTTGAGCCAGTTGTAACTATTAATACATTATCAAGAATACCTTGATCTATTATAGACTTTATAGCTTTTTCCCAATCATTAATAGCGGTAATCTCATCTATAAATAGCCTTTTGCAACAAACTTTTCTTGGAAATGCATTTGCAATATTGGATAGTTCTTCTGCAAAATGCCAGCGATCTTTAATGGAGTCTCCATTAATATAAAGAGCACTTCCAGGTCCATATTCATCTATGGTCTGAAAAATTTTTTGTTGTAGCCAGGTCGTTTTGCCATATTGGCGAGGACCCCGAATCATAATGAGTCCTGGTTCGAGAGGTAAATCTGTTAAGCCAAAATCAGCATTGAACACAAATTGTAAGTTGTTTAGTTTTGCCAGTTGCGGTAATACTGTGGCACTAGTATCACCCGTGAGCAACGCTTTATTGATCTCTTGATAGTTCATTGACACCTCTAACGTTTGTAACGTTAGTATAGCTAACGTTACAAACGTTAGCAAATATGCTGAGCCTGATTAAGAATGTATATACAAGCAGATCAGGTGGAGAGGCGCTTTTGATTTTTTGGTAAATGTCTTTGAGGGGACAAATGATGGATTATATCCTTGTAAAAATGTTCAGCTTCCAGTTTTCTTTTTCTTACACTCGTCGTCGATGTATTTTTCACCTTGAGTAATTCCGTATTTAATAGCTTCTTCTTCTTTAGCAAAACTTTTATCCAGTGGTAAAGAGATAGTGTATTCATTTTGTCCATGGCGCATAGTTACATTTACATTGACATGAAATTTCTTTGGTTTGTTTTCCATGTTATATGTGTAATAGCCCACCTCAAACCCGCGGTGCTCTGTCTTGCCTTCTGTGCGGAGAAATGCTTTTGCTGTGTTATTCATATAAGTTACCTTTTGTATATATTAAGTATAGACCGCTAAAATCCTGATATACTTCTGTATAAAATGGCAGTTGGAGCGTGTATGCGAGCGATGATTTTAGCAGCAGGTAAGGGTGAACGTATGTTGCCGCTTACTAGTAGCACTCCTAAACCACTGCTTAAAGTGGCGGGTAGGGCTTTGATAGAGCACCATTTGTATGCATTGGCAGGGTATGGCATTCGTGAAGTTGTAATAAATGTATTTCATTTAGGTGAACAAATAGTAGCGATGTTGGGTGATGGCTCTCGATATGGTGTAAATATCCAGTACTCAGTAGAAGAACAGTTATTAAATACTGGTGGGGGTATTGTGCAGGCCCTACCATTATTAGGTAGCGATCCTTTTTTGGTGATAAGTGCAGATATATATACAGACTTTAATTATCATATTTTACCCAAAAATATTTCAGGCTCTGCGCACATTGTATTAGTAGACAACCCTGTGTATAAGCCACAAGGTGATTTTGGTTTGAAAGGTAATACGGTGCTACCTATAAGTCATAATCCTAATTATACATATGCTAATATAGGAATATACAACCCACGAATGTTTGATTATGCATCACATGGTGTCTTCGGGCTCGGCGACTTGCTGCGTAGTGAAATTACTGCTGGTAATATAACCGGCCAATACTTTAATGGTCTATGGCATAATGTTGGTACACCAAGTGATCTAGAAATGGTAAATGCTATATCATGGTAATATGGGGTAAAATCATTGCTGCAGCTTTAGGTTTTACCTTTTATGGATCAGCTGGTTTCGTACTTGGTTTGGTTTTTGGGCATATATTTGATAACGGCTTAGGAAGCGTATTAAATACCCAAGGGCATACAGCTCAGGTTAGGTTAGTTTTTTTTAGAACTGTGTTTCAGACTATGGGGTGTATTGCCAAAGCTGACGGTGTGGTTTCAGAAGCTGAAATTCGTGTGGCGCGTGATATAATGCTCAATGATTTTCATTTGACACAAGCACAGATGTTAGCAGCGATACGTTTTTTTAATGAAGGTAAACAGCCTGACTTTGACTTAGATTCATCTTTAAAAAAGTTTCGTACTGTATGTGTACAAAAGCCAGCCTTAAGACAGTACTTTTTGGAAATGATGGTTAAAGCAGCAAGTGCTGACCAAGTCCTTTGGCCAGCGATGCTAAGCAAATTACAGCATATTTGCAGAAAATTAAATGTCCCTTTAAATCAATTAGATTATTTGTTGCGGATCTATAACTTTTCTGCATATTCTAAGAAGTCTGGTAGCAAAAAAAGAACTTATAGCAATACTACCCAAACAAGCACACCACTATCTGAAGCATATAATCTTTTAGGTGTGTCTGCCAAAGATGATATGCGTACGATAAAAAAAGCGTATCGGCGACTTATGAGTAAATATCATCCAGATAAGTTGGTGGCAAAAGGATTGCCAAATGAAATGCTTACAATGGCTAAGGAAAAGGCGCAGAAGATAACTGCTGCGTATGATTTAGTAGAACGGAGTCGTAAATGAGTGACAGAATAATAGCCCCATCCATATTAGCTGCAGATTTTGCTCGTCTTGGCGAACAAGTAAGTGATGTAATTACAGCAGGAGCAGACTGGATACATTTTGATGTTATGGATAATCATTATGTGCCAAATTTAACTTGTGGGCCAATGATATGTAAGTCCCTACGTGATTACGGTATTAAAGCACCTATAGACGTACATTTGATGATTACTCCGGTTGACGAGTTGATAAAACCTTTTGCTAAAGCCGGTGCAAATTCTATAAGCTTTCATCCCAATGCCACGCCAGATTATCAAAAAACTATGGATCTAATTGCTTCACAGGGGTGTCAAGTTGGCATTGTATTAAACCCCGCCGAAGGTCTGGATATTTTATCAGAGTTAGAGAATAAAATTGATTTGTTACTATTAATGTCAGTAAATCCTGGTTTTGGCGGACAAAAATTTATGTCCGAAGTGTTGTCCAAAGCTAGACAAGCTAGAGAAATAATAGATCAATGGCATAAGATACCGCGCTTGCAAATTGATGGTGGTGTGAATTTAGAAAATATTAAAGATATCTATGCAGCTGGGGTAGATACAGTGGTTGCGGGCAGTACTATATTTAAATCCCCACCTGCGGAATTTGGCAAAGTAATTGCACAACTAAGGCAAGGATAATGGAAGATTTTTTACTACTTGATCAACTACTGACGGATGAAGAACTTATGATACGTGACAGTATACGTAAGTATGTACAAACAAGCGTCATGCCTAAGATAAGTCATGCATATGAGAGCGCACAATTTCCTAAAGAAACTATTAAAGAATTGGCTGACTTAGGCTTGTTTGGTATGACATTACCAAGCGAGTATGGTGGCTCTGGTATTGGACATGTTGCATACGGCTTAGTATGTCAAGAATTAGAATATGGGGATAGTGCATTACGTAGTGTTGTTTCTGTACAAGGGTCATTAGCTATGTATGCTATTTACAGTTTTGGTACTGATGCACAAAAGCAAAAATGGTTACAACAAATGGCCGCTGGAAAAGTTGTTGGTTGTTTTGGTTTGACAGAGCCAAATTCTGGATCTGACCCAGCAAGTATGCGCACAACAGCTAAAAAAGTCTCAAATGGATGGGAGATTACTGGTAGTAAGACCTGGATCACAAATGCTACTATTGCAGAAGTTGCTATAGTCTGGGCAAAAACTGATATAGGTATTCAAGCATTTTTAGTGGAAAAAGATTTTCCAGGCTTTAATGCAAGTGAAATCAAACAAAAAATGTCATTGCGTGCCTCAATTACTGGTGAGTTAATCTTGGATAAATGTGTGGTGCCAGAAGAAAATCGTTTGCCTGGCTCCGAGAAAGGATTAATTGCAGCGTTGGAATGCTTGACCCAAGCCCGATATGGTATTGCTTGGGGAGCTACTGGTGCTGCTATGGCCTGTTATGATATAGCTTTGCAATATACCAAGGACCGTAAACAGTTTGCTAAACCATTAGCAAATTTTCAGTTGGTGCAGTACGATTTAGTCGATATGTGTACGGAAATAACGAAAACACAGAGCTTTAATTTACAGCTTGGTAGATTATTAGAGAATAATGATGCAACATTTGCTATGGTCTCAATGGGTAAAATGAATGCAGCTAAGATAGCGCTTAATATAGCTCGTAGTGCTAGAAATTTGTTGGGAGCAAATGGGGTTAGCTTAGAGTACCATGTGATTAGGCATTTATTAAATTTAGAGTCTGTATTTACTTATGAGGGTACAGATAATATACATCATTTAATTGTGGGTAAGGAACTGACGGAGATGAATGCATTTGAATAATATCGGAATTTTATTACTTAATTTAGGTACTCCAGATGCACCAGATTCTAGGAGTGTTGGTAAGTATTTAAGACAGTTTCTATTGGACCCTAAAGTTATTACTTTGCCTGCTATATTACGCTGGGCATTAGTGTGTGGAGTAATAGTGCCATTTAGAGCTAAGAAGTCTGCTCGCGCATATCAAGAAATTTGGCAGGAAGAGGGATCACCACTTTTAATTAACTCACGTAAATTTGCTGATAATTTAGCAAAAGACTTTCATATTGCCTTGGGTATGCGCTACGGAAATCCGAGTGTTGCATGCGCAGTAGAGGAGTTAGGAGATGTTGATAAAATTATTATTTTCCCGATGTTTCCCCAATATTCTACCGCGGCTACTGGGTCAGCAATAGGAGAAGCGATAAGGGTTATATTAAGTAAGCAGAATGTTCCAGAAATAGAAGTGATAAAAGATTTTTATCAAGAGCCTAGTTATATTGATGCTTTAGCAGAAAGTATAAGTCCTTATATTACTAATAATTTTGAATATTTGTTAACTAGTTACCATGGTCTGCCCCAGAAAGTCGCTGGATTATATCCACAACATTGTCATAAAACTTCAGAGTTAGTGGCTAAAAGGCTTGGTCTTAGAAGTGATCAGTGGGGCGTAAGTTTTCAGTCTAGACTTGGTCGTCTTCCCTGGGTTAGGCCCTATACCGATGAAGTACTGCCAGAACTGTATGCCAATGGTGTCAGAAATTTGTTAATGGCAAGTCCATCCTTTGTTGCAGACTGTCTTGAAAGCCTAGAAGAAATAAATATGGGAATTAGAGAACAATGGTTTGAATTGGGTGGTAAAAGCTTTGAATTTGTACCTTGTTTAAATGCAAATGCAGATTGGGCGAAAGAGTTATTATATGAAAAAATTAATGGCAAAATTTCAGAAAAAGTAATAGAAGCTGTTGATAGTTAATTCCTAATTTTTTTTGAAAATTATGGTTATAATCTTTGAAAAAAACAATAAATCTTTTACAGTTGTTGTTTAGTGTTTCTCTATATATCTCTCTATGCAGAACACATTTTTATGTTTAAAACAATATTCTTATAATTAATGGAGAGGAAAATAAATGTATATACAGCTTGCTGTGACCCATATTGACCATGGAAACGAGCGATTAGTAGAGGAGGCAAAAAGTATTGCTGCCAAATGTATTAGGCAGGTTAATTGCTAGAGTGCCCGATGAAGACCCGGCTAAAGATACAATGATTAATATGAGCGTTGCCGGCGTTGCAGACAGACTGCCAGCAGAAATATATGTTGTTACAACTGATGAAAGAATTATCGCAAAACAAACAAGCATGGCTGAGCCCTTCGAAATGGCAGCAAATGTAGTATTTACTCTTGTAGCAGACTTCACTAATATCGATTATGCTAATCCTGACAATAAGCAATTTTTTATTGATTTGCTCCAGCGGTGTAAATCTTTGCAACCTGAAGACGCACAGGAATTATTGCCGCCACGTGTAAGGCTGCGTCATTAAGAAGACAAAAATTGAGTATATGTAAGTCTATTTAGCAGCTATCTCTATATGATTTCTTCCAGAGCCCTTAGCCCTATAAAGGGCTTTGTCGGCTGCTAGTAATAAATCATCTAGATCTTGATAGTCTGTAATGCTTGCTACGCCACCACTAAATGTTATATGAAATTCGCCAATATTAGAGTGTTTTAAACGTCTAGCGAATGATTCACGCATAGAGTTAAGAGCGCGCACTGCATTTTCGCCACTCGTATATGGGAATATAATGGCAAACTCTTCTCCGCCATAGCGACTAACTATATCGCTTTTGCGCACTCTTGTTGATAGGAATTCAGAAAATTCGCGTAAAATCTGATCTCCTGCCAAATGACCATATTTGTCATTGATACTTTTAAAATAATCTAAATCAATTAGGCCGATTGAGTAGTCAAGATTATAACGTATACAAGATTCCATAAGTGTCTGTACTTGTGCTTTTATCTTAGAAAATAGCATAAGCCCAGTTAGGCCATCAGTATAAATCATGTATTTTGTATGCTTTGACCGCTTTATGCGATTGAATATTGTATCTATTAAGTGACTTGGTTGAAATGGCTTAAGTATAAAATCGTCTGCGCCGATACTGCGCATTTTAAACTGCTTATTTACATCAGTTTCACTAGACATGATTACTATAGGGATGGATGAAAATGTCTGATGCTGACGAATAATGCTAGCCATTTCAAAGCCATCTATCTCAGGCATATACATATCTATTAATATTACATCTGGGTCAAATTCTATGATTTTATCAAATACATCTTTTTGATCATCTAGTATGGCCACCTCAACTCCAGCATGCTCTAATATTGCGGCGCAATACTCAGCGGCTATTTTGTCATCTTCAATAATGAGAACCTTAAAATTTGCTTCATTTTGTAGTGGTATAATATTATCTAGAATAGATTTTAGATGTTGTAAACTAAATGTTTTTGTTAGGAATGCTGTGCCGCCACTACGTACAGCTTCTAAACGTGCATTTATATCATCACGTCCTGACATATATACAATTGGAAAATCTAAGGTTTGTTTACTTTGTAAGTTCTTTATATATTCTATTCCTGCTTCGCGATCACCATTAAATACAATATCCATAAATATTAACTGTGGTTTGGTAGTGTTTATAATTTGTTCAAGATCATCTAACTTGAATACTGTAGTGGTTTGGTAACCTAAGTTTTGAATTTGTGATGATAGTGATTTACAAAAATCTATATCGTCGTCTACTATAAGTACCGTTGGTACGCTGTCATATTTTTCTTGCTGGCCACTAAAGTCCTCATTAGCCCCTAGCTCTAAGTCGGCAGCCAGAGTATCTAGTTTATTGAGTAGGGAGTCTATATTTTTACTTAAGTCTTTTTTTGCTTGGCAGACATTTCTCTATCATTATTGCGAATATACTCGATAATGTTCTCTGTTTCTGTAGCAATTTCGTTAATATTAAGTAAGCCCTGATGCCCGCTTAGGCCGCGTAAATTATGAACTTCAGAAAAAAGTTTTTTTGCAGTATTTGCATCCCAGGCATTATTTATTAATGCAGTGCTTAAGCGCCTTATCTTTTTTGCTCGCTGTGGTACAGAATCTATAAAGCTAATAATAACTTCTTTGGCCCTGTTATTAGATTTTCTTGTCATAGGTCTTAATTTAGCCTAATAGCCTAAGGTTGTGTTAATATTAAGTATAGTGTCTAAATAGTCGATTTAGCTGCTGTCTGTGGGTATAATAGGTCGAATTCAATTTAACTGGGATATCAAGTGCTAAAGCAAGAGCAAAAAACATCGGTCCACGTAGAAGTTAAGGTATCACCAGCTTCTTTACCGTTGTGTTGCCCATTACCTAGTATGACCTTGTGGAATATGCACCCACGTGTATACCTGCCGGTAGATAATGATGGTGAGGCTGTATGTCCTTATTGCGATACGCGCTATATAATATGTGATGAATGACAAGATTTTAATTGTAGGTCCCTCCTGGGTGGGTGATATGATCATGGCCCAGACACTGTTTAAAATATTAAAGCAACAGAAACCGGATTCTCAAATAGATGTTTTAGCACCAGCGTGGAGCTTGCCTATTTTAGAGCGTATGCCAGAAATTAACGAGAAAATTTTGTTACCTGCAAAGCACGGTGAGTTTGCATTGCAGCAGCGTTGGCAATTGGGTATGAGCTTACGTAAACATAAGTATACACGCGCT
Organism: Gammaproteobacteria bacterium; assembly: GCA_030431675.1. Lineage (GTDB taxonomy): Bacteria > Pseudomonadota > Gammaproteobacteria > UBA6186 > Azoamicaceae > JAGVLG01. The sequence goes on along the minus strand of JAUIIV010000001.1, from coordinate 197,247 downwards.
ATAGTGCTTGCCAATAGCTGGAAATCAGCGTTAGTGCCTTTTTTTGCGAAGATTCCTATTAGGAGTGGTTGGCTAGGCGAGTGCCGGTGGTTGTTGCTAAATGATATACGTTATTTAGATAAAAAAAAGTTGCCACGTATGGTAGATAGATATGCAAGCCTAGCATTTGCTAGAAATGAACCATTGCCTACAAGTTTACCAACGCCCAGCCTGCAAGCATATCCTGCAGATGAACCAACAAAGCCAGTATTAGCTTTGTGTCCAGGTGCGGCTTACGGCCCTGCCAAGCGCTGGCCAGAGGAATATTTTGCAACATTGGCTGCAGAAAAATTATCTGAGGGTTGGGATATATGGTTTTTTGGATCTAAACAAGATGAGCCAGTAATAGAAAATATTCGTCAATGCTTAGATGCTCCAACTACCAGTTACGCCGGCAAGATAGATTTAATGCAAACTATAGATTTATTTGCTACTGTAAGTTCGGTTGTGAGCAATGATTCTGGTTTAATGCATTTGGCAGCAGCTCTAGATAAGCCTGTAGTAGCCATCTATGGTTCTACAAGCCCAATTTTTACTCCTCCTTTAGGACTTAAAGCCAAAGTGGTGCAAAATAAAGTGTCATGTAGTCCTTGTTTTAAACGCACTTGTCCACTAGAGCACTTTGCATGTATGCGAGAAGTAACACCTAATAAAGTGAGTAAAGCTTTAGAAGAATTGGAGACTACCTGATGCGGGTGTTACTTATAAAATTATCCTCTATGGGTGATGTTATCCATACGCTGCCAGCATTAAGCGATGCGTGGAGGGAAAACCCCAATATTAAATTTACTTGGCTGGTAGAAGAGGGCTTTTCTGAGATACCTGCATGGCATCCGGCAGTGGAGAGAGTGGTTAGAGTGAGGCTGCGTGACAGAGCGTGGAAAGATCTATTTGCCAAGCTTAAAGAGATTCGTCAGCTAGATTTTGATTTGGTTTTAGATGCACAGGGCCTAATCAAGAGCTCACTAATAGCTAGATTTTGTGGCACAAAACATATAGCTGGATTTTCTTATAACGCCTGTCGTGAGCCATTGGCAAGCCTAAATTATAAAAAAAGATACTATGTAGCCAAGGAGCTACATGCTGTAGATAGACTGCGACAATTATTTGCTTATGCTATAGGATATACTACTCCACGTACACCTGAGATTTATAATTTACAGCTGCCAATTCAGGAGGAATCTCATCCATATTTATTCTTGTTGCATGGTACTACTTGGGATACTAAACATTGGCCAGATAGATACTGGCTGCAATTGGTAGATTTAGTAACGAGTCATGGATATAAAGTTAAAGTAACCGGTGTTACTGTAGAGCAGAGACGCCGTGCTAAGATGTTGGCAGATCATTCTAGGCATGTTGAGTTGTTGCCTAAGTTAAGTATTACTGAGGCTGCAGCAATCATTAATAATGCGCATGGAGTAGTGGCCGTTGATACTGGTTTTGCGCATCTTGCGGCTGCCCTAGATAAGCCTGTTGTGGCAATGTATGGAGCTACCGATATTAGCAAATCTGGGGTGCGTGGTATTAATAGCACTAATTTGCGTTCTACATTTAAGTGTGCGCCCTGTATGCGCCGCAAATGTAATTATACAGGCAAGACTACAGTGCAGCCAGCTTGCATGCAAGAGCTAACACCTGAAGTAGTATGGCGTTCGGTTAGTAATATGTTATCGACGCGTATTGTGTCAAGCAAATCCTCAGCTATATATGAGTCTGAGGATTAGTAGGCGGCATTCACAATTAGGTTTCCATCATCTCAAGTGCTGCTGTGGAAGATACATCAGGAGTACGAGCGATTAAATGTACTTCACCACCATTGTTAAGTACAAAGTCGGTGCCTTCAGTAGCAGGAATATCTTCTATAGTGGCAAAGTGCTCGTTACCTTTCGCAAGTATATCTGGGTGTAGAGATTCTACCAACCGCCCAGGAGTGTTTTCTTCAAACTTAACAACCCAATCTACTACTTTAAGACTGGCAAGAACTTCCATGCGCTGGTTCTCGTTATAGACGGGTCTGCCAGGACCTTTTAGGCGTTTTACCGAACTGTCAGTGTTGACAGCAACAATTAATCTATCGCCAAGCTCTGCTGCTTTTTCTAGATATCGAATGTGTCCGTAATGTAAGATATCGTAACAGCCGTTTACAAAGACTATTTTTTCCCCTCGGGATTTACTGATTTTTAAAACTTCTTTAAGTGTATTTTCTTCTATAACGCCAAGCGGCAGGCTAACTTTGCGGTGTAACATGTCTTTGATTTCAGACACGGTAGCTGTTGAGGTACCCACTTTGCCTACAACTACAGCTGCAGCAATAGAACTAATACGTGCTGCATTATTTAGCTCAATATTACTAGCCAGGCATGCCGCTAGAGTAGCAATAAAGGTATCTCCAGCACCAGTTACATCAAACACTTCACCACTGTATGAGGGTAAATGTATAGGCTTTTGAGATCCTGAAATTACAGACACACCATCAGAACCACGAGTAACTACTAATGTTTTAATTTTACACTCATCTAGTAAAGCTAAGCCCTTAGACTCTATTTCTGCTAAAGACTCACACTTGCCAACAACAGCCTCAAATTCACTTAGGTTTGGCTTAAGAAAGTCAATTCCGCTATATTCGGTAAAATCAAGTGTCTTTGGGTCCGCCAATACTGGGACGTTATGCTTGTTAGCGATATCTAAGTAAAATCTTTTATCGCTAAATATACCTTTTGCATAATCAGAAAAAATTACAGAGTCATATTCGGATATTAGTGATGCATATGCATTATGTAATTCTCGCATAGCTTGTTCAGGAATAGTGCACGTTTCTTCTTCATGATCTAAGCGTAACATTTGTTGGCGACGGCTGAGTACGCGTGTCTTGCGTATAGTAGTAAAATCTTTAGTACGAATAAGTTGTGCAGGGATATCTTTTTTTGCCAAAAGATTTTCTATACTCGTTGCTGCCTCATCATCACCCACAACACTAAGAAGCTGTACTTGGCAACCCAAGGTTCGCGCATTCCACGCAACGTTAGCGGCACCACCGAGCCGAAAATCATAGTCAGAAATACGTACCACTGGTACGGGAGCTTCAGGTGAGATGCGGTTAGTATCTCCATACCAATATTGATCTAGCATTATGTCGCCAACAATTAATATTTTTGCCTTTGCGAAGTTTATGCGGTCAATGTTTATGTTAGCTATCATATATACACCTTACTTGCTCAAGTATGTTTATTTAGGTTACACTGCAAACACTAATATGTTAGAGGCTATAAAATGACTACCCCTGCAATTTTACCAGTAATATTAGCCGGCGGTTCTGGCGAACGTTTGTGGCCTTTGTCTCGAAGTGCATATCCAAAACAATTTCTAAATATTTTAAGCGCCAAGATTAGCTTATTTCAGTCTACATTACAACGCACAGCAAATTCTGAGCTTTTTTTGCCTCCATTAATCATTGCTCATAAGGACCACAGATTTTTGGTTGCAGAGCAGATGCGCCATTTAGACTGTAATACTGGAGCAATTCTCTTAGAGACGGAAGCAAAGAATACTGCTGCTGCAGTAGCGTTAGCAGCTCACTGGGCTACGCAGCAATATGGTGAGGTTATACTTTTGATTTTGCCGGCAGATCATTATTTGCCTGACTTTGCATCTTTTTCCAATGTAATCCAAAAAGCTGCTTACATAGCTAACAAGCATCATAAGTTGGTTACATGTGGAATTAAGGCAACTAGAGCTGAGACTGGTTATGGATATATAAAACCAGGCGCCACGCTAGAACAAGGATTTTTGGTAGATAAGTTTATAGAAAAACCAGAATCCGCTGTTGCCGTCGATTTGGTGCAAAATAATTGTTTATGGAATAGTGGCATGTTCATATTCCTGAATACAGATATATTGAGTGAATTTAATAAATTTTGTCCAGAGATAGCCAAACATACTAAACATGCTTTAAGAGACGCTACAAAAGATTTTGATTTTGTCCGCGTTAACAAAAATCACTATTCTAATTTGCCGAGTATATCTATAGATTACGCAATTATGGAACATACAAATGCAGCAGCAGTCGTACCACTTGATGCAACTTGGTCAGACGTAGGCTGTTGGGATGCAGTATGGCGGCACGCCAAGAAAGATAATGATAATAACTCGGTAGTTGGCGATGTAGTGGTAGAAGGTGCTAAAAATTGCTTGATAGAAGCAAGACACCGCCTGATAGCTGCTGGAGATATAGAGAACTTAGCTATTGTAGAGACAAGCGATGCAGTCTTAGTAGCTAAGCGCGATAATGCACAACAGCTTAAGCAACTTGTAGCTAAGCTTAAAAAGCGCGGGAACCCTGTGGCTACATTACATCGGCAGGTTATGCGACCATGGGGGTATTTTGATTCTTTGTATAAGGACGGTCGTTGTCAGGTAAAAATACTAGTTTTACAGCTTGGTAAGAGCATTTCTTTGCAACTGCATCATCAACGCAGTGAGCATTGGGTTGTAGTTAAAGGATTAGCACGAGTTACCAAAGGCGATGAGAATTTCATTTTACGTGAGAATGAGTCAACATTTATACCGATTGGTATGAAACATCAATTAACAAATGTAGGGGATATACCTCTAGAAGTCGTTGAAGTCCAATCTGGCAACTACTTAGGAGAGGATGACATAGTGCGTTTTGAGGAAGAACATGCTTACGCTTAATTTAATAGAACCTACATTACATGATCAAACTGGACATAGTTTTAGTTATGTCCAAAGTCTTATTAATGCCAACAGCGACTTTAATGTGCGTGTGTGGATGGATAAACGAGGCAAAGGTTTATTTGATAGTTATAATTGTAAGGCGCAACCTTATTTTGTCCGTGCTATTAGGCAGATACAAAAATTATTTCTATATAAGAAGCTATTAGCAGAGCCGGGTGCAATATTTGTTGGCACCAGCGAGTTGTGGGATTTACGAGTTTTAGCTTATCTATCAGGTAAAATGCATGTGAAGGCTTGTGTGTTTTTACATTTTCATCAATTTCGCAAGACTCCTAAGAAGTTGGCAATACTAAAGCGTATTGCAGCCAAGGCATTTAATTTTCATATACTATCCCCCACCGATAAGTTGTTAAAGGTTTTTAAGGATCATGGTTTTATTAATTATGCAGTAGTTCCATGTCCTACATATTTGCCTAGTGCTAAGCAAGAGCAAGCTCCTGGACACTTTAAAAAAATTCTGTACGCAGGAGCAGCACGTAAGGATAAAGGGTTTCCTTTAGTAGTTAATTTATTACAATACTTGCGATCCCGCCAAATCAACACTGTTTTTGAGATGCAGGTGTCACCACCTAGTTCACAGCGCTATGATAACGCTACGCAGATAGCATTGTCACAATTACAAGCTTTACCAAGAAGTAATTTAATTTTACATCGTGATACTTTAGATCAAGGGCAGTATTTACGTTTGTTTAGAAATTCTATTTGTTTACTGTTATACGATCAGAAAGAATACCAAGATAAATTTAGTGGTATAGCCTTGGATGCATTCTATGCAGGTTGTCCAATTATCACTGCAAAGTATACTTGGATGGGGGATGTGGCTGAGCATTACCAGGCCGGTATTGCACTAGAAAATTATGATATAGCATCTATACAGAAGGCAATAGAAGCAATAAAGAATAATTACACCGCATTTCATGAAAAAGCTAAGCAGGCAGCAACACAATTAGCTGCAGCACATGATCCTAAAAATACTTTAGCGTACGTGCAATCAATTTTATCGCGTTGTTATCTAGAGGATAATAAGGCTTTGGTGTATACAGATGACGTGGTTTATGATACTTAGGGGTGTGTTTTTGGTGCGCTGATAGCCCGTTCTTCTTTATGTTCGGAAGTTGTAACTTGGTGTGCATGATTACCATAAGCATATCCAAGGAATTTAGAAGCCTTCTTCTTTAACTCATCTGCTAACTGAAGCGCACTAGAGCCTGCTGAAATAGCATATAAGGCTGTATGTAAAGATCTGCTGGCAAGATATACTTTTTTTGCTACAGATGATGTCACAGAATCACTTGCAGATATCAGCAAGTTTTTGCTGTGTGCATGCAAATACTTCACTTCTCTATAGCCTTGTTTTGCAGAGTGTAGATTGCAAAAAAAATCTATGCTATAGCTTGTAATAGGGTAATTTTGCTTTTCTCCAGTTAGTACAGACCAAGCTAGAGGTGCAAATGGTAATGCCATATCAATATATTTAGTTTTGGGAAATTTAACTTCAGTAAATGGATTGCGAAAAATAAAAAGAATATCTAGGCAGGTCCAAATCGTTTGCATAACATTCAATCGGTATTGATTCTGTTCAGATAGAAATTTACTGCTAGGACTCATGTAATATCCAATTATTATTATGTTAGGTAAAAATATGTGCTTATACTAACAATAATCTGTAGTAGTGTATACCAAGATATTAATTAATGATCACGGTCAATAATGTAATGGGCCAGGTCAATAAGTTCGTCAGTGCTAATATCAGCGGGCAGTTCGCTTAATGCTTGCATCGCTAAATCAGCTTCGCGAATAGCAAAATCACGCGTATACTCTAATGCGGAGGAGTTAAGAATCAATTGTTGAATGGCAGATGCATCTACTTCCTTGGGGTTGTCTATAGCTTGGCGTAGCAGTTGTTGCTCTGCTGTAGAGCCGTGTTGTAGTAGATATATCAAAGGTAGAGTGGGTTTGCCTTCCGCTAAATCATTACCAATACTTTTGCCTAAAGTTTCTTGATCTGCTTGGTAGTCTAATAAATCATCTATCAACTGATATGCGGTACCCAAATGCAAACCATATTCAGCAAAAGCATTTTGTATATGTCTTGGTAGTTTACATAAAACTGCAGCTGACTCTGTCGCTGCTTCAAATAACTTGGCAGTTTTATGGCGTATAATTTGTAGATACTCTGATTCTGTAGCAGATGAGTTGTGCTGATTCATCAACTGCATCACCTCGCCTTCGGCAATGGTATTGGTTGCATTAGCTATGATCCGCATAATTTGGGAATCATTTAGCTGCACCATTAACTGAAAAGCACGTGAATACAGAAAATCACCAACTAACACTGCGGCTTGATTTCCCCAAGTATTATTAGCAGTGCTGCTACCACGACGTAATAGGCTATTATCTACCACGTCATCATGCAATAGGGTAGCTGTGTGAATAAACTCTATAATCGTTGCCATAGTTATCTGTGCATCACCAACATAGTTGTTGGCTTTAGCGGTTAGTAGCACTGATAGGGGGCGTAAACGCTTGCCACCACTTTTAATAAGATGCTGCGCTACTTCTTTTACTAAAGGCACGTCAGAATGCAGGCTCTGGACAATTAATTTATCTACGGCCTGTAAGTCTAGCTCTACGGCATGTCTAATATTTGTTAGTTGCATCAATCCTTGCTAGCTTCGCTATCTAATGCGTTAGACTATACGCGTTTCATGCCGAGTGCTGCAACCCTTGAGTGAATAGTTTGTCGGATACCTTTGAGGGTTTTTAGAATTTCTATACGTATGCAAATCTTTTTTGTTATAGAGGTTAGTAATATAATATACCCACATGCGTACTTGGAAGGATTATAGGGAAACACGCTTATGCCGGTAGAAAGGATTAAATCACTGTCGCACTGGTATAGAGTAACTGATCAAGATGGTACAGTTGTACAATGTATAATTGAGAGTCTGGAATCGATGCATTTACCAGATATAAGACTATTAGATCAACAATTGTATATTTCTGACCCTGGGTTGCAGCTGGTAGCGTGGGATGAAGTACTTGCTAGTCCCCAGTATACCGTCTACGGTCTGTCTAGGTATATCTATGGTACAAAGTGTTTAGTCGGATATCTTGTAATACGTAAAGATATTAATGAAGAATTCACTACCGGCGATTATACAATTTGTCATATTGCTATACAGAAAGAGTATAGACAGCAAGGTTATGCCAGAAATTTAATGGCAGCGTTTGCTGCATGCATGTATGAAGCGTACTCTTCAGTGAAGGTGGAAATAAATAGAAGTAATTCAGATCTAAAATGGTGGCAGGCATTTGGGTTTATTGTGCAGAAATTGCATTTGAAATCAAATATTGCATCTATGCAAGTAAGCGTCAGAGATTTTGCCAAAGCATTAGGGTGCTTAAGTGATGAAGAATTGGCAAGCTTAGCAGAGATTCCTGAATTATATCAAGATGACCAAGATAATCTGCCTCAGCTTGAAAGTAAAGATTTGAATCATTGCAGCGTATATGAAAAATCACGTGTTGCAACTATGATCTTAGAATTGTTAAATAAAAATGTAGAGCGTTTAGAACATTCTTTGCCGAAGTATAAATCACTCGTAGTAGGTGTTTTTGGCGGTCACTATACAGATCCACTACAAACCGTGCATTGGTTACGCTATAAAAAAGTCTTTGGTGGAGTTTATATAGAGTTTTTTTTATCTGATACGGTGTGTGGCTCTGGTTTAAAATTTGACAGTAATGCGCTACATAAGCTAATCAAGATATACATGCAGGCTTACCCAGAAAAGTTATGTTTAGATTGGTGTTTATCAAATAAATTACCACGAGAAATTTCTATATAGCTATGGCGTTATCAGAAGCAAGTGTATCGGCCGTTAGAAGGCAATGATAGTGGTTTAGGATCACTTGTTGGTTCTGAGTCTCGGCCAGTAATAGAAATTCCTATTAAAGACAGACTGGATTTTGCATGCAGTATGCCCGAGCTAAGAAGAAAAATATGGGCAGTGACTGCATTTGAAATTATGCCCCATGCAGAAGCATGGGAGAGATTTAGAACAGTTCTAAAAAGCACAAGTGATGACTTGGATTTTAGTAAATGTGAGATAGAGCGTATAAATTTTCTAGCAGAAGTGGAAAGCCACTTATCTTTTTTGGGTTTGTCAAATGAGCTGGAAAATTTGCAAGAAGAGATAGCAAGTGTTGATGTTTATGATAAGTATTACGTATGTTTTATGAATGTAAGAGATCAAGTTAAAATATTAATTTTGTTGCAATATGTTGCTCCTGGCGTTGATATTGATTTTTTGTTGCGTATTGTGAATGTAACGATGCGAGATTATTATAAACAGCTGGGCAATGTGTCAGATATTTTGCTAGAAAAGCCACAGATAGTAGAAAGATTTAAGCTTCTAGCAAAAAATGAGCCTGCCAAAAAAGACCCTATTATTTTGACTTTATCAGCCTGCAGATTCTGTGAAGAAGTAGATGTTGAAGTGCTAAAGTCTTTTGCTAAACCTATTCCTAGAAGAGTTGTTAGAGATAATACAAAAATTAATCTGATTATTCATATAATATCATACTTAAATCAATGGGGAGTTCTGGAAAAAGAATTTGCAGAACAATTGCTAAAACATATTGCGAAACATTTGGAAAATCAAAAGGAATATTCCTTTAGAAATGTTGCTGGATACATCTTATTAGGGCTGACCCTTACTAATAATGTTGATGTGCTAAATGCCTTATGTCAGCATGAGGATTTTAGCATAATAATGGAAGTAAGTTTGGCAAGTGTCAAGCGACAATATTTTATAGATGATCGTGCATTTTCTCTATTGTCTAGAGAGCCAGAATTAATATTACAATTTGTCGAACATAATATTCTTTTGCAACAAGAACATGCTGAATTACAACGCGAAAAACTGGATCGATTTATACGACATGTTTTTAGTGGCTTATTCCCTTCAATGAAGTATTATCCTGGCAATGCTCATACAGGAGAACTCATCAAAATTTCTCCAGTTGCATATAGGAAATGGAGTCAAGAATATCAACTAAACTTGCAAGAAATTATAGATCTTGTTGAAAGAAATCCTTGCCCACAAAAACAAAAGTTTGACTGTAAAGAGTATTTGCGAAGTGCTCTTTTAGTGCATCAGCATTTGGATGAGGAAAAATATGCTCCTATATATAATTTTTTAAAAGATAAATCAAAAGTAGATGTGAGTACAGTAAATTATTATCAACAAGCGACATTAATATTATTATATCAATTATATGAGGCGTTAGATGTTGCAGATAACTTGCAAGAGGTATACAAGATACTAAGTAGTTTAAGGCGGGAGGGGTATTTTCTTGGTCAATTTGGAAATGACGTAGCTCATGCTCGTGATGAAATAATAAAGATATTATTACCAAATGATCAGTCAAAAACATCAAAAAAAGAACTTGATAAAGATGAAAAGCTTAAGTTTGCTGTTACAGGTGATCCAATACTTTTGTTTCGTGCTGGTGTAGTAGGGGGGAGCTGTCAGCGATTTGATACAAAATGGAGTATATCTCTGCTTACAACGTTTGTATATGCTCCACATGTAAAGTTACTTGCTCTTTATCGTGAGGACGGAAAAAAGCTGTTGGCAAGGTGTAAGTTGAGCCTGTTACTAGGTGATGATGGTCCAGTACTTTACTTGGAGAGAATATATACTGACGTTTCATTCCCACGAATGAACGAGGTATTTATATTAGCAGCTAGAGAGTATGCTATGTATCTTGGGGTAGATTTAGTATGTGCACCTGAATTGCAAGGTGCGGGCGCTTTGTCAAATGATACACTCAGGTGTTTGACAACTGTTGGACCTGAGTATGTTGATTCCGCTGGTGGTATTGTTGTAGAGAGTAATTATACGATTACAAGGGGCACTTTAGAATATAGACACCCTAAACAACCAATGGCCTTAGCATGGCAGACATTGCAAAAGGGACACCCGCCAGGGATTGATATGCTGGAAGAAGAGTCGCCCCCAAGAGAAGGGTCGCCTCCACGACCTGTTAACTATTTTTGAAGATGTCAGTAATCAGTTGTCCTTTAAAATAAGTCGTACTACTTCAGAGTTCTTTGTATGGAGTTAAAACAACCTGAAATAGCTTCTATGTTAAAGAGCTAGGTTGCGAGGGGATGATGGTGTCGCCCCCATGTCTTCAGGCGGCGGAGTTGGGGTTATTGGATGAATATTATCAAATTTATCTTTTGTGCCAGATAGAGGTGTTGATGCTCTTGAGTTAACACGAGACTGTTCGAACTGAAAACCTAGTTTTACAAGTATAAATTTCACTGCTTGCATTTGTCCGCGTAATTTTTCAGGGTTTGGGAATTCATCAGAAACAAAGTAATCCATAGTAGATTCTAGAGCAGGGCACTCATCAGTGTGTAGTTCGGGCTGCTGGGTATATGGAGCTAGTAACCAAATTACATCAGGATTTAAAAAGTTGTTTCTTACTCGGGTTTTGAGTGCAATTTTAAGCACTTCAGCTTTTTCTTTTTGATTAGATTCTAGGTATGACTGAAACTTTTGTATAAGTTCTTCATCTGTGACCTCAATTGAGAAATCTAAAAAATGTAAAATTTTCCGAGCCTTTTTATTAAAGTACTGCAGTATAGTTGTTTGAAATAGAGTATTTTGTTCGATAAAATCTCTTAATGCCAATGGCGTTGCTTGTGTGGGATTTCCAGGTTTGGTTTGCGCATATAATATATCTACCACTTTTAAATCATACTCTACCTGCTTTAAATCATACTCTACCTGTTCAATTTGCTTATTTATAACGCTCTCATTGTGGTCAGGTACTTGCTGCTGACTATCTTGACTTACTTCTGTATCGGTTGCACTATCAAATTCTTCAGGATGCTTTAACCTCTTTGCTTCAGAGTATTCTTGTGGCTTCTCCTTGCTTAAGCTGACTAAAATTGAATTTAGTTCAGTTCTTAAGTTTTCTAATGCTGATGGGCTGGTTATAAATGCTGTAATAAAAATAGTAACAACTTCAAGCGGCAGTACCTCTAATTTTGTATCTTCTAGAGTCTTCTGTAGACACTCTTTTAGGTCGTTATGGGCTTGAGAAATTTGTATAGCATTAAAATTATGCATATCTAACAGTGTTCGGCATTTATTGTATATTGCTTGTTGCTGTTCTCTGGAAAGACTCATATATAAAAACTACCTATAAAATTATTAAGGGATAAAAAAATATTAAAATCAGTTTGTATACTATAATTTGATGCTGAGTATACCATTTTTGCGATAGAAGTGAAAAGTGCCTTATTGAGACAGGGATATTTCCCCTGACGCTATATGAAACCAATTGCGCCAGGGGAAAGAGTGTTAACTAATTACACAGCATTTGGGTTTATGAAGTGGAGCGCCTGGAGTATGATCTGCAGGACCAAAACCGGCATTCATTCCACCATTATATGCTACTAATAGAGCTGGAGGTGTAGCGCTGCTACCAGATGAGCCAGCTTTTTTTGCTTGCTGCTGTAGTAAGACTGGGGCCACTAAAAACTCTACCAGATTTGCGTCTTCTGGGCATTGTGAAATGTTGTTTAATTTCCTTCCTATCAGACCTACAGCTGTTCTGGCTTCATGGGCATCTGATATGTATTCCGAGACTTTAAGTGCTATATTTATTGCCAAATGTAAAAGATTTAATTCGACAGTTTTTAAGAAATACTCTTGATCTTCTTTTCTTTGTAGTTGGCTTGCGACTTCGTTACGTGCTGCCGATATTCCTAGAGCAAGAACTTCTGAACCTACAGGTGCAAACTTTGCTAGAACTTCAAGGAAAGCGCCTGCATTGCGAGTAAATGTCGCTTTTTTGCTAGTGAAATTTACTTGAAAAATACCAGTTCTTTCCAATTCCTTGGCTTGAAATCTGTTTCTTAGGCCAGCACATACAATATCATATACTACTGCTTTTTCTTGATCCTTAGGCCTAGAATTTGCGATCTGAACTTCGGGCACTACTTGTAACTGTTCATGCAGTCCTTTAACTTTCCCTTCAACTGCATCAAGCCGTGCTCCATGTTGTGTGGCTACATCGCTAGCAAGTTGTTGTTGTCTTATCAGTTCGTCTATAGTATTAACTAATTCTCGTATATTAAATCGGACTAATATAGTGACTTCATTATTTCCATAACAATTACCAGTGCGTATACTAATGTATAAATTATATTCCTCTTTTACACCATCCGGCTTGTCTACTCTAATTTGTGCGCTACTAGGTTCAATTGTTAATCCTTCAAGATTTATATATTCAGCAGCAAAGTCACCCCAATCTTCTAGTGTTGTCTGTTCTCCATTTGTATATGTGTACATTAGATCCGCCCAATCACGGGGTTTGCGTTCTTGGTCTAAACCTGATAAATCTAGTCCTAATTTCGTGCATCTAGTGATGGTGCTGATAGGACCGCACCATTCAATAAGAAGAGGGTGTTCTTGGGTGAAAGGCGCCATCCAATTAGTTTCAAGAGCAGCTGATGTAAACCATTTTTGATGAAAGTGTGTAATAGCTTTTTGCTGTGAGAGTTTATTTGATAGAGATGCAAAATTATTTTTAATCAACCAAATATTTATAGTAAAAATTAAATAAATAGCAAACGGTTTACCTTCCACAGTTTCGTTAATTACTTCTGCAAGATTTTTTCCGTTGTTCTTTAAGTTGGTTTTTGCGCATTCGGCGAGCACTGCAAAAGATTGGTCATCACACAATACTGCAGCCTCTTGTAGCATATTTAGTTTGTTTGTTGTTCCATCTAGGTTGATTGTGTGTCTAGAAAAATCTATTCTATGACCTGCATGTTCAATAACAAATTCAAAACATTCTTTGTAAGGGTATTTGAGAATCATTCCAAAACAATCTAAGGTGCGACCATCATATTCTATAATTTCTAATGGATCTCCTCCTTGTTGAATTAGTTTGCGTGCCTCTTCAAAATTTAATTTGATTATTTCATCGCAAAGTTGTTGGTTTAGTTTTTGTTGCTTTGATAAAGGCATATGTAAACTCCTTCTATATGTAAAACTTATTAGAATATTCAGCTATTTATTTGGGTGACTGTAACATTCATGAGATTGTGCTTCAACTGGATATTTCTTCAGACAAAATTATAAGGCTGTGTTCTTAATCAGCTTTTTTGTCAAACAAGCATTTTAATAAGCTATAATCCCATATTGTTCAAGATGAGATAATTTTAGGAGATTGTTATGGAGCCTCCTGGCTTTCTTCCTGGTTATGGGAGACTTAAGAAAGCTAAGTCAAATAGTGCTGCTGAAGGCAATGTGCACTTAATAAGCGAAGCTCGTAGTGTAGGTATTACGCAAGCATTCGCACCCTGTGAAACTTCTGAAGAAGCTCAGCGGGCATTTGCTGCTGTAGTAACTTCGCTACGTAGTCTTATGGGTAACCCAGATTATAGGGAAAATTTTGACTTTGATGAATCTACACCTAATGTTATGCGTGTTCAAGGGCATGTGCAGGATGATTCTAAAGAACCTGTACCAACTTTAACTATACAAAGAGTAGTGCCTGCTTCTAATTCCAGTGATTCACCAGAGATGGCGGCACAAAGTTCGGGTGACAAATTACCTCATGAGGAAGCAAGAAAAGAGAATATACAAGTAACTGTAGAAAATCTTGCTGGCAATCAGTCTATGGTTGAGATGGTAAAAGAGGTAATGCCTACAAAAGGACCATTATATATAAATGAGTGTGGGAATGCTGATGATGTCGTTGAATTTGTAAAGGCTTTTGGTGATAGAATACGCATTCCTAATAATTTACTTGCAGATCAAGCAGCGATGGATAACTTAAAAGGTCGTGTAGAGAATGCTCTTAAAGATAATATGGGTGATAGCTATGTGCCTAGTAAATTAACTCAGATGTTTTTTAATCCTGTGCAACCTGCTATTACTGCCAGACATAAAATGTAACAAGCCAAACCTGTACGTTGTTAGTTAATTTCCTTGAGCATAAGTTTGTAACTCATAAATCTCTTAGATTTTATCCCTATTTTTGCTATACAAAATTAGTAAATGATTTTGTTAATCTAACTGTACTTGCAGCGACAGTACAGGACTCTTAGGTATTTTTTCTATACCTCCTTACAACAATAAAATTCTACTTACTGACGCTATCCAGAATTTATTGTGATTATGGGGGTAGTATGAATTATTTTACAAACAGTAAGAAAAAGAGAAAGGCTGTAAAGGAAGCAGGTGAGATGGCTGAACAACAGCGAGATGAGGTAATCTCTGTCTTTGACAAAGTTACAGATGCTAGAAAAGTATTAATAAGAGAGGCAGAAGCTGAGTATATCTCAAAAATAGAAGAGTTAGACGAAGGATACGTAGATAGAAGTAGAGCTCTATGGGAGGAGATGGAAGAACAAGGACGAGCTCTAGATATAGAACTCTTTGATATACAGCTTGAGCTTTTTAAAGAAAATAAGCAAGTGCAAGCAGAAAGAAAAACTGCCTATACTGAAGCAAAAAAAAGTTTAGAAGCCAACAAAGCAGCTGATGAGCAAAAACTAGCAACACTTGTACGTTTCGGAATTGAGCCTCACATAATGAAAAAGTTGTTTCAAAAGCTAGATTCTCTATATGCCGAGAAATTCAAACTGCTAGAGAAAGAAAATATAAGCCTAGATATTGAAATTAACTCTAGATATAGCCGAGCAAGGACTGAGCTTGCTACTCAGCGATGTAGATTTGACATGTTGCGTGATGATCACTTGTATGAATTAAAGAAACTATTCGATGAGCAAATGGGTAGGTTAAACTCTTCAGCATGTGAGGTGGTTGCAAGTATAGATGCAGATACTGAAACTGCTTTAAAAGACTTAAACAATAGGTATAAACAAAATATAGAAGCGATAGGTGACAGTTTAGATAAACATATCACCGATTTAAGAGAGCAAGCAAGATTTCGACAGATTAATGGTGCGATTTTTGTGGCTTCAGTTGCTGCTTTAGGCGCTACTGGAGGTTTGTCATCTTTAGCTACTTTAAAACCTGTAATACTTTGTGGCTCTGTTGGATTTGCGAATCTTGTTAATGGAGCTTTGTTAGTGACAGGCGTTGGTAGCTTGGTGAACCTCATAGAGAATAGGCAGGTGGCTAGTGTATCTTTGCAGGGTAATTTCTCATGGGGTAATAATAGAGCCACTTCCTCGACCTCAACCAATGTGGGTAGTACAACTCCTAACTATAACAACAATGCAGCATATCGTTACATTCCTCCTGCACAACTACGCGCATCAATATTGGGTGCTCCAAGAGATAATTACCACAGTCGTTTTCTACTAATTACTGACTATGGCTTGCAGTCAGCCCGGGTAAATATTCCTTGTCAACCTACATATACACCTCTTGGTAGTGGCTATGTTGTTGCACCACAACATACCTGGGGATTGAATACGCCAACTAATCTTGGACCCAGTAGAAGAAATTGGTTGGAACCTAGCTATGCTCGATTAGACACTAGCTTTGGTATTACGCCATTTGCAAGCAGGGATATACCTAATAATAGAGGAGTAAGGTTTGATGAAAGAAGTCTACAGTTTCAAATCGTTATCCCGGCTGCAAACAGACCGCAACCTAGTTTTGTAAATCTTGCATGTAGGCCAAGAGATAATAGTCAATATGCAACGGTCATTAGTCTGCAACAGCCTACAAGACCATCTTTTGGTGAGCGTGTCTTAAATTGGTTCATACCTACTGCAAATGCCTCAGAAATCCCGTTGGATCTACTAAAGTCAGAAGAACATCAAAATAAGGCAGAATTACAAGAAGGGGTGAATAGTAAACGGCATGTGTTTAATTATGAGCGAGATTTTAAACGCGACTACATGGTAACACTGAAAAATGGTGGTAGAATAGGACTTGCGGCGGATGCATATGTAAAGGTACATGAGTCACATGGCTATGATGATGCGGGTGAGTACTATTTGCAGGCTCAGGCGTATGGTAATGCGCAAGTGCGACTTTTGGAATATAGTGCATATTATCCTTTTGGTGAATTGTATTCTTCCATAGACCTTTTTGCTGGAAATTTTGACCTGAAAATAGAAGGGGAATTTAAAGATCAAGACATCTTTACAGATTCGAACAGCTATTTTAGTGGAAAGGTTTTTCATATTAGTTCTGTATTTGAAGGTAGTAAAAGGTGTGCATTGAGCTTATGTATAGAACCTAAGGCTCATATTGATGGTTATCTATTGGATGTATCTAGAGATGGGTATAGTGTTAAGTTAAGTCGTGGGGATATAAACTGTGAAGTTAAACCAAATTTTACAAGGGATCCTAACGCTCAACATACTACGGAACAACTTATGTGGAACTATGTTGCACTGTTTTTTAGTAGAGTTCATAAAACAATGCTAGATAATTTTGCGCGAACTGAAGAATATGATGACTTAGTAAGAAACCCTCTAATTACTGAAGAGCGTAAAGAGGCAGTGGTGTATCCCATGTTTGATCGATGTTGTTTGTAAAAGGAGTTTAGATGCAAATTATATTTTTTATATTATTATTGAGTATAACAGGATGCGCCTACGGAGAGGCGCCTTCTGCAGAGTTATGTGAACGAAAGTTCATTGAGGTTGTGCAAAAAAATAACGGGTTAGAGAAGACGTTAGATGCATGGAATGAATTTGCAGATTATTGCCCTAAAGATGGCATTTTTGAATTTTTTATGGCTAGAATTTATGGAGATTATGAAGAATATCAGAAGGGGTTAGATTATCTGCTGAAATCAAAATTAAACTACAAAATTACACCTAGAAATTTATATCTTGCTATAGGTGGTTTTCAATTAAAGAGCAACTTAAAACAAGATGCATTAGTAACCATTAATAAGCTAATTGAGGAGTATCCAGACTGGTATGGTGGGTTTCATTTAAAGGGTTTATATTTGGGAGACATTGGAGATATTGATAATGCTCAACGCTATTTAGCACACGCATATTTAGAAAAAGAAGGTGGAAATAATGGTTGGACTTTAATGTATTTAGCTACTGCATACTTTGGCACTGGTGATCACGAAAGAGTGGTAAAAGCTCATATTCTATGTGAAAAAGTTGATTCTCGTGTGGCCCTATTTTCACAACCCGGCACTGATCTAGCTGCTATCTCCTACATTAAAACTGGTCGTTACGATTGTGCTGCAGAAATCCTTAGCATTCAAGCTCACTATGATGAAAGTGCTGTGAATTCACCTGCCTTTAAAAAGGCCCTGAAAGTATATGAGGAAACCACTGGTAAGCCACTAGATGTGGTTGCTTATTATGAGGAGCATTGCAAGGTAGACTAACAATATAGCGTGTACCTTGTTACCTGGGTTGTACTCTAAGTGTACATGCCCCTTTTTTGCTGTTTGGTACTGCAAACGGCATTTTTGCTATTTACAGTACCATAATTAAGTGTTATATTGGTACTACAAATGGCATTCTTGCTATTTGTAGTACCAAAAAATACAGGGTGGAGCTCGAAGAAGGTATGTCTGAGTTTATTGGGCGAGAAAAAGAATTAGCAATTTTAAAAGATCAAACCCTTAAGAATGTAGCAAGCTTCGTGGTAGTTAGGGGGCGCCGGCGTATTGGGAAGAGCCGCCTGATTGAGGAATTCTGCAAGTCTTATAAGTCATATACATTTATAGGTATTCCTCCTACTAAAGAAACTACCAGGCAATCCCAAATAACTGAATTTACACGTCAAATAAGTGATCAACTAGATTTACCATCTATTGCATTACATGATTGGGCTGATTGCTTTTCATTTCTAGCGAAGCAACTGCCGGCAGAAAGGGTTGTGGTGGTGTTAGATGAAATATCATGGATGGGGTCTAAAGACCCAGATTTTTCTGGGAAACTTAAAACCGCATGGGATTTTTTATTTAAGAAAAATGATAAATTAATATTAATTGTATGTGGGTCGGTATCTGCTTGGATAGCAGAAAACATTGTTAATAATACAGGTTTTGTAGGAAGGATTTCTTGTACAATAACGGTAGAAGAGTTGGACTTAAAAAGCTGCGCTACTTTTTTTGGTAATCGTTCAAAAAGAATATCCAGTTATGATAAATTTAAGCTGTTGGCAGTGACGGGAGGAGTTCCTCGTTATCTAGAAGAAATTCGACCAGACCTTACTGCGGAACAAAATCTAAAAAAACTATGCTTTACAAAAGGCTCATTCTTATTTGATGAGTTTGATCGTATCTTTTCGGATATTTTTTTGACAAAAAGTGATGTTTACAAAAAAGCTATAATGTCACTATTAGGTCAAAGTCTTTCTCCGACAGATTTGGCAGATAAAATAGAAGGCAAATTAAATGGTAGAAACTCTAGTTATTTTGAAGAGTTAGAGTTGGCGGGTTTTTTATCTCGATATTATACCTGGAATATAGGCACAAATAAGATAGCCAAGTCTAGTAGATACTCAATTAAAGATAATTATACAAGGTTTTATCTTAAGTACATATTACCTAATAGGCATCGAATAGAAACTGGTGCTTTTGAAGCTAAATCATTGTCTGGATTGCCCGGATGGACTACGATTATGGGATTACAGTTTGAAAATTTAGTGTTAAACAATAGAAAACAAATATGGAGGGCTTTAGATATAAAGGCAGATGAAATAGTCTGGGATAACCCTTACTTCCAAAAGCAAAATACAAAAAGCAAAGGATGTCAAGTTGATTATTTAATACAGCTAAAAAGTAAAAATTTGTACTTATGTGAAGTAAAATTTTCACAAAATTCTATTAAGCTTGATATTATATCTGAAATGGAGGATAAAATTGCTAGGCTTAATGCACCAAAAGGGTTTTCATTTCGCCCAGTTTTAATTCATGTAAATGGTGTTGATGAGTCTGTTATTGAACAAGATTATTTTTCACAAATTATTGATTTTAGTCAATTCTTATATTGATTTCTTAATACAATTCTCAGTCAATGTTGGTATATTGCAAGGAAACAAACATGCAACTATTAATCGCAACACAGAACCGAACTAAGGTAGATCGCATCCGCGATATCTTAAATTCTTTTGATTATTCGATTGAGTTACTATCGCTTAAGGAGTTTGATATACCTGAGCCTGATGAGCCATATGATACATTTATTGACAATGCACTGCATAAGGCTAAGTATTATTGTAAAAAAACAGGAGTTGCGACTTTGTCAGAAGATTCTGGCTTATGTATTAATGCATTGAATGGTTTTCCGGGTGTACGTACTAAAGAATTTAGAGAATCCTCAGGTGGTATTACAGAGGCATGTTTAGATTTGCAGGCTAGATTACAAAGCTTTAGTGATCATAGTGCATACTTCGTATCAGCTGCCTGTGTTATACAGCCTCAAGTCGAAGACGCTCTAGTTGCAGAAGGTCGTCTTGAAGGTAATATTTTATTGGAGCCCTTTAAAGATCATGGTTTTGATTTTGAAAGAATTTTTGTGCCTAAGGGCATTGATATAACTTTGGCAGAGATGGCCACAGAAGACAAAAACAAAATTAGCCATCGTTATAAGTCTATTCATAATATCTATATGCAATTAGTTGCTAGTATAGAGGCTTTACAGAATACTAAATAACAATTTTAATCCAACTATATGGGTAGTGCTTGCAGGGTTATATATAAGTATAGGAACATTGCTTGATTCTATAGTAGCATTGATATAATTACTTCTGCCTATTGGCATATATTTGTAATATGGTACGTAGCTTATAATAATATTATATTTTTTACCGTTACATTCAGTTTTTTCAATGCAAGTTATAGGGAATTCAACCTCAAAATGCATTTTGTTGCCAAGTTTTAAAGTCTCATAATCATTTATCCCATTAACTTGTTTTTTTATGGGGTGCATATTGGCAATTATTTTCCCATTGATCATATGCATAAGCTTAAGGTTCACTCCTGCTGACCAATTGGCGTTTATTTTGAAGTTAGTTACGATTCCATATGATAGATAAGGCCAGTAATATCTGTCACGTGTGCTGAATCCTATAGCTCGGTACCAATAATGAAACCCTCCACCAATGAAAGGCGCAATGTCTTTTTTCTTTGTTGGGGAAAAGTTGTAGCCAAATTTAGAGTCTAAGTTTGCTATAACACTGGCATTTTTTTCTCTTATTACTTGTGCTTGAGAGTTAGGAGCCAATACTTTTGTTGTAACACTAGATTTAGGATTTCCGTAAGCAATTACAGCACTTAAATCGTTGAAAAGTTTTCTTGGAGCTATATGAATGTGGCCGATAGTAGCGCCAATTAGTAAGCCGTACTCATCACTTGTTTGGGGTGCCTGCATTTTCTCTGTATAATCTAGATATAAGTAATTAAAGCCATAGTAAAAGTGACTTGCATGTGTCGTGAAGCTTATGCTGCACAATACCAAGCATACATATAATCTGTTGTGCATATTTAAACCTTAGATGTAATAAATGGTGTAATAGACTTACTAATACAAGAATATTAGATGTTATTTTTTTTATCAATCAATAAATATTGAGTTTAAGAAGTTTTTTTTACGTTTTGCTTGTGTTCACTTGTGCAGATGCTAATTTTTATGTGATTACTTCATAACTTTGCAAGCCACACGCACTAATCTTATCGGTCAGTGAAAAGTTATCTGCCCCAGGATATATTATTGTTAGCTTTTCTAGCTGTAAATCCTCAACCGCAATGTGCATAGACTTAGTGGTTTTGGGTGTGTCTGTATATTTAAACTCAAAACCGTAGTGTTTCCCACCTATCCTTATTAACAGATCTAGCTCGGCACCTGAGCTCGTAGCCCAAAAGTAACAATCGTATTGATCAATTTGCATCCCGTGTTGCCGAATAACTTCTTCTAGTGCAAAACCTTCCCAGGAGGCTCCTAATTTAGGATTTGTATATAGTTCGTCTAAAGTTTGAACTCGCATTAAGGAATGTAATATTCCGCTGTCTCTAAAGTATATTTTGGATGATTTTACTTGGCGTTTCTTAATGTTACTGTGCCATGGCTTGAGTTCGCGAATCATGAAAGTACCGGTTAAGATATCTAAATACTTCCTTATGGTCTTATGGTTAAGATCAAGGCTATTTCCAATTTCATTGGCATTAAATATTTGCCCGTGATAATGAGTTAGCATGATCCAAAATCGTCGTAGTTGCTCTGGTGGAATATTGAAACCCAACATGGCAATATCTTGTTCTAAGAAAGTTTTAATGTAACTCTCACGCCACAAATAACTTAGTTGTTGATCATTGGCTAAGTAAGATGGGGGATAACCGCCGCGCTCCCACAAATTTGTTATATTATCCACTTCTGTACGATCAAAAGGAGTTAATTCTAAATAACTGATCCTTCCAGCTAGAGTTTCAGAAGATTGTTTGATTAGCTCTCTAGATGCACTACCTAGAATTAGGTAGCGTTGTTTGCCACGGTTATGATCAATTAAATATCTTAAAATAGGGAACAAATTAGGCCTTAATTGGATTTCATCAATTACTATCAAGCCAGTGAGATTTTGTAAGGCTAGTTGAGGGCTTTCTAACTTTTGTAGATCTAGAGGCAACTCTAAATCGAATCTATGTATTTGTTCTCCTTGGCTAACCTTATGTTGTGCATATTGTTCAGCGAGAGTAGTCTTTCCACACTGTCTAGGCCCTAATATGGCAACTATGGGGTTTACTTGAAAAAGTAAGTGTATAGCATCGCAATATTTTGCCCTAAACATAATTATCCTTGTAATTTGGGATTCATTATCCCAATTTACAAGGAAAAATGAAATATATCAAGAAGCATAGCAAACACAGGTGTTCTAGGTCTTTGAAGCGAAATCCACAGATTAGCTTTTTGCAAAAAACATCATCTTGTATGGCTTTGGGTAGCTAGAGATTCCGTCAATTCTAGAGGTGCAAATTAGCTTTACATGCCATTTATATGGCATTTAACTAAGTAAAATGGTTTGTTGTTGGTAACATTAGCCCCACCACCCCTTGTCATTGCTGCTACTTTTGCGTAATATATGCCCTCTTATAAGGCATAAATTTGGAGTACAGCAATGTACGCTGTTATCGTAAGTGGCGGTAAGCAGTACCGCGTAGAAGAAGGCCAATACTTAAATTTGGCAAAAATCGAGTCTGAGACTGGTTCTACAGTGTCCTTCGACAATGTGTTGTTGGTTGGCGCTGGTGAGTCAGTAAAGGTTGGCGCTCCCTACGTTAGTGGTTGTAAGGTTGAGGGCGTAATCGAGGCTCATGGTCGTGAAGACAAGATTAAAATCATTAAATTCAAGCGTCGTAAGCATCACATGAAGCGCATGGGGCACCGTCAGTGGTATACCAAAGTGCGTATCACTAAAATTGATTCGGCGGCTTAGTTTAACGAGAGTTGGGCGCTAGTGAGTCGCCTTTTATATTAATTAGGAGTCTAGAATGGCACATAAGAAAGCTGGTGGTAAGACTAAAAACGGACGCGATTCCAATCCCAAGTATTTGGGTGTAAAGCGTTATGCTGGTCAGCTAGTAACTGCAGGCAGCATATTAGTTCGTCAGCGTGGAACAAAATTCCATCCAGGTACTAATGTAAAGCGTGGTGGGGACGATACTTTGTTTGCCACTTTGACTGGTTTAGTGAAGTTTTCTATCCAGGGGCCGCGTAAACGCAAGACGGTTAATATCATTCCTGTAGAAGAACAAATACAAACAGCATAATCTTGCCTGCTTAATAGATCTAAGTGGTGTGTGGGTATGCTGAAAAGTACGCATCGCGAGGATTGCTATGAAATTCATTGATGAAGCAACTATTCGTGTCACCGCCGGTAAAGGCGGTGATGGCTGTCTTAGTTTTCGCCGTGAAAAATTTATTCCCTTTGGTGGTCCAAATGGTGGTGACGGCGGTGACGGTGGCAGTGTATTCCTGCAGGCTGATCCTAGCTTAAACACCTTAGTAGATTATCGTTTTAGACGTTTGCATCGTGCAGAAAATGGCAAGCCTGGCATGGGTAGTAACTGTACTGGACGTAGCGGCGATGATTTAGTGTTGCCGGTACCAGTAGGCACGATAGTCTGGAACATAGAGACGGGCGAGAAGATAGCTGATATTAAGCAACCTGGAGAGCGTGCCTTGGTTGCGCAGGGTGGTTTTCATGGGTTGGGTAATTTGCGATTTAAGAGCAGTATTAACCGTGCACCTCGTAAGTTTACTAAGGGTACAATTGGTGAAGACCGAGATTTACGTTTAGAGCTACGCCTACTTGCCGATGTCGGATTATTTGGTATGCCAAATGCTGGTAAATCTACACTCATTAGTGCTATTTCTGCAGCACGCCCGAAGATAGCTGATTATCCCTTTACTACCTTGCATCCTAATTTAGGCATGGTGCGTGTATCGTCACAGCAAAGTTTTGTGGTAGCTGATATACCAGGGGTAATTGAAGGTGCTGCTGAAGGTGCAGGTTTAGGATTAAGTTTCCTTAAGCATTTGAGTCGTACTAACTTAATTTTACATTTAGTTGATATAGCACCGATTGATGGTGCTGACCCATACGAAGTGATCTGCAAACTCAACCAAGAGCTTACGGCCTATAGTGCAGACTTAGCCGCAAAACCGCGCTGGTTGGTATTTAATAAAACTGATCTATTGCCAACAGAGGAGGCGCAGGCCAGAATAGATGCTATAGTTGCCAAGTTAGAGTGGCAGGGTCCTTTATTTAGTATCTCTGCTGCCACCGGAACAGGCTTAACAGAATTGACGCAGGCTTGTATGGTACAAGTTGCAAAACAAAAAGGAACTGTAGATGAGTGAAACTGTAGAAGATTTGAGTGTATCTTATTTTGAAAACGGTGTAGAAACTGTAAAAGAACTAGATAAAATCGTTCTGACTAAAGGTGCTTGGGCAACTTTAATATTTCGCTATCAAGAGTGGGATGCTAAGAATGATAAGTATGGTGCAGATAAATACACTATCCGCCGTTATCAGAAGAAAAACGGCGAATATAAGCAGCGTTCAAAGTTCAATATATCAAGCGCCGACCAGGCAGAAAAAATTATTTCTGCGCTGCAGTCTTGGCTTTGATTTGTGCGTTAAGGCGGCTTTTGTGTCTAGCAGCTTTATTCTTATGAATTAGCCCTTTGCTAGCCAAACGATCTACCATAGAGGTCGCCTTCTTAAATACATCAGCAGCTAAACTTGCATTACCCTCTTGTAGGGCTTTTGCTACTTGTTTAATGTATGTACGCATTTCTGAACGGGCACTAGCGTTATGCGCTCTACGCTTATCATTCTGACGTGCTCTTTTTTTTGCTTGACGTGAGTTTGCCAAGGTAGTACTCCAAATCTTTACTAGAAACAGGTCGACATTTTGGCTTAAAATTAAGGCTAAGTCAAGAAATGGGGCCCGTATGAGTAATAATTTAGCCAAATCCTCCTTAGCATTTAGTTTTATGACTTTATTGTCGCGCGTGCTTGGGTTTGTACGCGATATCGTCGCGGCTTTTATCTTTGGTGCAGGGCCGGGGTATGACGCATTTGTACTGTCTTTTAGGATCCCCAATTTGTTACGACGCTTGTTCGCTGAGGGGGCATTCTCGCAGGCTTTTGTGCCTGTATTGTCTGAGTATCAGGCGAATCGCGAAGAAGGTGAGGTTAAGGATTTTATCAATCACGTTTCTGGTAATTTGGCTTCGGTATTATTAATAGTGACTGTGGTTGGCATATTAACGGCCCCCTGGATTATTTATGGCTTTGCCCCTGGTTTTGTCGCCGGAGGCGAGCGACAGGTGCTAGCCATTGATATGCTTCGTTTAACCTTTCCGTATATATTCTTCATATCCCTTACTGCATTTGCGGGCAGTATTTTAAATACTCATCATAAGTTTGCAGCTCCTGCATTTACCCCGGTATTGCTAAACATCAGCCTAATTGCAGCTAGTTGTTTTATTGCCCCTCATATGCATCGCCCAGAAATCGCTTTGGCTTGGGGAGTGCTAATAGCTGGTATTGTGCAACTAGTATTCCAAGTGCCATTTTTGCTAAAAATTAATGCTCTTCCGCGACCACAAATTAACTGGCGTGATCCAGCAGTCCGAAGGGTATTGATTTTGATGCCGCCGGCCATTTTTGGTGCCGCTATTAGTCAAATTACCTTGTTAGTAGATTCTTGGTTTGCCTCATTCCTAGTTGTTGGCAGTATCTCTTGGTTATATTACGCAGATAGATTGATGGAGTTTCCACTAGGGATAATTGGTGTTGGTTTGGCAACCGTTATTTTACCTAGTTTGGCTAAGTATCATGCTAAGGGTGATAAGGAACAATTTAACAATACACTTGATTGGGGATTACGCTGTGTGCTTTTAGTTGGCGTGCCGGCAGCCCTTGGTTTATTTATGCTTGCAGGGCCATTGATTGCTACTATGTTTTGTTCTGGTAAGTTTGTAGCAAATGATGTGGCAATGACGCAGCAGTGTTTAATGGCGTATGCTTTAGCAGTGATTGGGATCATGGTAGCGAAGATTTTTTCTAGTGCTTTTTATGCAACACAGAATATTAAAACTCCAGTCAAAATAAGTATGGGAATATTAGTAGTAAACATCGCACTTAATGCTAGTTTGATTAATATATTTGCACATGTTGGCTTAGCATTAGCCACATCAATTACGGCAGCAATTAATGCAATTTGTTTGGGTTATAAATGGCACTCAATGCATAAATTTAGTTTTAAATCTAGTTGGTATAGATTTGCTGGGCAATTGTTAGTTGCTAATTTAGGGATGTTTTTATTCTTATACGCTGTGCAACATGATCTTGAGACATGGTTAAGTTGGCAGCGTAGTTATAGGGTGTTAGTGCTTACAGGCTCAGTTGTAGGTGGCGGTTTGGTTTACACAGCTTTGTTATTGCTGGCTGGAATCAGACCTAGACATTTTGTGATGCAAGTTGCTACTGGATAATTTACTGCATTTTAGTATTTTTATTTGGAGGGGGGGGCAAATAGGATAGTAGTTGACATTAATACCATTATGAGTATTATATTGCCCACAAATGAAACACCGTTGTTACGACCTTATTCTATAAGGTGAATTTTTATATGCTATACTGACAAGGCAAACAACTACTTAGTTGTACTGTTTGTAACTCTTCATTTAAGAACTTTGTTGTTTTTAGTCTTTATGATTACGCTTTGAAATGTCTATACGTAGCAACACGAATACAACTTATTACAAATAATTGGAAAATATTATGTCATCTTTTTTTGAACACCCTTATTTTAAACGCCCTTATTTTATGCACCCTTCTTTATTTTTTTCTGCTTGCTTTGGTGGTGAACGCCATTCACCAAGAGTACGGCAGGACAGTTTTTTAGATTCAGAAACTGATGCGTCAGTTCCAAGTGGAGTTGGATTGCCATTTTGGACAGATGCCAGTCCAGGCCAGCCAGGTGAAGACAGTGTATTTATTGACGGATTAGATTACACAAGTAAAAGTACGATAGCACTTATGCAAGTTTTTAAAGATCCAGAGTTACTTAAACGTTTTACTGCTTATGCAGAACATAGATACGCAGCGGAAGGTGTTCTTTTTTTACAAAATTATTTTCATATGCCAGAAGCTGGAGAAGAGCGTGACGAACACTGTCGTACTCTAATGTCACAATATTTAGATGAAAATGCAGATAATCAAGTTAATTTGGCTTCTGAGCTAGTACGGAAATCTAAATCTAAGTCTATATCTTTAGATGGCGAAAGACTTTTAGACCTAATACAAGAAGCTGCAATTGCAGTGTTCAATGACTTAAAAATTAACCCATTATTTACATCCTTTATAAAGGACGAGCGCAAAGCATTAATTGCATCATTTTATGATTATTTAAGATGCGGTCCTAAAAATGAGGTTCTTGCTTTAAGCAATAATCGAGATTATGATAAGCTTATAAATTTTTTAGTATCAGTTAAGAAATTTGAGGATGCAAAGACAGGTGATGATAAAAAAGCATTGGCGTTAAAAATACGTTCTAGCTATTTAGAACAGGGTGCGTGTCTAGAGATCCCGAGTCAATTTATAGAGAAATTTGATATAGACCTATTTAAAAAAGATCAAGCAGTTGCACTGGAGAAGGTTTGCACTGACATCATGCATTATTTATTGACATTTGAGGATATTGTTAAAAAAGCACGTGCATGGCAAGAAGAGCAAGTATCGATTAGTTTGTGTCTTGTCCCAAGTATGGGAATGAATTAACACAAATATTCCTGTATGATATCGTATACTGGAATATTTAATGCATGATGCAACTAAGAATTGTCAGTCAACCACTAAAGCAGATTTCTGCGCTGCCGCTTAAATATGCAAGCATCAGTAATATTGAGCGGCAGGTATTTGCTAGGCAACATGGTTTTCAATGGAAGAGCTCAATTTATCCATGGGTAAATCGATGGGAAGATAGCCTAGCCTATTTTGAAAAAGCAGATATCAATGGGGTATTGTGTGTAAATCCAAGTGGGCTGCCGGCAAATACTCCAATCATGGAGTACACAGGTGATTTACTGCCTGCAGATGGTCAAGAAGATGATGTATATGGAGCATCATATGTTTCGTTTTTTGGGTATAGCTATAAGTTGTCTGCCAAAAGAGAAGGCAACTTTTCTAGATTTTTACCATCGCTGCCTAGTAGAGAAACAATTGATAAAAATTTTGCCATTGACAGGCAACAACAGGACAAGGTGGCCACAGCAAATTGTATATTAAAAACAACTCTTTTGGGAAATCTTCTAGTATACACTTTACGTGCAATACAATTTGGTGAGATTTTAGGTTTTTGTTATGGGGATGATTTTTGGCACCACAGAAGAATTGATACTCGGGGTAAAGATAAGTTGTGCTTGTTTGAGCAGTATACTGGAAATGTTGTAGATGCAAAACTTAGAATGATACCTATACTAGCAAGCTACAAACAAATTTATATTGTAAGTAATATTGATAGTCATGATTTAGAGATTCTGCCATATGATAATATTACTGTTAGGGATCACATAATATTATTAGGATATGTCGACATAAGATCTGTGCAGGATGCACTTCTATCCCAGACGGGTGTATATGTTGTCGAGCCGACTGCTGGATTTGTTTCCTATATAAAACCTGAATTATTATCACAATACTTGCAGACATATTTCTCAAGAGAAGAGTTTAGTGGTGATGTATATGATGTGATTTTGAGTAATCCATCATGTAAATTAAGAGCTGGCTAGAAAGGTGTAGTTGCTTCCTAACCAATTTCTATGTGGAGTTTACAAGTTTTTATAAGCATTTCAATATTTAACTATAAAACTCATGCTAAGTATCTTGCTGTGAATATCAGTACTTAGTGAGCATACAACAATTTTAAATATACTATAATTTAACACGGTTTGTTATGGAGTTTGTGAAATGAAGGCTGGATTTTCTATTATAGAGCTTCTAGTTGTTATTGCTGTCATTGCAATATTAACTGCAGTTGCTATCCCTGTTTACAGTGAATACCGCATAAGAACTAAACTAATTGATGCCGTAACGGTCTTAGAAACTGTTGATCGCCAGCTTTTGAGTATGTATGAAGTGGGCGAAGACGCTCCGCAGCTTGTCGTCGGCTCTAATACTTTTACCTTAAATACCCCTTTTCCTGCAGCTACTGGGTAAGTTAATCATCTGGGATGGACTGTGGTAGATGATGCTTATCCTGTACATGGTATGGTTGTACTTTCTAGATTTTATCCTGGTTTTGACTCAGGAGGTGATGCAGTAATGTTTAAGCATGATTATACTCTAGATGGTTTAGATGGCATGGAAGGATTCTTGGCTGCTGGTCCAACTGAGCCTTACAATGCAAATGGCCATAATGTAATAAGAAATTTGATTGTTATACAAGATGGAGTTATTAGCACATATTGTGTCAGTGTTGAGGGCGGAAGCAATCAGTATGATATTGAGCAAAAGTACTTAGATGCTATAGGATGTACTTGTAAAGATATGAGCTTAATTCTTACTAGTCTTACAGATCTAGATTGTTAATACTAAAAAATTTACATAAAGACGGTAATGGTAAGTTTTTCTACTGCTATTCAAAAATAATAGTAAATAATTCCAGTGTGAAATTATAAGAGTATATGGTGTATGCTATGAACAAGGCATTTTCTTTAATGGCTTTAGCGGAGCTAGTCTGACTAGTACGTATCTGGATGCATGTTTCCAACCTGGATTTTAACCTTTCTCGGCCAATTCCCTAGATCACCAGACAGCTCATTGTGATTGTACAGATTTTGCAAATAGCTAGTTGGGCAAGTATGTTAAGACTTGCCCAATGTTTGGTTGTTACTTCTTAGATTTCTTTCTACTATCACTAAATCGACGCTTCTTAGCATCTTTGGGCTTGCTGCTTCTGCGACGCTCATCTCTGCCTTTTCTAGCTCTGTCTCTTGAAGGTTTTGCTGATTTTGCACTCTTTTCTACTTCTTTTACAAAAAACTCATTTGAATCTTGTAGAAGCATTGCCAGTGAGGCAGCTATAGTATGATAGTCTAGCTCAGAAGTTTTCTGGCATTGTGACATAATATTTTTATAAAATTCAATTCCATTCTCATTTTGCAGATTTTTAGTGATCTTATTACAAAATTTCCCAAATCGTTGTTTATTTACTTCACGCACACTCGGCAACTGAATTTCTTGCAGTTGTTGTTTGGTTAGTCTTTCTATGGCTCGTAGCATATTTCGTTCTCTGCCGCATATAAAAGAAATAGACTCACCACTTCTGCCAGCACGTCCGGTTCTGCCTATGCGGTGTACATATGACTCTACATCTTGTGGCATATCAAAGTTGATAACGTGTGATACTCTTTCTACGTCTATGCCACGAGCGGCAACATCAGTAGCGATAACTATGTCTATTTTGCCATTTTTTAAGTCACGGATAATATTTTCTCGTTGTCGCTGTGCAATATCACCGTTGATTGCAATGGCATTATAACCACGACCCTGAAGATTTTCCGCTAACTCAGTGGTTGCATTTTTTGTTCTAGCAAAAATAATCAGTGCATCAAAATCTGTAGTTTCTAAAATTCTAGTCAGCGCATCTAATTTGTGAAGTCCTTGTACGTGCCAGATCTTCTGTTTGATGTTAGTTGCAGTTTTTACATTTGGTTTTATCTTGATATTGACTGGATCACGCATATGGCTGCAAGCAATGGATACAACTTCTTTAGGCATGGTTGCTGAGAATAAAGCTGTTTGCCGCTCTTTAGGTGTATGTTGTAAGATCCAATTTACATCTTCGACAAAACCCATACGTAGCATTTCATCTGCTTCATCTAGAACTAGCATAGAGATATGATTTAACATCAACGTCTTTCTTCTGATGTGATCCATAATTCTCCCTGGGGTACCAACGATTACTTGAGCTCCTTTATTAAGGGTTTTAAGTTGGTGCCCATAGCCTTGACCACCATATATTGGTAGTACTTTAAGGTTGTGCATATGCTTGCCATAACTCTCAAACGCCTCGGCAACCTGAATAGCCAACTCCCGGGTGGGTGTCATAACCAGCACTTGGGGCTTTGGGTTTTTGGGGTCAACCTTAGACAATGCTGGTAAGGCAAAGGCTGCGGTTTTGCCGGTGCCGGTCGCGGCTTGACCAAGAATATCTTTGCCTGCAACTAACACTGGCAAAGCTTCTGCTTGGATGGCAGTAGGGATCATATAACCCATAGATTTTATGGATTTCAATATGAGTGTATTTAAGCCAAAATCCTGAAAATCGGAGCTTTTGCTTTCGGTGGCAAGTTGCGTCATGTGCTATTCCTGTAAAATTTGTTTGCATCATAACATACCCTTGGGCATGAGTATAATTGTTTGTATAGTTGTCTATGTTCGTCTATTATAAAGTCTGACTTTATATTGGACGAAAATACATGTATATACATAGAAGTCTAGGGGACTCTATATTGAAGGCTTCAGGTAGTTTTCCTGTGATTATGCTTACCGGACCACGTCAGGTTGGTAAAACTACATTGTTACGTGAAATAGACAAGAAACGTAATTATGTAACATTAGATAACTTAGATGATAGGTCGTTAGCAAAGAGTGATCCAGCAGGTTTTTTACAGCGTTATACTAGTCCCCTTCTAATAGATGAAGTGCAATATGCACCTGAATTGTTTTCGTATATTAAGATTGTAGCCGATAAAGAAAAGCAGCCTGGTATGTTTTGGTTAACCGGGTCACAGCAGTTTGAATTGATGAAAAACGTTACAGAATCAATGGCTGGTAGGGTTGCCATTTTTAATTTATTAGGACTGTCATTGGCGGAAGAACTTGGTCAACCTGAATCTCTTCCATTTGTACCAAAATTAGATTATGTTGAACAAAAGTCTAAAACCGCTCCAAAATTTACTATGCCACAAATATATCATAAGATTTGGCGAGGCTCTTATCCTTTTATTGTTACTGATCAAGATGATAAAAATAGAGATCAGTTTTATCAATCGTATATTTCTACTTATATACAAAGAGATATACGTGATTTTATGCAAATTTCAGAACAAGATGTATTTTTGCGGTTTATGCAAATTGCTGCAGCCAGAACCGGTCAAATTATAAATTATGCAGATTTTGCTAGGGATGTAGGAGTAACAATTCCGACAATAAAGTCATGGATCACTGCATTGCGTGCCAGTGGTATTGTATATATTTTGCAGCCGTATTTTAATAATCGTATTAAGCGATTAGTTAAAACCCCAAAGTTTTACTTTTTAGATACTGGTTTGTGCAGCTACTTAAGCGGATGGCCTAATCCAGATGTTTTGGAAAGGGGGGCTATGTCTGGCGCAATACTAGAAACATATGTACTAAGTGAAATTATTAAATCTTATTACAATAACGCTAAACAACCACGTTTATTTTATTACAGGGATAAAGATCAGAGCGAAATTGACTTGTTAATTGAGAGTGGTGAATATATATATCCTGTTGAAGTTAAGAAAACAGCAACCCCATCACGTTTGCCAACAAAAAGTATAGCTAAGTTACAAAAGAGTGATTTGTCAGTAGGAGATGCAGGGGTGATATGTCTACGTGAAGATTTTATACCTTTATCGCGCGGGATAACTGCGATACCTGTAGGATATATTTAAAAACCGTTCCATATAAAAAAGACAGAATTAGCTCTATATACATAAGAAAGTAAAAGATTTGAACTGTTTCATTGCCTCAAACCATCCCAACTGCAAATTTTTTTAATTGCGCAACTTTTTAGGTTTGCGCCCTGGGTTGGTTGGCTGCTGTTTGCTTGGTTTAGCACTAGTAACTTTCGGTTGCTGTATTGTTCTTGCTTGTTTTTTAATCTTGTCTAGTTCTCTGTTAATCTGTTGTTCAGAATTATATTTATTTACAACTAAGGCTACTTTCCCCATTTCAGCTATACCTTCTTTCCATGCTTGCAGAAATTCTGGGCTTTTATCTTTAGTTCGGCGTGGGTCAGTTAACATTTGCCGGTAGTTATCGCGCATTACATCCATGTATTCACGGTATTTACCTGGGTGATGTAAAAATTGTAATTTAACCTCAAGTAAGTGCTGTTTGAAATGTAACTTATGCAGCGCTATGCATAGTTTTTCATCAGTTTTGTTATTACATCGGTGGTTATGTTCTCCCATTGCCCAGCTTTTGGTTGCGCTTGCTGGTAAGTCTTTACGCCAATCTCCCGCAACAAACATAGTAGGATTAAATAATCTATATCCATTGTGTGGTAACGTCATTTGTGTTTGCACTAGTTCATATTCGTTATGTGCGACAATGAATTTTCCCTTATGATTAGGATCAGGTATGTGGGTTTGCACTACATTCTCTTTTTTTACTGGTGAATATGCTTCTTCTCCATGGCGCACGCTACTATTGAAAGCCAATACTATTGCGGCATTAAATAACGTTATATTGCCAAGCAATTCGACTCGCTTGTCAGCTTTGTGAGGCTCTAGCCCTTGTAGATTTGTTATAGCTTTATCAATTAACATCATGAAACCGATATTTTCCTGCCTATTGGCGGCTAATTGTTTTTTTAGTTCTACGAGTTGAGCTATGAGTCCTCCTTTTCCTTCAAATACATTTGCTAATGCTAGAGATTGTGGAGGCATTGTCAGAGGAGTCCACATAAACTCTGTATCTACATCACCTTTTACAGGTGTGCCTTTGCTATCACATACTATATGAGGTGCTTTATTGACTAAGCCATTTTCATATCGCATTAGACGCACAGTTTTACTAACATCTATTCTATTTGCTTGTAACATTTCTTCTAAAAGAGTTAAATTGTCGCTCGATTCTTTTATGGGACGTACAGACGAATTTTGTTGTCGCAAGCGCTCATACTTCATTGTGCGAGAGCTTACTGAGCTGTAACCATCTACGTTGTGTAAACCCTCGCGAAAGTCTGCAGGATCAAATGTGACTTTAAATTTTCTTGGATTTGGGGTTGCATTATCGCGTAGAATTATATAAGGATGTTCGCCATTTGCTGCGTCACCCAGATTTACCTCTTCTAAATTATACCTTTTGTCATATATTTGTAATAAGATTGAGTTGATAGTTTGCCGCTCGAAAGTAGCGAAGGTCTCTAACATCTTCGGGCTACCATCTTGGTTATACTTTAAGTTTCCGGCCCCATCACGCGCGTGATATCTGACAAAATATGTTTGATCTGCCTCAGGTGCTGGAGAGAATTCACTTAATTGGTCGCGAATTGCTAAATGACCACGCTCTGCTTCCTCTACTGGAGCTGTCTTTTGAGCGTAGTCTATATCTTTCATTACGGCTATTGGATCATGGGTATGATTTTGTAATGAAGAGGCCTTGGCACGTACACCGTAGGTTATATGAAGGTTTTCTAAAGTCTGCCATATTAGCAGCCACCTTTGATCATAACCGCTAGTCAGTACTAATTGGTGCTCATTATATCTTCTAACACCAGATAGATTTGTATTTTCTTGTTCGTCATCAGTAGTCCACAGCTCACTTGGCTGTGAGAAGAGTTGTCTTGTCCTGCCACTACCTTCACTACCTGCCATATACACCTAAAAAAATAGCTTTCTAGTACTTTAGACAGTAGATAGCAAGCTATGGTTCACTTCTTGCAAGTACTAATCAAGTATTCTATTTGTAGATATAATCATCAGAAATGATAGCAAAAATAGTCAAAGTAGCTGGGTAATTAATTGTAAAAAAAAGAACTCCCCCCACATAAGAGATGGGGGGAATTCTTGAGCTTTAGGCTAAACGGTCTACCTGATGCTATTATACGCCCTCGCACTCATCAAGATAGCTGGCCGCACCACTAGCACTAGGAACTGTGCATGCCCATGATATACCACCAGTAGACTCTGTAGCTGTAAACGTGATTGCTAAATTTTGCATAGCAGTTGGCAACTCACTATTTGCATTAGTAGTTACAACTACCGTTGCAGAGCCATAGTTTATAGACGTGATATAATCACCCAAGTCAGTATTATCTAGACCAGGTTGAGTGTTGCCTAATGCATTGTTCTCAGCCCATTCGGTCAATGCCTTACTGGATAGGGTCATTATTTCCGCAGCTCTAGTTCTGTCTACATATTCAGCATATGAAGGTACAGCCACCGCCGCCAATAGCGCGATGATAGCTATTACCACCATCAGCTCAATTAAAGAGAAACCTAATTTCATGCGCGTGAACCTCCAAATTTGTAATTACGCTGAATTATAGCACCTACTACTAAAGGTGGCTCTACACATAGTCATTCTTGCCAAGGTTTTTGTATTCTTGTAAGGTGTTATCCCATGGATAAAGAAAATTTTGATTACAAAGACACCTTGAACCTGCCGCAGACCGGTTTTCCTATGAAAGCCAATTTGGCGCAGCGGGAACCTGCAACATTAGAAAAATGGCAACAGCTGGATATATATCAGGCAGTTTTGGCACAGAGAGACCAAAGCCAGACCTTTCAGCTTAATGACGGGCCGCCCTATGCGAATGGTGATATACACATTGGCCATGCTCTTAATAAAATCTTAAAAGATATTGTGGTCAAGTCTAAAGCAATGTCTGGGCTGTATGCACCATTTATTCCTGGTTGGGATTGTCATGGCCTACCTATAGAAATCCAAGTAGAAAAAAAACATGGTAAGCCAGGCGCAAAAATCGATGCTGCAACTTTCAGAAAAAAATGTCGTGAGTATGCGGCTAAGCAAATTGATGTGCAGCGTGCTAGTTTTAAACGCCTAGGGATTTTTGCGGATTGGGATAATCCATATATAACCATGGATTATAAATTTGAAGCCAATGTTATGCGTACATTGGGTAAAATTATTGATAACGGTCATTTAGCACGTGGTGATAGACCTGTGCATTGGTGCGTAGATTGCGGCTCTGCGTTAGCAGAGGCCGAAGTAGAATACACAGAGAAAACGTCAGATGCTATAGATGTAGCCTTCCCATTGGTAGATTCCAAAAAAATTGCTACTGAAGTATTTAAGCTCAAAGATTTACACAAACCTATATCAGTTGTGATATGGACTACGACCCCTTGGACGCTCCCGGCAAACCAAGCAGTCGCAGTTAATAGAAACTTAGAATATGTATTAGTAGAATGTGGGAATCAAACAATTATTGTAGCTGCAGGCTTGCTAGATTCTGTCAAAGAACGTATAGAAGGTATCGGTGCAGAATTGGCTCGTTGTAAGGGGCAAGACTTAGAACATGCTCAAGCGCAACATCCATTCTATGAGCGTAGCGTCCCAATCATCTTAGGTGATCACGTGACGTTAGATGCTGGTACCGGCTGTGTACATACTGCCCCAGCACACGGTTTGGATGATTACATAGTTGGGAAGCATTACAATTTGCCAGTAGATAATCCGGTAGATGCTAATGGTTGTTTCTTGCCAGATGTAGGACTATTTGCTGGGCTACATGTATCTAAAGCTAACCCAGAAATTATTCAGACACTTACTACCAAGCAACATTTATTATCTGATCACAAACTATCCCACAGTTACCCCCATTGTTGGCGGCATAAACAGCCATTGATCTTTAGGGCTACCCCTCAATGGTTTATTAGCATGGAGCAAAAAGGGCTACGCACTTCAGCCCTAGAGGCAATTAAAAATGTAACTTGGATCCCCAATTGGGGGCAGGCACGGATTGGTACTATGATAGAAGGTCGTCCTGATTGGTGTATTTCGCGCCAACGTGCGTGGGGTATCCCGATGGGCTTATTTATTCATAAACAAACTGGTGATTTACATCCCCGTACTGTAGAGCTTATTGAAGAAGTAGCAAAATTAGTCGAGCAACAAGGTATTCAAGCATGGTTTGATTTGCAACCAGAGGCAGTTATGCCAGTTGCAGAAGCTGAAGTATATCAAAAGGTACCAGATATTTTAGATGTATGGTTTGATTCTGGTGCTGTGCATGCTTGTGTAGCAGATGAGCGTCAAGAAATGCATAGTCCTGTAGATTTATATCTTGAGGGTTCAGATCAACATCGCGGTTGGTTTCAGTCTTCGCTATTATCTTCTTTAGCCACTAAAGGCGCTGCTCCTTTTAAACAAGTGTTAACCCACGGTTTTACAGTAGATGCCACTGGCAGAAAAATGTCTAAATCTTTAGGCAATGTAGTCGCTCCTGAGAAAGTGGTAAAAACTTTAGGTGCAGATATATTGCGTTTGTGGGTAGCAGCTACAGATTACCGTACTGAGTTGCATGTATCTGATGAAATTCTAAAGCGTACTAGTGACGCGTATAGACGGATTCGCAATACCGCAAGATTTTTATTATCAAATTTACACGGCTTTAATCCAGAGCAAGATATATTGCCTAGCGAGCAGATGCTAGAGCTAGATAAATGGATTGTTGCACGAGCCGCACAATTGCAAGAGCGAGTGATAGAGGCATACAACAACTATGAATTTTTGGTGATATATCAAGAAGTGCATAATTTTTGCTCTTTTGATTTAGGTAGCTTTTACTTAGATATCATTAAAGATCGCCAATATACGTGTAAGACTGATGGCGTACCAAGACGATCCGCCCAAACAGCAATGTACCATTTGATTCATGCTTTAACTAGATGGATAGCACCAATTTTGAGTTTTACAGCCGAAGAGATTTGGCAATTTATCCCTGGCAGTAACAGTGAATCAGTATTTTTACAGCAATGGTATCAAGACTTGGCACAATTGCCAGCAGATACACAAATGAATGATCAATATTGGCAAAGTGTTTTACAGATAAGGGACGAGGTCAATAAAGTATTAGAGAGTACACGTAAAGACGGCACTATTGGATCTGCCTTAGAAGCAGATGTTACTTTGTTTGTTGATGCAGAATTACAAACTACTTTAAATAAATTAGGTGATGAGTTACGTTTTGTATTGATCACCTCAAAAGCTAAGGTAGAGCCTCTAGACCATAAGGATGCCAATGCAGTTGCTACAGAATTAGCAGGCTTAAATGTGCTGGTACAAAAATCTAATGCTGAAAAGTGTGCGCGTTGCTGGCATAGAAGGGAAGATGTTAATCAAAATCCAGATTATCCTGGTATTTGTCAACGATGTGTAGAAAATATAGCTGGTACAGGAGAGCACCGTGCTTTTGCCTAGTTTGCTGATGGCGTGTTTAGTTTTTGTTTTAGATCAATCTAGTAAATGGTGGGTGTTGCATTATATGCAGACATCACAGCCAGTAAAGTTTTTACCTTTTTTAAATATTAACTTGGGGCATAATCCAGGAGCTGCATTTGGTTTATTAGCCAGTAGCGATGGCTGGCAACGTTGGTTATTTATTGGTGTGGCGGTATTTATTAGTGTTGTGATACTAGTCTGGAGTACTCGTTTGCGCAAAAAAGATTGGCTTGAAGCAATGGCGATAGGCATGATCTTAGGTGGTGCATGGGGCAATATGTTAGATCGCCTATTGCAAGGCACAGTTACTGATTTTATAGATTTTTATATCGGCAATTGGCACTGGTATATGTTTAACATCGCAGATGTAGGGATCTGCGCAGGTGCATTTTTGTTAATTCTTGGCGCTGCCTTTAAACCAAAGTTACTACAGCAGTCTTAACGGAAGAATACAGTAGCAACTTTGTTAATCTTGTTCAAGGCAATTATTCATATGCTTTCTATTCCTATGTCTAACATTTTACAAACGTAGTAACAATCTTTTAAAAATAAGCTAATGTTTTTTATCTTTGTAATTGAGCGCAGAGCTAGTGTCACAATATAGACATCACATAGCTTGTTATTTATAATGCGGACACGATAGGTGCTATGTTAACTTAGATGATATAGGATTTCTCTGAGTAGAAGCATACGGCACAGGATGCAATTCATAAATTATAGCTTAATAAATAAGGGTTTTAGAATGGCAACAATATATTTTTCTGAAGGTTCAACATATGCTCATTAAGGAAACGAGGAAGATTTTTTTGTGTATTTTTCTACGGAAAAGCATGATATGGAGGAAATCATGAGGGGGGCAAGACGGCTCTGTTGGGGAAAAATCTCAAGAGGTATGTTTGCCAGATGATGAATTGGTTCATTTTATTATAAATAGCGTCAAAGGTATGCGTAGGGCTATGGCTACATTCGTTTATTCACGCGAAGAGTTAATAAAATTTGGTGGTGACATAGGTTTTTTTATGAAATTATTAAAAGATCATTTTGATATGTTTCCAATGCTTAAACCAAAGCCAAAGTTGCCTTCGCCAAGCCTTGCTATGTAATTTTGCATTAAGTTTCTGTAAATCATTGACTTATTAACTTAGGATTATTATACGGATATAGTTTTGCTATATCCGTGGTTTTTTTGTTAATTCTGCATAAGCAACAGGATCTGTTTTGTTTAGTCCCTGTAAAACCTTTTGAATGACAGGCGCATTGAAACTACCTGATAATGTTTTTGTATCTGAAAAGCTTGGTGTGATGAACTCATTTACTGCTACAGATTCTGTTACTTGGAGCTTTTCCTATTTTATTAATTACGCAAGTTAAAACGCCGTTGCTAGCTTTTTTGATGGCGATTTTTGTGAGTGTAGTATTGCGTAAGTTTCTGGAGTTAGGATATATTGTAAGATCATTTGAAGCGTAAATTAGTGGTGGTATTATCCAGGTAATATTTATCCTTAACGAATCTTCAGGTAACTTTGTCGGCTTTTTTGTTAATAACTTTGTATTTTTGAGTTGAACAAGTTACTTGCTAACTTCTTCGAACAATAAGATCCACAGTTGGATTATCTTTGCCTTTATGTATGTTACTTAATTTAGCATCCCTGGTTGGTCACCGGTAAATTTCAAAGCTAGACTTTGAAAATGGACGGTATAGAGACCAATATTGCCGCTTTAGTGTTGACAATGGTTCCAAATATGGTGCCATTAGTTATGAGCAAAAGAGACAAGTTGTTGCTTAAAATGAGAGCTAACCAGATTGATTGGCGCATTGAGGATTTAAAGACAGTCGCAATTTATTTTGGCTTTACTTATAGGCTAGGCAACCTGGCACAAGCCATGTAACATTTTCTAATGGCACCTACAGGCTGACAGTTCCCAGTCATAAACCAATTAAGCCTGTATACGTGCAGAAATTTATTGCTATGATTGACAAGTGTATTGTTGAGGAGGTTGAGTATGCAGAAAAATAACTATCCTATGGTTCTAAGAACTTTGTCTGCAGAAGAAGGTGGAGGATATTTGGTAGAGTATCCAGATTTACCAGGCTGCATGGCGGACGGAGATACTGTGGTAGAAGCTTTAGCAGAGGGAGATGATGCGGTTCAGGCATGGATCGCTACTGCAATAGCCGAAGATAAACCTATTCCAGAACCAAACAAGCATCGTAAATATAGTGGACAATTTCGTGCCCGCTTACCCAAGAGTCTACATGCAGAATTGGCTAGAAGAGCTGAGCTGGAAGGGATTAGCTTAAATACCTTAGCTATAACTTTGTTAGTATCTGGCTTATCCCAGCCTTATGGACATAAATAACCTTAGTAAACAGCACTTATTATATTGAAAAAAAATTTTGACTTAGAATAT
Organism: Gammaproteobacteria bacterium; assembly: GCA_030431675.1. Taxonomy (GTDB): domain Bacteria; phylum Pseudomonadota; class Gammaproteobacteria; order UBA6186; family Azoamicaceae; genus JAGVLG01. The sequence goes on along the minus strand of JAUIIV010000001.1, from coordinate 156,310 downwards.
CTTCGTTACTCTTAATATATTTTTCTAATCACACTGTACTGGGTAAATTTTATCCATTTCACTTATTAAGGTCATCACTGTACATCCTGTATCACTAGTTTGACTTGTACCAGTAGCTGCAGTTGCAACTAGCTTATAACGATCATCACTAACTCGGGTGTATGCTATTGTATAAAATCCATTTGGAGATGTGGTGGCTAAGCTTACTTGGCCAGATGTAGGGGTAATACCATTTTCACTTATATATTCTTCCAGAATAAACTGATTATCACGTAAAGCAACCTTGGCATCTGCACGACGAGACTCTACTAAGTAGGTTTGATATGAAGGATAACCTACCACTGCAAGTATAGCTATAATACTCATCACTACTAATAATTCTACTAAAGTTATACCACGCATTCTAATTTCCATAACAATCTATATTAAAAATTGAAATCACCCCATTCTGTGTAATTTCTAAGGCTTTGGCATTTTGTCCTGAACATCCGCTAGGAACAATGCTAAATAATCTATAGTAACTTCCTGTATAAGAAGAAGTATAACTATAACTCCAATCCCATTCGCCACTACTGTAACTAGAGCTCCAAGTCCAACCAGAGCGCGTAGAGCTTGGATTAATATTTGCAAATCCCATTGGATCAAAAGTAACCGGTCCAGATATGTTAGATACTACAGTACCGGGCTGTACATCACCATAATATTGAATTATTGGCCAACCGTCAGAAAAATCCTCAGTTGCATTAAAATTAGGATCCTTAAATACCTTCCATGCATCCCAAGTAGTAGTAGCCTGACATGGCCATTGTTCAACTCCCTCATTAAAATCACTAGTTGGGTTGAAGCTAGAGGAAATTGGGCATACTGTGACAGGGATCCCATGTTTGATTGCTTCAGCTTTAGCGAGGCGCATTGCAGCTGCTAACCTAGATGCGGTAACAAATGCTTCGTTATTACGAATAAAATTTTCATAACCAGGTAATGCTGCGACAACAAGCAGGCTAGCGATGATCACTACGGTCATGATCTCTACAATCGTGAAGCCTAAACTTTTACCAACACGTGGTAGTTGCCGCATTTGCTGTTACCCCATTATCATCTTCACTAGTACGCTCACCATGATCAATATACATACTTCTGCACTTTAGATCGCCACATTGACCGACATTTTCGTTACCTGCATTATTGCAGGTGCCAAGCCCATTACCGGCTACAGCTGTTGCTTGAAGGATATAACCACTAGAATCAGTGCTAATCACTATGCGGTAATAACCTTCATTACTAAATACAGGTGTGCCTGCTCCAGAGCTATAGTTTGTAAATTGAGACAATGCTAAATCACTTGCATCAAATTGCGCTTTATTGTTCTCCACCAAATAACGCTCAATAACACCTTCTAATGCTACTAATGCTACGTGCGCATCGGCACGGCGTGCCTCTTCTTTGGCACGACTATAATTGGGATACCCTACCGCAACTATGACTGCAACTATTGCTACGACGATAAGTAGCTCCATAATCGTCAAAGCGCGATGGTTTTTACTAGTATATACATGCATTGTTTACCTTTTAATATATATCCTTGCCGCCTTATTAAAGTATAAGTGTATAGGAGAATTTTTATGCGATTTGTAAGGGATAATGCTGAAATGACCATTACTTTTACAATATCCGTTTGCTTGTATTTCAACCTTTTGTCCATTTACCCCACTTTGCTGCAATAAAATGACTGTGTTTTTGAGCGGGGGTATTTTTATGTCTCTATTAGCTAAATGGTTAGATGAGAGTACGCTAATACCATGGCGCCAATCAGAGCCACAACTAGGTTTAAGGGTTACAGAGCATTTATTGCTGACAGCGATACTATGGGCAAGAGCAAAAGCCAGTTCAAGTTTGTAGGCCGCTTGGGTAAGATTTCTATTGAAAAATAGCTTGTTTAGTGCAGAAAATCCTGCGGTAGCAAAGGCACTTATACAGGTGATAACAATTAGTAATTCTATTAACGAAAAGCCGCAGCATGCTCTGGTGAGCAAAAATAATTGCCTTGTTGGCTTATAGCATCGCTGTCGATTACATATAGTTGGCATTGGGCACATTTAACCATTGCTTTTTGTGGCTCTTGTTTTGGTCGTGTCTGACGCCCTTTGTGCATCCCAGCTGCGCCGCGTAGGGTTGTCATAATCTTACGGACACGTAATACAAATTTTGTTACTGACCATAACAAATAGACAAAACCTGTAGCAATCACGATTTTTATTAATGACAACATATTTCCTCAACCTGCAGCTAAGAATTTATAACTTATGTATATATACCTTGTATGTATACGCTTCACTATGCTATTTTGCTGAGTATCAGGGGAGAAGTCAAATGAGATACAGAACTAACTACTGTGGTGAAATCAGCACCGCTGAAATAAATAAAGAAGTAAGCATATGCGGTTGGGTGCACAATCGTCGTGATCTAGGCGGATTAATTTTTTTAGAAATTCGTGATCGTACTGGCTTGGTGCAGGTAGTAGTTAATCCAGATGCTGCAGTGTTTAATGTTGCGGAGCGCGCGCGTAAGGAATATGTGGTGTGTGTATCTGGTACAGTGCAGAATCGCCCTGAAGGGACTGTAAATAATAATATACCCACTGGCACAATAGAGATTCAGGTACAAGATTTAGAAATTTTAAACACAACTGTGCCATTACCGTTTTATCCTGATGATAATCAGGTGGCTTCTGAGGAAGTGCGTCTTAAGTATCGTTACTTAGACTTACGCCGTTCTAAGATGCAAGAAAATTTGTTAATGCGTGCCAAGGTTAATAAAATTATGCGTGATTATTTAACCGATAATAATTTCTTAGAAATTGAGACACCTATTTTAACTAAAGCTACTCCAGAAGGTGCGCGTGATTATTTGGTGCCAAGTAGAGTAAATCCAGGTAACTTTTATGCATTACCGCAGTCCCCCCAGTTGTTTAAACAGTTATTAATGGTGTCTGGATTTGACCGCTATTATCAAATTGTACGCTGTTTTAGAGATGAGGATTTACGTGCTGATAGGCAACCAGAGTTTAGCCAGATAGACTTAGAGATGTCTTTTGTAGAAGAGCGTGATGTTATGCAAATCATTGAACAAATGGTGACACGCTTATTTAAAGAGGCCAAGGATATAGAGTTACCGTCACCGTTCCCGCATATGACGTATGCTGATGCAGTACAAAAATATGGTATTGACAGACCTGATTTACGTAATCCGCTAGTATTGGTGGATATAGAGCTACCAATGTTTGCCGAGGCAGGGCGTACAGCAGCTATCTGTGCACCACAAGCTGCAACTAAGTTTACTCGCAAGACCTTAGATCAACTAACAGATTTTGCTAAAAAACATGGCGCTGCTACGATTGCTTATATTAAAGTTAATGATGTAGATAAAGGGCGTGAAGGATTACAATCGTCACTACTTAAAAATATTGAAGATGATCAGAATATTGCCGACTTAATAGCTAAAACAGGAGCGAAGACTGGCGATATAATTTTTATTGGTGCAGGTAATACTAAATTAGTTAATGAATCTTTAGCTGCACTGCGCAGTAAACTTGGTACAGAGTTAGAATTAATAACTGATACATGGCATCCGCTATGGGTAACAGATTTTCCGATGTTTGAGCAAGAAGATGGACGTTGGATATCTATGCATCATCCATTTACTAGTCCCAAAGTTACCAACATAGAAGAGTTTAAGAATACTGATCCTGCATCGATGTTATCCCGTTCTTATGACTTAGTAGTTAATGGTACGGAGTTTGGTAGCGGCTCGGTACGTATTGCCGATCAAGAATTGCAGTCAGCAGTATTTGACTTGTTGGGTATTTCTGCAGATCAAGCTGATGAAAAGTTTGGGTTTTTATTGCAAGCTCTGAAGTCTGGTTGTCCTCCACATGGTGGCATGGCATTGGGTATTGACCGTATGGTGATGTGGCTCTGTGGAACTAGCTCTATCCGGGATGTGACAGCCTTTCCTAAGACCCAGTCAGCAAGTTGTTTAATGACAGAAGCTCCTTCCGATGTTAATGCTGAACAATTGCAAGAGCTTGGGATCAAGAAACTGCAAACTACTAATACTCAAGCTAAGAGTGACGTCTTAACTTAAGTACCCTTGAAATAATTTTGCTCATCCATATATCTTCTTTAAGTAAAATAGGAGATATATGATGAGCATTATACGATACCGATCAGGTAATGGTTTTTTAGATACTTTACAAAATGAGCTAAGCTCTTTGCTAGCTAATGACACTACTAATGACTCTAGTTACACTAGATGGACTCCGCATGTAGACGTACAGGTCAAAGAAGATAAATATATTGTTTACGCTGATATACCAGGAGTAGATCCGAAGAATATTCATGTGCATATGGATGGTAATATGTTAACCATAGAGGGTGAGCGAGCTAGTGAGAGTAAAGATGAGCAAGAAGGGTATACTAGAACCGAGCGCTACTTTGGTCAATTTTCACGCACGTTCTCACTTCCAGATGATGTTGCAAGTGACGATATATTAGCCAAGTGCAATAAAGGCGTATTGAAGTTAACTATACCTAAGATCACTAAGAGGAAGGCTAAGAAAATTGATGTTAAAGAGGGCGATTAATTCGCCCCTTTTACTAAGCGTTGCAACTTAATTAATGATTTTACTTATGCAAACTTTGGTTCTATATTTCTTAAAACACATTGGATCTTATGCAAGGAATGCAAAATGTTTAGTGATCCCAAATTTTTGAGGCGATTGCAGGTTTACTGTACATTGATTGGCATTCTGCTATTGCTACTAGTTATTCAAAATTATTATACATATCGTCAAGAGTTCTACTACTGGCTATATCCGGAAGATCATAGCAAAATTTTTACCCAAATCTATAGAGACGGTATGTGGCGTCGTTACTCGGGAGTGCAGTCTAATCCTGAGCGTATAAGTAGCTACATGCTGTTGTTACAAAATTATTTCGATGATCCTAATTATACAACTTATGTCGACTTTGGTTGTGGTGACTGGCAGTTCATGCGTCAGATTAATATTCCTGATGATAAGGTATACATTTGTTATGAAACTGTACAAGACTTAGTCACACGTAATCGAGCACGTTATGGCAAATCAAATGTACTGTTCTTGTACAATGAAGATTTACCAGAATTTGCTGCTAAGGATTTAAATGCAGACTTGCTAATTGTAAAGGATGTTTTGCAATACTGGCCTAACTCAGATATTAAGTACTTTATGACCAATATTGTACCTAAATTTTCTACGGCATTAATAACTAATGCCTTCAGTGATAGATCAGCTAATTTAAATAAAGACATCCGCTTGGGAGAGTCGCGGCCTTTAGATTTAACAAAGTCTCCTTTTGGGTACAAGAATTTGCAACCTGTACTATACAATCCATCCACAGCACAGCAAGTATATTTGTACGCTAATCCGGGTTGAGATTAGTCATACACCATAATAGTCAAATAATAGCCATTATCAGCTGGCTCCATATCTTGTATAATATCGCAAAAACTAACTAAAGCGGACAATAGGAGCTAATATGGCAGGCCATAGTAAGTGGGCAAACATAAAATTTCGTAAAGAAAAACAAGATGCCAAGCGTGGAAAACTATTTACTAAACTTATAAGAGAAATCACCGTAGCCGCAGGAGCTGGAGGTGGTGATGTCGCTGCTAACCCTCGTTTACGTTTAGCTGTCGATAAAGCCTTGTCAGCAAATATGACTCGCGATGTTATTGATAGGGCTATTAAGCGTGGTGCTGGTGGCGAGGGTGAAAAAAACGTTGAAGAAATTGTGTATGAAGGTTATGGACCTGCAGGGGTGGCTGTGATGGTGGAATGCCTGAGTGACAATCGTAATCGTACAGTTTCTGAAGTACGCCATGCATTTACTAAGCACGGGGGTAATTTAGGTACTAGTGGCTCAGTTGCTTATTTATTTAATTCTGTTGGACAAATTGTAGTAGAAGCTGGTATTGATGTAGATAAAGTGATGGAAGTTGCGATTGAAGCTGGTGCCAACGATATAGAGGCAGAAGATGATGGTAGTGTAGTTGTTGAGACTAACTTTGATACATTTTCTGCTGTGAAAAGTGCATTAACCGAGCATGGCTGTAAACTAGCGATGGCTGATACTACTAAGGTAGCAAGTACTGAGGTTAACCTAGAGCCAGAAATACAGGAGAAGGTTGTGAAGCTAATAGATGTATTAGAAGACCTGGATGATGTACAATCAGTTTATACAAATGCAATTTTTGCAACAGAGGCAGCGCAGAAATAGAGCATGCATATTTTAGGGATTGACCCTGGCTCCATTAGTATGGGCTATGGGATTGTAAGACAAGAAGGTCGTAACTTAAGCTATGTCACTAGTGGCTGCATTAAGGTTGGCAAACAGTCTTGGCCAGAGCGTTTACGTTATATATTTGAGGATTTAAGCCAAATCATAATGCAGTACAAACCTACACAAGCAGCAATAGAAAAAGTATTTGTACACAAGAATGCAGCAAGCGCACTAAAGTTAGGTCAAGCACGTGGTGTTGCCATGGTTGCGGCAGCATGTAAAGAATTACCCGTAGCAGAGTATGCTGCGCGTGAAGTTAAACAGGCAGTAGTTGGTTATGGTAATGCAGAAAAAAGCCAAGTGCAGCATATGATTAAAGTTATGCTTAACTTAAACGCAACACCCGCTGAAGACGCTGCAGATGCATTGGCAGTGGCGATTTGCCACATTAACTCCTTACAGATAAGAGGCTAATATGCTTACCCATTTACGAGGTAATTTAATCACTAAAAAACCACCATTTATTACTATTGATGTACATGGTGTTGGTTATGAGGTACAAGCATCTCTAACTACAATATGTGCTTTACCACCAGAAAATAATGAAATATTTTTGTTAACACATATGGTTGTGCGTGAGGATGCTCATCAGCTGTATGGATTTTTAGAAGAGAATGAGCGAGCAGTTTTTCGTAAACTTTTAAAGATATCTGGGGTTGGCCCAAAATTAGCTTTGGCTATATTATCTGGCATGAGTGTGGCAAATATTATGCAATGTATACAAAATAGAGATCCAGGACGTTTAGTCAAGATCCCTGGCGTAGGCAAAAAAACTGCAGAAAGAATAATTATAGAAATTGGGGATAAGCTTGATTTGCCAAGCACTAACTTAGCCGAAGCAGATGCTGTGAGTGCATTGGTTGCTTTGGGATATAAACAAAATGATGCGCATATTGCAATTAGTAAGCTAAAAGATCAGCATGCTGACAGTGAAACGCTAATTCGAGGTGCTCTACAGGAATTGGTTAAATAGGGCTTAGTTATGATAGAAGAAGATAGATTAATAGCAACCTCGCATGCTGCAGAAGATGAGCAGTTACATGTATCCCTGCGTCCGAAATTATTGCGTGATTATATTGGCCAAGCAAAAGTAAGAGAGCAGATGGATATATTTATTGCCGCTGCGCGCCAACGTAATGAGCCATTAGATCATATCCTTATATTTGGGCCGCCTGGCTTAGGTAAAACAACTTTAGCAAACATTATTGCACAAGAAATGAATGTAGGTTTTAGACAAACGTCGGGCCCAGTATTGGATAAGGCTGGAGATTTGGCAGCTATCTTAACTAATCTAGAGGCTGGTGATGTATTGTTTATCGATGAAATACATAGACTCAATCCAGTTGTAGAAGAAATATTGTACCCTGCAATGGAAGATAGGCAATTAGATATCATGATTGGCGAGGGGCCTGCTGCACGTTCTATCAAGATAGACTTGCCCCCATTTACTTTGGTAGGAGCAACTACCAGAGCTGGCTCTTTAACTTCGCCTTTACGCGATCGTTTTGGTATTGTGCAACGTTTAGAATTTTATAACGTTGCTGAATTACAACAAATTATTACTCGAAGTGCAGAAATTTTTAAAGTTTCTATTGAACCAGAAGGCGCTATGGAAGTTGCTAAAAGATCTAGAGGGACACCGCGTATTGCAAATAGGCTATTAAGACGCGTGCGAGATTATGCTCAAGTGCAAGGGCAACAGGTTATAACTAAGGGCATTGCAGATTTTGCGCTAACCTCATTGGGGGTAGATGAGGCGGGTTTTGACAGTTTAGATAGAGCCTTACTGCAGGCGATTAAAGATAAATTTGCTGGTGGACCAGTGGGGATAGATAATCTGTCAGCAGCAATTGGTGAAGAGAAGGGGACTATAGAGGATGTTCTGGAGCCATTTTTAATTCAACAGGGTTATTTAATGCGTACTCCAAGAGGTCGAGTGGTTACCGATAAAGCAATTGCACATTTTGCATTAGAGGGATAAATATGTTGCAACATAGTATGCAAAAGCGTATTTACTACGCAGATACTGATGCTATTGGAATTGTGTATCATGCAAATTATTTGCGCTTTTGTGAAATGGCTAGAATGGAGTCTTTGCGCTCGATAGGTATTGAACTACCATTATTGTTAAAAGAACATGGTGTCCAGTTTGCAGTTTTTGAATTGGGCTTGAAATACCATAAGCCAGCACGTCTAGATGATTTAGTTACAATTGAGTCAGCAGTAGCTAATGTGGCGCGTGCAAGTGTTGTTTACCATCAGAATATTTACCTTCCTGACAAAAGTGGTGGCTTGTTATGTGAAGCTAAGGTAAAATTAGTAGTAGTGAATAAGGATATGCGGCCAGCCCCGCTGCCGGCAGCTTTAAAACAGGAGATCATGCGATGAATGCGGATATGTCGCTGTTGAGTTTAATAGCCAATGCTAGTTTTTTGGTAAAAATGGTGATGTTAGTATTATTGTTAGCATCAGTAGTGTCATGGACGTTAATTTTTCAACGCGGAAAAATTTTGCGTGATAGCGCAAAATTAACAAATGATTTTGAAAATACCTTCTGGTCCGGTACAGATATTGCAAAATTATATAGCAAGATGTCACCAAAAGAGCATCGATTGGAAGGGCTTAGAGCAATTTTTGTATCTGGATTTAAGGAATACAATCGTATGCAAAAATTGCATGTGCAAGACCCGGACTTGTGCATAGAGGCGGTGCAACGTGCAATGCGTATAACTGCTAGTAATGAAGAAACAAGGCTAGAAAGTAATTTACCCTTGCTAGCAACAATTCAATCTATGAGTCCATACATCGGGCTATTTGGTACTGTATGGGGCATTATGCATTCATTTCGTCAGCTTGGTGCTGTACAGCAGGCGTCACTTGCGATGGTGGCCCCTGGTATTTCGGAAGCTTTGATTGCAACTGCTATGGGATTAATTGCAGCAATCCCTGCTGGTATTGCATATAATCGTTATATTGCACAGGTTGATAGCTTATCCATCAAGTATAAGAATTTTACTGAGGAATTTATTGCCATACTACAACGTAAAATGGTGCAAATAGATGAGTAGAAGGCGGGCAATAGCAGAAATAAACATTGTGCCTTATGTTGATGTTATGTTGGTTCTGTTGGTGATTTTTATGATTACTGCCCCAATCATTAATCAAGGTGTAGAAGTTGATTTGCCAGCTGCTAGCGCAAAGCCTATCGCAAGTAATGCACCAATGCCGATAGTAGTTAGTGTTGATAAGAAAGCAAAACTATTTTTGAACATTAGCGCAGCTCCCAGTAGTCCAATTAACAGTTCAGTGTTGCAAGCTGAGGTAGCAGCAGCGTTGCAGCGTGACCCCAAGCGTCCGGTGATTGTCAAAGCTGATAAAACTGTTAGCTACGATAATGTTTTACAAACCATGGTTTTATTGCAACAAGCAGGTGTACCCAACGTAGGACTTGAGACAAGCAATGTTAAAGGATAAATTATTAAGTGGTTTTGGATTATCTTTATTTTTACACATAATCATTATCACTATAGCTTTAGTAACTGTAGGCTATTCGGTTAGCAAGCCACAAACTTTGCAAGTTAATTTGCATCCAGATGCAAAGCCTGAAGAGCAAGTGATCAAAGCCGGAGTGGTAGATAAGAAAGCAATTGATCAAGCGTATCAGCGTCAGGCTCTAGCTGAGAAGCGTAAGCAACAACAATTAGCTGAAGATAAGCGCCAAGCAAAGAAGGCAAAAGAAGATGCTGAAAAAGCGAAGCGTGATGCGCAAAAGTTAAAACAAGAATCCGCAGCGGCGCAGCAAGCCCTAGAGAAGGCTAAGGCGGAAAAGGCTAAAGCCGAAGCTGAGGCGCAAAAAATTAAAGCAGCACAAGAGAAGGCTAAACAAGAGCTAGTCAAGCAGCAGGAGTTGGCACGCAAACAAGAGGCAGAGCGCAAAGCCTCTGCTCTCAAAGCAGAGCAAGCGAAGATTAAGGCGCAACGTGATGCTTTTATTAAAAATGAAGTGCAACGTTTTACTGCCGAGTTTGCCCAATCTATAGAAGACAATAGGATACTGTCTTCAATTTTTGAAGGCGATATTTGTTGTAAGATAAGAATACAGCTCTTGCCTGATGGGGCAATATTAAGTGCTAGTATTGTTGAGTCTAGTGGTAACCCAGCTTATGACGAGATGTCGCAAGCAGCTGTCTTCAAAACCGCTCCTTTTAATATGCCAGAAGACAAAGAAGTATATGAGAAGCTACGCGATATAGTTCTGTCTTTTAGAAATGGAGAGCAAGATGTTACTTAGAGGATTAATAATTTTGTTGCTAAGTAGCACAGTGTTAGCAAAACCACTCTATATAGAGATAACTGGTGGTCAAGATACAGGGATCCCTATCGCAATTTTACCTTTTAATACCAAGCAGGCAAGCGATCCAATAGATCGCGCTGTAGAGTTTGAGGATATTGCCGAAATTATAGGGAACGATTTACATAATAGTGGCCATTTTAGAAATTTATCGGTAGATGATGCAGACCATGATGAACAAGATTTAGGCTATTGGAAAAATTTTGGTGCTGCAAATTTGATTTCTGGAGAGGTAATTTCCCGCGGTAGAGGCATGTATGATGTCACAATACAAGTTATGGATGTCTATAAAGGCAATCACAAACCTATTTTGCACAAACGCTTTACAGAAAAATATCCTGGTCAATTTCGTGCTTTAGCTCATCATATAAGTGATTTGGTTTTTGAAAAAATTACCGGCATTAGAGGTTTCTTCTCTACCAGGATTGCCTATATTACTGTAGAGCGAGTTAAGGGTGAGACAGTCCATACTCTCACAGTTGCAGATGCTGATGGTTATAATGATCAACCATTACTAGCTGCAAATTATCCATTAATGTCACCTAAGTGGTCACCAGACGGCAAAAAAATTGCCTTTGTTTCATTTAGAGATAACCGTGCTTCAACAAATATTGTTGAGGTAGCAACAGGTAATATAGAAGTGGTAACAAAATTTCCGGGGATAAATGGAGCTCCTGCCTGGTCACCTGATGGTACAAAATTAGCATTAGTATTATCTAAGGATGGCTCCCCCAAAATCTATGTTTTAAATTTACTCAACAAAGAGTTAGTGCAGTTAACTACTGGTGGCTCTATAGATACTGAGCCCAATTGGCACCCAAGTGGCACTGCAATATTTTTTACTTCTAACCGCGGCGGCAAACCACAAATTTATAGAGCAAATTTATTGTCTGGTGAAGTAGCACGCGTAACCTTCCAAGGTGACTATAATGCCACACCATCAATTACACCTGATGGCAGACACTTAGTTATGCTGCATCAAAGCTCTAAAGGCAACTATAATATAGCGGTGCAAGATATGGATGGTAGTCGAGTTAAATTAATAACTAGATCAAAACTTGATGAGTCACCCTCTGTAGCGCCGAATGGAATTATGGTACTTTATGGAATGAGTGAGGCAAGTCAAAATGTATTGGGAGCCGTAACCTTGGATGGTAAATTCAGGATGCGCATCCCCGTACAAGATGGTAACGTTAAGGAACCAGCTTGGTCGCCGTTTTTAGCCGAATAGGAGATAAACATGTCTATTAAAAAAATTCTTTTGTTAAGTGCTGTGTTTGCAACTGCAGCAGGTATGATTGGTTGTGGTGGCTCTAGCGCTGGGAGTCAGCGTTACTCCGAGAATACCTACACCGATACTAGTGATGGAATTAGAACGGTTAATAGTTTTTATGGTGAAGACATTAGTCCCGAAGAGGAATTAGCACTGCTCAATCAGCGCATTGTTCACTTTGCATATGATGACTCAGAGCTTACCTCAGAAGATAAACGAGTGTTAGGCGTACATGCTAAGTATATGCAGGACCATCCAGATTTGTTGTTAAGAATTTCTGGGCATACCGATGAGCGTGGTAGTCGTGAATATAATATTGCCTTGGGCGAGCGACGCGCTAAATCTGTAGAGAGATTTATGCAGGTTAAGGGTGTTCCAGGACAGCGCATGGCATTAGTGAGCTATGGTAAAGAACAACCACTAGAGCTTGGGCATAGTGAAACCTCTTGGGCTGAGAATCGTCGTGCAGAACTTGATTATGAGGAGCGATACTAATGCGCTTTACCCAATCGTTGCTAGCAGTTGGGGTTTTGGTAGTTAGTACGACTTTGCCTAACGGGAGTTGGGCAAAGTCTGCTCTAGATTCACGAGTTGCACGTTTAGAGAATATTGTTGAAAATGAGTTAAATATTAACTTTATCAATCAATTAGATCAGATACAGAATGAAGTGCGTGATCTACGCGGTAGAATTGAAGAGCAAGAGCATTATGTAAAAAACTTACATGTAGCTCGTACTACGACTGATAAAGAAGAAATGACGCATGTAGCAGAAGTATCTGCTCCGGTAATTGCCCCACCGCCAGTTGCACACAATGTCCCAGTTGCTGAGATTACTAGTGATGAGCTGCAGGAAGAACTTGCAGACAACACAACTCCAAAGACAGAAAAGTCCTTGTATGATTTAGCCTATAGACATATGAGTAGTAAAAACTATGTTGCAGCTATCACAGAATTTAAAGATTTACTATGGCAATATCCAGAAGGCACTTATGCACCAAATGCATATTACTGGTTAGGGGAAATTTACTTATTACAATGGCAACAACAACGTGAAAATAGCTCGCTATTAACACAAGCCAAAGAATCATTTAATACAGTGTTACAAAGTTTTCCCGAGCATCACAAAGCTATAGATGCATTATTAAAACTAGGTTTTATTGAGCTTGATCAAGAAAATTGGTTGCAAGCAAAAGAATTATTAAGCAAAGTAGTCGCAGAAAACCCTGGCACTTCAAGAGCTCGCTTAGCAGAAGCTAGGCTACAAAAGATTCAGCAAGAGGGACGGTAGTTTTTAAACTAGCAACTTGCTAGTGTAGTACACTAGCAAGTATGATGTGAATTATCAGTTTGGCGTAGATTTCGGTCTGATTCTTTTTAGATTATCATAAAACTTTCTGTCCATTAGGTTAAAAGCTTTTAAAAGTTTTCCAAGCTGCTCTTTATCTTTAGGAGCAGCTTGTGGATTCTCGACTGTAATTTCAACTAAAAAGTTTTGCTTATCCCAGGATTTTCTTATTTCCAACACACCCTCAAATTCCTTAAGTAGCAAATCATATTCACATTCATTGCTTCCAGATACCCCATTGGGGTTATTAGTAAATGTTACGTTTATCAAGACTAATTGTTTAAGATGCCCACTGAGAACTCCTGCATTGATCTGTTGAAATAATTCTCTTATTGGTACTTCTCTATCTCTCACCTTAATAACTCCATTTCTAACAACAAATGGGTCCATTTTTGGTGCACTAAAGGCCGGTGTTAACAGTTGTCCGCTCATTATTTTTTATACCTCTATTATTTGATTGTTCGGTGTTAAATTCCCTTTTTTAGAAGGGATGCGCAGGCTAAATAAAAAACAATGATATGTCAAGATTTTTTTAAGTGTATATATCAGGTATAGTTCACTATTTAAAACATGTCATTAGTGAACTAAATTAAAATATATGGTAATATGCAACAATGTCAAAGCAAATCAAATATAGGTATAACGATGCCCTGCTCACGCTAGGGTTGGGCAGCTTTTTCTTATTCGAATACTTTAATCTTACTATGTTTAATGTATTGCAGCCTTATATCGTGGAAGAATTTTCTTTATCAGCTACGAAGGCTGGTTACTTAGGCGCCACGTATTTCTATGCTATGGTATTGATGCTGATCCCAGCAGGATTATTGATTGATAAATTACCGCTTAAGAAAACTATTATTTTTAACACCTTGATGGGAGCGATCGGCATTATGCTATTTGGCTTGGCAAATAGCTATGCACAGCTAGTAATTACCAGGATATTTGTTGGGCTGAGTTTAGGTGCGTTTGCACTAATAAGTTGTATCAAGTGTGTTTCAAGTTTTGCTAAAACTACCCCAGCACATAATATAGTCAATAGAGTGATTTTTATTGGTTTATGTGGTGGTATTTTATCGCAAGCGCCATTAGCAAAGTTGGCAGACTTCTTAGGGTGGCGTCAGGCTTGTATTTGTATTGGTTTATTTGGTTTGTCATTAACTTGTATTTTAGCGGCTATGCTATATACACAGACCGGGGTAGACTCACCATCATCCAAGCAAAAAATAGATTTTGCTGCTCTGAATAAATTTTGGGATATAGGTATAGTTGCTGGGGTTTTGAGTTGTCCAGTATTTTTGTTTGGGTCAGTTTTTGGGGTGGCATTTTTAAATACCCATCTTAATGTTCCGTACAATGTAGGTGCATCTATTACTACGTATATATATTGGGGTATGTTGTCAGGATGCGCTATCTTGACGTTACTTAAGGATAAATTAGCATATGGCAAAGTACTGATCACGGGTATAATTTCTGTAATCTCCGCGATAGTTTTTGTGCAGTATTTTTTGCCTAGTAACACAGTTTTACTAAGTAGTGCTTTTTATGTTTTAGGACTTGGCTCTAGTATGCAGGTTGTGTCTTACTCGTATATTCAGAAGCGTGCCGAGTTTGATAAATTAGGTTTTATAGAAGGAGTGCATGCTGAGATGATTATTGGCGGTGGTGCACTAGTAAACTCTTTAGTTGGGATCCTTTTGGATATAGTCGGTGCTAATGCTTATGCCTTGGTAATATCTTCTTTATTAGTATTATTGGGGGTAAGCTTGCTATTGACTATACGAATATTCAAAAAACCGATAGATATCTTGCAGCCGCAGATCGCTACGTAATTCGTTAGACAATAGCTATTATTTGCTAAGACATTTGCGAATATTTTCTTCACACTGTATAAGTTGTGGAACTAGTCCTATGGTCACGTTGATAAACTTGGCTACTAGATCTGGCCTGTCTGGATATTCATGTGAGATATGATTACGGGCTGCTCTAAATTCACGCCAGGCACTCTCTGAAGCTATTATCTTAGCTTTGGCCATTTTGTTGACTTTGTCTATAATAGTAAGACCTTCAGACACGTCTCCTAGCTTTTCTATGCACATGTCAAAAAGAGTATTGCCCATATAGTCTTGCAATTTTGTAAACCTGTTCGTAAGTAGCTCTAAGTACAAAATTTCTTCTACGCTCAAGTTAGCAATTTTGTCAGTGGTTAAAGGTATGCTGTTACTTAATTCGCTAAGTGCAAGTTGTATACGTTTTACATGTACTTCTGATATAGCTAAGGCGCTTTTATATCTTTCATTCATACTAATCTTATTCCTTCATTACGCGCAGTATCGTATATTGCCAATGATTTATCTTTAGACTTTAACATGTTGATAATTATGTCAATTTTCTGATCACCAATGTCTGCCCATACTAGCTGTAAAAATTTGTTTTCCGCTTGGTAGGCTGTGTCAACATTTTCTATATATGTTTCTAGATAGAGATCAATATCGCCGCCACGTTCATTAAGATTGACTCTACTGCCAAATAACCATAGCTTGTCATCTGCTAAAAAGCTTTTGGTGAAAGCACTAACTATTGATTCAAGTTGAAACTTATCTAGTCGTACTAAATCCAAAATTTCATTGATATTTGCCATAAAGTAAATTATATAACCTGATCGCTAATCTTGTCCACAACGTTAGCCGTGCTCCACTCGGCAAAAAACTGCATGTATCTATTTTCACTAATGGCTACACGAATTTTTTGCATAAAATCATTCATGAAAAAGGCGTTGTGTTGTGCAATTAAGGTAAATGCCAGTGAGGTTTCTGTTTTAAGCAGATAGTGAATGTAGCCACGACTGTAATTGTTACAGGCAGCACATGGACAGTCTGGCTCTATTGGATCTTGATCTAATTTGTATTTGTGATTACGTAAATTTAGGTGCTCTCTATCTTGATCTCTATGCCATGGCTTGACTAGAGCTCCACCGTGGCGGGCAATACGTGTTGGATGGACACAATCAAAAGTATCTATTCCTTGTAATACACCATGTAGAATATCTTCAATACCGCCTATGCCTAAGAGGTGTGTTGGTCTAGTGCGATCTAAAATGTTCATTGTGTATGCAACAACATCATACATCTGTTGTTTATTTGCTCCAAGCGAGCCACCAACTGCGTTGCCAAAAAAATCATGTTGATTAACAAAATCAGCACTTTGTTGGCGTAGATCATCGTATATGCCACCTTGGACAATACCATATAGTTTTTGTTTACCGTCATCGTGGGACATGAACTCATCCATACTGCGTTTTGCCCAGCGATGTGAGCGTAACATGGAAGATTCAGTGTATGATTTATCTACATGGAACGGCGTACACTCATCTAAGACTACTATAAGATCAGCGCCTAGTTTGCGTTGCACTTTTATAGACTCTTCTGGTGTAAGTAAGTATTCTCTGCCGTCAACATATGATTTGAATAGAGCACCGTTCTCATTAATTTTAAGCAGAGTTTTTGCTTGCTTAAGAGAGCGGCGTCCCTTAATTTCATCTGCGACTGTGCCTTGCCCTAAACTAAATATTTGGAAACCACCAGAGTCCGTCAACATTGGCCCATGCCAGCCGGTAAATTTTTGTAATCCACCATGGCGCTGCATATCATCTGCACCTGGTTGGAGCATTAAATGGTAGGTGTTAGACAAAATAATTTGTGTATTAGCTGCGCGCATCTGCTCTATAGTCAAAGATTTCATTGCGGCTCTAGTTGCACAAAATATAAAGGCAGGAGTGTCTACTACGCCGTGTGGGGTAAATAATTTGCCGATACGTGCCTGCTGTGGGCCTGCTTGTAAAATTTTAAACTGAAAATGCGACATTTCTTGGTACACACCTATAACTGAGGTAAATCAAGGGAGTAAAACTAATATTTAATAAAACTCTTACTGCTTGTGCTGATATAACATATGTCATCATTAGTTCACGCCATGAAATGGGCATATCGCTTAGAATCACCCATGCTATAGCACTAAACAGAAAAGTATCTAGTAAGCCTGACAGTAACATTGCAATATTTTGTCGTAGCCATAAGAATTTGCCAGCAGTAGCTTTACGCAGCGTGCTAAATATATATATGTCTAACCATTGGCTACACAAATATGCTGTAAGACTGGCAAGTAAAATTCTGACTGATGGTGAAAATATTTGCAGCATTGCTAGATAACTTTGATGCGCTGCCTGGCCGCTAGAGTCTGCAGGCACTGGATGTCCAAGCGCCAACACCATCCAAATGGTTGTGAGTAATTGCACAATAAAGCCAAGGCTTACAGATTGCTTTGCTTGCTCGGCACCATAATGCTCAGTGATAATATCATTGACTAAAAATGTAGTGGTAAATAGTACTGTACCTAGAGCTACCGGCTCAGGAAACAAGTTATAACTTGCAACACGTAAAACCTGAATATTGGCAAAGATAATTGCTAGGCAGTTGTAGACGTAGAGGCCGAAGAGTCCATAGTATTTAAGTAACAGCAAGATTGCGATACCACAGGTAAGAAATAACCATAGGGTTAAAGATTCTGCAGACAGATGAGTTTGCATCCAAAAGATACTTTTGTAAATTAACCAATCCACTTGTTTTACTTTCTAACATATGTTGTTTCTAAAACTGTCGTCAGCATATCGCAAATGGCGTCCTTGATCAATTTGTGTATAGCCCTCAGTCTCTATTTGTCGATTAACTAAATATTAATAATTCAGTAAACAGTTGCTAAAAGGTCGTCTTCATGTATATAATTCAGCTCAAAAACGGGGGTCGTTAGCTCAGTTGGTAGAGCAGTAGACTTTTAATCTATTGGTCGAAGGTTCGAATCCTTCACGACCCACCATCCCTAAGAGAGTGCTTTGGTTGGCTAATAAATTTTCTACTAGAATTAGAGCATAGGGAGAAATAATGCAATCAAGATTAACCGTACTTTTCACTTTTGTTTTAATTGCCTCTGGTACTGTGCTAGCTGTAGATTTAGCTGAGTTCTCTGGCGTGTTAACGCAAGGCGGGGGTTTTTTACAAAAGATGCTGTGGGCTGCAGCTATAGTGGTTGGTATATTGTTGATTGCTGCTGCTTTTACCCAATTTCAGATCCATCGTCGTAATCCCAAATTAGTGCCTTTGACAACACCAGTTATGTACTTAATTCTGGGCATTGTTGCAATTGCTTTACCGTTTCTAGACACGACTGGTGGCTTTATGGGTGAGAAGGTAGACAGAATTAAAAGTACTCCTGATGAATCACCCCAAGGGCCGGGAACACCGCCACGCTACGTTAATCCTAACGATATAGACGCTCCAATATATTAATTGTTTTCTTGCGTGCTAGACGTTGTCTAGGCGTGTTTGCAAATCTGTTATAGCGGTTATCCTTGTATTTATTCTATGTTGTATGGATAAGTCGATTGTTGACTCTTGTAAAGCTATTTGTAGTTCTGCAATTGCTTTGGGATAGTTGCCTGCAAGAAAAAGTAGCTCGGCATTTGCCTCGTGTACACCTACCTTATTGTTTCTTAGACCTTCTGCTTGGCGACGTAAGCTATAGTAAAATATATCTGGCTGATGTTCAGCTTTTAAATTTTCTAATGTATTTATAGCGTGCGGTACTTGGCTAGTCTTGATAAGTAAATCTATATACTGCAGTTGCAGAGATTCGCTATCTGCATGTAGCTCTAGTTGTTGCTCAAGGCGCATTTGTGCTTCTTTGTATTTATGATTGCTTGCTTCTATATCTGCAGCGGTCATTTGTACGATGAGGTTGTTTGGATGCTTATTGACTAGTGCATATATAGCTTTTAGCGCTTCAGCATTTTTACCTAGTTGGAGTAGAGCGTATGCATAGGCATATTTAGTGGCTAGTTCATTGGCGTGCCGAGCAGATTTAATTTGTGAGCTTAGGTCATGGATCAATTGTTGTAAGTTATGTGTATTGGCAACTAAGATGCGAGCCTTTATCAAATTATACATAGGCGAATCGGTTTTACGCGTAGCAGGAAGCATATCAGCTCGGTGGCGGGTATCAGATATCCTTGACTCGAATAGGGGGTGAGACCGTAGATATTCAGGGATCTTAGCTTCATAGCGTAGTTTGTCAGACAAGCGCTCTAGGGCCATAGGAAGTCCGTGCGGGTCAAATTTTGCTTTTGCTAATATCTGCATACCAATGCGATCGGCTTCTTGCTCGTTTTGGCGTGTAAAATTAACCATATGCTGCATGTGTCCAGCTAGCACGGGAATTATCATTTCTGGGCCAGCTAGAACTACCGCCGCAATAGAGCCAGCTAGAGCCATTGGTAGCATGCGTTTATTTTCGACGACCATACGCACTAAATGTTGTTGTGCAACGTGTGCCAACTCATGGGCTAGTACGCCAGCAATTTCATTTTCGGATTCAGTAATTTCTATCAGCCCGGTGTTAATTGCTACATGGGCTCCAAAGAAAGCAAAGGCGTTGATAGTGCGGTCTTCCAGGGCAAAAAATCTAGGGCGTATGTGGTCATAAGGTGTTGGCATGTGTGGTGTGAGCCGGTTGCCAAGGTAGCGCACGTATTCTTGCACTAGGGGATCTTTGCAATACATGCCCGATGATCTAAGCTCACGATGCATATGCTCGCCAATGAGTAGCTCATCAGCGACGCTTAGCTCTGCACGAAACTCACTCCCCAAATCTGGCAATTGGCTCGCATATACTGCGCCACAGTCCGATAAAAGGGCTATTATAGAGAGTATGGCAAAGATTTTCTGGAACATTACGCTTGCTTATGTCTGTATAGTTTGAGAACATTCTATCACTTTTTAAAGAGTGACCAGGTTTGCTATGCACAAATTAGATACTAGCGGTTTAAAGTGTCCATTGCCAATAATGCGCACCAAATTAGAAATGAGTAAGCTAACTGCTGGAGAAAAGTTGTTGATTGTTGCTACTGATGCTAGTTTCACTTTGGATTGTAAAGTATTCATTCGTCGGCATGGACATAAATTAGTGCGTACTTGGCAGAATGCTGAACGTTACTACTTTATATTGGAGGCTGCATGATTAAGGTGCTTAAACGCTGGTTAGATCATTACTTATCTGATCCAGAAGCGGTAATGTTGCTAGCTTTTATAATCGGTGGTTTTGCGCTGGTCATCACCTTTGGTAGCATCTTAATGCCGGTTTTGGTTGCAGTTGCTATTACTATTCTATTGCAATGTTGGGTGAATCTACTAGAGACATACGGTACGCCGCACAAGCTGGCATATTGGGTAGTATTTTTATTATTTATAGTGTTGTTTCTTGGTGGGCTATTGTTACTAATTCCGTTGCTATGGAAACAAATGCTGAACTTCTTGGCAGAAATCCCAGCCTTTATACAAAATGGCAAAACACTAATGAGCCAATTAGTTAGTGAGCGACAGGATTATATATCCAAGCAATACCTAGACACTATGACAAATAATGTTTTAGAAGAAATGCAGAGTTGGGGTAAACAAACTATTACGTCAACAATATCTGCTATTCCTGGGATTATAACCTGGGTTGTCTATTTAATTTTAGTGCCATTAATGGTTTTCTTCTTTTTACGGGATCAAGATAAAATTATCTCGTGGCTTAAAGGTTTTTTGCCTGAGCAACGGGGCGTGGTGCGCAAAGTCTGGCATGAAATGATTCAGCAAATGGGTAACTATATACGCGGCAAAATAACAGAAATATTTATTGTCGGCGTAGCTACTTATTTTGTATTTTTATACTTCAATTTAGACTATTCATTATTGTTAGCTAGTTTAGTGGGCTTGTCAGTGGTGATCCCATATATTGGTGCGGTAGTAGTGACTATCCCGGTATTTATGGTTGGCTATTTGCAATGGGGTTTTTCAGGTGGCCTAACAGGTGATTTGGCGATGATGATGTATGCATATCTGTTTGTGCAATTTTTAGACGGCAATATTTTGGTGCCATTGTTATTTTCTGAAGCGGTAAATTTGCATCCAGTCGCAATTATTATTGCTATCTTATTTTTTGGTGCAATCTGGGGTTTTTGGGGGGTGTTCTTTGCCATCCCATTAGCTACATTAGTTAAGTCCGTTATTAATGCATGGCCTAAGAATACTAGGCGTAAGGCTGCGCGACGCGCGGTAAGATAAGCAGTCAGTCTTGTTTTACCTTTTAGTTACATGGTTCCATGCTGGCGTCTAAATTAAGCGTGTCACAATACAAGGTAAACCTATCACGCAAGCTAGGTATATGTATTTCTACATCGATGCTCACTTGCAGGCTTAGTGTCATCATCCGGGCGCCAGAGTGTGCATTATAAGCATGCGCTGATATATCAGTAATATTTATATCCTGGCTAGCAAAAAATTGGGTTAAATCATTTATTATGCCGCCACGGTCTATAGTTACTACTTGTACTATATATGGCATAGTTTTAGGAGCTGGGTCTTTTTGACTTGTGCGACGCAGCTGTGACACGAGGCCTAACTTTTGTTCAATGCTGGGTAAGCTAGTTTCTATCTTTGCAATCGCACTCCAATCGCCCTCTACCAGAAGCATTATGGCAAACTCATTTCCTAGCGTAGTCATACGTGTATTTAAAATATTTCCCCCACAGCTGGTTATGCTCTGGGTAAATTTATTCACTATATTAGGCTGATCGCCGCCAAGTGCTGTAACTACAAGATAATTATTCATTTAGTTAGTTATTTTTATCTAAGTTAAAAGTACTGAATATTGTACCAAAAAAAATATAGATTCCTATAGTTATTTATTGTCAATTATATGATTTAGCTCTTGTATAACCCAGTTATAAAGTATGATAAATGTCTTATTATATGTTTTTATTTAGTTGAGATAATAAATTTGGTGGGGCATTCTATGTACGTTTGAGAAATCCCTGGTTTGTGCGTATGATCTACACTTAATTATTCTTAAGTGAAATGTTAAAAACTGTCTTTGGAGTTGTAAATGTTTAATGGAAGTATAGTTGCCTTAGTCACCCCAATGGACTCAGATGGAACAATTGATATTCCAAGCTTTAGAGAGCTGATTTTAGCGCATATTAATGCAGGCACTAAGGGCATCGTGGTAAATGGTACTACAGGCGAAAGTGCAACTTTAAGCCAGGACGAGCGTATAGAACTATTGTCGGCAGCGGTTGAAACTTCTGCTGGCAGGATCCCAATTATTGCTGGTACTGGTTCTGCATCTACAACTGCTACAGTACATGAAACTAGAGCAGCTACTGCTTGTGGAGTTGATGCATGTATGGTGGTAACTCCATACTATAATCGTCCGACGCAAGAAGGTTTGGCGTTACACTATACCGCGGTAGCAGATAGTACTGATCTACCAATTATTGTATACAACGTTCCTTCACGTACTGGGTGTGACTTACAGCCAGCAACCTTGGCAGGGCTTGCGCATATCAAAAATATAGTTGGTATCAAAGATGCAACAGGAGATTTAACCCGTGTTGCGGCAATGCAAGCATTAGTTGCAGATAGATTTTGTTTGCTAAGTGGAGATGATGGTACTACTTTAGAATTTGTGCGTGCCGGTGGTAATGGCGTAGTGTCAGTTACAGCTAATATAGCCCCAGAATTAATGCAACAAATGATGGAATTATGTCTAACTGGTAACTTTAAGGATGCCGAGGAAATCAATAATAATTTATCATTATTGCATAGGGCGCTGATGGCCGAGACTAACCCTATCCCAAGTAAATGGGCATTAGCACAATTGAAGAAGATTAAAACAGGAATTAGATTGCCGTTGACGCCGTTGACGCAGCCAATGCATACTTTGGTATTGGAAGCCCTCAAGAAGGCGGGCATATCTATAAGTGAGGAACAATGCGCTATATCGCGATGATATTTATGAGTTTATGTATGACAGCATGCTGTCAAACGCCTGGTTACACAGCTGCTAGACAATTGCCGCCCATAAAGTTTCCGGCAAAATCCTTACCAGTAAGTGATAGATATGCCATTCCTAAGATATCAACTACTGACTGTCAGGTTATTGATGAGATTAAACCGCCATATTACTAGGAAATAGTAAAGTTGAAGCCACTCTTAAAATGGACCGGTGGTAAGCGCTGGCTTGTCCCTAAGCTACAATCCATATGGCACAACTTGCCGACTGATAAATTAGTAGAGCCCTTTACTGGAGGTATGGCTGTTGCTTTAGGTCTTGATCCAAAAAGCGCTATTCTAAATGATGCCAATGTACATTTAATCAACTTTTACCAACAGGTGCGTAAAGGATTAGTAATTGAGCATGATTTAAAAAATGATGCTCACTACTATTATGCCACTAGAGATGCATTTAATGCTTTAATTTATGATAAGAAACATAAGACTAAGCAAGCAGCAGCAATGTTTTACTATTTAATTCGTACTGGTTTTAATGGCTTATGTAGGTTCAATAATAGTGGTGAGTTTAATGTGCCTTTTGGACAGCATAAAAGTATTCGATATAGGAATGATTTTGGCGAATATAAGAGCCAATTTACTAATTGGCAATTTAAGCATGGAGATTTTGCGCGGTTAAAGCTGGAAGGTGATGAATTAATCTATGCTGACCCACCATATGATGTTGAATTTACTAAATATGTTGCTAAAGATTTTGTGTGGGATGATCAAGTACGACTTGCACATTGGTTAGATAGACACACAGGACCAGTAATTAGTTCAAACCAGGCTACCAAACGGATTGTTAGCTTATATAAAGACTTAGGATTTAAAGTGAAAAAATTACCTGCCCCGCGCATGATTTCTTGTACTGGGGAGCGTAAACCAGCAACAGAAATCTTGGCTTTTAAGAATATAGATTAGACTACTATACCTTATGGTATAGTAGCCTGATTTTTGTGATCAACAACAAAATCACCTAACATCTTAATTGCCATTTCTATGGTAAATGGCTTAATCAGTACTGTATTCATGCCTGCATCAAGACACATTTGCCGTTTTTCATCACCTATGTGACCAGTTAATCCTACAACAGGCACATCTAGATTCTGTGTAGAAGTCGAAGTTCTAATAAGTCTAGTTGCTTCACAACCATCCATGCCAGGTAAACCTACGTCCATAATAATCATATCATAAGTGTTTTGTACGGTATTTTGTACTGCCGCCTCACCACTAGTCGCAACAGTAATTTCACAGTTTTGCCCCTCTAAAATATTCTGTACAACACTGGCAGATATTAAGTGATCTTCAACTACAAGAATTGAAGGTTTATGTTCAAGATTTAACATTTCAGTGTCTTCTATTTCTAGCTGTGTGTCTACTGGAACAGCTAGTAGCGATATTTTTAATGGAATCAAACAGGTAAATTTGGTGCCATCCCTCTCTCCCATTTCAACATCAATTTCACCATCCATGTCGTCTATAAATTGCTTGATAATTGATAATCCAAGGCCAGAGCCTTTACATATCCCTTGATAAGATGGTTGGGCACGATTAAAGCGTACAAATAGCTGATCTTGCATGTCTGCAGAAATACCAGGACCGCTATCTTCAATTATTAATTCAACAACAATATCTCTATCTTTTTTTGACTTTAGCCTAGCAGCAATTTTAACGTGCCCTATTTGAGTAAATTTTAATGCATTAGTGATTAGCTCTAATGCCACTCGATAAATACGTGTTGGATCACCAAGTAGATATTTAGGGATCCTTTCATCAAAATCAAACGACAAATCTAAATCTTTGTACATAGCAACAGATTTATTTAACTTAACTACGCTATCTAAGGTTTCTCGTAGATCAAAACGTTTTTTAAGTAATGGAATTTTTCCTGACGCGACATTGATAGACTCTAATATGCCATTTAGAAATCTTAACAGTTCCTGGCTAGAGCCCTCTAAATCTTGTGCATATTCTTTAATTTTGCTTGAGTCATTTTCTACCTTGAGTAATTCAGAAAATCCAATAATACCTGATAGCGGGGTACGTATATCATGGCGCATATTTTGTAAAAATTCTGTTTTGGCATTACTAGCAGCTTCGGCAAGTTTTTTAGATTCTTCAAGTTTCTTCTCCATTTGTTTTCTTTCAGATATATCAAATGAGATACCTAAAATACCGACTGTTTCTCCATCACTATTTCGTAATGGTACTTTCTTAGAGATAAAAACAGTTTTTTTGCCGTTAGATAGAATAGCTTCTTCTTCTACAGAACATTCCAAGCCAGTTTTCATAACCTCATTGTTAATGCTGTTTAATAAGTGTGCCTGATCGCGCCAAGGCATGTCATAATTAGTTTTGCCTACTATATCGAAACGAGACTTTAAGCCTGCCGACTTAGCCTGTTCTTCATTACAACCTAGGAAAACATTATTGGTATCTTGCCAGTATACGTGACCTGGCAGATTAGAAATAATATTATCAAGTGCAAGACCAAGCTCGTCTCTTTCCTTGCGTAGCATATTCTCTATTTGATTCTTAGAAGATAAATCTAGAGACATACCTAGCAGTCCGACTAAATTACCATCCATATCAAAAACGGGTTTTTTACGCGATAATACAGTAGTAATTTTACCTGTATCTAGTCGTGACATTTCCTCAAACGTATGCGCCTCCTGCGTGGAAAATACTCGTATATTATTCTGATCCCATTGCTCGGCTATATCCTTTGATATGGTTTTTAAATCTATATTTCGCTTGCCAATAATGTCTTTTATAGAAGCGAGTCCGAAAGCCTTTGCTTGGGTGTGGTTACAACCCTGATATACGTTATTCTTGTCAAGCCAGTACACATGGCCTGGAAGATTCTCTAGTAATTCTCTTGAGTCTGCAAATGGATTGCTTGATTTCATACTGCTCATTCCCTTATTTGCTTGATCTGCTTCTAACATATACTGTTACCCATTTAAGCAAATCTATATTCTCAAATACTACAAATTTATCTCGTGCTGCTTCAAGGACTTTGGGAATATTTCCTGGGTATACAATGTAATCATATGCACGTTCTTGCCACATTTTCATAATAATTGCAGATTCTTCTGCTAAATAGTTGAAGCAGCAGTCTATAGCTTTTTGCGTGTCTAGCGCTTTCACTCTTTTATCAAGGCGTGATACGTAATCATTTATAGAATTCTGCATAGCATCTTTAAAATTTATATTATTACTGTACTCATCTAGAATATCTTTTATATGCGTTTGAAAATCTTTTCTTAATAAAAACTCTTCCCAGGTTAAAATATTGTGCTCTATTTGTAATTCTTTGATATATTCTTGATTACGTTCTAGCCACTTCCGCCCTTCAGAGAGGCACTCTTTGTAAGCCTGCTCTTCGTCGATATCTTTGGTGATTTGCATAGAATGGCGTTGCAGAACATCACAGACTGCTATGTCACATGATTTGAAGTTTTTATTGATAAGCTGGATTACTGCACGTAGTCTCTCACCTTCGTGTACTGGCTGACCAACACTGATGAGTAAAACTGCATGAGAAGTATGAAATTTATGTTTTTCCTTAACCTGATGTAGAAAAGTTGCTTTAGCTAACCTCTCTCTATCTATGCCAGAAGACCTTTGTTGAAGCGGCATTTATTTCCCCAATTAATATTGTTTTTTTATCCTAATGTTGATTTTATGATGCAAGCACGGAACCGTAGATAAACTTCCCAGTCCTTGCTGCTGTAAGTACAGTTAAGTGAACATATATACAGATTATATTCCCCGTACATTATATGCTCCTCAAAGAAGATATTAATCCTTTTGCTAAATAAAACAAGTAGAAATTTAATTTTTTAGCCAAAATAACCATAAATAATTTGGGTGGCTAAGTTTTGTATGGCGGATATATAATATCATAACTGTATGTAATCACTACAAAGTTTACACAACTTAGATAGTTAGGTAATATAGTTTTTAAAATATGTTTGGCATAAATAAAGGTGTAGGTGGCGCATGTCTGCTGTAAAAAAAACTATCTGGGTATTTGCCTTATTGATATTGTTATCGTGCATCGTTGTATTTTACATGGCTATGCAAAGCCGAGATTTATCTCTACAACCGGTAATCCAAAATAATAACTCTGAGCCAGTATATTTGGTGTCATATGCTGACTCTGCCGATATATTTTTTCAGAACCGTAACGCTATGAATCAGTCAGCAATTAATAAAGGTTTTGATTTTATATTTAACTACCGCAAAGAGCTTTTAGATCCAAATTTTATTGCAGATTATGCAGATGTATTTGCTAATCAACGAGGGGCGGGGTATTGGATTTGGAAGCCATGGATAATTGTTGATACCCTAAAGCAAATACCAGAAAACGCTATATTGGTATATGGTGATAGCAATACCTTATTCAAACGACCCATAAATGATTTAATTGCTGTAACGCGCAAGCATGATATTATCTTGTTGCAGCATCCCAATTTAAGTAGAGATCAAGAAGCACAGTTAACTACTTTAGAAAAGCTCAATTGCAATTCAACCGAGTGTCGTAAGGGACCAAATGTTGTCGCATGTTTCATGGTGTTGCGGAATACGGCTACTACTAGACAGTTTATTTCCGAGTGGCTCGAAAATTGTAAAAATAGAGAAGTATTTTTACGAGATGACCGTGAATCCCCTGAACTAAAAGAGCATCTGTATGACCAACCAATTCTTGGCATATTAGCATATCATCACCGAGATAAGGTGAAACTTTTGGAATATACTTTTATTCGCGATAATTACATCGCGACAGCATATCGTAAACCTGGCTTGTATGAATTCTATACCCAAGATGCAGAGATTTATAAATATTCACTGTTGGGCAGATTGGAGTATAAGCTAAGTAACACCACCCCTTTAGTTAAACTACGCGAGTATGCTTATACTAATTTTAAGGGATTCCCTTGGCGAGCTACGTTTTTCAAAAAACAGGATTTAGAGGATAAGTTAGTATCACCTAGTTAGTGGGGCTTAAAAGATAGGGAATGTCTCGATTCGTCTTGTTCTGATGTATTTTCGCTTGAGTTTACTATCTTTGGTCTTTTTTCATCACGCTTTAGTGGAGAGGGCTCTTCTAGTTTCTTTAGGAAGCCATTTTTGTCACGAGATGAATAACTGGTAAACAATGAGCCAAATGTACTGTAAGGGTTACTTGTAGAAATAGGACTTTCTTCCTCTTCTTTGTATAATAGCGAAGATTCCTTTTCATTATTTACGTTATCAACTTTTGTATGTTCTCTCCTATCAATTGTTGTTGGTTTTTCTGCATTGAGTGTTCTTTTTATAAAATCGTATATATAGTCAGCATCTTGTACACTGCCTATTTCATCAGGGCTCGGTACTTTAAAAGGCTCTATAGTCAGATTAAATGTATGACCATCAATAACTAAGGTCATAACGATATTATCAGCAAGTACTCTTGTACCTTTAAAGCAACGATATGATATTTGTAGTGTTACATCATGGCCATCTTGTGCAAATCTTTTGGCAACTGATTCAAATAACGTCATGCGAGTATTCACAAAGCATGTGGCAGCAACTAAATTGTCATAGTAGTTAGCATTAGCGCCTTTCTCATGCAGCATTCTTGCAATTACATGGCACCATTCTGCACGGGGTACGTGCTCATCTTGTGTATCAAAATTAAATAAATCCAGAAAAGTTTTTAGTAATTCATGTTGTTGGGCTTCTAGAGGCTCTTTACCAGTAAGGCTTTTAGCTAGGGAAACAAATGCATTGCGAGCTTCTGTACCCATCACAGCTTTAGTTTTTTTTCTATCAGCTGCACCACAATCTTGAGGGACTATATAGTCTATCGTCTTAGTTTCATCCATCATTTCTTCTGGAATTTTAAAATTCTCAAGAACCTTATAATCTAAGCCTGCGTTTGCTAATTTCTGTATAATCCAAGCGGAGTTTTTTTGCGTGCTAGCTGATAGAAAAAGCTTGTTACTTTTAAGTGCACTTATATCAATACCTTCAGTTTTTCTGTCCGGTGTTCCAACAGCTAATACTTTATGATTGCCATCTGTCCCGGATGTAACACCAATTTGGCGATAGCGTATATTTTCAATATCTAATTCAGCACCAGGAAATGCCCGTGTTTTGCCGGTCGCAGGGCTTTGCTGAACTGCAGTGCTAGCAGCATCAGTTTGTCTTTCCCCACGTAGGAAGGCAATGGGATTCACACGATTTATTTTTTTATATTTGCTTGCAGGATCGAAAGATGAACTGCCGCTACACTTATTTCCAGACATTTTTATTTAGTTACATAATTATTATTGGCATAATTATGTAACATATCCACGAAATAGTCAAATAGTGAACATGCACTTAAGTGTCTAGTTGAATAATTAGTAAGCACAAGCATTCAAGTCGATTGTGTTAAAAGAGATAAATAAATTGTATATATACCTAATTGATAATGTGTCACATATGTGTGATGATTGCGCCCCCTTAAAAAATAATAGAGAGATTGATATATGTTGCCCAAAGCACACAAAGAAGTATTAGATGGATTTTTTGCTGAAGAAGGGATTTATAGTGAAGTCATTAATGAATATACAGGGTGTAATCTAGGAACAAAAATACTTTACTTGGAAAGATCTATTAGTCAAGATTGTGATACATTTAATTACTATCTTGATATGCTTCACAATCGAAGTCTAGATAGAGAACAACACCAAAGCAATATTGAGTTTGTTCGTGCTTTAAAAGTGATTAATGATCTTTGTTTTAATAATAATGTAAAATACGGTGAGCATGGCCTAAAGAGAGCACAAGAGCATTATTTATCTGCTTTAGGAGAAGTAGTTCCGAAAGATATAAAGACTGCTGTAGAGTTAATGTGTATAGCATTGATTATAAGGATTATAAATGATGACGATGCAACTGCACAATTACAAAAAGATGCTAGAATAGATGCGGAGCTACATATTGCTGGGGAGCCTGGGTGGCGCTTATGGTTAGATTTGCCTCAGCAGCAATTATTCCCCAAAATACCTGAGTTCATGCTTGCTGGAGTGTCGTCATCTAAACCGCATTTGGTTATGAAGCTAGTATACGAAAAATGTTTGTCATTGCATGAGTTGCAAAGTTTAAATAAAGAATTATGTAGTGATATTTTAGAGTATTCAGATGAAATGATACGCTTAAAGAAACACATTAATTTAACAGTTTCACACCTGCTAGAATTAGATCCCCTAGTGAGAAAGGAATTATTACAACGATATAACGATGTTCTTATGCTTGTGAAAGAACATGCTATGTCTTTGGAAACATTGTTACAGCTATCGATAGAACAACTACATATAGTTCTGCATGATCCTAAATCAGAGGCTGCTATGCGGATTTTATATCCAGATTGTTACAATGCTGTTGGCTTAAATAAAGTCACATTTTTTTAATCATTATATAGACTTATTAGGCACTTTAAAGAATATCGCATATAACACTGGTACAAATACTAGTGTTAATGCGGTAGCGAATGTGAGTCCGGACATAATCGTAATAGCCATTCCAGAGAAAAATACATCTGGTAGTAGCGGGATCATGCCAAGCACAGTGGTTGCTGCAGCCAAAGAAACTGGTCTTGCACGTGATACACAAGAGTCAATTATGGCATTTGTTTTCTCTTCATATTCATCAGCCCATTCCATAGTATATTGAGGTGACAAGTCTATGACCTCAACTTGGAGATAAATATATACAGTGTGTAGACAAGGCAACATGTATATATGATTTTGCCTGGATTATATACGGGAATTTACAGGTAATATTAAGTTACTAGGCGTTAATTGTGATTGTTGTTAGATTTGATAAATTCTGAAATATGAGAGAATACAGTATATAGGTACAGTGTATTTCTAAAATCTTCGCTTTGATATGAACTATTTGTATATCCTTCTGTCTAAAATATAAACCATTATTAAAAATGGGGGTAGTTTTGCCAAGCAAAGATGAAGAGTGGCACAAGGCCTTAAGGAGTATTGCAGAAGTAAGAAGAAGTAGCTCTGATATTTACATAGAGCAGTATATTGCGAGAAAATTTTTGGCTGCTAGGAATCACCGTGAGATTGATAGCTTTTCACAGTCCGATTCTTCAAGTGATAGTGAAAGTAGTGTAAGTCTTTCAGGGCTAGATGAAGAATTTGCATTTAAAGTCTCTAGAAAAGCGTTACAGAGATTTGTGAAAAAAAATTGGAAATCTCTAGGTG
This sequence comes from Gammaproteobacteria bacterium, assembly GCA_030431675.1. Taxonomy (GTDB): domain Bacteria; phylum Pseudomonadota; class Gammaproteobacteria; order UBA6186; family Azoamicaceae; genus JAGVLG01. The sequence goes on along the minus strand of JAUIIV010000001.1, from coordinate 124,782 downwards.
TAGACCCAAATTTCAGGGTGGAACACTCATTCTTAGCTATTCCAGATATTGATAATGGTGTATACACCTTGGCAGCAGTGATGAGAGGTAAGAGAGCTGATGAGGGCATAGTGGGACACGGCACTCAAGGTAAGGTATTAGGCATAGACCTAGTAATTGATGGTGCTGAGTACTGCGTTAAAGTCATGCCACATAGTGAAGATGCATTGAAAGAACATGCAGTAATGCAGCACTTGTCAAATAATGGCTTAAAGAAACCTCAGTGGTATTTTTGCAGAGATGCAATGGAAGGTAGTGAAGATATGGATAGTAGTAGAGATGATCGCTGGATATATGGTAGTGAAATTAAGGATAAGGGGTATCTTATTCAAGAGCTTGTTCAAGGCAAGCCGCTTGTAGATTTATTTGATGAAAACAATCCTTCAACGTTACTTAATGATCAAAGGTTCGTCTTAAAAGTTTCTTTGTTAATGGCTACAGAATTAAAGAAATATCATGATGTTGGGCTAATTCACAATGACTTAAATCTAGGTAATATAATGCTTCAGAATGAGAATGATCCCAAAAAATTAAAAATAGAGATAATAGATTTTGGATTATCACAAATATATGATGATGTTAAAAAACCAGAATTTATGGAAGCTAAAAAGACTGACATTGCTCAATTAGGGATAAATATGCGTGATCTAGGGTTGAAGGATGATCCTATAATGGGTCCAATAATAAAGGACATGAGGCTCTCTGTTCCTATAGAGTTAGATAGTGTAATTAGTAAGTTGCATTCTAGGTTAGAACAAGTAGAATCGAAAGCATCAAAAAGATATGGCAATAAAATGTAACACTATAGTTGTTTATTAATAAACATGCTGTTTTATCCAATTTTTAGATTCTTTAAGTTAATTGTTATTTGGTGATAATTCTATACTACAGTCTTATTAGGCACTTTAAAGAATATCGCATATAACACTGGTACAAATACTAGTGTTAATGCGGTAGCGAATGTGAGTCCGGACATAATCGTAATAGCCATTCCAGAGAAAAATACATCTGGTAGTAGCGGGATCATGCCAAGCACAGTGGTTGCTGCAGCCAAAGAAACTGGTCTTGCACGTGATACACCAGAGTCAATTATGGCATCAAATGGCTCTTTGCCTTCACTAATCTCTGTGTCAATCTGATCTATAAGTACGATAGAGTTTTTAATTAGCATCCCAGTAAGAGACAATAGCCCTAGAAGGGGCATAAAGCCAAATGCTGCGCCGGTAACTAGTAATCCTAGCGTTACCCCAATAAAGGCTAAAGGCACTGTCAGCCAGATAATCATTGGCTGGCTAACAGCGTTGAACATCAATATTATAATGATTACCATGCTTAGTAGTCCCTTGGGTATCTCTTTGGAGAGTGCGGCATTGGCATCGGTTTGATCTTCATATTCACCACCCCATTCCATAGTATATCCAGGGGGCAAGTCCACGGCTTCAATTTTTGGTTGTACCATTGCAAATAGTGCGTTAGCATTGATTGTAGCTGGATCACTTGACGCTGTTATGGTGCGTCTTCTATCGCGTCTGCGTATTAATTGATCTTCCCATTCTGTAGCAAAACCATTAACCATTTGTTCTACTGGTACGGTTTGATTAAGTGTTGGACTCCATACTTGTAGATTGATTATAGAAGAGACATTAAGTCGCTCTTTATCGGGTGGGCGTACTATTATTGGTAATAACTCATCGCTTTCTCTATATACACCAACTTGTGTACCAGAGAAATTGGTGTTAAGTGCTTCACGTAGGGTTGGCAACTGGATCCCGGTTGCGCGTGCTTTTGCCTCATCATAGAGTGGGCGTACAACTTTAACCTTTTGGCGCCAATCATCTTTGATATCGATTGCTTCACCAGTTTCACGCATAAGCGCTTGAGCTTGAGTAGACAGTTGTCGTAATACTACTGGGTCATCACCAGAGAAGCGCACTTCAATTTTTGCATCTCTACCTGGTCCAAGTCGTATATACTTAGCCTTAGTCTCTGCAAAAGCATAGTCTTGCTTTAGCATAGCTAATACCTGTTGTGAGATGGGGGCTACAAGTTCAAAATCATTTACTTTAACTAAAAATTGCCCATAGCTGGTATTTGGTTGCTCTGGACTATATGTAAGGGTAAAGCGTGATGCACCACCACCTATAAATGTGGTGACAGAATCAACACCATCTATATCCATAATATATTGTTCAACTTCACGCATATCATCGCTTACAGCCCGTATATCTGTACCTTGAGTGCGCCAATAATCGAGCATAAATATTGGGGTCATGGAATCTGGAAAGAAGCTTTGTTTTACAAATCCAAATCCGTAGACTGATAAACCTAACAGTCCTATCATGGTAAAAACGACTAACCAACGTATTCGCAAACAAAAGACTAATAGACGTTTATAACCTCGATAGAAAGGTGTGTCATAAGGATTGGCTGCTGAATCTGTTCCTTGAGTTGCGCCTTTTAGAAACTTGTAACAAAATAGAGGAGTAGTAGTTATTGCAAGAAACCAACTTAGCATTAATGAAATTAGTAAAACATAGAATAGTGAAGCACAGAATTCCCCGGTGCTATCATCCGACAGGCCTATGGGGCCAAATGCTAGGATCCCGACAATAGTAGCACCAAGCAATGGCCATTTTGTGCGTCTTACAATGTCGCTAGCAGACTCTTTTGCATCTGCGCCACTCTGTACTTTAACCAAGATCCCCTCAGTTACTACAATTGCATTATCAACTAACATCCCCAATGCGATAATTAATGCACCCAGTGAGATCCGTTGTAAATCAATGGCATACATCTTCATAAAGATAAATGTACCTAGAATGGACAATAATAGGATGCTGCCAATAATTAGTCCACTACGTAGTCCCATTGAGAAAAGTAGCACTACAATCACTATACCCACGGCTTGGGCTAAGCTAACTACAAAACTACGTACTGACTCTTTTACGTATGTGGGTTGGTGATATATTTCATGTAGCTCTAGTCCGGCAGGTAAGTAATCTTCAATTACGGCTAGTTTCTCATCAATTTGATCTCCAAGGACTGTAATATTGCCACCACTTGCGATAGAGATCCCTAAAGTTATGGCATCTTTGCCGTTATAACGGATCAAATTATTTGGAACTTCTATGTAACCGCGATGTACGTGAGCAATATCTTTTAAGTAAATTAATCTATCTGAATTTGGTTGAGTTATAATTACGTTTTCTATTTCTTCAACAGAGCTATGACTGCCAGTTGGGTCAATACGTACTAATTCGTCACCGACACGTACTTTTCCAGATTTGGATACTAGATTTTGCGCTTGTAATGTATCATATATAGTTTGAGGTGCTATACCTAGTTGGGATAGACGTGCTTGTGAAATCTCTACAAAAATTTGCTCTTGTTGTTGGCCTGCTATTACGATTTTCGCAACATTAGGTACTAATAATAGTTCTCGTCTTAAATATTTAGCAAATTCTTTAAGCTCACGATAGGAGTACCCATCTCCGGTTAGGGCGTAGAAAATGCCATAGACATCTCCAAAATCATCATTTACGATTGAGGGCCTGGTTCCAGGTGGCAAATCTCCCTGGACATCATTTACTTTGCGTCTAAGTTCATCCCAGATTTGTGGTAAATCAGCAGATTTGTATTTGTCCTTAATTTTAACGGTTATCTCTGACATCCCTGGGTAGGACTTAGACTTTAGCTCTTTAATATATTGTAATTCTTGGATAGCAATTTCTACTTTGTCAGTTACTTCTTCTTCTACTTCCATAGCAGTGGCACCAGGATAAGGAGTAAAGACCATTGCTTCTTTAATAGTAAATTCTGGATCTTCCAAGCGGCCTAGATTAACAAATGATAATGCACCTCCTATGGTAAAGAGTACAACGATCAACCAAGTGATAACCTTTTTATCTATGGAAAACTTAGCTATATCCATAGATAATTACTCCGGAGCTGGTGGTAGAGGTTTAACTAGTTGATCTTGGATTAGAGAGTGAACCCCGGCAGTAACAATCTGATCTCCAGTTTTCAGGCCAGTAGTGATTAAAATCATATCACCGCTTAACTCACCGGCAATTACTTCGTGGGCTTTGACCCTAGAAGTCTTTTGATCAACCATCCAGACAAATTGTTTGCCATGCTCATCAGCAAATACAGCAGAAGATGGGATTAGAAAAGCGTTTTGTCTGCTAAGAGCGCCCGCTTGTGTAAATTCAGTTTTTACGGTTGCTGTCATACCTGGCAATACAGTTAAGTCTTCTGGTGATTTTAAACCCATGTATACTCTATAGGTTTGTGTTGCTGGATCCGCGTCTTCTACATGTTTACGATACTCTACTGGATAGCTCTTATCTGGTGCAGATTCAAATACAGCCACTTTACTAAGCATAGTGGTATCTTCGATTCTTATTAACAGGCTTTCTGGCACATCGATGATAATATCTAGTTCGGTAGTGTCCTGTAATAACACTATTGGCTGCTTAGAGACTATATATTGAAAGTTGTCAGGATATGTATCAGCAATTCTTCCAGTATATGGTGCATAAATCTCTGTATACTTTAGATCTTGTTTGGCCTGAGCTAAGTTGGACTCGGCTACGTCATATTGTGATTTAATTTTGTCATAGTCTGATTGAGATATGAAACCATCTGGTAATAGTCCTTTTGCACGCTCTAAAGCTAGTTGACGCTCGGTAAAAGTTGCTTGAGCTTCTTGTACTTTGAGTTGATAGTCTGTTGGGTCTAATTTTGCTATTAAGTCGCCTTTAGCGATATCTTGGCCTTTAATAACGGGAAACTCTACTAATTGTCCTGGAACTTGAAACGATAGCGTTACATCTTTGGCAGCACGCACTTTACCAGGAAATTCTCGAGATACCACGTCACTTGCAGTACCAATAGTCATGGTTTTGACAGGTTTAGCAATTTCTTCTTTTGCTTTAGGCTCTTCTTCGCTACAACCACTTAAAGTTATTGCGGTAATAGATATAAGTATGCCGGCTATAAATTTTGTCATACAACTTAGTATAGCTAAGGCTGGTTAAATATTAAGATATGACTTATAGAATAATGTGCACCTAGACCTATATTAAAATGTCTAATTTGCTGTGTCGTTTGTGATCCTTGGGCCAATTTTGCATGACTTCACGGTGTTATCTTGAATAGTAATAATTTCTACTGGGTAGCCATTTAGCAATATGCAAGTACGGGGGGTTGGGATCATTTCTAAGTAGGCAATAATAGCCCCGCTGATTGTTTTAGCTGTATCGGTCGGTAATTCCCAGTGCATAATTTGATTAAAGTTACGGATATTAGTGCTACCGTCAACCAAGAAGCTATTGTCGCTTTGCGGAATTATCTTGGGATTGCTGTGCAAGTCTGTAGTAAATTCACCGACAATTTCTTCCAAAATATCTGCTAAAGTAACTACGCCTAATATAGCACCATATTCATCAACCACCATTCCAAAGCGTTGTTTATTGCGTTGAAAATTAAAAAGCTGAGTGTGTAAAGCAGTGCCTTCTGGTACAAAGTATGGTTTGTCTGCAAGTGAAAGTAGTAGAGCTTTAGTAAATTTATGCTCGGTTAAACTGCGCGATAAATCGCGCAGATGGATAATACCATAAATTTCATCGATGTCACCGCGAAATATTGGTAGTAGCGTATGTTTAGAACCACGAATATGCGCGAGAATTGTGTCATCATCCTGTTCTAAGTCTATACCTTCAACATCTGCTTTTGTGATCATAATGTCATCTACTGTGATATGTTCCAAGTCCAAAATACTAGTCAACATAGATTTGTGACGTGTAGGTATAACATTGCCAGACTCTGTAACTACGGTACGTAGTTCATCAATAGTTAGCAGGTCGTTGGAACGAGTTTTCCTGACACCCATAATTTTTAATAGTACGGAAGCCATAGCATTTGCCAGCCAAACAATTGGGTATAAACCTTTAATTAGAAGATTAAGTGGTCTAGCTGCAATATAAGCAATAGTTTCTGATTTTTCGCTAGCGATAATTTTAGGTGTGATTTCAGAAAATAACAGAACTAAGAAAGTTAATACAACGGTGGCGATAAATGCACCGAAGTCACCATATAAGCGTAAACCTATAATTGTAGCAATAGATGCAGCTGCAATATTAACAAAGTTATTACAAATTAGGACTACGCTCAGAAGTAGATCAGATCTCAATAATAAGTTAAATACTAATTTAGCGGTACTATTAGTTTTGGCATCATGCTTTAGTCTGTAGCGGTTAATAGCCATCATAGCGGTTTCACTAGCAGAAAAGAAGGCCGATGATAATAATAGAAAGAAAATGCAGACAAGTAGTATTTCTAGAGACATAGATTTTTATCCAAAAATTTTGCTTACCACGTAAGCTGCTCCTAATAATATTAATCCTAGTAGAGCGCGAATACTTACTACATCATTGCGCCAACCATGGCGTTGATAGCCATACAGCATTGCAGCGAATAAAGCCCATGCTAGGGTAGAGAGAATTAATTTGCCAGGAGTGATGTTGTTTAACACATTTGGTAGAAATATAAAGGCTCCTAACATTGAGACACTTAAAAAAACAAAACCTGCCCATAGAGTTTTGAAGAGTAAGTCACGAAGCGCGTCTACCGGTGGTAGCATGCTTTGTATTGTGTAAGTATCACCAGGACGTTGCTTTAAGAAAAAATTTTGTAGGGTGATTGCTCCAGCTTGGAGGGCGGCTACAGTAAAAATTACGAGTGCTACAATTGATACTACAATGTGGGCGTAATGAGCGGCTAGCCCATGAACCCCCAGGGCAATCAATCCAAGGCCTAGATATATAAGCCAAATGCCATTAAAATGTCTCATTACTTAAGTGTATACGAAACAAACTTATTCCGTAAGTCAGAATATAAAGTCAAGGCAATAACTAATGTTTGAAAATTTAACCGACCGTCTTAGCCGCACCCTACGCAACATTACTGGTAAGGGTAAATTAAGCGAAGAAAATATACAGGAAGCGTTACAAGAAGTACGCAAATCTCTATTAGAAGCTGATGTGGCTTTGTCAGTAGTTACAGAATTTATTGATAAGGTTAAGGCCCAGGCTCTTGGCCAAGAAGTAGATGCTAAACTCACCCCTGGTCAGTATTTTGTTAAGATAGTTAATGATAGCTTAGTAGAGCTTATGGGTGGAGAGAATAGCACTTTAAGTTTTCAGGCCCAACCGCCCGTAGTATTTTTAGTAGCAGGTTTGCAGGGCTCTGGTAAAACAACTAGTTGTGCCAAATTAGCTCGATATCTGCAGCAACAGCTTAATAAAAAAGTAATGCTTGTTAGTGCTGATGTGTACCGGCCGGCAGCTATTAGTCAGTTAGAAACAGTAGCTAGGGAAGTAGGAGCAGAGTTTTTTCCTAGTAGTAGCGATCAAAAGCCAGCAGCTATAGCTCGTGCTGCAATTGATGCAGCTAAAAAATCTCATCAAGATGTACTCATTGTGGATACTGCAGGTCGTATGCATATTGATCAAGATATGATGGCTGAGATTGCAGAATTACATAAGATTGTTACTCCGACAGAGACTTTGTTTGTAGTAGATAGCATGACTGGTCAGGATGCAGCTAATACCGCTAAAGCATTCAATGATGCGCTGCCGTTGACTGGGGTCATATTAACCAAGATTGATGGTGATGCGCGTGGTGGAGCGGCTTTATCTATCCGCGAGATTACTGGTAAACCAATTAAGTTCTTAGGTGTTGGTGAAAAACTAGATGCTTTAGAATTATTTCATCCAGATAGGATTGCTTCACGTATTCTTGGTATGGGTGACGTATTAACCCTGATAGAAGAAATTGAGCGTAAAGTAGATAAAGAAAAAGCGGATAAAATGGCCAAGAAGCTGGCTAAAGGTAAAGGCTTTGATCTAGAAGACTTGCGTGAGCAATTGCAACAGATGGCTAATATGGGTGGCATGGCTGGAATGTTAGACAAATTACCAGGTATGGCAAATATGCCTAAAGAGGTAAAAGGCGCGACTCCAGATCAACACTTCAAAAAAATGGTGGTAGTAATTGATTCTATGACGCGTAAAGAACGACAACGTCCCGCTTTAATTCAAGGATCACGTAAAAGACGCATTGCCGATGGCTCAGGATCTAGTATTGCGGATGTAAATAAAGTCCTAAAACAATATGATAAAATGCAGAAGTTACTTAAAAAGGTGAAAGGCAAAGGCGGTATGATGAAGATGATGCGCGGCCTACAAGGAAAATTGCCACCAAATATGATGCCGTAATTGATTTCTCTATTCGATACTAGGATTTTTAGGTTTAGGAGAATCTTGTGCTTGCGTCCCGGGTAACTTTTGTTCTCTATCGGTTTCTTTAAGTTTCTTTGCTTGTGTTGGATTTATAGGATCTCCGGGTTCCCTAGGTCGCGCCCTTTTGGGTTTTTTAATGAAGTCTTCTTTGCTTAATGGACCATTTCTTGGTCTTAAAACAAACATAGGTTTTGTAGCAGATGGTGTATCTTTGTTAGTTGCATCCTGAGAACCTGCACTGTTAACAACCGTTCTGTTTTCGGTACTATCTGAGGTAATTGATAGATTAGAGCTACGAGGGCTAACTTGAGAGCTATTGCCTACTTCTGAGTTAGTATCTGGTATATCTGTAGCTGCGGTAATTGATGTATTTGTAGAAGGTATACTTTCTTTCTTCTTGCTAGTTCCAAGCATTCTAGAGAAAAAGGCTATAAGTCTTGCCCAAAATGATGATGTAGCTACATTAGACTTTGGTTGTTTAGCAGAATCTTCTTCATTTAGTAATTTATCTACTCTTCTGCCGGCGGTGCCAATCCCTTTTGTGATCACATCAGCAAGGGTAATGTACTTTAACTTATTATTATCTCTATCATGCATAGTTAGAGCATGCTTCTGTAAGGCTTCAGCTAACATTATGTATCGCATGCCTCTTTGTGTTGCTTTCATAACCTCGCTACCAAGAGTACCAGAGAATTTAATGCGCTTATTAAAATCAGCTACCTTAGTCCCCTCATAACATAACCTAACAAATTCCTGCTCAGACTCACTAGATTTTTCAGCAAAGCTCATAGCCTCTTCTATAGTAATGCTATTGACGCTACGTGCTGGGTAAAAGGGATGTGCTTCTAGAAAGACATATATTTGATCTGTATATTCACTCAATGCTTGTAAAAATTCCTTTTTATCGCTGGGATCTTTTATACCTTTAAGTGTACGAACAAGGTCATTATACAACTCTGTCTTAGTTTTTTTTGCCTTTTTGCTTAATTTAGGGGTTTTACCTTTCCTTTGTTGCATACTTTCCTGCAACATGGAAGCAGATGCCGCAAAGAGTGTTAAATCTTGAACGAAAGCATACTCTGTAGTCAGTAATTCCCTAAAAGCTTGATCTGCTGGGTTTAACTCAGGCATTTGTATGTATCCTACGAATAAAAATATACCATAGCATATAGACACATAATGCCATAAGAAGTTCAAAATGTAGGATTTTTATTGCTTTATACGGTATTTTTATCCAGTTATAAGAGCTCTTTCAGAGCCCTTAAACATATCCATCTATAGCTTCTTGGTAAATAGTCTTTTTCGTAAGGCGTTCGATACTCTTTAATAGCTGCCTATCATCTGCTGACACTAGCGATACTGCTAAACCAGTATTGCCTGCGCGGCCAGTTCTACCTATACGATGTACATAGTCTTCTGGCACTTGTGGTAAATCAAAATTTACAACATACGGTAATTGATCAATATCTATACCTCGTGCTGCTATATCAGTTGCTACTAATACGCGTATTTTTCCTGACTTAAAATCTGTTAAAGCACGTGTGCGTGCCCCTTGGCTCTTATTGCCATGGATTGCCGCAGAAGGAAGACCATCATCTGTGAGCTGCGCTGATAATTTGTTGGCACCATGTTTCGTACGGGTAAACACCAAAACTTGCTTCCAGTTTTTAGATCCTATAATAAACGACAGTAACTCTCGTTTTTTAGCTTTATTCACTGGATACACTAATTGTTGCACTAACTCGGTTGTATTATTACGCTTTGCGACTTCTATTACTTTAGGGTTATGGAGTAATTTATTAGCAATTATTTGTATTTCTTCAGACAGTGTTGCTGAGAATAACAAACTTTGTTTCTTCCGCGGCAATAGGGCGAGTATTTTTTTGACATCGCGAACAAATCCCATATCTAACATTCTATCAGCTTCATCTAATACAAGTATCTCCACACTAGATACATCAATCATTTTTTGGTTTAACAAGTCTAGAAGTCTGCCTGGTGTAGCAATAACAATATCTAATCCTTTTTTAATCTTTGCGATTTGTGGGTTTATATTAACTCCACCAAAAATAACTTCTGATTTTAAATGAGTGTGTTTAGCGTATTCTCTAACATTTTCTCCAACTTGTGCAGCCAACTCACGAGTGGGAGTTAAAATTAATGCACGGATGGATTTGTGCGAGGAATTATCTTTTATGCTTATATTTAAATTTTGTAAAATAGGTATGGTAAATGCGGCAGTTTTTCCTGTGCCAGTAGGAGCAAGGCCTAATATATCTGCACGTTTTAATATTGCAGGAATCGCTCGTTGTTGAATCTGTGTTGGTATAGTGTAACCTTTCTCATTAATTGCTCTTAGAATATCTAATGATACTCCTAAATTTTTAAATGTCATGTATATATCTCCAAGTAGACCTGTTTAGTCTTTGTGTTGACTACGTAATTGTTCCAATTTTTCCCACTTTGCGTAGAGTTGCTTTAAATCATCTTCTGCTTTAGATGTTTTCTGCAGCGTAACTCGTTGTTCAGGAGTTGGTTGCTCATAAAACTCAGGATCAGCCATAGTGTAATACAGTTTAGCAATTTTTGTTTCAAGTTTATCTATTTTATCTGGGATATTATTTAACTCTCTTTTCATTGCCGAAGTAAATAGATTACTCTTGTCCTCGACCTTGGCTGGCTCAGATTTTTCTGATGGTTTTATTAATGGCTTTTTATGTTTTGTGTTGATTGCTGGGATATCGCTATAATTACCGACATATTCTTCAATGTAGCCATTCCCTCTGAATACTAATGTGCTAGTTGCTACTTGATCGACAAATGCTCGGTCATGGCTAACTAATAATACGGTGCCTTTATAATTAGTCAACACTTCCTCTAATAGCTCTAATGATTCAATATCTAGATCATTTGTTGGCTCATCTAATATCAATAAATTACTGGGCAAACTAAACAGTTTTGCCAACAATAATCTGTTGCACTCACCTCCAGAAAGCATCCTTACAGGAATCATTGCACGCTCAGCAGAAAACAAAAAGTCTCCTAAATAGCTGATTACGTGTTTATCTTTTCCATTAACTGTGATTGTATCTCGTCCTTCTGCAACATTGTTGACTGCATTATCATCAAAGTTGATCCCCGCACGCATTTGGTCAAAGTATGCTATTTGTAATTTTGTTCCTATCCTTATACGGCCTGATTGAGGCTTGAGCTCGCCTAATAATAATTTTAATAGCGTACTCTTCCCAACACCATTTGGGCCAACAAGCGCAATTTTATCTCCACGCTGGATTAAAGTAGAAAAATCTTTGACAAGGATATTATCTCCATGTTTAAAGTTTACATTAGTAGCTTCCATAACCAAGTTGCCAGAATCAACACCATGGTTTGATGTAAATTTAGGCCCACTTTGTAATGTCCTACGTTCTTTGCGCTCACGGCGTAATTTTTCTAGTGCACGAACTCGCCCTTCATTTCTAGTTCTTCGTGCTTTGATGCCTTCACGAATCCAAGCTTCTTCCTTAGCTAAGACTTTATTAAACTCTTTTGTTTGACGTGCCTCTATCTCTAGTCGGTGTTCGGCATTTTTTAGAAAGGCATTATAGCCTCCGTCCCATGAAAAGATTTCACCTCTATCCAGCTCCAAAATTCTTTTAGAAAGTTTGCGTAATAAAGATCTATCATGTGTAATACACAATAGTGCTCCTTCGTAATTACTTAAGAATTCTTCTAGCCACTCAATTGCTGTCACGTCTAAGTGATTTGTAGGCTCATCTAATAGCAGTAGACTTGGTTTGCATACCAATGCTTTAGCTAAAGCTGCGCGTCTTTTCCATCCGCCAGACAGGGCTCCTACTTTCTTGTCACTTTCTAAATCAAGTTTTGTAAGTACGGTATTAATAATGTTTTCATATTCCCAGCCGTTTTGTTGTTCTATCTTTTTTTGTGTGACTTCAATATTTTTCATCCACTCGTCATCATGAGTAATTTCATTTGTGCTGGTTAATTCATGATAACGTTTCAAAAGTTTGCCTAACTCTTGTAATCCTGTTGCAACATATTCGTATACTGTTAGGTTATTGCACTCGGGCAATTCTTGTGGTAGTTCAGCAACTTGGGCTTCTGAGTCAATATGTACCCGACCACTATCAAGTTTGTAATGCCCCATTATGACTTTTAGTAAGCAAGACTTGCCCATACCATTGCGTCCGACTAGAAAAACCTTTTCGCCATGGTCTATTTGTAAGCTTATTTGATCTAATAACGGGATATCGCTAAATGCTAAAGTTGCGTCTTCTAATCGTAATACAGCCATATTGAAAATCTTGCGTTTAGGCAGTTAGGTAGTAAAATGAAGATTATAAGGAGCTGCACAAAAATTGCAAGTAAATTAGGTTAAAGTTAGCAAAGCGTTAAAATATTTGCTTGCAGGAGGACTATTCTAGAAGCCTTTGTGATCTTGTAAAAATTCTAGCTCTTCTGCTGTTGAAGGACGGTTAAGCAGTTCATTGCGATGTGGAAATCTGCCAAATTGTTCGACTATTACTTTATGTTGGCGGGCATAATCTGCTGCTTGGGCACTGCCGTATTTTTCAAACAATTCTACACCTAGCTCTTGATCACTAAGCTTCTCACTATGCATTAGTGGCATTAGCATGAAGTTTACTTGTTGTTGATTATCTAGTTTTTCTAAATATGCTTTGTTAATTGCGGTGTGAGTTAAGTTAAGAGCATATGGATCAGTTCGATACATATCGGAGCTGTTACGAAACATATTGCGTGGAAACTGATCTAGCAATATTATTAATGCTAGCATTTCTTGAGGGCTGTTTTCCCAGCTTTGTAACTGGCGCTCCTCGCCTAATATATACAAACTCAAAAATTCTGCGCGGATTTGTTGATCAAAATCTTGATCTTTTACAAACCACTTGTCAGGTTGGTTAAACCAAAAATCTAGTACTTTTTTTGCTCTATCATCCATAGCTCGCTCCTGTTGCTGAGCCAATACTATCACATTCTGGTTAGTCCTTGTTACTACGCTATGCTCAGCTGTTGGGCTATGTGCCATGCAGGATGTTTGTGCATGTAAAATGTATAAAATGGTAATTTGGAATATCCGCGTGATATTAAAATACTTTTTTGTCATGACTCTTTGTCTCTTAATGACAGAAATTTTATTTTTAGTGAGATTGCACATATAGTTAGTATATACAAATTTTATTAGTTGATGCTACTCACATGTTGATTGTCTTATTTCTATTATCTGGACTGACGTTACTCTATTTTGGTGGTAAATATTTGGTATCTAGTTCCACCATGTTAGCGCTTCAACTTAATGTTAGTCCCCTAGTGATCGGCGCAACTATTGTTGCCTGTGGTACTAGCATGCCCGAGTTAACTGTCTCATTAGATTCTATTTTGAGTAATCACCCAGATATCGTAATTGGTAATATCATTGGCAGTAATATAGTTAACATTTTGATAGTTATCTCTACCACTAGTCTGTTTAAGGCCATTACCGTATCTAGAATAGACATCATCAGACAGGGTAATGTGATGATTTTATTTACCTTGGTATTTTTCTGGCTGTGTACTGGGGGAGAGATTACTCGTTGGCATGGGGTGTTATTGTTGACCCTATTAACCATATACGTACTCAAATCTATCTTCTACGATCATAATACTTCGGAAGAGGTGGTTGCTCCTGCAAATATCGTGCACGGTAAAGCGGTACTTTTTTTGCAAATCGTGATTAGTTTGGCGGCCTTAGCTTTTGGAGCAAGCTTGTTTGTTGATGGCTCCTTGATGTTAGGTAAGATACTTGGTGTTTCTGAGGCGATCCTTGGATTGACTATTGTAGCTGTGGGTACAGCTGCCCCAGAGATAGCAATTTCGATTATTGCTGCAATTGAGAAAAGAAGTGATCTTGCAGTTGGTAACATAATTGGTAGCAATATATTTAATATACTTGGCATTGGCGGGGTTACCTCTTTGGTTTTGCCAATTGAAGTGAATAAGCAATTCTTACAGGTAGATTGCTGGTTCTTGTTGGCAGCTTCGGTGTTTATGGTTGCATATGGGTTTATATTTCAAAAAATGGACCGTTGGTTTGGTATTCTAGGTCTGGCTTTCTATGCTGGTTATGGGTATGTTTTGTTGTCTTAGCCCCATATTTACCCCCAATGTTTATTAAGTCTACTATATAAATAAACATTTTCACTCGCTTACCCTACCATTTGCTTGGCAATTCGCGTAAAATACTGGCTCTTTGTATTAGAGAGATAGAGGGTATCAACCTATGGTTGTAATAAGGTTAACACGTGGAGGCTCCAAGAAGGCTCCTTTTTACCACGTAATTGCGGCAGACAAGCGTTGTGCGCGCGATGGTAAGTACTTAGAGCGTTTAGGATTTTTTAATCCCCTAGCTAGAGGCGCAGAAGTAGAATTGCAATTAAATCGTGAGCGAATCGCTGAATGGGTTTCCAAAGGCGCTCAGTTGTCTGACAAAGTGAAAACTTTGTTAAAGCAATGGGATAAGAAAGCCGCGTAGCAATGGATACGTTGGTAGTCATGGGTAGTATAGGTGCCCCATATGGGGTGCAAGGTTGGGTGAAAATTAACTCTTTTGCCGAGCCTAAAGAGAATTTGTTCCATTACTCATGGTATGTAGAGCGCGCTGGCGAATGGCAGATGGTAGAAGTTCAGCAATTTCGTGCCCATGCGGGTGCATATGTTGCTAAGCTTGTGCAAATAGCTGATCGTGATCAAGCTGCGTTGTATACTAATTGCAAGATTGGGGTGCAACGTGAAGAATTACCGGACTTAACTGCTGATCAGTATTACTGGGCAGATTTAGTGGGGTTACAGGTTTTTAACCAAGATGGCGTTGCTCTAGGCTCGGTAGTAGATATTCTTGAGACTGGTGCAAATGATGTATTGGTTATTGAGGGTGATAAAGAGCGCCTAGTGCCCCTAGTGATTGGTGATTATGTAAAAGAAGTAGATCTGGATGCCAAACGCATGGTCGTAGATTGGGATCCGGAGTTTTAGATGTTGTGGTGTGGGGTTGTGAGTCTTTTTCCGGAAATGTTTGCTGCATTAACGGATTGTGGCATGAGTCGCAAAGCAATTAAGCAAAAGTTATTGCAGATAGAAGTTGCTAACCCCCGCGATTATGCCTCTGATGTGCATAAAACAGTTGATGACCGACCCTATGGCGGTGGTCCTGGAATGGTGATGAAGGTTGCGCCGTTACGTGCTGCAATCGGAGAGTTACGCAAACGTGCGCCGCAGAAACCTTTGGTTATTGCCTTATCTCCGCAGGGGAAGCGCATTACCCAGAGAGATATATGCGAGGTAGTAGCGCAGCAAGCAGCAGTAATATTTGTTGCTGGGCGTTATGAAGGCATTGATGAGCGATTGTACGAATTAGAAATAGACCAAGAATGGTCTATCGGAGATTACGTACTCAGTGGAGGCGAATTAGCCGCCATGGTTGCTATAGATGCGTTGACACGTATGGTCCCGGGGGTGTTGGGACATGAGGAGTCGGCGCAGCAAGATTCGTTTATGTGTGGTGGTTTAGATCATCCGCATTATACGCGTCCAGAAGTAATAGATGGCTTGCGGGTACCGGAAGTATTATTAGGCGGTAATCACGCAGAGATTGAGAAGTGGCGTACGCAGCAACGGTTAGCTAGAACCAAGCAACGACGTCCAGATTTATTGAAGGAGAAGGTGGAATGAGTATTAATAAAATTATTGCTGATATTGAGACAGAACAACTTAAGACTGATGTGCCAGAGTTTGCTCCTGGTGATACAGTAGTTGTCCAGGTGGAAGTAAAAGAAGGTAATAGAACTCGCTTGCAGGCTTTTGAAGGCGTGGTTATTGCTAAGCGTAATCGTGGATTACATTCTGCATTTACAGTGCGTAAAATTTCGCATGGTGAAGGTGTAGAGCGTACTTTCCAGACACACAGTCAAATGATAAAAGGTATTGAAGTTAAGCGTCGTGGTGAAGTGCGTCAAGCTAAACTATACTATCTACGTGAACTATCTGGTAAATCAGCACGCATTAAAGAGAAACTAGTTAATAAGACTAAAGCTAATGCAGCGGTAGATACTGCTAAGCCAGAAGCGCCTGCTAAGCCAGAAGCGCCTGCTAAGCCAGAAGCGCCTGCTAAGCCAGAAGCGCCTGCTAAGCCAGAAGCGCCTGCTAAGCCAGAAGCTACTAGCAGCGAAACTGTAGAGCAACCAAAGGAACAAGATAGCAAAGAGTAATTCTAGGGAGAGAATATGCGTCTGGCACTAATAGGCCTAATAGGGATTTTATTATTTGGTAATGTTGTTGCTACAGAAGCATCAGCTATTAGTGCTAAAGAGCGTGAGAATGTTAAGGAAGCTTTAATTAAGCTCTCGCAAACTACAGGCCAAGAGTTCTCTGCTGGAGATATTCAAAAGACCGCAATTCCTGGTTTGTTACAGGTTACCACTGGCACCAATGTATTTTACGTTTCCACCGACGGGCAGTATGTTGTTGCTGGTGAGATGCTAGATGTAAACCAGGATTTAGAAAACTGGAGTCTGACTGAAAAAGCCATGCGAGTGTTGCGTTTGGAGTTGCTCGCTGATGCGCCAGAGACAGACATGATTATTTTTCCTGCCACTGCACCAAAGATTGGTACCGTCACTGTATTCACTGATATTGATTGCGGCTATTGCCGCCAGTTGCATGCACAAATGCAAGAATATAATGATGCTGGTATAGAAATTAGATACGTAGGGTATCCACGCGCAGGAGTAGGGAGCAAGAGCTATGATAAGACAGTTACTGTTTGGTGCTCTGATGATAGACAAGCTGCAATGACAGCTGCTAAGAATGGTGAAGAGTTAACCAAGAAGACTTGTGATAACCCAGTAGCGATGCAGCTTGAACTAGGTAAAAAGTTGGGTATTACTGGCACACCTACATTAATCTTCAATAACGGTGCAAAAATTCCTGGGTATGTCCCACCCCAAGACCTCAAGAAATTTTTAGAAGAATAGTCACATCTATTATTATTGGGGTTCAATAGTATCTATACATTGACGTATAATGCTTGTCTAATTCTCTTATAAATAGGCATTAATTATGAAACGTGCAAGTAAGTTATTTGTTTGGGGTATAGTCCTCTTTAGTTTCAATGTATGCGCCAATGATACTAAGGAACTACATATTGTAGGTGGAGGTATGTTGGGGGTAATGCAGGCTTATCATGAATATAAGCTAGCTGAACAGGATGGGCAGCAACTACGTATTACGATCTATGAAAAGAACAAAAAATTATCTGATACCACTGTTGCTAATTTGGTACCTAGTTTAACCCCAGATGAAATACTTGCTGTAGTCCCTCCAGCTGATCAATTTGTAGAAAAACTATCCAAGAGATTTGATGATCAAGGCGGGATCAGAGTCAATGATGTGCCGCATGTAAATGATGGCCCTGTTATTACAGAGTTTCTTAATGCTGTGAAAGAATTTAATCAAGATCAATTAGCGCAGCAGAAACGTACGCAATCTCTATTAAACCTTGGCAATATGAGCATGGAGTTATGGGAAGAAATTTACCAGCAGGCAAATACTGAGTTTAAGCAGATCATGTTGGATTCTAATTATAATCCTTGTAGAGGCCTTACTAGTAAGAATTTAGTTTTACATGATGGTTATAGAATAGATTTAATATTTGATTTCCCAAATGCAGCAGAAAAAGCACAAGGCATGGCTAAAACTTATGCAGATTTGGGCTATAGTAGCAGTCAAGTATTACCCCCTGCTAAAGTTTTGCAAATTGATCCTAGTTTGCAGGAATTTGTAGAGTCACACTCGCAATTTATAGATGGTGTTAGGGAATGGGAAGAGGATGCTATAGCTTTGTATAGGCCTGGTGGGTGTATTGATACTGGGGTATTTTTACCAAAAGTATATGATTACCTTGCAAAAAAAATGGGCACGTATACTGATGCAGATGGATTGCAAAAGCCTGCATTTAATGTTTTGTATGATCATGAAATTGTACAAGTAGTTTATAGTCCTAATACAAGTCAAATTAGTAGTTTAATAACTAATAATGCTGAGGTGATACAGCCCAATTCAAGCAATAATTTGTATTATGTTTTTTGTCCTGGTGAATCAGTAGGGGCTTTAAAAGCGTTAGGATTTAAGGTTCCTGCATACTCTGGTTTCGCTGGCCCTTCATTATTAATGAATATACCCTTAGCACATGCAGATAGTATTACAAATATAGATAATTATATGGAAGTGCATAAAGAGGGTGTAGTGCTGGCGTGGCAGGCAAGAATTAAAGATGGAAATTTATTTATAGGTACGGCTGGTACTAAGGCATATTATGCCGATCAAACTCCCCAAGTTAATCAAGAGTTTGCTCGCGAAAGAAACTTGCTGCAGCTAAACGTCATTAACAACGTATATCCCACTCTCATCAAAAATGTTTTTGCTGATTTAGATATGGATATCAAAGAAGGGCAAAACCTTACTTCTAAACATTTGTCTGCCTTGGAAGATGCGGGGATTGCCAGACGATGGGTTGGGGTGCGCGCTGTTGCCTACGATCAATATCCGACAGTAGGACCTTTATATACTATGCAAGGCAATGCTATTACTAATGCATTTGTGATTACACATGCCGGCTCTGGTGGTGGCTCTTGTGCACCAGTTTTAGTACATATAAATAGCTTGTTGATGCGTGGTAATGAGCTGAGCAATTTGCCTTCAAAATTATTACAGGAAGCTGCATACTATGCGCGCTCTGATAGAGCTATAGAAGGAAGTTAGGGGAAAGTATATGTGGCTATAGTCTGTATTAGTATTAGAAAATACTAATAACAGGCTTGGCCGCTACCCGCATGGGTATTTGTACTCAAATAACAATCCCATCCAGCTGGTAAATATTTTGAGTCTACAGTTACAATCCCAGCAGACGCATTATCCCATACTCCGCACACTCTGGTAATTATACCACTGGAGCCAGGTAGATCGCCTAATACGCATACCATTTCTAAATCTGCAGGCACATCCACTAGCCTGAATTGAACAGCTGCAAACCATCCGTTGGCACAAGTATATGTAGAATAGCCAGTTCTGATTTGGAATCCATCGATGTAATCAGCATATGGCGAGACAAATTCAAATGCACCTGCATCGAGGGGATACGTATGGCCAGCGTAATCAAAGCTTGTAATCGAATTACAGTTCCACTGGTTGAGGCTATATGCTAAGTTAATTTTATCTAATAAGTCGTCTGCCAATTGCAAGGCAGAACTAACTTTAGTCCTTATTATATAATCTTTATAAGCGGGCGCAGCAGTAGCTGCAAGAATAGCAACAATTGCTATTACAACCATTAATTCTATTAGAGAGAAACCTCTTCTCATGCATCAAGCCCCACATATATATAGTATATTATAGTACATGATCAACATATTCATTTGCTTATATAAACACAGTGCATCGTATAAATTACGTGTATAGCAACTTTTTTCTTTAATCAATTTCATATAGCATCTAGCTAGCTTTAAGAATTAGAATTAAGTGTAACTCCACTTATTGAAGATTCAAATTATAATTAACATCGAAAACTGAGGTATAAAAATGTCCGGAATCTCGCATCCAGCTGTAAAAGAAAAAGATAGACATGGCGATTGGCTTTCCATAGAAGATAGAAAATTAGTTGATTTTATAGAGCAAAAAGTAAATGAGGAGTTGTTAGTTGGGCTTACGAAAGAACAAATAAAAGCAATCATAGACAGAGAAAATGGAGGCTCAAGCTTAAGCCTGCTTTTCGGCGAAGATGATGCGAAAGAAGTTGATAAAAGAGTAGAAGCTTACTTTAAATTTAAGCAAGATTGTAATTTAGATATTAGGATTCATCCTTCAGGTAAGCTATTTAAAATTGCTAAAAAAAATTCTGCTTCCAATGGGCCAGCATGTGACATTTTGTATCCAAGTACACACGAAGGCGAAGAATCCCTAGTACCCCGAAATCAGAAATTAATTCTTTATCCTACTCCTATTGGCACAGGCACATATGGTAAAGTTTATCTAGCTAAAGGATATAACTCTGGTGCGATCTGCGCTGTGAAAGAAGAGAGAATCTCGCCTAGATCAACGTCTTCTAGATATAGAGCAAAAATAGAGGATGAAATAAATAATTCACAGCAAACTGGGAACCTATATGCACATGCTTCGGTGGATCCTAATCTTGTAAATTATTTGATTATGCCTTTGCACCCAGGGCAAGATGGTTTTGATGTGATGGCTGAACTTGCAGAGAATTTTTCAAATAATCCGTACGCCTTATTACAATTTGTATATATTTTAGCAAAAACTTTGCAGGCTTTTCATAACGAGGGGCTAGTGCACAGAGATTTTAAACCTGAAAACACTGTTGTAGAGTCTATATCGGGTGTACCGATTAGTTGCAAAATAATAGATTTTGCAACAATGATAAGTTTGGAAGATCCGAACTCTGCACAATCTCGAAGAGACATAGTAGGAACTACAGAATACTTAGATCCTGCATTAGTAGCTGCACACGATGCAGGCGCACAAAAGCAATACAGCAAAGGTACAGACATTTATGCACTTGGAGCGATGTTTGCAAAAATATATACGCATATTGTGAATAATGAATCAGCTTCTAAATTTCTTGAAGAACAGGCGCAATATTATCCTCAACTCCCAAGAAATAATATGAGCTTTAGTCAATTAGAGATGAAAGTTTTGTTACTTCTTGCTAAATATTCGCAAATATTTAAGGGTGATCCTGCCCATAGGGTTGCAGCAGTAAGTGAATTTTTAAATGAAGTCTCATCTGTATTTGATTCATCACTCAACCCTAACTTGGAGCAGTTTAAACTTGCTGAAACTATAGATGTTAGAGTGAGTCCAGATCCAAGTCCGCTAATAGTTCCAAGCTATACAAGAATCAAAGAAAAAGAAGGTTCTCCAGCAAAAAGAGGTAGATTTGCTGCAGAATCGAGTCAGGAAAATCATGGCGGTTTTAATTCACCTAGTAGAACATCGTCACATACTATGCCAATGGTAACTGGCTCCGCTAGCAAGCGCCAGCTGAGGCTTTAACCAATAGGCTAAAGCCTTCTTTGTACATACTTACCAGGCGCTGTATATAATGACTTGAGCTTGGTAAGTTGTGCAGTATTAAGCTTCTTTCCTACATGTGGTTGTAACCAATCGTGCCAATGGTTCCACCAAGAATCCATGCAGTGAGCTGCATTTTGCAGCCACTGTTTGGGATCATATGGTAAATCATGGGCATTTTTTATGTCTGCCATTTTAAAGTAGCCATACTTATTATCAGGTGGTGGGTTTACTACTGCACGTACATGCCCAGACTTTGAGAGAATAAATTCTACAGGGCCTTTGAACAGCTTTACACCTTCATAGATAGATATCCATGGCGTTATATGATCAGCATCAGAGCTTAAGAAAAAACATGGTATATCAATTTTTCCTATGTCTATAGGCACGCCATTCAAAGTTATTGCGCCTGGTGTTTTAAGTTTATTTTTTAGCACTATCTCTTGTAAATAAAAGTGATACATTGTTTGCGGTAGGTTGGTAGGATCAGAGTTCCAGTACAATATGTCAAATGGCCTAGTTTTGTCTCCCAGAAGGTAATTGTTAATAAAGTGAGGCCAGACTAAATCATAAGGACGGATCAGATTAAACGTTAAATTTAGCAGTCTACCATCTAAAAAACCATTTTTATCCATTAACTGATTAACTGAATTTATTTGATCTTCATCTATAAATACACCAAGTTCGCCGACATCAAAAAAATCAACTAAACTCATGAAGAAGGTTGCACTAGCAATTCTTCTATCTTGCTTTTCTGCTAGATAGGCAAGCGTACAAGCAAGTAATGTGCCACCTATACAATATCCGGTAGCATTTATATCTGAATGTCCAGCCTCTTTGGTAAGAAAATCTAGTGCTGCAAGTGGTCCTTGTAACATGTAATCACTAAAACTCTTATCTCTATAGCTACTATCTGGATTTACCCAAGAAATCATATAGACAGTGTATCCTTTATCTACCATCCATTTAACTAGCGAGTTTTTTTCTGATAAGTCTAATATATAGTACTTATTAATAAACGGTGGCACAATTAGCATTGGTTTTGCATAAACTTGATCAGTTGTAGGAGTGTATTTGATCAACTCTATAAAATCATTTTTATACACGATATTTCCTGGTGTGCAGGCTATATTTTCACCTGGCTTAAAGGCACTTTGATCAGTTAATGTTATTGATAATTGACCTTTCTTATCTACTAAGTCTTTTAAAAAGTTGCGATAACCTTCTAGAAGGCTAGAGCCGCCAGTAGTATTGATTTTGTCAATAATATTAGGATTAGTTAAAACAAAATTTGTTGGTGCTATTGTAGATAAAAAAATCTCTATGTAGAATTTAAGTTGCTCTTTGATTTGCGGTTTATCTTCAAACAACTCTAACCAGTCTAAACAATATTGCTCTGTCATTAGGTATAATAGCTTTAGTTGGCTATAAAATGGATTGTGATCCCAAATTTCACCGCTAAAGATACGTGCATTTTTACTTAATCTATCTAAGCTAGTATTTTGTGCAAAATCTTGCTCTGCCACATATCCTTTACGCATTAAGTCGGAAAAATATTTATAGTTTAACTGTGCTATATCATGGGTGTGTTGATATGAATTTTGCAGGGCGGCACAAAAGATTTTGTAACCATGGGTTACTTGCAGCATTTCTTGTGGACACAAGTCAGTAATATCTTCACTTAGCAGCTGAAATAAACTTACTTGTAAATTAAAGATCTCGATTATGCTCGCAATATTGTCTTGTAGGACTTGTGCAGATGACCTTGTAAAGTCATTAGATTGTTGCTGAGCCATAGCAAACCTTGTTATTTTGCATAGTCTGTTAGTTATTTGATATATTATAGGATAAAGTTGCTTGACCCTAAAGCGTCAATACATTGACTTACATACTGCTGTAGTTTGGGCCTCCGCCGTCGGTGGCTGGCGTCCAGGTAATATTTTGCTGTGGATCTTTGATATCGCAGGCTTTGCATTGTAAACAGTTACCAGCATTTATTTGCAAGTAAATTTTTTGTTGTTCATCTTGTAGGTATTCGTAAACACCTGCTGGACAATAGCGTTGCTCTGGTGCTTGGTATATTGCATAGTTTACTTCTACGGGCAATGATGGATTATTAATTATTAAATGGCTTGGAGCACCTTCTGTATATCGAAAATTTGAATATTGCAGTAGCGTTGTTCTATCAAAGCTAATTTTTTGATCAGCACGTGGATAACGAATTAGTTTGCAGTCTTTTGCTGGTTTAAGTTGTAAATGGTCTGCATGATTTTTAAAGGTCCATGGGGCATGCCCACGCCATATATAGGTGTCAAAGGCTGCATTAATTAGCCCACGCCATAGGCCTTTTTGAAATCCTGGTCGAATATTGCGTACTGCCTTAAGTTCACTTGCGACCCAGCTAGCGTTGAATTTGCTTTGGAAGCTTGTTTTTTCATAAATACTTTCGGCTGCTAGCATCCCGGATTTTATTGCGGTATGTATTCCTTTAATCTTCGGTACATTCACCATACCAGCAGCGCATCCAACTAGCACCCCGCCAGGGAATTCTAATTTTGGTAGGGATTGCCAGCCACCCTCGGTAATGCATCTAGCGCCATAACCAATGCAGTTACCATGTTGTAGTTGAGGCGCTATATCTGGGTGATGTTTAAATCTTTGTAATTCAGCAAAAGGATTTAAGTATGGATTTGGATAATCTAAACCAACAACAAAACCTAACGATAATAGATTTGGTTGCATATGATAAATAAATGACCCACCGTAGGTATCATTTGATAGTGGCCATCCAATGGTATGGATAACTTTTCCAGGTGATAGATTCTCGTACGGGACTTGCCATAATTCTTTGATGCCCAAACCGTACGTTTGTGGGTCACAATCCTTATCTAACGTAAATTCTTGAATAATTTTTTTAGTTACGGACCCATGAGCTCCTTCTGCTAGGATAGTGTGCTGAGCTTGGATACGATGCTCCCCAGCAAAAATGCCACATACTTTACCATCTTCAATAATGCAGTCAGTTGCTGCAAAACCAGGATAGATTTCTACCCCCAAGTTTTCGGCTTGTTCTGCTAACCAGCGACAAAGACTGCCTAAGCTAATAATATAATTGCCATCATTGCGCATTTGTGGTGGGGTAGGTAATTTATAAGATCTTTTACTACTTAGTAACCAAAAGTGATCTGAAGTCACGGGGGTATTTAGAGGGGCGTCGCTGTCTTGCCAATTAGGCAGTAGCTCTGTTAAAGAATTTGGCTCAATAACAGCACCTGCAAGAATATGTGATCCTATTGCTGCTCCTTTTTCTAAAACACATATAGACTTATATCCCAATTGTGCTAGTCTTATAGCCGTTGCAAGTCCGGCAGGTCCGGCGCCAATAATTATGATTTCAAATTCCATAGCTGTACTATAATTTCCATTGCATGCACAATTTTATCTTATTCAGCGTTATTTTAATAGAAGGCTTTGTAAGCATAGCAACTGAAATTATTACTATACGTCAGTTGTTACCCGTAGTGGGAGGGAGTATTGAAGTAACCAGCTATATAATTGCTGTGTACTTGCTAGCATTAGCTTATGGTTATAAGCGTGGTGGACAGTATGTTGGCAATTATACTGGAGTCCTACAGCGTAATTTTCTTATAGCTAGTGTATTAATTGGTGTAGGGCTGTCATATAACTTTGTACAATTCTTCTTTGTGTTAATACCTACCGGGGCCCTTTTATTATATTTATCTATTATTACAGCGCCCTTAGTATATTTATTAGGGCAAACACTACCTATAACGATGAATCTATTTTCTGCAGAATGTAGAGCTTCAGAAATTGGTAGTAAGGTATTACATATTAGTACGCTTGGTTCTTTTTTAGGCTCGATTCTTACCACTATTGTCTTAATGAATTATATAGGTGTTACATGGACAATTTTGACAACTTGTATTCTGCTTATACTCGCTGCATTATTGGTATCTACTAACATCAGGCACTCAGTTCTATTGGGCACAATTGTTTTAGTACCTTTTATTGCCATAACAAATCTATATGGTTTGCATAGTAATGTATTGCATAGCAATGCATATAATACTTATCAGATAATAGAGCCATTCACGAGTAGAGATCATTCTGTTGGTAAATTGTTAGTGCTAAATAACTCTGGTAGTTCATATCTAGCACATGATACATATACTGGTAGCGAATATATAGAGATAATTAAAAAAATTATATTTTCTGATCTACATTTGCGTAATAATAACATACTAGTGCTCGGTGCTGGCGGGTTCTCATTATCAGCTTCTGGTGACTACACAAATTATTTTACATATGTTGATATAGACCCAGATTTATACAAAGTATCAGAGAAGTATTTTATAGACAAAGTAAATGGAGAATTTATTGCGCAAGATGCACGTGAATTTTTGCTGCATAACAAGATAAAATTTCCAATTATCGTGGCTGATACTTATGGACACAGCACACATATACCAGCACACCTTTTAACAATAGAGTATTTCAATTTGCTTGCTAATAACTTAACTGAGAACGGGGCAGCAATAATCAATACTATTATAAATCCACTGTTGGTAGATAAGTATTCAAAATCAGTAGATGCAACTATAAGAAGTGCTTTTGCAAATTGTATGAGTATTCCCAGAGAATATGCTAATGAGCCAAAAAATGTTATATATGTATGTAATAATAGTGCTGCAAAGCATAAATCTATAATAGTTTACTCAGATGATATTAATCGCTCTGCTTTAGATAAGCTGGCAATTAATTCTGGCACTGCATCAAACAAATCTGCCACTAAGCCATAATCTGCAATATCAAAAATTGGTGCATCTGGATCACGATTAATTGCTACAATCACCTTGCTATCCTTCATACCCGCGATGTGTTGAATTGCTCCAGAAATTCCAATAGCGATATATAGATCCGGTGCTACTACTTTGCCAGTTTGACCAATTTGTAGATCATTTGGTACAAAACCAGCATCTACTGCGGCTCTTGAGGCACCAATAGCCGCATGTAGTTGTTCAGCAAGCTGCTGTATAAGTGTAAATTTATCTTTACTGCTAATACCGCGCCCACCAGCAACGACAATCTTAGCAGAATTTAAATCTGGTAATTTGCCTGTGTCTGTAGAGTTGATGCTAATAAACTCAGTATTGCTTGCTGGGATATTAATATCTATTGCTTGTGTATCGCATTTATCTTGGCTGCCACATAGTGGAAAGCTGGTGGCGCGTACTGTAATAACATTTTTACTTAGGCTAGTAGTTACAGTAGCATAAGCATTGCCAGCATATATTGGTCTTACAAAAGTTTGCTGGTTGATAATGTCTGTTATATCAGATATTTGCTCCACATCTAAAAGAGCTGCAACTCTAGGTAGAATATCTTTACCAAAGCATGTAGCTGGAGCAAGGATATAGCTGTATTCTGTTGATAGTTGGTATATAAGCTTTGCGACATTTTCTGCAAGTTGGTGAGCATATGCATCATTATCAGCGATTAATACTTTGCGAACACCAGCACATTCTTGAGCTGCACTTACTACATCGGTACATTTGCTGCCAGCTACTAAAACATGTATTGGTAATTGTAGTTTTTTTGCAGCTTCAATTACATGCAGAGTAGCATTATTTAAAACAGTATTATTGTGCTCAGCTACTATTAATATCATATTATTTTTGCCTCATTACGCAATTTATCTACTAGTTCTGTCACAGAATTAAGCTTTACTCCTGCTTTACGCTTTGGAGGAGGCTGGATAGTAGTAGTCGCAATCTGATTATTTAATTCTAAACCCATGTCTTCTATGCTTATTTCAGTTAGAGGTTTCTTTTTTGCTTGCATTATATTTGGTAATGAAATCACTCTTGGCTCATTTAAGCGTAGATCAGTAGTAACAACTGCTGGTATTTTACACTTTAAAGTCTCTAAGCCACCATCTACTTCTCGAGTTGCTATAAGTGAGGTGCTTTCCAATTGCAGCTTGGAAACAAAAGTAGCTTGTGGCCAATCTAGTAAAGCTGCTAACATTTGTCCAGTCTGGTTACAGTCATTATCAATGGCTTGTTTACCCATAAGCACTAAATCTACTTCCTGTTGTTTAGATATCTTGGCAAGTACCTTTGCTATGCTAAGTGGATTATATGATTTCTCACTCATAACCATAATGGCCTTGTCAGCTCCTCTAGCTAATGCCTGACGCAATGTTTCTTGCACACCAGGTGCCCCTATGCTGACTGCTATTACCTCAGAAATAATACCTTGTTCTTTAAACTGCAGTGCTGCCTCCATAGCAATTTCGTCAAAGGGGTTCATTGCCATTTTTACATTTTCTTGTATAACCGCTGTTTGTTCTTTATTAATACGTATATGTACGTAAGGGTCAATCACCTGTTTAACTGCTACTAAACATCGCATTGTTCATTTTCCCATAATTGTTCAATAGTTTCGCGTTTACGAATTAAGGTGCAGTTTTCACCATCAACCATAATCTCTGCGGGTCTGGGTCTCGAGTTGTAATTAGAGCTGGCACTTGCACAATATGCCCCGCAAGATTGAATAGCCAATAGGTCACCCGGCTTGACTGTAAGGCTCCTGTCCTTGCCTAAAAAGTCTGCAGATTCACATATTGGACCAACAACATTGTAGGTGTGTGTTTCATCCTCATTTCTAGAGGCTGGGATAATATTGTGATAACTGCCATATAGTGCTGGTCTAATTAGATCGTTCATGCCGGCGTCGACGATAGCAAAATTATTCTTGAGATATTCCACCCGTGTTAAAATTACTCCGGCATTAGCTACAATCGAGCGACCAGGCTCTACGATTAGATATGTCGTACTATCTCCAAGTATGCTCAAAATTGAGTTTGCATATTCTTTAATAGCTGGAGGGGTTTCATCTTGATAAGTAACACCCAAACCCCCACCGATATCTATAAACTCCAACTGCAACTTGTTGCAGTTTACGAAATTTAGGATTTGCTCTAATGCATTGACAAATGGACTGATGCTGCTGATTTGTGAGCCTATGTGGCAGCTAATACCAACTAAGATGATGTGAGGCCAGGAGTTAATTTTGGCACAAAGTTCTAGTGCCTGCAAAGGCGCAACCCCAAATTTATCCTTTTTAGTGCCAGTAGTTATATATGAATGGGTATCAGCTTCTATGTCAGGGTTAATACGAATAGCGACGCGAACGTCCTTTCCGAGCTCGCTAGCAATATACTCTATTCTATCTAATTCCCCGCTAGACTCGATATTTATACTGTGTATCCCCAAGGTAATAGCTGTACGTATTTCTGTCTCAGATTTGCCAACTCCAGAAAAAATGATTTGCTTGGGGTTTGCTCCTGCTTGGATTACCCTAGCTATTTCGCCTCCTGAAACACAATCAAATCCACCTCCTAGGCTATTTAGCAACCGTAGAATAGACAGGTTAGAGTTTGCTTTAACTGCATAAAATATCCTGTGTGGGCTAGGGAATGAGTCAGTATAGGCTCGATAATTATCCAAAATGCTACTTTTGGAATATACGAAGCAAGGTGTGGCAAACTGATCTGCTAGTGATTCTGCAGAAACTGCCTCGATGTACAATTTATCATCTATATAGTCAAGCATAGGAGGATATTAATATAAATATTGCCTAGATGTAAATCTATCTATGCAATAGAAAATTCCGTAAGGGCTGTATATTTTATTGGCAGAGAGATAATTGTGTGCGAGATCTGCTTTTTTTTCGTTGGCTTGGTTTTTGGTCAAAAAATATATGCAATACTAAAAATAAACCACTACAAAAAAATTAGGGACAACAATGCAAAAATTATCTATGGGCCTCTCAGTCTGCATCGCACTTAGTATAGTGTCAATATTTTGTTTTCTTAGCATACTAATCGTTGAGAATATTTATGCTGCGACAAAGAGGGAGCACGTTGAGCAAAATATCAATCTGGAAAATAGCAAAGAGCTATCTGATTTGGTTCTTTAGTCATCTATCTCCGGGCATCCGGCCAGTAGCTGTTACGCCTACTAGCTGCTAGGATGCTCAGATTTATAAGCAAATTCTTTACTTAACTTAGAAGCAGCATATATCCAAGTGCTGATAATACCGAATATTATTATAGCGATGTGTGGAGTTACAGCTGACAATGGTCCCACAAAGGTGAATAGACCCTGCTGAATAAATGATCCCCCAGCCTTTCCAAGACGAGAGCCTACTACATCAATTGCAGCTTTACCTTTGACTTTAGATTCTTGATCAAGCGGGATATACGTCATTTCCTTAGTTGGGTCAAATAGGGAGTACTTGGAAGACTTGCTCATGACATTCTGGATGGTGCCTACGAGTACGGCTGCAACTAGGGGGGTTGTGCCCATTGCGCTGATAGTAGACTCAACTTGGCCCATAAATATTACTAGGGCAAAGAAAATTAAGCCCGTAACCAATAGTACTGTAGGTGTAATCAAGGCAGCTACTTTCCAACCAAATACTCGTAATACGTTACCAGTTACAAAGAGCATCATAAAGATAGTGGTCCAAGCAACTGCTCTATTGTAGTTACCCATGAACGTCAAATACTCATTGGTGCTAGGGTAGAGGATCCCTACCTGGTTTTTCCAAGTCACCTCAATTAGGTTTATTGAGATCCCATAGGCAATCACAAGAATGGCGATATACCCCATGTACTTAGAGTGGGTTAAGTACCTGAAGCTATCCATTAGCGACATTTTAGGTTTCGCTGCTTTTTTCTTAACTTTGGTAGGGTCATAGAATCTGCTTTCAGTTAGTACGTAGCGATTTATCCACCAGTAAATTGCAATTACACATACTCCAGCAAAAGCAAATAGCATAGTTAAACCGTCTAGTGTTACTTGCATAGGGTCAACCCCAGCAGGTAAGTCAGAACGTATAGATGCATAATGCTTAGTGGCTAGACCTGAGAATTCTAAAGCAATATTGGCACCGATACCAAATAAAGCATAAAATCTTTTAGATTCTTCGATCTTGGTTGTGTCGTTTGCAAATCCCCAGAATAGTAGAGAGAGTACCACGCTACCCCATAATTCTGCAAAAATGTAAAAAAGCGAGAAGCTCCAGTTTCTAAACATAGCGATAAAGCCATAGAATCCACGGGGTGCAATACTCTGCAAATGCTCACCTAGCTCATGTGGATGAATAGCGTCACGAGCAGGATATAGTACTAAGTCAAAAACTAGAAAAAATATTATAAAAGGTACCACTGACACATAGAAAAGGTTAGGTTTGCTGAGTATATTACTAAGCTTCGCAAAAATAACCATGAATATTAAAGCTGCAGGAATTACCCCATACAGTTTAAGGTAAGGAATAACTTCGGCGCCTGAACCAGGCCCGGTGACTACAAGCGCATCCTTAATATTACGTACCACGCTGTAGTTGAATGATATAAAGAAGAACATGAACAACATAGGAAGAAGCTTCTTTAATTCATAATTGTGGATAGGCCAAAAAATTGTTCTTAGTTTGCCGAATTCTGTTTTTTTCATACAGGGTCCATGCTTTCAAATGACACCTTATTATTCTAGATGACAAAATGGTAAAGGTAAAAATATATCCAGCAAATAGGTATTAAAATAACTAAACTAAAATGATGAACAAACTATCAGCTTATATAAAGGATCACCGTGTACTATCTTATTTTAGTGCATTAGTGTTATGTCTTAGTCTAGCTGGTATATACTATTTTATACTACGTCCTTATGAGCGCACAGATAACGCCTATGTTGGTGCTAATTACGCAACTATAGCTACACAAGTACCCGGACCCATTACAAAAATATATATTGATAATAATCAGTATGTCAAAGCAGGGGATTTGCTGTTTGAAGTTGATGAGCGTCCTTTTAAAATAGCGGTAAACAAAGCGCAAGCAAATTTAGAATTGACAGGAAAGGAAGTACGCGAAGTTGCAGCAAGTGTTGAGCAAGCAGCGGCTGCAGCGCAGAAAGCAAAAGCTAATCTCGCAAATCAAAAGATAAATACGGAACGCGTAGTTAAACTAGCAGATCAAGGTGTGTTACCGGCAGAAGATAAAGATGATGCAACCACTAAATTGGAAGCAGCACAAGATACCTATAACGAAGCATTAGCAGCACTAGCCCAGGCTCGCATAAACTTAGGGAAGCTAGGAGATCAAAATGAGGAAGTAAGATACGCTATAGCAGAATTAGAGCGTGCTCAATTAGAATTATCATATACCAAGATCTATGCGCCAATAAATGGACAAGTAAGCAACTGTATACTGTATACCGGCCAGTATATGGAAGTGGGAACTGAGCAGTTTGCCATAATATCGAATAATGAATTTTGGGTTGATGCTAATTATAATGAGACACAGTTGAATCACATGCAGGTAGGGCAAGCTGCCTCGATTGCGATAGATATGTACCCTGGTAAAGAATTTATTGGGGAAATAATTAGCATTAGCGGTGCATCAGGAACAGTATTTTCACTCTTACCGCCACAGAATGCCACTGGTAATTGGGTAAAAGTAACCCAACGTGTTCCTGTTAGAATACTCATTAAAAACTTAGATAATAAATATCCCTTACGTATTGGCACAAGTGCAAATGTGCGAGTAAGGGTGTTGCCGTGAATAATCTATCACAAGAGAATCGACCATTAATTATCTTTGTGGTCATGAGTGCTGCAGTCATGCAGGTGTTAGATATAACAATTATAAATGTAGCTTTGCCAGATATGCAGGGTAGTTTTTCTGCATCTCCAGATGAAATAACATGGATCCTGACAAGTTACCTAGTAGCGTCCGGTATCATGCTTCCCTTAACTGGATACTTATCTGACAAGATAGGTAGAAAAAAATATTTAATTATATCTATTGCAGGGTTTACGGTTACCTCCGGCTTTTGCGGATTGTCACAAAATTTAACAGAGATTGTATTATTTAGAACATTACAGGGTGCCTTTGGTGCTAGTTTGATCCCATTGTCACAAGCAATTATGGCAGATACATTTCCGCCAGAGGAGCGCGGTAAAGCAATGTCAATTTGGGGCGCAGGGGTAACTATAGGCCCAGTACTTGGTCCAACACTTGGCGGTTATCTAACAGAGTATGCAAGTTGGCGTTGGAATTTCTATATAAACCTACCTGTAGGATTACTAACTACTATCTTAGCAATGTATGCAATTAAAGAAACTGATGTATTAAAAGAACGTAAGATTGATTGGTATGGATACTGTATTTTAGCAGTTGGAATAGCTGCATTACAGTTTACCTTAGATAGAGGCGAGACAGATAATTGGTTTGAATCGTCAGCAATTGTACTTTCTAGCGGTCTAGCAGCAATAGGTTTATTAGGTTTTGTGCTATATACCTTTTTGTCTAGTAACCCATTATTTAGTCCAACAGTTATAACAAATAAAAATTTTATAGCCTCTAGTCTGATAGTAGCTTTTTTTGGACTAGGTTTATATGGCGCGATGTACGTACAGCCGATGATGATGAACAATGTGTTTGAGTATCCAGAATTTACTATGGGGTTGATAATGGCGCCACGTGGTATTGCTAGTGTGATTAGTATGCTTTTAGTCGGTAAAGTAATAAGCGTGTTCCCACCCCGAAAACTTATATTGTTTGGTATAGGGCTAAACATTATAGGTTTACATTTTGCTACTTTTGCAAACTCAGATATGAATGTATGGTGGATGATTTGGCCGACTATTTTGCAAGGTTTAGGGCTAGGATTTATCTTTGTTCCACTAGCTACTATGTCAATCACTACTTTACCTAAAGCACTATTTAATGAGGCATCTGGAATATTTAGCTTGGCTAGAACGATAGGGATGTCCATAGGAATATCTATAGTGGCAACATTTTTTGCTCGTGATACACAACGTTGCTGGAATATATTCGGTGGATATATAAATAGGTTCAATCATGCCGTAAATGACTATTTAAATAACATGGCTCTGCAAGGTACTGATCTGTTAGGTGCGCAAGTACTTGGACAAAAACTAGACTTATATGCACAAATGCAAGCAGTTGTAGATACCTACTATATGATTAATCTGTTTTTTATTGCAATGATCCCGCTAGTATTTTTGATTGATAAACAAGATCCTAATGCACCTTTAAATGCAAATCAATCAAGGGTTAAGGATGCTAGTAATCATAAATGTATACCTGCTAAAAATGTAGGCTCTTCTTGAGGCTACAAAAATTTGTATACAAGTATAGTAGCAAAGATGTTAAATATACCTAATATTAGAAACG
Source organism: Gammaproteobacteria bacterium (assembly GCA_030431675.1). Taxonomy (GTDB): domain Bacteria; phylum Pseudomonadota; class Gammaproteobacteria; order UBA6186; family Azoamicaceae; genus JAGVLG01. The sequence continues at coordinate 90,993 of JAUIIV010000001.1, read as the reverse complement.
CCTCAGGAATAGTTCTATTCATAGCTAGTATTCCGATAACATATAAAGCAGAAACTACCATAAAGAACGAATTATAAACATTCAACCCAGCTATAATTCGTGCCCTGTAGCGGTTCTCACTATCATGTTGGACTATTGTATAGAGTGGTACAATATATATGCCGCCACATATCGCCAAGCAAAGTATATCAATTATTATTCTAATGCTTGGGCCCATATGAATAAATTGCTGGATACTTAATAGAGCATGCAAGTTGTTATATACTTTATGATTGCTTGCAAAGTATATATCAATCATAAATAAAGACATGCCGATTGCAGCATACGGGACCAAGGTGGTTTTGATTTGTCCGCGTTGTAGTGTTGCGCAAATAAAACTTCCAATAGCAATACCAATAGTAAAAAGGGTTAAGAACAAAGTTACTACCTTCGCTTCAGCATGAATATAATCTTTCACAAAGGTAGGAAATTGGGCCAGAAACGTGGCGCCTATAAGCCAAAACCAAGAGATAGCTAAGATGCAATAAAATACTTTGCGATTCGTAGTGCAATATTTGAGAATTTTTATTGTCTCGATCACAATATTGGGTTTTATACAGATTGTCGAGTCTGGCGCTGGGGCATTAGGTATATAGCGACTAGATATGAACCCTAATATTGCAATTATTAATAATACATATGATACTAGTTGACTACCATTGGGTAAAATAATCAATAGTCCACCCAAAATAGTTCCCAGAAGGATTGCCAAAAATGTACCGGATTCTACATATGCATTTCCAGCTAATAATTCTTGTTTAGATAGTAGCTGTGGCAAAATTGCATATTTCACTGGCCCAAAAAAGGTTGATTGAACTCCGGAAGCAAAAAGAATAGATATTAATAACCAAGAGTTACCAAGATAAAAACCCGAAGCTGCTGTTAGCATTACCACAATCTCAGCAACTTTAGTCCATTGAGCAATATGAGTACGATTGTACTTATCAGCTAATTGCCCAGCGGTGGCTGAGAAAATAAAAAAAGGCAGAATAAATAACCCCGCGGCAATAGTTATAAGTAGACGTGCATTTGCGCCAGATGCTAGTGAATAGGAAATAAGAATTACAAGTGCATTTTTAAATACATTATCATTAAAAGCGCCAAGGAATTGTGTGGCAAATAGAGGAAACAACTTACGGGATAATATTAACATTCGTTGATTATAGCAGATTGTTAATCTAAGAATACTAGGTGATCTTCTAAATCAGCACTTTGACTGTTCTCGGAATGCCAAGGAAATTTTGGTTGCATTTTATAAATCATAGAGCGCATAGCTAGTGCAACCTTGGAGTTTGTAAACCAAGATTCAATAGGAGATATTATAGTATTAGCATGTATTAAATGGTTCTGGCTATATTCTTCTTTATGAGAAGGTTTTCTATAAGCGGCAGCTATATAGGTATTACATGCAAAGTTGTATTCTAGAAGTGCGACATTATCTTTAAACTTATGTGTCATGACACTTAAAATTGCTTGATCATGTGCGTGGCGTATATAATTTGTAGGTCTAGAATTTTTGTCTACTTCTACTAAAAATATAGAGCGATCTAAACAAGAATTAAGCCATTCCTGTATAAATAATCGGGTGCTAGTGTTATTACGCAGCATAATAAAGTTTGCGACTGTTGCAGGACCAGTTTTGCATGATTCTTCATTGCAGTTGAGTTTTTCAAATATGAATGGTGCCACCTCTTGCTCTCTTGTATAGCTTGGATGCTCAATAAGAATAATATCTTTTTTACTGCTTAGCTCTATGAGTTCAGTTATTGGTCTTCTAAAGATGACACTTGTATCAGCGTAGATAAGAAGTGCATCTTCTGGTATCTCGTCTAGGGTTTTATTTATTAGCCATGGCTTCCATAACCATAAACCTGCCCCCTTTGTTTGTGTAAAAATATCACTGTTCTCTGTAATAAATTTGGGATCTATATGTTGTTTGTTATAATTATATATATAGTCTATACCTTTGTTTATAGCAGAATGTGCGAGTGCATTTTGATTCTTATAAAAAATATCCGCACCATCTGCATATGATATTAAATATACCGGAGGCTTGTCCTTTAGAACTATATTTGTTGGCTGCAAAGATAAATCATGGCTGATTAGAGTGACGTATAGCAGTATACATGTTGTAGCAAGCAAGCAAATGATTAAGACAAAGCTAATATTAGTGATTCGCATTATCTTTTTATCCCTGCCACAGTGTTCCGTCTTGTTGCATATTATCTGTTACTAGTCTACTTAAGGTATCAATTTCCATTAGCTCATTTGGTGTGAGTTGAAAATTACATGCTTTTGCATTGTCTTGTACTTGACTTAACTTTCTTGCACCTACAATTGCGAAAGTACGCGGTTGCGATACTAACCAGTTGAGTGCAATATTTCCAATAGAAGTGGAGTATTTATCAGCATATTCCTGTAGACTTGCAAGCACCTCTTCCACCTTAGGAAATATTTGTGGCTCTAATAATCGATTACGAGATCTATGATCGCCCGCTGCAAACTTATGATCTTTTTTAAACTTTCCAGTAAGAATTCCTTGTGAAAGAGGAGAGTAGGCTAGAATAGCTAAATTATTCTCTCTACAATAAGTATTGGTGTCCTCTTCATATTGTCGCCACAATAGTGAATATGGTGGTTGATTGCTGATTATGGGGCCATAATCAGAGGCTTCCTTTAGCTGTTTAGCTGTGAAGTTCGAAACACCAATATTTCTTATTTTGCCATTCTGCTTTAGAGTTACTAATGCTTCCATTGTCTCGTTAATCGGGACTACATTACTACCCCATGCTCCTGCAGGCCAGTGAATCTGATATAGGTCTATATAATCCGTTGCCAGATTTTTTAAAGATTTATCGCACTCAGCAATAACTTGATCGTATCCTAGCTTATCGGCGAATACTTTAGTAAGTAAATAATATTCACCACGTGTAACATCCGATAGCGCTTTGGCAATAATACGTTCAGAGTGTCCACCTCCATACTCTATAGCGGTATCAATACAATTAATACCAGTGTCTAGGGCACCACGAATTGCTCTGGTTGTTTCCTTGTCATCAATATTGGCCCACATTGATTTACCAGCTTGCCAGGTACCGAGTATTATCTTAGAAGACTTTAAGTCAGAAGGACCGATATTGTCGTATTGCATGTTTGCTACCAAAAAAAACTGTTTTTTAAAAGTAGCATCGACAAGATGATTAGACAAGAGACTGGTTTAGGTTAGGATAATAGGACAACCATATTAGTTCAATTGCGCATATTTGTGCCACAATTAGGTTACAGGTTCAATTAAAAATCTGTTACATTCATGTGTTCACAATGCAAGACCTTTAAGGGAGTATAATATGCAGTCTACTAAATCAACTATTGCAATTATCGGTGGTGGCCGTTGGGGGCATGTGACACTTAGTGAATTTATCAAAGTAACATCACCCTTTACAAATATAGTTTCTGTTTGTGGACACAATGCTGATTCTATTGATTCCCTTTTGGCAAAGCTTTCATCTACTACAGAGAAAAAACTAAGTAGATGTTCATCTATAGAGGAGCTACTGCAACAACACAAATTAGATGCAGCTATAATTGTGAACTCTCCTAAAAAGCACTATGAGACTGCGGTTACATTACTAGACAATGATATACCATTGCTTATAGAAAAGCCTATTGTGTTAGAAACTATTGAGGCGCAAGATTTAGTAGATAGAGCTCGATCTAGGGGCATTGCATTAGTGCCAGCATTAAACTACGGACATTTAGAGTATCTTAAGAACTTCAGTCAAGTCGTGTTGCCCAAAAAAGACAAAATCACTGGTTTTACTTTTAAGTGGACTGATCCTCCAGGAAAGTTTAGGTTTTTTCAAGATGTAAAGAAGGCCAGCAATGGAATTAGCTTTATTCAAGAAGTTATGCCACATCACTGGACTATGATGCACGTTGTTTTTGCAGCTGATGACATACAAGTCATTGATAGAGAGAACTCTAATTCTAATAAGAAACATATATACAGAGTCACAGCTGATGGTATACCTGGCACAATTATCATCAATGAAGAAGCACCAGAACGTTTACGCCAAATTGAAGTTGAATATACTGATCAAGAAGTCGATAGTATTATATTTACTGATGAACCTGGTACAATTACAAGCTTAGGTAAACAAACAGATGCATGTCCCAATTGGACACAATTAAAAAGCCCCCTGGTACAAGAATACGAATATTTTGTTACGTGTTTAGGCAAACCTATATCTGCTGAGGATGCTGCAGGTATTATAGAAAGTACTCGCTTTACATTTGCAGCATATAGTTTCATTGAGGAAACAGTATGAAACTATTTACTGCTGTTAAAATTGCTGAGTGTTAATGTCTGCTGTGGCTCATTGTTACAAAGATTTTTGACGGTGACAGTACCTGCTGCCAACTCATCATCACCAACAATATATGCTTTTTCCGCACCAGCTTTATTTGCCTTTTGTAATAGTTTGGATAATGATCCGCTACCAAAATAGGTATGTAGGCTAATCGATGGCAGGGCATCGCGGAGTTTCTCTGCAATCATGGTGCTCTGCTTACATGCTGTATTGCCCATACAAATTAGTACGGCCTTGTTTTCACTATCTGTAGGTATCTTATTGGCATTTTTGAGTAGTATTAGTAATCGCTCTAATCCTATAGCAAAGCCAGTTGCTGTCGAGGCTGGGCCCCCTAAAGACTCCACTAAGTTATCAAATCTTCCTCCGGAGCACACAGCAGATTGGGAGCCTAAATGATCTGATACCCACTCATATACAGTACGATTGTAATAGTCTAAACCACGTACGATACGTGTATTAACTGTATACTGAATTCCTAAATCCTGCAGCAGCTGCTGTAAGTTGTCAAAGTGCCGTCTGGACTCTCTGTCAACATGATCTAGAAGTACTGGTGCATTACTAATTAAGTTTTGTAAATCTGGATTCTTGCTGTCTAAAATTCTTAAAGGATTAGTCTCTAGTCTACGTTTGCTATCTGCATCCAGCTTAGCTTCATTTGCCTTGAAGTAATTCACTAAGTGCGCACGGTAGGCATTACGACTAGGTAAGTCACCAAGAGTATTAAGCTCTAGACGTACAATTTCATGAATACCTAACTCACGCCATAACCTAGCTGTCAGTGCTAATTGTTCTGCTTCAATTTCTGGATCATCAAAATTAAATGCTTCAACGCCTAGTTGGTTAAATTGTCTATAACGACCTTTTTGTGGGCGCTCATAACGATACATAGGGCCCATATACCATAATCTTTGTTGTTGATTATTACGTAATAGCGCATGTTCAATGCATGATCTAACACAACCAGCTGTACCTTCTGGACGTAAAGTGATGCTATCGCCATTGCGATCATCGAAGCTATACATCTCTTTCTCTACTATGTCTGTGATATCGCCTATAGAGCGTTTAAATAGCTGTGTGCTTTCGAGGACAGGGACGCGAATTTCCTGATAATTATATCGCGACATTAATTCATGTAATTTACGCTCTAGATACTGCCATGACTGGACTTCTTCTGGCAAAATGTCAGGCATGCCTTTAATGCCTTTTAAATGTGTAGCCATTTACTATATATCCTCACTTTTATGAGGGTAGTCTACCTCTGATAATAGGCGCTTGCAATATATTTAATTTTATAACTTATTTGTTTGGAGCGTATCCGGTTCGCCTATCTTGCTGGTATGATAGATTTTCTTTGGGGTAGCGTCGCAGCGTGCACAGAACTTGTTTTTAACATATAGTGCATCACCAAAACTTGCAGTGTAACTCCTAGTATCTACACGCACAAAATCATATGCTTGTAGGAATTGATCTAGTTCATTAATGAGCACAGCATTTTCGTAGAGTTCCTCGTAATTAACTTCAGCAAGGATGGCATCTATGTTCTTTAGGGTTTTTGTTGCACCCATTAACGCAATTTTTTCTGCTCCCTGTATATCTATGGCAATTAGATTGTAATTGGTATTTTTTAAATCAGGATGTTGATCTAAATAATCATCTAACCGTTCTTGCTGTACAGTAATTTCTTTAGTAGTTGTTATGCTTGGGAATCTTAATAAATGGTTTTTAAGTTTTAGCATAGAGCTGGACGCACCTTTATTACTCGCGACAAAAAAGTTTGCCTCCCCACTATGATCAGACGCTGCAAATATTGCTATTTTGGAGTGCGGGTCATTTTTTGTTCTATTAATGAGCTCTGCTTCTAAATCAGGGTCTGCTTCAATCCATAATATATTTGAGACATTTAGTTCCTTATAAGTTTCTAGCTCTTCGGCATTATGCGCGCCTATATGGATGATGCCATTATTAGGTACATTGAATTTCTTAAACGCAGTGTGTAGTAATCCTTTTGCTGTAAGCTCGGTAGGACGAGTGACTGCACGTTGTAAACTTAATTGCCATTGGTCATAAATAGTAATTATGGTTGCGGTAAAAAGTAAAAAAGCGCTTAGTAGTATTAGGAAAGTGTTTTTTCTGGTCATAAGCTCACTGTAGGATAAAAACTATAGCTTAAGTATAGGTATGGTTTGTAGGTATGCAAAAATCGGTCTAGAGGGTGGTGTCTACTGAAGGCGAGGCAGATTAGTCTACTAAACCGGCTGGAGCTCACAATCAAGCAATTTTTAGTTGATATACACTCAACTTATAATTTAGACATGTAATTTATTACCGATCCATTGCTTTGCGAACCTTTTGTAACTTTTGCTGTCATTTTTTGACAATAATTAGCAAAATGTGCTATTTTATTACGTAGCATGCGGTTTGCTAAAGATTTATAACCAATGCTAATCTTTTATAACAATTTGATTCTGGAATGACAAAATTATGGCTAACTATATACCGGTGGGGTATACGGCATTAATAGAGAAGTTTAATTTAAGTGTACTTGAACATTACAGAAAGTCATTTATAGCACCCAAGGGTCGTGGCTCTGTCCATATTGAGAATAATAGGGAAATTCATATTTACCAAAAAACCTATGCTCTGAAAGATCCAGAAAATATATTTGAACAACTAGAGTTTGCAGTAAAACATGATGGTATTAACCTAGAAATACTACAAGCCATATTTAATAAAATTTCTGACGATGATGTCGTATGTTACATTAATAATAATAAATCTGGTAAGTATATGCGAATAGTTTGGTTTTTATATGAGTTTTTAACTGATAGGGAAGTATGTGCTCCTGAGCTTGGAAGGTTAAAATATGTTGATATATTAGATAGGGATAGATACTTTACAGCAAATGGCATAAAAAGTACTAGACATAAAGTTATCAATAACTTAATTGGAACAAAAGACTTTTGCCCATTAGTACGAAAAACTAAAAAAATAGAAAAACATATTGCTAATAAATATGATGACAAGGCAAAAAAAGTAGCTAGCAAATATGATCCCCAATTAATTGCTCGTGCAAGTCATTATCTTTTTACTAAGGAAACATTGTCATCCTATGAAATAGAACGTGAAAAGCCGAGTAAAGAACGTATGACTAGATTTATTAATATCATTCAAAAGTCATCCAAAATTAATAAGCTGGATAAAAAACTCCTTATACAACTTCAAAATATTATAGTTGATCCTAGATTTGTTGATGCAAATTATAGAGATAATCAAAATTATGTTGGAGAAAATGTTTATACTGATCAACTAATCCATTATATATCTCCAAAACCTAATAATGTTGAAACCTTAATGAACGGCCTGTTAGATATATTGCATTATGTGGAGGATTCTGATATTAATGCAGTAATTATTGCTGCTTTCATATCGTTTGGTTTTGTATTTATTCATCCATTTGAAGATGGCAATGGAAGAATACACAGGGTTCTAATCCACTATATTTTGTCAAAGAAAAAGTTTACTCCTGATGGGATTATTTTTCCAGTTTCTGCAGTAATGTTAAAGAAAATTTATCAATATGATGCTGTTCTTGAGTTTTTTTCTAAACCATTAATGAAGCTTATTACGGACTATACATTATCAGATGATGGGGTATTAGTAGTAAACCAAGAAACACAAAGCTATTACAAATATATTGATTATACTGTTTACGCTGAATATTTATTTGATTGTATTGATGACACTTTAAAAGAACATTTTGAACTTGAAATTGAGTTTTTAATAAAATATGATAAGGCAAAATCACAAATTCAATCTGTTGTAGATATGCCTGACAGATTAATAGACCTATTTATAAAGTTTGTAACTCAGAATCATGGTAAGCTTGGAAAACAGAAAAGAACTTCATATTTTGATAAGCTATCAGATGATGAGGTAAGAGTGCTACAGGATATAGTGAAACAGACTATGCTGTGATTCTCTTTTGTTCGAAAAATAGATTTTAGGTCAAAAGTTGACTCCCCGGATGGTACGTTTTTCGAAATTTTCAGGATGAGATAGAGGACGCAGTCTGGCTGATCTGAGATAATGTCATCTTGCCTCTAGGGATATAAATAGACTATAACTCCATAAATGGCGTGCATATTAGGAGTGAAGTCTACAAATGAAGTATATTAAAAGATTGTTGCAATTACTCCTATCACAAAGTTTTTTCGTATTCGGGGCTAGAAATACGGGGAAAAGTACTTTATTGAAACATGCCTTTGAAACTAAAAATACCCTTTGGATAGACTTGTTAGATCCGAGCCTTGAAGAGCGTTATTCAGTAGATCCTGTGAGTTTTAAACAAGAAGTTTTGGCTCTAGACCAGGATGTTAAACATATAGTGATTGATGAAGTTCAAAAGTTACCAAAACTTTTGGATTTAGTTCATCAGTTAATAGAGGATACAGATAAAATTTTTATAATGACTGGTTCAAGTGCCCGCAAGCTAAGGCATGGTAGCGCAAATTTATTGGCTGGGAGAGCTTTTGTATTTAATCTGTTTCCGTTCACTTCAGAGGAATTAGGTAAGGATTTTGATCTTGAGGAAGCTATGCATTGGGGGACGTTACCTGCAGTGGCATACAAGATGCAGAGCAAAGAAGATAAGATTAATTTTTTACAAGCATATGCTCAAACTTATCTTAAAGAAGAAATTTGGTTAGAACAATTTATACGTAAAATTGAACCATTTAGAAAATTTCTTGAAGTTTCCGCACAATGTAATGGACAAATTTTAAATATTTCAAATATCGCTAAAGATGTTGGAGTAGATGATAAAACAATTAAGCAATTAAGCAATTAAGCAATTAAGCAATTAAGCAATTAAGCAATATTTCTCGATATTAGAAGATACATTGATGGGATTTATGTTGGAACCATATCATGGTTCATTTAGAAAACGGTTGCATTCAAAACCTAAGTTTTACTACTTTGATACAGGTGTATGCAGAGCATTAAGTAGGATGCTTTCCATACCCATAAAAAATTCAACTAGTTATTACGGGGATGTATTTGAGCACTTTATAATTTTGGAATGTGTGCGTTTAGCTGGTTATTACTTTTCTGAATACCGTTTTTCATATATTAAAACTAAGGATGGAGTTGAAGTTGATCTAGTTGTAGATCGTCCCGGTGAAAAACTACTTTGTATAGAAATTAAGAGTACCGAAAATGTTCGAGAAGATAAGTTATCATCATTTGCTAATATAGTAAAAGATATACCAAATTCAGAAGCAATTTGTATTTCCCAAGATCAACGAGCCAAGCAAATTGGAGAAATTACAGTACTGCCATGGAGATTGGCACTAAATCGCTATTTTGTTAAATAGATCATTCATAGAAAATGAATTGGCAAGAAATCAAGTTAACATTAAATTTGACCTAGAAGATGGCTCCCCGGGCCGGACTCGAACCAGCGACCCAGTGGTTAACAGCCACTTGCTCTACCAACTGAGCTACCGGGGAATGGTTAGGAGATGATACTCAAGCTGTGGCGTGTGGTCAAGGCCCAAAGCAAAAGTTATTTGAACAATTGCTAACTTTGCTGTTGCCAAGCTTTATAGCCTAGGTGTCTTATATAATGGTGGACTTGCTTATGCATCTCTTTTGTTAAGTTAATTAACTGCTTGTTATGTTCCCTGTGCATACTTCTTGAGAAGTCCCCATATGCAGAATTATCCTTATATCTGGGGCTTTGGTAGCAACCACATAGGGTTATTGTGAAAAGTAATATACAGATCAGTTTACGCATAAATTAACTGCTGTTTGCTACGGACTGTAATCTACTAATTGCCTCTTGTAGATTTTCCATGCTGGTAGCAACCGAAGCACGCGCATACCCAGGAGCTCCGAAGGCTGTGCCTGGTACTACAGCTACTCCTACAGATTCTAGTAGGTACTCAGCAAGACTAGTGTCATCTTTAACTTCCGGTAGGTTTATTTTTTCTATGAGCCCATCTACTTGGAAAAATACGTAAAAGGCACCATCTGCAGGTATACAATTTAGCCCTTCAATCTTATTTATCTCTGCATAAAAGTAGTCATGGCGTTTTTTAAACTCATCACGCATAGTTGTAACACAAGATTGTGATCCATCTAATGCAGCGATTGCCGCTTTCTGTGATATGGAGCAAGGGTTAGTGGTGCTTTGTCCTTGCATTTTCTTCATTGCTTTGATCAGTTTAGTTGGTCCGGCTGCATAGCCAATGCGCCAACCAGTCATAGCATATGCTTTGGAAACACCATTGATTACTATAGTGCGATCGTGTAACTCTGGAACTGCCATAGCAATATTGGAAAATGGCTCTTTAGCCCACCAAATATGTTCGTATATATCATCTGACATAACTGTGATTAATGGGTGTAGTTTTAGTACTTCAGCTAAAGCAGATAATTCTTTTTTGGTATAAGCTACCCCTGTAGGGTTAGAGGGCGTGCACAAAATTAATAATCTAGTTCTTGGGGTAATGTCTGCTGCAAGCTGCTCAGCAGTAATTTTAAAATTTTGTTTAATGCCGGTGTGCATAATTAATGGTTTAGCACCTGCAAGCTCACACATATCAGGGTAGGAAACCCAGTAAGGTGATGGGATAAGGACCTCGTCTCCTGGATTAAGCATAGATTGCATAAGATTAAATATGCTGTGCTTTGCCCCACATGATACTAATATTTGTTCAGGAGTGTATTCTAGCTGGTTGTCTCGTTGAAATTTTTTAATTATTGCTGTTTTAAGCTCTGGAATCCCATCAACGGCGGTATAATGAGTAAAATCTTGATCTATTGCATGCTTGGCCGCTTCTTTTATGTGTTGGGGTGTGGCAAAATCAGGTTCTCCAGCGCCGAGGGCGATAATGCTTTTACCAGCTGCCTTTAGTTCGGCGGCTTTAGCACTTACAGCTAGAGTTGGAGAAGGTTTTATACTTTGAATACGTTTTGATAGTTGAATTTCCAAGATTGCACCCTTATGAAAAAGAACTTTAGTCTTGTCCGCAACTTTAAACCAGCCGGGGATCAACCGCAAGCTATAAGTGGATTGGTTGTAGGGTTGCAAGACGGCCTACAACACCAGGTCTTACTTGGGGCTACTGGTACTGGTAAAACCTATACAGTGGCAAATGTGATTCAAGAGTTGCAGCGGCCAACTCTAATAATGGCACCGAATAAAACTTTGGCTGCGCAATTATATGGTGAGATGCGGGAGTTTTTTCCTAATAATGCAGTTGAATATTTTGTTTCTTATTACGATTATTATCAACCAGAAGCGTATGTTCCATCAAGTGATACTTATATAGAAAAAGATGCATCTATAAATGAGCATATAGAGCGTATGCGCTTGTCTGCTACAAAAGCAATCATGGAGAGACAAGATACAATAATCGTTGCGACTGTATCAGCAATTTACGGTTTGGGTGATCCTAAGCAGTATTTATCTATGGTCTTGCATCTAGATCGCGGCGATATGATCGATCAACGGCAGCTGCTACGTAGATTGGCAGAGTTACAATACACGCGTAACGATACAGACTTTAGACGTGCTACTTATAGGGTGCGTGGTGATGTGTTAGATATTTTTCCTGCAGAATCAGACGAACATGCCGTGCGTGTAGAATTATTTGGTGATGAGATTGAGCAAATTAGTTTATTTGATCCATTAACGGGCAAGATTGATCATCAAGTGCCAAGGATCACTATTTATCCCAAGACACATTATGTTACTCCAAGACAGAAGATTTTGGATGCCATCGATTCAATTAAATTGGAATTAAAAGGACGTTTAAAAGATTTAGAGTCAAATAATAAGTTAGTAGAGGCGCAGCGCTTAGAGCAGCGAACTATGTTTGATATTGAGATGATGCAAGAATTAGGCTATTGCTCAGGCATAGAAAATTATTCACGTTATTTATCTGGGCGTGATCCTGGTGAGCCCCCACCTACATTAGTTGATTATTTACCTAATGACGCTTTATTAATTATTGATGAGTCACATGTTACAGTGCCACAAATTGGTGCTATGTATGAAGGTGATAAGTCACGTAAAACAAATTTAGTTGAATATGGTTTTAGATTACCCTCTGCTCTAGATAATAGGCCATTGAAATTTAGTGAATTTGTAAAGTTACAACCACAGACTATTTTCGTTTCTGCAACGCCTGGTAAATATGAACATGAGCACAGTGATAATACCGTCGATCAGGTGATAAGACCTACTGGATTATTAGATCCAGAAGTAGAGATTCGCCCGGTCAGTAGTCAAGTTGATGATGTCTTATCAGAGATCAAGCAGAGAGTGCAAAATAACTCACGAGTATTAATTACTACATTAACTAAACGTATGGCTGAAGATTTAACAAATTATTTAGCTGAGCATCAGGTACGAGTACGTTATTTGCATTCTGACATTGATACTGTTGAGAGGGTGGAAATTATTCGTGATTTACGTGTCGGTGAATTTGATGTCTTGGTAGGAATTAATTTATTGCGTGAAGGCTTGGATTTGCCAGAGGTGTCCTTGGTTGCAATATTAGATGCTGATAAAGAGGGCTTCTTACGCTCAGATAGATCTTTGATTCAAACTATTGGGCGCGCAGCGCGCAATCAACATGGTAAAGCCATTATGTATGCTGACAAGATTACAGGATCGATGCAGCGTGCTTTAGATGAAACCGAAAGGCGCCGGACAATACAAATTGCGTATAATAAAAAACACAATATTACTCCTAAAACGGTTAGTAAAAATATTGTTGATATTATGGAAGGTGCAAATTTAGGTCTAAAATCAAATCGCAAATCTAAAGCCGTCAAAGAATCATCAACTAATGAATATGATCATTTGAATGCCAAGGAGCTGGTAGGTAAAATCCAAGAATTAGAAAATCAAATGTACAATCATGCTAAGAACCTAGAATTTGAACAAGCTGCGGCTCTTAGAAATCAAATATTAACCCTTCGACAACGCACAATAGATGTATAGTTGCTGGTCAACATTAAGCTCCAATAGTAAATATTAGTTGTATAACTTGTTAAAATTGTTTAGAGAGTCTACACTGATGTGAGGAGGACAACTAAAATGATAAATTCTAATATTCCTGTTGACTCGATTAATAGACAGTGCTGTTGCTTTAACATGCGTAAAGTTACACGTGCTGTAACTCAGTATTTCGATCGAGTGTTGGAGCCTGCTGGCATTCGTGCCACTCAATTTACATTATTAGTTGCTTTGTCTTCGACTAAGGGTAAAACTTTGACTGAGATTGCAGATAGTCTAGTGATGGATAGAACTACCCTAACACGTAACCTTAAGCCACTTGAAAAAATGGGGCTTATAAATACAGTGCAAACCTTAGATAAGCGATCTAAAGCTTATGTTTTAACTGAACAAGGTGAGCAAACTGTAGAGCGTGCTATACCGTTATGGGATCAAGCGCAGTCAAATATGGTTAACTCCCTAGGTGAAGAAACTTATCAAGATGTTATAGGTAAATTAACTCGTATGTTGAGTATTACCAGTAACACTAAAGAAGGTATGTAATTCTTAGCCAGTAAAACACAATCTAGCATTTTTCACTCTGGCTTTGTCTCCTGCAAAGGCTATTTGACCTAATTGGCGATTAAGTTTACCTGCCATTAAGGTGCTCATTTGTTTGTTTTCACTCCTGTACTGTAATAGCAAAGTGTTGTTCTGCTGCTCAAGTTGATATTCTCTATAAGAGCTTATTACCACTCTATTCTTAGTGACGCTTACCGCTAGGTTTTTAGTTTTTGTCTTGCTGATAACTTTGTCTAGGGTATGTTTATACTTTTTATTGCGTTTAGGATTTTTAGTTTTAGTATCAAGTTTAAAACGAGCGATCGGGTTGTCTAAGCCATTTACTCTTGCACCTATTACAAGACTGGTTGATTTTATAAATCTTGCAGTAAATCTAACACATAGTTTTCCATCTGCTGCTGTTGCGTTATACCAAGTTGTTAGTTTGGAATCATAGAATGTTTTAGGTGTGCTAAAAATTATGCGATTTGTGCTCTGCTGCGGGCAAGCATACTCCCTATCTAGTACATCCCATAAGCCATTACCAAAATGAGCTCCTGATGGAATTGTAGTAGAATACACTCCTGCAGTTAATACTAATTTCTTGATCTCTTGATTATCCAAGTCTGGGTTGTATTCTTGTGCTATAGCGTGTCTAGCTGCTGCTATTGGTGTAGAAAATGATGTGCCACAAATATTTTCTCTTTTGCCGTTGATGGCGTTAGTGACGTCAACGCAGCCAGGTAAATTAAGTGTTACACATTTTTTATCCTGATCATTGTCTGGAGTCTCATAATTAGTAAATGAGCATGGCTTATAATCACAATTAGAGCCTATAGTGCTGACACTGGAAAATGATGCCGCTTGAGCAGGGCTATACCCCATGCAATTTGCTTGTTTGTTACCGGCAGCAACATATGTTGCTATGCCTAATCTTTCTGCTTCAATGAAAGGTTGATTTAATACTGGTATCACAGGGCCTGTGCCAGAAAAATTTATTATATATTTAGTTCCAGGGTGTTTTTTTGCTTCTTGTATTACTAGTTCTACGCCTCTAATGATCGAGTATGCTGAAGCTTTTCTATCACAATTAAATACTCCGATAGATTGTATTTCCATGCTACCATGAGGGATCATTTCACTTATTACACTAGCGACTTGTGAGCCGTGTCTAAAATAAGGACATGCCTCATCACCAACAAAACTATGCAATAACGTTACATTATGTTTCAAATACACACTGGGGGCAAATACTGAATCTATAATTATCATACGTATATTATTGTTTACACTGGCATTACACTTTGGAATATCACTAGTAATGCTAAAGTTATATATCCTAGGTATGATATTGGAGTCTTTGCTATCCTCTGCAGGAGCTATTATTGGGTCATCGATACTATATTCAGTACTATAATCTATATCGAAAGTATCAGTTAAATCTATAGTTTCGTCATTATGTACAATACCATTAATTTGTTCTAATTCAGCTGTAGTTAGATCTAAGGTTGCAAACGTTATTTCAAACAATTCTGCAGTAAAAATAACTTCTCTTGTTATATCCATGGTCTTTGTTGGATCTAATCCTGCTAATGGATCTATGCCTTTATCATGTTCTATAAGGTAATTTTTTCGGTTAGTTGCCAGAATGGTAGTTATTAAGATAAGTAAGTATAGTATAGGGGAAACCCTTTGTTTGAATAAGTTCATTATGACTCCCTTCATAATGTGGCCTTTATTTAAGAATATGAAAAACTCTTGAAAATTCCAGTGAAAATATTTTTCGGCTTTTGCTCTTCGTTGTTTTTGTTTTTTTAATGACTAATAAAAATCACTGTAACTACTTCCAGTTATTAGGGATATTGTGCCATACTAATTACGTTTATAGTTTTATGGTTTTATTAGATACAAAAGGGGTCCGTAATGGATGATCACAAGAAAAAAGCATTAGGCGCTGCACTGACACAAATTGAACGGCAGTTTGGTAAGGGATCAATTATGCGCATGGGCGATGATACTGTGCCTGATATAGAAGCAATTTCTACCGGATCATTGGGATTAGATATAGCTTTAGGTATAGGTGGTTTTCCTAAAGGGCGAATTGTAGAGATTTATGGTCCAGAATCTTCTGGTAAAACCACTTTAACGTTACAAGTTGTAGCAGAGTGTCAAAAGGCTGGAGGCACAGCTGCTTTTGTTGACGCTGAGCATGCATTAGACCCTAGTTATGCAGAAAAGCTTGGGGTTAATGTAGATGAGCTACTAGTATCGCAGCCAGATACTGGTGAGCAAGCGCTAGAAATAACTGATATGTTAGTTAGATCAGCTGCGGTAGATGTAGTAATAGTAGATTCTGTTGCCGCCTTAACACCTAAAGCTGAGATTGAAGGTGAGATGGGCGATCATCATATGGGCTTGCAAGCACGTTTGATGTCACAAGCTTTACGTAAACTAACTGCAAATATTAAACGTTCTAACACGTTAGTAATTTTCATTAATCAAATTCGTATGAAGATAGGGGTTATGTTTGGTAATCCAGAGACTACTACTGGCGGTAATGCGTTGAAGTTCTACTCTTCTGTACGTTTAGATATTCGTCGTACTGGTGCGGTTAAAAAAGGCGATGAGATTCTGGGCAGTGAGACAAGAGTTAAAGTAGTTAAGAATAAGGTTGCTCCTCCTTTCAAACAAGTTGAGTTTGAAATTTTATATGGGGCTGGCATTAGCCGTTTGGGTGAAATTATTGATTTAGGTGTGTCTTGTAATCTTGTAGAAAAGTCTGGCTCTTGGTATAGCTATAAAGATACTAAAATCGGACAGGGTAAAGAGAATGTGCGTCAATATTTGACAGAGAATCCGGAAATAGCTGAGGAAATTGAAACACAAATTCGTGCACAATTATTACCACAACGTAAGGCAGGGAAAGTTGAACAAGCTGCAGAGCAACTTGAGGAAGCTTAATCTTAAAAAGTTGTGGGGCAAAGCATGCCAGTCAGTTCGTGATTTTGACTTGCGACCAAGTCGAACTAAGAGAGATCAACTGGTTGATCTTTTTGACTGGTATGCCAATCATTTTGAGCGTAATTTAGTAGAAGACTTAGAGTATGTTACCCCTCAGCAGATGGTGCGGTGGTGTGCAGATTACTTGCCTAAAAATCTAGTTTTGGAGCGAGTATTAGATTTAGGTTGCGGTACTGGCCTTGTGGGGGAGCACCTGAAAAAGGAATTCTCGGTTACCCGCTTGGTAGGGGTAGACTTTTCTGAGAAAATGCTAGAAAAGTGCATTGAAAAGAAGATTTATGAGGAAACTCATAATAAAGATCTG
Organism: Gammaproteobacteria bacterium; assembly: GCA_030431675.1. Classification (GTDB taxonomy): domain Bacteria; phylum Pseudomonadota; class Gammaproteobacteria; order UBA6186; family Azoamicaceae; genus JAGVLG01. The sequence goes on along the minus strand of JAUIIV010000001.1, from coordinate 73,688 downwards.
CGTCTTTTTTTGCAGCATAATTCTACAGATTATCATTTAATTTTAGCTTCCGATGTTTTTATTTATTTGGGTGACTTGGCGGCTACCCTAAGACAAGCTTATACAAGATTGCAGCCTGGTGGATATTTAGTATTTAGTGTCGAGCAGGATAATGGTTGGAAGTACACATGGTGCCGTCGCACCGGTCGTTTTCAACATTCTTTAAATTATCTAAAAAATCTATATAATCAATCCGAATATAGTAGAATGGAAAGTCGATCTGCTTTTCTGCGTAAAGAGCGTGGCAAGTGGGTCCCTGGATATTTAGTTTTATTACAAAAATAGTTTCCCGAGGAATATTACATGAATACCGCTGAATTGCGTGCAGCCTTCTTGGATTATTTTCAGGGCAAGGGGCATACTAGTGTTCCTAGCGCCTCTTTAATTCCTGTAAACGACCCATCATTGTTATTTACTAATGCCGGCATGGTGCCATTTAAGGATGTTTTTTTAGGTGTAGAGAAGCGCTCTTATACTAGAGCGACCAGTAGTCAGCGTTGCCTACGTGCTGGCGGCAAACACAATGATTTAGAAAACGTTGGGTTTACTGCGCGTCACCATACGTTCTTTGAAATGCTAGGTAACTTTAGTTTTGGGGATTACTTTAAGCGCGAAGCAATTGAGTATGCATGGGATTTTGTTACAAATGTTTTACAGTTGTCACCAGAAAAGTTATGGGTAACCGTTTTTGAGGATGACGATGAAGCAGCAGATATTTGGTTAAAAGAAATTGGGGTTTCTCCTGAACGCTTTAGTCGTTGTGGGGAGAAGGATAATTTTTGGGCTATGGGTGATACTGGACCTTGTGGTCCATGCTCAGAAATCTTTTATGATCATGGCCCTGAAGTTCCGGGAGGCCCGCCTGGCTCACCAGATGCAGATGGCGACCGTTATGTAGAGATCTGGAACTTAGTATTTATGCAGTATAACCGTAGCCAGGACGGGACTTTATCACAATTACCTAAACCTTCTGTAGATACAGGGATGGGATTAGAGCGGACCGCTGCAATTATGCAGGGAGTTAAGAATAACTATGATATTGACTTGTTTAAGAGCATTATAACTAGCACTGCAAAAATGTTTAAGGTTAAAGATTTAGAAAGTAAATCTTTGCGAGTTATAGCAGATCATTTGCGCTCTTGTGCATTTCTAGTAGCAGATGGGGTATTACCTGGTAATGATGGGCGTGGCTATGTTTTGCGCAGAATTATGCGCAGAGCTATTCGGCATGGACGTAAGCTGGGGATAAATAAAGTATTCTTCTATAAATTAGTACCTACTTTGGTGCATGAGATGGGGGCTGTTTTTACAGAGCTTGATAAACAGCAGAAGCATATTGAAGAGGTGTTTAAGAATGAAGAAGAACAGTTTGATAAAACTTTAGAGAAGGGCCTTAAATTACTGGAGCAAGCATTGCAAAATGTTACTGGTAAAGAAATACCGGGAGACATAGTATTTAAACTCTATGACACTTATGGTTTTCCGGTAGATTTAACTGCTGATATAGCGCGTGAGCATGGTTATACTGTCGATGAGGTTGGTTTTGAGCGTGAGATGTCAGAGCAAAAGTCGCGCGCGCGCAGTAGTAGTAACTTTACAGTTAAACAAAGCGCGATAGTAACTACCACTACAACTGATTTTACTGGTTACTCTACTACAATATCTGATGCTCGCGTGGTAGAGCTTTTTAAAGATGGGCAGACTGTTGACACTTTGCTTACCGGTGATACTGGAGTGGTTGTTTTAGATAAAACGCCTTTTTATGCAGAGTCAGGTGGTCAAGTTGGTGATGCCGGGATCTTGCGTTATAAAAAAGATACTCAGTTTGTTGTGCAGGATACACAAAAATTTCAGCAGGCTTACGCGCATGTTGGAGTTAATGAGGGTGCCAAAATCACTGTAGGTGACACTATTGAAGCGGTGGTTGATGCACAGCGTAGAAGCAAAATAATGGCTAACCATTCAGCAACACACTTAATCCATGCGGCGTTGCGTCAAGTGGTAGGAGAGCATGTACAGCAAAAGGGTTCGGTTGTGGACCCTGATAGATTGCGCTTTGACTTTTTGCATAATGCGCCTCTTACTACTGCAGAAATAGCAACTGTCGAGCTATTAGTTAATGAGAAAATTCAAGAAAACTCTAGTGTAGACGTAAAGATCATGTCTGCCAAGGATGCTATGCAAAGTGGTGCCATGGCGCTTTTTGGTGAGAAGTATGGTGATAAAGTGCGTGTTTTAACTATGGGAGAAGAATTCTCTGTAGAATTATGTGGTGGCACGCATACAGAGCGTACTGGAGACGTTGGTTTCTTTAAGATTGTAAATGAGAGTGGTGTTGCCGCTGGTGTGCGTAGAATTGAGGCTGTCACTGGCAATACGGCAGTTGCTTGGGCTCAGGCGCAGGAGAATCAGGTAAGTGATTTGGCGTCTATGATAAAAACTACTCCGCACGAGTTGCCTGCAAAATTACAGCAAATGGTGCAGCGTCTGAAGGCACTTGAAAAGCAAAATGCCAATTTACAGGCAGAAATTGCGAGTGGTGGTGCAGGAAAAAATATAATAGATGAGGCTAAAGATATTAAGGGTGTAAAAGTTCTTAGTACTACCTTGCCAGCAGGAGACGCTAAGGCCTTGCGCGAGGCCGTAGATAAATTTAAGCAACAGTTGGGCACGGCAGTAGTAGTGCTCGCGGTCTCTGAACAAGAGAAGGTGAATTTAGTAGCCGGGGTTACAAAGAATTGTGTCGACAAAATAAATGCTGGTGAATTAATCAATAATGTTGCATTGCAAGTTGGAGGTAAGGGCGGTGGCCGTGCAGATATGGCACAAGCTGGTGGCACCAACCCTGCAGGATTAAGTAAAGCATTACAGTCTGTATATACATGGGTTGAAGAAAAACTGTGAGTTTATTTGTACAAAAATTTGGTGGCAGTTCTTTAGCAAGCTTGGAAAATATTAAGTCCATAGCGCAGAAGATAAAGAAGGCTAAGCAATCTGGGCATGATATTGTTGTTGTTGCTTCTGCTATGGGTGGTGAAACCGATAAGTTAGTAGCAATGGGGCAACAATTATCGGCTGGTCTACCTTCTTTAAGAGAGATGGATGTTTTGTTATCTACTGGCGAGCAATGTGCAGTTGCCTTATTGGCTATAGCTCTTAATGCTGCTGAATGCCCAGCAGTTACGCTTTTAGGCTCACAAATTAAAATTTGTACTGATAGTAATCATGGTAAGGCGCATATTTCAGACATTGAGACTGATAAAATTTGGCATGCTTTACATAGTAATAAAGTGGTCGTTATACCTGGCTTCCAAGGGGTATCTGATAATGGAGATATAACCACTTTAGGTCGCGGAGGCTCTGATACAACAGCTGTTGCAATAGCTGCTGTCTTACAAGCTGATGAATGTCAAATTTACACAGATGTTGATGGTGTTTATACAGCAGATCCAAGAGTAGTGCCAAGGGCAGAGCTTTTATCTGAGGTTGGTTTGTCTGATATGCTAGAGCTATCTAGCCTAGGTGCAAAAGTTTTGCAGATAAGAGCTGTTGAGCTCGCTAGCAAAAAAAATGTCCCTATGAGAGTGTTATCTAGTTTTGGTGGTGATACGCAAGGTACTTTAGTCTGTGCGCATAGCAATGTTAATAGTAAAAAAGCCATTACTGGAGTCGTTACAAGTATTAGTGAGGCATGTGTCACATTGTGTGGCATGCCAAATGATACACAATCTCTTGCAAAAATTTTACATTTATTAAGTTCTGTTAATGTAGAAGTTGATATGTTGGTACAAAACGTCACTAGAGATAATATGCTAGACATTAGTTTTATAGTGCAACAAGAGAATGTTGGATTGGTCAACTCTATAATACTTCCCAAGGTTGCTGAATATGGCATACAAGCGCTGCATATTAACGAACAAGTAGCAAAATTGTCGGTGGTTGGAATTGGGCTTCGCTCTAATGCTGCGGTATTGGCAAAGGTTTCTGCAGTGTTGGGCGACTTAAAGGTGCATGCACACTTAACGTCTGCTTCTGAAGTTAAAGTTTCTGTAATTATTGACGAAAATAGTATAGAGGAGTGTATAAAAGCGTTACATTCTGTATTCGAATTAGATTGCGTAGAGATATAAGTAATTTTTACTAGATATTATGTATAACTACATAAAAATAGGATTGACATATCGAGCGTAAAAGTGTGGAATAGTCATTACTATTGATAGCTAAGAAAATAACAGTAGTAATGTGCGTATGCACTTATAATTGCAGTAAATGGAGATAAAGAAAAATGCTTATTTTAACCAGAAGGGCTGGAGAAACCCTGATGATAGGAGATGACGTAACTATCACAGTATTGGGTGTAAAAGGTAATCAAGTTCGTATAGGTGTGAACGCGCCAAAGAATGTAGCAGTACACCGCGAAGAGATTTATCAGCGTATTCAGCAAGAGAGAACTCAAACTAGTTCCTCTGAAGATAATGATAACATTGGCAACCAAATGCCCTTATCAAACAACGACAACGAACAATCAGTTAGCGAAAGTAATTAATTAGTAATTTTTTATTTTTTGTAGTGTTTCTAATTAGGAATGCTTGATTGTTTTGCGTTGTGGTGCGAGTCACTCCATAGACTTTTTAAAATATTTGCCTCCTGGTAATTAACAATCAAAAAGTGCTGTGGTAGACTAGCGTCTCTGTTCTGAAGTGGAGAGATGGCCGAGTGGTCGAAGGCGCTCCCCTGCTAAGGGAGTATGGGGGTTAACTCCATCGAGGGTTCGAATCCCTCTCTCTCCGCCAAGTTACAAAAACACCCCGTAAGGGGTTTTTTTGTGCCTCCATAAAAGCTAATCCTATCTCTCACTTGGTCGATTTTTTTCTACATATCATATGCTTATCGCTTATCGCTTATCGCTTAAGTCAAATGAATATTGATTATCAATATTAACTTTGTTATTAACTCAAATAATTTTATAAATTTTAATAGGAGTTTGATATGCCGCAAGATATTAAATATGCACTTGTTGTTGAGGCAGTATTTGCTGCTTACTACATTACAAACCCATTTTATTGGACAGATCCTATTTTAGCAAATGGAAAAGAACTAAGACGTCATTTAAACGAGGAACAAAAAAAACATCTGATAAGTTTGATGATGTAGATAAAGATGTTCTAACGTATCTTCTTAGTTTTAGCGATTTTTTACTTGGTTTAGCTTATATCCCATACAAAGATTTGTATATTCAACTAGTATGTATAGAGATTATTAAGAACGCAGATCTTAGCTCTGAGACACTAGATCAGTTACCAGCAGATATCCGCGAGCGTGCAAAACAATATAAAGCAGAATATACAGAATGCGTGAAAATTGGATACCAAGAAGAGCATAAGAAAAAGTGTTTTTGGTCACAATTTATCAATATTAGATAATAATAGGTTTCGAATGGCTGATGTTTTGTCGGAATTAACTAATTACTTAGGATGGCAACGTAATACTGTATCAACCAGCCCAAGACCAAGACTAAAACCTGGAACTTAATAAAGATAATTGAGGATATAGCATAGTCGTTAATGTTTATTTTTTGTTGCCTTAAACTCGTTGGCAGCAAGATTTAGTTCATTTGCGAATCTTCTAAAGTCACAGCTTAGGCTGTGGCTTTAGTTTTCCCAAAATGTGTTTTGGGGATAATATCAATATATTAAACTCTTAGGTTTAATAATCATTTTTGCTAGTATATGCCCGTAATAGTAACTATACTCAAGTTATGCCAAAAATTGCTAAAATTCTTATCATCGCTCTAAGTTTGCTACTTGTAGTTCTTGCAGTCGACAAGTCTAGGCAACAGAATAAAATGTATGTTTCAGTGTTTAATCGTATTTACCTTACTGATTTTTGGCAAGGTGGGTCTGGGCAAGGCTCTGATCAGGCAAATGCTAGCCAATATATTTCTTTGTTAAATAACATATTACAATATTCAAATTATCAGACGGTGGTAGATTTGGGGTGTGGTGATTGGGAGATAATGCAGCATATTAGGCTGCCAAATAGTATTGCTTATCATGGGTATGATGTGTCGACTGTTGTTTTGGAGCAAATAAGCAGCAAGTACTCAAAATCAAATGTACATTTTCATCATACAAACAACCTGTATGACTTTTCTAAGAATGGTATGAAGGGTGATTTGTTAATTGTTAAAGATGTTTTGCAGCATTTACCTAATAGAGATGTGCAATATTTTATTAACAATATATTGCCACAGTATCGTTGGGCGTTAATTACCAACGCTATGGACGGCACAGAGTGGTATAGAGAGCCTAATGTAGATATTCCCCTTGGTAGAGTAAGGCCCCTGTTGTTACAACAGGAGCCTTTTAACCTTAAGAATGTTGAAGTGTTGTTAGAGTATGAGGGGCCAGAATTAAAGCAGGTTCTGCTTTATACCAATCCTAATGCTACTTAACAAACATAGCTCTTGACATACCCCACCCTATTATCAGATAATCTCGTCTCACCTGCGCGCCCGTAGCTCAGCTGGATAGAGTACCTGGCTACGAACCAGGCGGTCGGACGTTCGAATCGTTCCGGGCGCGCCATTACATAATTGACTTCTACTCTAGATTAGTGTTCTATATAACTTGTTATAAAGTTAGTCGAGGATCAGACTCGTCAAGCCCTTGTTCCATAATTTGATCTAATACTGCTTGAGATAAATCTGGCAGCCTGCAAGTAGAACTAAATAATGGCGCAAACAACATATTTGAACCAAGTGGTAAAGTGGGTAGTATTTGATACTCTGCTGGTTGTAAAAGGGGATCAGCTACTTCTACCTCCATTAGATCTTCTTCTTCTAAGCTTGTATGTTCTTCATGTTTTGATAACGACCATTTGTAAGAGCCCCACAGCTGCTTTTGTTCTGACTCGGGTAATTGTTGTGTTGTGCTTGGGGGTAGGCTAAATGTCTTTCCCATACCGTCGTGATTAATTACTGCTTGTTTTTTTGCGGGGCTTATTTCTCCTCCTACCAAGATAGTTTCTTCTTGCTCTGAGTCCTCATTTATATTTCGCGTTGAGAGTTCATCATTTACAGAGGTTACCCCTGCAGCAGCTGCGTCGCTTGCAGTATCTGGTTGTGCTGCGGTTGATTCATAGTTACCTAACGTAGATCTCTTCATTCCTTTTTTACCTTTAGGGCTTACATCATCCATAATAGTGCTCATATTCTGGAGCTGAGTGATATATGAACGGTACTGTGCTTCTAGTAAAATTTCTCTACTTTCTTCGATGAGTTCTATTGCAAAAGATATGCCTTGTCTGGTTTTATGTATTGAACCTGGTTTTATGTCACGACTATTATAATGCATATCCATTATCTCATCGGTTCTTTCTTGCAAATGAAAAAATATATGCTCAATAATATTTTTACCACCAAAGTTGCTTTTTAATATTTTTGCATATAAAGGAGTATTCTTTATTTGTGCGAGAAAATTACTTAATGCACATTTATTTAGTGTGCCATAGGCAAGTAATAATATGTTTCTGTCTGTATTTGAACCTATATCAAGGAAAAATCCATAACGTATAAAAATCAACTTAGTACTGTTAGGCGTGGTGCATAAAGGTGATTTAGTGCCTAGTTGTTTTGGTCTGAATAGCCTGCGCCATATTTCATAAGCGTGGTTCAAAGTTTTGGGGTCATTTACAGTGTCACAGGTCTGTGGTCCTAGTTGAGCTAATAATTCTTCCAGTCTTTGGTTAACAATATTAATTTGATCAGGTGAATTTAGTCTATCTAGAGTATTTTCTATAGAGTGTAATAATGGCTGTATTTGTTCTGGCGTCATGCTTGTTACAATCCTTGTATATTATGTTGCCTGATAAGTATTGTAGTATATTTGCTGAAAAAGTCAGGGGTTATATCTTTTGGCTTAGTATGACTTGGCAAAAACTGTATACTTAGCATCAGGCTTGCCAGTAAATATACATGTGCCGCGGTCATCAGCTCGGTTGTGTGGCAATACTCTGGGGGTGACCTTAAGCTCTTGCTTCATCTTCTCTTCGCTAGCAGGCTCATCTGCCCAGGGAGCTATAGTAAAGCCACCAGTACTCTTATCATTGAAAAACTCGTAAAACTCAGATTCTGATTTTACTTCTACGGTATTATCTTGCTGGAATTTTAGAGCGCGTGCAAAGATATTATCTTGCATCTCAAGTAATATATCATTTGCTGCATTTAAGAATTCGGTTTTGCTCATACCTTTTTTCTCTTTATATGGTAAATCGCGTCTGCCCATATATACACTCTGCTGCTCTAGCTCTTTAGCCCCAATCTCTAGCCTAATTGGCACGCCTTTTTTAACCCAGCCCCAAGCCTTTTCTCCTGGTCGCATATCACTCGCATCAATTTCTGCTTTTATAGACATACTTTGCAGCTCAACTAGCAATTCATCGCAGTATTGTAAAATTTTATCTTTATTTTGATCATCGCGCAGTAAAGGCATAATAACCACATGTGTGGGAGCAATTTTTGGAGGTAAGATTAGTCCGTCATCGTCACTATGCATCATTACCATGCTGCCAATTAATCTAGTAGTGACACCCCAAGATGTAGTGTATACATACTCCTCTTTGCCTGCGGCACTTAAGTATTTGATATTAAATGCTTTAGCAAAATTTTGTCCTAGATAGTGTGATGTGCCACCCTGCAGGGCTTTCTTATCTTGCATCATCATTTCCATAGTATAAGTACTGACTGCACCGGGGAAACGTTCACTGCTCGTTTTCTCGCCGTGGATTAACGGCATACCTAAATAGTTCTCTAACAAATCTACGTAAGTGTTGAGCATTAGCAAAGTCTCAGCTTGCGCCTCTTCCTCAGTAGCATGGGCAGTATGACCTTCTTGCCAAAGAAATTCTGAAGTACGTAAAAATAGCCTGGTACGCATTTCCCAACGCACTACATTAGCCCATTGATTATATAATAGCGGCAGGTCTCTGTACGATTGAATCCAGCGTGAATATAGATCACCTATAATGGCTTCTGAAGTAGGGCGGATAATTAACGGCTCTTCTAATTTACCAGCAGGCTCTAATTTTCCGTCAGCTGTCGCTTCTAAGCGATGATGAGTGACGACGGCACACTCTTTTGCAAATCCATCAACATGAGCTGCTTCTTTCTCCATAAAGCTTAAAGGGACAAATAGCGGACAATAAAAGTTTTTATGTCCTGTGTCTTTAATCATGCCATCGAGAATTTTTTGAATATTTTCCCAGATAGCATAGCCCCAAGGTTTTATTACCATACAGCCACGAACAACAGATGATTCTGCCAAATCTGCAGATTTGATAACTTGTTGGTACCATTCAGGATAGTTTTCTGATCTGGTTGGGGTAATTGCTGTTTTTGCCATGCGGGTTAGTATACCGAAGCTGAGCATATGACGCAAAGCATTATTTATGACAGCTATCTAAATACTGGCTTAGCCTAGATACTCGTTGATCATCAAGAAATAATCCCTGTTTACCGCGCCGCCACAAAATATCCTCTGCAGTACGTGCCCATTCATGCTGCATTAAAAAGTCTACTTCTCGTTTATATAAAAAACCACCAAAATGCTCGCCGAGGTTTGCCTGACTATGTACATTCATCAGTAGGTTAGTGATTCTGGTACCATAATTGTTGAAATAATGTTGCAGTAGATCTTGTGGGATGCGAGTGTATATCTTTTTAATATGTTGCTTAAACATTTCTTGATCATCATTGGGGAAATGTCCACCAGGTAAATATGCTGTATCTGTCCAAGGTGCACCACACTTGGGCAGATTTTTTTCTAGAATATTACATATTTGCTCTGATGTATGCCGGTATGTAGTTAATTTGCCACCGAACAGAGTAATTAGCGGTGCTTGCTTGTCGTCTATATCTATTACAAACTCACGCGAATTTTTGCTTGGATCTTGATTATTATCATTATATAGTGGTCTTATACCTGCATAGACATGTACTATATCCGCTTTCTTAATAGGGTTGAGTATAAATTTATTTACTGCGTTACATAAATATTCTATCTCTTCTTCACTTGCCACTGGATCTTTAGGATCGTCAACAAGCACTTCGGTTGTGCCAATGAGACTAAATTTATCCATGTATGGTATTACAAAAATTGTTCTTTGATCGTTATTCTGTAAGACCAAGGCTTCATTATAATCAAATAGTTTTGGTACAAGAATATGAGTTCCTTTAATTAAACGAATTTTATGTTCAGTATGTACATGCAGAATATTATTTGCTATCTGTTGTGCTGATGGGCCTGCTGCATTAACAATGGCTTTGACTACATAGTCTCTAATTTCATTGCCATTTTTTAATTTTACAATCCAGTATTTGGGAGTACGTTCAGCTGCGATAATCTCTGTGCGTGTAAATATCTGAGCACCATGTTCGTGTGCTTGTAATGCCACATGTAAGACTAAGCGGCTATCATCTACTTTGCAATCGTAATACTTTAATGCATGGTGATATTGTGATTGTAATCCTAAATCCTTAATAACAATACTGGAGCTTTTGGGTAATTGACTGTCCCAAGCAAGAAAATCATAAGCTTTTAATCCCAAACGTAATAGCCATGGCTTGCGAATTTCTGGCGACATGGGTAATAAAAACGGCTGTGCAGTAACTAGATGTGATGCGTGCTTACTCAATAGGTTGCGCTCACGTAAAGCTTGTCTTACTAACCCAAACTGGCCATGCTCCAAATAGCGCAGGCCTCCATGTATAAGATTGCTACTTGCAGAAGATGTTCCGCTTGCTAAGTCGCCTTTTTCACACAATATTACGCTTAGCCCGCGTCCTGCTGCATCGGCTGCTGTGCCAACTCCATTTATACCTCCACCGATTACAAGTAGGTCTGCGTCCATAATTTAATATTAAGTAGTTAGTGTTTTTACTTATTATACTACACTTATTCTATGGTGTATCATACTCATCTATAAAGCGCGGGGTCAAAATTTTGAGTGCCAACATAGTAGAAATCAGGGGATTGTCATTTAGTCGAGGATCTAAAGTCATCTTTGATAATGCCAGTTTAGATATCCCACGCGGCAAAGTGACTGCTATCATGGGGCCAAGTGGATGTGGCAAGACTACCCTATTACGCTTGATTGGTGCGCAGATTAGCCCTGATACAGGCTCTATCTCTGTGCAGGGTAAAGACATTACCAAATTATCCAATAAAGAATTATTTCGCATGCGTCGGGATATGGGCATGTTATTTCAGAGCGGGGCTTTATTTACTGATTTATCTGTTTATGAAAATGTTGCTTTTCCGCTGCGTGAACACACTGATTTACCAGAGAGTATGATTAGAGATTTAGTGTTAATGAAACTGCAAGCAGTAGGTCTGCGTGGTGCGCATACTCTAATGCCTAGCCAGCTATCTGGTGGCATGTCACGTCGGGTTGCTTTAGCACGAGCAATCGCGCTTGATCCAGCGTTTATCATGTATGATGAACCCTTTACGGGACAAGATCCAATTTCTATGGGAGTAATAGTACAGCTGGTACGTCTCCTTAATGATGCTTTAAAAATTAGTTCAATTTTAGTGTCACACGATATTCATGAAACCATAAGTATCGCTGATAACGTGTTCTTAATTGCTAATGGTAAAGTTGTAGGTGCGGGTAGCCCAGAAGAACTTATGGATTCTGCAGACCCTTGGGTGCGACAGTTTATGCAAGGTTTGCCTGATGGCCCAGTGCCTTTTCATTATCCTTCCCAGAGTTACTCAGATGATTTATGGGGTAATGTAGAATGTTAATTGCTAGTTTACAGAATATCGGGGGTGGTACTTTAAGTAGTTTAGCTAGTATTGGGCGCGCCTCTTTAGTGCTGTTTAGAGCAATATTTGCTAGACCCGATATTATTTCTGGCTTTAGACGGTTGGTAGCACAAATATATTCTGTTGGTGTTTTGTCGATTGTTATTATTGCTATATCAGGTTTTTTTATAGGTATGGTACTGGGATTGCAAGGGTATACCATTCTTTCTCGCTTTGGTGCCGATCAAGCTTTAGGCCAATTAATCGCGCTAAGTATGGTGCGCGAATTGGGTCCAGTGGTAGGAGCATTATTGTTTGCTGGGCGTGCAGGTTCTGCTCTAACAGCAGAAATTGGATTAATGAAAACTACTGAGCAATTATCATCCATGGAGATGATGGGAGTTGATCCCGTGCATAGAGTTATTGCTCCTCGCTTTTGGGCTGGACAAATATCATTGCCTTTATTGACGTTAATTTTTAATGCTGTTGCCATAGTTGGTGGATATTTGGTGGGAGTAGACTGGCTTGGAGTTGATAGTGGAGCATTTTGGTCGAATATGCAAAGTGCAGTTAACTTCAAAGAAGATATTTTGAATGGAGTAATCAAAAGTGTGGTATTCGGCACAGTAGTAACATGGATAGCCGTTTATCAAGGATTGAATAGTGTGCCAACTTCTGAGGGTATAGGGCGCGCTACTACCAAAACAGTAGTGTATTCATCACTATGTGTTTTGGGATTGGATTTTTTCTTAACTGCGGTAATGTTTCGAGAGCTATAAAATATGAGAACACGATTAATAGAACTTTGGGTAGGTATTTTTGTAGTGCTGGCAATAGCAGCTTTTTTGATGCTAGCTTTGCAGGTTAGCGGGTTAAGTGATTTCAGCTTGCATCGTAAGGGATACATGGTAAAGGCTGAGTTTACTAATATAGGAGGTCTTAAACCTCGTTCCAAGGTTGTCATAAGTGGTGTTACTATTGGGCGTGTGACAGAGATTAGTCTAGAAAAAAATAATTATGATGAGTTTGTTGCTCTGGTCAATATGATGATATTTGATGAATTTGATAAAATTCCTAAAGACTCATCTGCGAAAATCTTAACTTCAGGTTTATTGGGAGACAATTACATAAGTATTGACCCAGGTTTTGAGGAAGAGTTTCTGCATAACGATAGTTATATTGAATTGACATCGCAGGCCGTTATTCTAGAGGATTTAATTTCAAAGTTTTTAACAGGGAATAATTGATAATGCAAAATAAAGTTTGTAAGTTATTTTTTATAACAATTATATTAAGTTTTTGTAGTCATGCATTTGCAATGGGTGCAGAAACAGATTCTTTGCCTAATACTAGTGATCCTGTGATTATGTTACAGAGTGTCACTACTGAAGTAATGCAGGCATTACGCTCTAATAGCTCAGTGATAAAAAATAATAATCGCAAGTTATATGAGGTTGTCGATAATTACATTTTGCCACATGTTGACTTTGATGAGATGGCGAAATGGGTCGCAGGCAAAAGCGCTTGGGCTAAGGCATCTGAAGAAACAAAGCGAGAATTTGTGGATGCATTTAAAGTATTAGTGGTGCGTACTTATGCAGCAGCTTTATTAGGATACACCGATGAACATATTGATTTTGGTAAACAACATATAGATACCAATAGGGATCGTATTCAAGTATCAAGTCGCATAATTAGAAGTAATAAAGAGGATGTGCGTGTAGATTACCGTTTAATTAGACAAAATGGTGAATGGAAGGTCTACGATATAATAATCGAAGGTGTTAGTATATTGCAGGGATTTCAGGCGCAGTTTTCTGATAAGATACGCCAAGAAGGACTAAATAAAGTAATTGGGCAAATTCATGAGCATAACCGAAAGGGAGATGTTTAGTTTATGCCTAAAGAGTTAGTTACACTAAATAGTAATAATAGTGTGCAAATCAATGCAAGCGTGAATTTTGATAACGTGATGCAGGTTTATGAGGAAGGCACAGAAATTCTAGAAGGCTATGCTAGTGATGTGGTGACAGTTGATTTATCAAGAGTGCAGGATGCTGATAGTAGTTGTTTGGCGCTACTTGTAGAATGGATGAGACTGATAAAGTTAGCTAATAAGAATATGGTGCTAAGCAATCCTTGCCGCGAATTGGTAGATTTGGGTAGGGTATGTGGGCTTGACGAAGTTTTGCCGTTTGATTGAGAGTAAATATGCTAGTTGAAGAAATACAAATGCTTATACAAGCACAGTTTCCCAAAGATGAAGTATCAGTAAAATCCGATGATAATACTCATTTTGAAGCTTTAATAATAAGTGATGAATTTAAAAATAAAAAAAGAATAGAGCGTCAGCGCATGATTTATTCTTTGCTAGGTGATGATATCTCTAGTGGTCGAGTACATGCTTTGAGTTTGAAAACGTATACGAAAGAAGAGTGGGGCGAAAAATGCAGCAGTTAGTAATTACTGGGGGTAACCCACTTAATGGCGAGGCATGGATTTCTGGGGCAAAGAATTCAGTTTTACCAATTTTATCTGGGGCTTTGTTAGCAGATGGCCCTGTTGTAATTAGCAATGTTCCACATTTACAAGATGTAACGACTATGATGGAGTTGCTCGGTCAGTTTGGAGTTAGAATAACTCTGAATGAAAAGATGACTATAGAGATTGATCCACGTGCTATAGATAACTTTTATGCACCATATGAATTGGTGCGTACTATGCGCGCTTCTATCCTTGTTCTAGGGCCGTTGCTAGCTCGTTTTGGGCAAGCAGTAGTTTCTTTGCCTGGCGGTTGTGCGATTGGTCCACGTCCTGTTGATCTTCACATTAAAGGTCTTGAGGCAATGGGTGCAGAGATTAATGTTGAGAATGGTTATATAAATGCTAAGGCCCCAAAGAGATTACATGCTGCGGACATTACATTTGATACAGTAACAGTCACAGGTACTGAGAATATTATGATGGCTGCTACTTTGGCTAAAGGAACGACTATCCTACGCAATGCAGCGCGTGAGCCAGAAGTGCAAGACTTAGCTAATTTTTTAAATAAATTAGGTGCCAAAATTTCTGGAGTGGGTAGTGATATTATTGAAATTGAAGGGGTAGAAAGTCTGTCTGGCGGTGAATATAAAGTAGTTGCTGACAGAATAGAGACTGGGACTTATTTAGTTGCAGGCGCTATTACGCGTGGTCGTGTTAAGGTAAAGCATACAAGGCATGAGAATCTAACAGCTGTATTAGAAAAGCTTGAAGAGGCTGGTGCTGATATACAAACTACAGCTGATTCTATTACGCTTGATATGCACGGCAATAGGCCAAAAGCTGTTAATATACAGACAGCTCCCTTCCCTGGTTTCCCAACAGATATGCAAGCCCAGTTTACAGCGTTAAATGCAGTAGCTGAAGGCACTGGCGCAATAACTGAGACAGTGTTTGAAAACAGATTTATGCATATTCAAGAATTACAACGTATGGGTGCGAATATTGCAATTAAAGGCAATACAGCTATTTGTACTGGCGTGGATGCCTTAAAAGGGGCACCGGTTATGGCGACAGATTTACGAGCATCTGCTAGTTTAGTGTTGGCTGGTTTAGTTGCAGCTGGTAAAACAGTAGTTGCAAGAATATACCATATTGATCGCGGATACGAATGTATAGAAGAAAAGTTGATCCAGCTTGGAGCGCATATTTCTAGAGAGGTTATTTAGTTTTTGTAGCTTGCTTTGTATTCTTCTTGATGAATTTATAAAATTTGTTCGCGGGCATAGGTTCACCAAAAAAGTATCCCTGTGCCTCGTCACAACCAAGAGCTTGAAAATAATTTTTTTGATATTCTGTTTCAACACCTTCCGCTAAAATTTTTAATTTTAAACTATGACCCATTTTTATTATTGAATCTGCAAGGTTAGGCTCCTCATCATAAGGGCTTATTTTATGTACAAAAGCTTTATCAATTTTTAGTTTTTGGATTGGGAAGCGGTCAAGATTTGCTAATGAAGAATACCCTGTGCCAAAATCATCCATAGACACACATATCCCCATTTGTTGCAGCTGATGCATCACTTCTATCGCATCATCAATATTGTGAATAAATGCAGTTTCTGTAATCTCCAGCTCTAGCCTATCTGGAGGCAGCTGAGTTTGATCTAATACGTCACGAACTGTATGTACAATATCTGATTTAAACTGCAATGGAGATAAGTTCACTGCTAATTTTAAATCTATTCCATGATCTATCCAATATTTATTTTGTTTGCATGCTTCTTCTAAAGTCCATTGACCGAGAGTGATTATTAAACCAGATTGTTCTGCGAGTGGTATAAAGTCTGCTGGTAATATAATTCCTCGCGTAGGATGGATCCAGCGTACTAATGCTTCCATACCGATAATTTCCATCGTCTTTAAATCTATTTGCGGTTGATAATACATCTCCATCTCATCGTTTTCCATTGCTCGGAATAGGTCGAGTAGAACTTGGTGGGTTTCTTCACTTCGGTAATGATTACTATCGATGTGTAGTAGGATGTACCAGTGAAGGACCGCAATTATAGCAATAGTGACCACAGTAGATATTATGCACCCAATAGCAACTAATACGGCTGCTTGCTCCCAAAGTGCTGTCGTGGTTTCGTTATAGAATAGGTAATAGATGGTAGATAGAATTATTATTTCTAGTGATAAAATTATCAGAAAAACCCAGAAGACTATCTTGGCATAGAGAGTTTTTCTATCCAATGGGGTGAACTTTGATAAGTCAACTGGTTTCTTCATTTTCATATATTTAAGCATAGCTATTCTGTAGTATACTTACGCTAAATACACTATCATAGAAGGTGATATGTCAGAATTTAATGAGAACGACGTTCCTCAACGACGTGGAATATATTTGCTACCTAACTTGTTTACAACGGCAGGCCTGTTTGCTGGTTTTTATGCTATTGTGGCTGGAATGAAGGGACACTTTGAAATAGCCTCGATTAGTCTTTTTGTGGCTATGATTATGGACGGCTTGGATGGGCGCGTCGCCCGTTTAACTGGCACTGAAAGCGCCTTTGGCGCTCAATATGATAGCTTATCAGATATGGTTTGTTTTGGGATTACCCCAGCTTTGGTAGCCTATAGTTGGGGATTGCAGTATTTAGGTAAAATTGGTTGGTTATCGGCGTTTTTCTATGCTGCAGCTACAGCACTTCGTTTAGCGCGTTTTAATACCCAGGTAGGTCATGCTGATAAGAAGTTTTTTATAGGCTTGCCTTGCCCTACGGCAGCGGCATTGATTGCTGGCATGGTCTGGATAGGTACTGACTTTGAAATACCTGGTAAAAGTATTAGTGTAGTTGCAGCGGGTGTCGTGTTAGCTACTGCTTCTTTGATGGTAAGTAATGTACGCTATCATAGTTTTAAAGAACTTGATTTAAAAGGTCATGTCTCATTTTTTGCTGTGCTAATAGTGGTATTGAGCTATTTGTTAATTGCTTGGGACCCACCAAAAGTACTGTTTGCGGTCTTTATGCTGTATGTTCTTTCTGGGCCAGTATTATGGGTACGTGACTATGCTAACAAAAAAGCAAAGAAATCAAATTCTCGGTGATATAGGGATGGTAGCTTGGCGTCCTCGCCAGGTATCATGTCTAGTATTATTAAGTAACCGACAAAGTAATCCTATTGTATTGGAGGGTATGATCAAGGTTTTGGACCTACTTCCCGAAAAGATCTTGCGTGTGATAGTAAAAAATTTGGAACCTGAGGTAGTTGCGTCTAAAATAAAGACGTGGCAACCAGATTTTATTTTGCAGTTAACGATGGATTTGCCACAAATTGATAGTGATAAGGTAGTACAAACGTATAGTCCTGATCACTTAGCAGCTAGCCCAAAGGATAAGGCTCAAGCTTATAAACAACTCTTAGAGTTAAAGGAACTACTCGCAAATGATGGCCCATAGTGGTATTCGTAAGATGACTGTTGCTGATGCTGCAATCGTTCATAGCATAGATAAATCGGTTACTATAGAGCCATGGACAGAGCGCTTGTACGTAGAGTGTATTGGCGTAGGTTATGAATGTTGGGTAATAGTTGAAGAGCAAGAAGTTATCGGCTTTGGGGTAATGAATTATTCAACAAGTGAAGCGCATATTTTAAATATTGCAGTTACTCCTTCTAAACAGCGGGAAGGGCAAGGAGAACGCATGCTGCAACATTTGCTTAATCTAGCACGCCAGCATGGTAGTGATGAGATCTTTTTGGAAGTGCGAGTTTCTAATACTCCAGCTATAGAATTATACAAAAAGTATAGTTTTGTAGAAGTAGGTATGCGTAAAAATTATTATCCTCTAGAAGATGGCGGCCCAGGTAGGGAAGATGCTCTCACATTAGCCCTATCCTTATGGTAAATTTTACTTAATTGCAAAATCAAAGTATGTATCTGGAAAAGGCTCACCTTCCAAAGTGTAATGCCACCACTCTTGATAGAAGTTCTCAAACCCATATTTTACCATTAGATCACATAGAAACTTGCGATTCTTTTGTATGTCTAGAGATACATCTTTAGACTCGGTGTGTGCTTCCTCGCCAAAGAAATCAAATATTGTGCCCATATCCCAATCTTTATGTTGATCTTCGCTACGTGTCACTATAGTTAAGTCAACAGTACTCCCTCTAGCATGTGAGGAGTGATCACTAATATATCCTAATTCAAACAACTCTGTTTTGGTTAAATAAGGATGATATTTTGCGCGTAGAAATGGTAACTCATCTTCTTCACTCCAGTTAATGAAGTCCCTGACCGCTTGCATTGGTCGGTAGGCATCAAAGATCTTTAGTGCATAACCTTTTTGCATACTGTCTAGTTCATCTTGAATTTCTTGTATGGTTTTTGCTGTAATTTCAGTCAAAATGCAAACCTTATCTTCATAACCGTGTACCTTACGCCCAATAAAGTTATCCTCAGTAGCATAATCTATAGAATATATTATCCGGGGATCATCTAGATATACAAAACCTTCTGGTAGATGTTCATGCATGTTTTAAACTCCAGCAGCTTGTTGATCAGCGTGATATGATGAGCGGACAAACGGTCCACTTGCCACATTAATAAATCCTAAATTTTCAGCATATTCTTTTAATTCCGCAAATTCTGCAGGCTCCACATATCGTTTTACTGGAGCATGAAATTTTGTTGGCTGTAAGTATTGTCCAATTGTGAGCATGTCACAATTATGCTTATTTAGATCTGCGATTACTTCCTTTATTTCATCCATAGTTTCACCAAGTCCGACCATAAGACCTGATTTAGTTGGTATATCTGGATGTTGTTGCTTAAATGCTTGGATAAGCTTAAGTGAACCATCGTACCTAGAACCTGGGCGTACTTCTTTATATAACCTTGGTACAGTTTCTAGATTATGATTAAACACATCAGGTGGAGATTGCTTAAGACAAGCTAATGCTTCATCAACACGGTTGCGAAAATCAGGAGTTAGAATTTCTATTTTTACGTTATCACAGTATTTACGCACCGCGGCAATACAAGCAGCAAAATGTCCAGCCCCGCCATCTGCTAAGTCATCTCTATCTACAGAAGTAATGACAATATAACGCAGATTCATTTTACCTAATGCCTTGGCTAGATTTACCGGCTCGTCTGGGTCCAGAGCTCCTGGCTTCCCGTGTGCTACATCACAAAATGCACAGCGGCGGGTACAAATATCGCCCATAATCATAAATGTCGCTGTTCCATGGCTAAAGCACTCATGTAAATTCGGGCAAGTTGCTTCCTCACACACAGAATGTAGATTATGTTGGCGTAGCAAAGCTTTTAGTTCGGCAATTTTGGGATCGCTACTTGCAGTGATCCGTAACCAGTCAGGTTTGGCCAATTGGTCAGTCTGTGGTTGAATCTCCACTCTTAGTCTTTGGAACTTCTCTTTTCCTTTACGTTTGATCTTTTGCATATTTTATTGTTGGATAGCTAAGTTTATTCTGGATAATAGGTATTACTCGCTCAATTATAGCAGCCATGCTTATTGGCTGCACGTAGTTGCTTATTTGGCTTATTTCCATGCCAGTGTAGCCACAAGGATTTATGCGTTTAAATGGCTCTAAATCCATATCTACATTTAAACTTATACCATGATAAGTACATCCTTTGCGAACTCTGACTCCTATGGAGCATAGCTTTTTGCCTTCAACATAAACTCCTGGAGCTTCTGGATCACTATATCCTTGAATATCATAGCTTGCTAATAAGCTTATAACTGATTGTTGAATAGAATCAATAAAATTCCTTACGTTGATTCGCTTGCGAGGCAAATCTATTAAGAAATACACAATTAGTTGTCCAGGGCCGTGATAGGTGACTTGTCCCCCGCGATCAGATTGCACAATAGGAATGTCTCCTGGATTTAGTATATGTTCTGGTTTACCAGCTTGACCTTGGGTAAATACTGGATGATGCTGTAATATCCAAATCTGATCTGTTGTGTGCTTATCTCTATTAGTAGTGAATTCTCTTAACTTATGCATACAGCTTGTATAGTCTTGCATGC
The DNA here is from genome assembly GCA_030431675.1 of Gammaproteobacteria bacterium. Taxonomy (GTDB): domain Bacteria; phylum Pseudomonadota; class Gammaproteobacteria; order UBA6186; family Azoamicaceae; genus JAGVLG01. Next base: position 53,295 of record JAUIIV010000001.1, on the reverse strand, counting down.
CAAGTTCTAATACTTCGAGGGTGTCGCTCATAATACCATTAATACGCTTGGTAAGGCTGTTACTTCCCTATATATGTTATCTAATTGTTCCTGGCTGTCAGCTGTAAATGTTACTGTAAGGGATTTATATTTACCATGCGAGCTCTCGCGTGTAGAGGTTGGTATATTATCATTATCTATTGTAGGCACATGCTTGCGTATTATGGGGGCAACTAGCTCTTCCAAATTAGCTTGCGATTCCCCCATTATTTTTATAGAAAATTCACATGGAAATTTCACGTGCTGATTCCATTTAACACAGAGTTATATTTTTGCATAACAAAATCGCGGCTGCGCTGCAGAATATTTCCTTGCTTTACACTTTCAAGACTTACAACCGGTTGCTCATGTATTACATCATTGGTATGACTTTGGATTACATATGTACCGATGATTTCATTACCTTGAAGCGGGGCAGTAAGTGGGTTTACCAGATGTACAGTGCCGCTACATTGGTTATATTGACCTTTAGGAGTTGTTACATATAAGTCTTCTGCAACTCCTATATCAATTTCTTTATCTGCACCCATCCACACACGTGCTTGCTGTATTTTGCTACCTGCTTTAAAAACTAAATTTGTTTCAAAAAACCTGAAACCCCAAGCTAGTAGTTTATTTGCTTCTTCCGTTCTAGCAGCATCACTTTGTGTGCCCATAACAATGGCAATTAAGCGCATATTAGGCTCTGAGCCTGATGCTACAATGCAGTATCCGGCGCTATCAGTAAATCCTGTTTTGATTCCATCATATTTATCATCACGCCACAATAAGCGATTACGATTCTGTTGCTTAATACCATTGAAAATAAATTCTTTTTCTGAATATATTCTGTAGGTCTCAGGAAAGTTTTTGATAATTGCATGAGCTAATAGAGATAAGTCATATGCAGTGGTTACGTGTTCAGGATTTGGTAGACCAGATGCATTAACAAAATGTGTATCTTGCATACCTAATATATCGGCATAAGCATTCATTAATTCTGCAAATGCTTCTTCTGAGCCAGCAATATGTTCTGCTAGTGCAATCGAGGCATCATTCCCTGACTGAATGATAATACCCTTAAGTAATTCAGACACTGGCACTTCACTATTAACATTTACAAACATGCGTGAACCAGGAGCTTGCCAAGCTTTTTTACTAATAGTAACTTTATCGTCTAATTTTAGACGGCCTGAACGTAGCTCGTTGTCTATTACGTAAACAGTCATCATCTTGGTTAAACTGGCCGGCTCTAGCTGTATATCAGTATTTTTTTGCGCTAAAATTTGTTTGCTATCAAAATCCATCAACAGATACGCCGAACCAGAAATAGCCGGCACCTTTGGCTGAGCATGTGGTAGTTTAGGTAATCCCGAATGGGCATTTGCAGCAAGAGAAAAAGTTAGTAATATAAAAAACTTTGTGAAAAGACGCATAATGCTTCTGGCTCCATGGATATCTTGATATAAGCCAAATAATAACACAAACTACTGCTCTTCTCCATTAGATGCTTGGGATGATGGTGCCTCCTGTAATTGGCTTTGTTCCCGTTGTATAACTTCAATTGCAGCTAGTTCTTGCTCGTGGATAATATAATTTTGAATCGTATGTTGAGCTTCTTCATTAATCTCACGCATATAGTAGTCCTGTAATCCAACGTATTCTAAGGCATTTTTAAGTTCTATACATCTGGAGATGGCATTGTCGTCTTTGTAATGTTGATTAATGTATTCTAATGCCAGTGAACAACATTCCAATCTTTTATTACGTAACAAGTCATTACTACGCATAAATACCGCTAGGTTTTCAGTAGAAGATTTATATAGAGCATCAATAAATTCTTTATAATCAATTGCAATTTGTGGTCTCAATGCATCTAAATTCTCTGCAGAAATACCACCATGCTTTTTATGGCACTTAATAACTAACATTAAACCTTCTATAATTATACGTGGATTTACATATATGCAGTTGTCTATAGCAATTGTGGATTGTTCTATCTTATATATAGGTTGATGATTGACAAAATTGCTTATGTGGGTGAAGATTTTACTTGGGTCTGCTGCAGCAGACAAGCCATGAATAAAGTCGCTGACAAAATCAACAGTTATGGCTTCAGGGTTGTTAACAGAATATACATAGGTTCCGTAATTTAAATCTCCACCACTGCCAAGATTGCTCAATAGCATTGTATTATTGATAAAAGCTATTGCTACAGCATTTCCTGCCCATCCGCCAATTAGTATTACAGGATCATCACTACTCATGGCTATGTTATTTTGAATAACTTGATGTAATTGCGCAGCAGCATTTTCTGCTCTGGGATAGTTGCCATGGAAGTTACAAGCAGTATAAGTCTGAGATAGTCCTCTGTATATTCCACCTAAAATATCATCTTCTGCAAATGAGGCTAGATGTTGTAACATTATATCTAATGAAGGACTTAAAAAACCATAATATGAAGGTAATCCATTAAAATATACTAATGTGTCTAAAATTTGCCCGAAATGTCGTAGTGGCGGATTAATTACATCTCTGTCTTCTGGTCCACGTGCCTCTCCTTGTGCATATGTATATAAATATGCCAGATAATCCCCAATCCATACCAGCTCATCCTCTGTACAGTTCTCCAATATTCTTGATAAATTATCTGGATCACGTTGTAATATACTTAATAATGCAATTTCTAGAATTAACTTATCTTCTAGATACATGTTAGCGCCTTTTTCTAGTAATTCATTGGCAAAAGAGAAATCCTCTTTCGCTAGGCTCATTATTAGCGGGGCGCGATTGTATTGATCTACGTCATCTATAAGCTCCATATTATCAGCTAAAGTGCTTTGGTAATCCTGATTCCAAAAAATACTGCTTGTCACTGGGTTAAAAAATTCGGGATGTTTAAAATCATTAAAGAATGCATTTTCTGGTATTTCCTCTATAGAGGTCGGAAATGTTTTAGCTAAAATTTCCAAAAGCTGTACTGTCAAATAGCGTGGTAAAAAGCTATCATTATCTGGCAAATCGTTAACAACACTGACTAAATCCACTGTTTTATCTCGCTTATTATTTGTTTACTTGCAGTCCTCAGTTATACTTGAAGTGTAGAACATACCAATCATGAGATATTGTGCTTACTGTGAAAAGTACCAGCTATAAATACATGCCTATAGTAGTGTTATTAATTCTCACTAGTTGTGTATGGTTTTTAGGCCTGTATGAATATATAAGTTTGATTGAGATTAAACAATACTATGAGAGCCTACGTGATTATATACAGGCAAATTATATATTCGCTTTATTTGTGTATATGGTTCTGTATATCTCTATAGTTGCGACCTCTCTTCCTGGTGCAGCTACCATGACTATTTTAGGAGGACTATTATTTGATCAGTTAGTGGGTACAATAGCAGTCGTAATCAGCGCTACTCTTGGTGCCACATTAGTTTTCTTGATAGTTAAATTTGCTACTAGTGAAGTAGTTGAGAAAAAAACTGCAAAATCCGTTGTAAAAATGCAAAAAGGATTTAATGAAGCGCCTTTTAACTATTTATTGTTTATGCGGCTAATGCCGATATTCCCTTTTTTTGCAATTAACTTGGCAGCGGCTGTGCTACAGGTGCGCACCGCAATATTTTTCTGGGCCACCTTATTAGGTATAATACCTGGCACCTTTGTTTATATTACTTTAGGCAGTGGTTTGCAAGACTTGGGAGCAGAGCCTCAGATTCCTACTAAAATAATATTTGGACTCATAGGATTAGCGATTATTGTACTAATGCCAGTATTATACAAAAGGCTATTTAGAAGTAAGTTGGACTAACATAGGCTCAGGAAAGTTATTGCTAAGCAACTGTTGCTTTAAGTTATTAATAGATGTTTCATCATCAAGTGGACCTACATGTACATGATAAAGATTTTGTTTTTTAATAATAACCTTGTGTTCTTTAGCAAAAGCTCTTAATTTATCGGCCAACTTTTTGGCATGTTCATGTTCGGAGAAAGCTCCAACTTGCAAGTAATTTTGGGTGATTGGAACATGAGTTGTAATCGCCTCAATTTCTACATCGCCAGTCCCATCTTTTAAAATCCCTAGTTTAGCAGCAGCTGTGTATGATAAGTCTATTATTCTATCACCATGAAAAGGGCCGCGATCATTTACTTTGACTATTACAAATTTTTTATTTTTTAAATTTGTTACTTTAAGATATGTTGGCAAAGGTAAAGTCTTGTGTGCAGCAGTCATGCCATACATATTATACACTTCGCCATTTGAGGTGTGGTACCCATGAAACTTTTTTCCATACCAAGAAGCTTTGCCACGCTCTTTATAATTATGGCTTGAGGAAAGCACTTTGTATTGTTTGTTAAATACAGTGTAGGCTTTAGGATTACCTATTTTACTCTTAGCCTCAGGTTTTGGTTTTGCATTCGGGATTTTATGTACATTGGGGACTACTTCACGTTTGGTTGGAGCCTTGTCGTTTTTTAATGCGTAGCGACCATTAGTATTGCTAGCTTGTTTAGAAGGCTTCTGCTTGGGGGTAGTGGCACAACCAAAGATCAACGAAGATATAAGAATTATTAATACAATTCTCATGATTTTTTATAAAGACTAGCAATATCTTGGCTAAGTAGATAAACCGCTAATGCATAATTGTCGCTGTGATTGTAACGCGTAATTACATAAAAGTTGTTTAACCCTTCCCAGTATTCTTTACCATTTTCCCCTTCAAGCTCTAGAAGCTTAGCTTTGCTGTCTTTAGCTATCATTTGCTGAGGATTTTGTAACTTTCGGGCTACAGGCTGATTAGTCTGCCATCCATGTACTTTAAAGTAATTTGCAACACTACCTATTGCTTGTTTCATGTTGTTTATAATATCTATTTGTCCACTGTTATCAAAATCCACAGCATAATTGCGATAGCTGCTTGCTATAAATTGTGGAAAACCCATGGCGCCAGCATAAGAACCCTTAAGGGATAGTGGATCTAATTTTTGTTCGTGCGTCATTAACAGATACTGCTTGAGCTCACTAAGAAAAAACTTTGCACGTGGAGGATAATCAAATGCTAATGTTGCAAGAGCCTGTAACACTGGAAACTTACCACTATTTTGGCCATAGGCACTTTCTATGCCTATGATCGCTACTATTAATTCTGCGGGCACTCCATATTTATTTTCTGCGTCACTTAGTACATCTCTATATTCTTGCCAAAATTTTACCCCACCTTGAATCTTTTTTTCATTAATGAATAATTTTTTGTATTTATTCCAAGGTAAAGCTTCATAAGGTGTAGTGATTTTAGAAATTACTTCTGGTTCTGGTTCTATCATTTCAAAGTACTTGGTAGTCTGGTGCTTATTTAAGCCATAGTCAGCATGCAGCTCATCGATTAAATGTTTGACTTCTGGACGTGATGCAAATGACGCCGCAAAGCAGTTGTGAGTGGATATGATAAAAATCAAGCAAGATATTAAAATTTTCACTTTCTTAATAGAGTCCTTCTAGTTTGAATAGACATTAAAATGCCAAATCCAATCATTAGCGTAACTAATGATGTGCCGCCGTAGCTTACAATTGGTAGTGGTATACCTACAACGGGTAGTATGCCGCTAACCATACCTACATTTACAAACAAATAAACGAAGAAGGTTATAATTAAGCTACCAGCCAATAATCGTGAAAACGTATCACGAGCCTGCATTCCAATATATATACCGCGCAGAATAATGTACATATAAATTAACATTAGCACAAGCACCCCAATGAAACCAAATTCTTCACTGAATACGGCGAAGATAAAATCTGTAGTGCGCTCGGGCAGAAATTCTAGATGAGATTGTGTGCCACTTAGCCAACCTTTGCCTGTTATTCCACCTGAGCCAATTGCAATTTTTGATTGGATTATATGATAGCCCTTGCCTAGAGGGTCACGTTCCGGGTTAAGCAGAGTAAGTACGCGTTGTTTTTGGTAATCACGTAACAACATCCATAGCACAGGAGTGCTGATTATTGTTAAGGCAGCAGTGCTTATTATGAGCTTCCAATTAATACCCGCAAAAAAAATGACAAATAGTCCAGAACTTGCAACTAATATTGCTGTGCCCAAATCGGGCTGTCTAGCGATTAAAAATGCAGGTAGCATAATGTAAAATAAAGGCAATAAAAGCTGTTTTGGGCTAGGGGGCAGTACTTGTTCGTCAAGACAGCGGGCAACCATCAGTGGTACAGCAATTTTCATAACCTCAGCAGGCTGAAATCTTAGCAAACCTAAATCTAACCAGCGTTGTGCACCTTTGCTGATATCTCCAATTATAAGCACCAATATTAATACACTTAGTGTTGAGTAGTACAGGGCAGGGGTCCAAGCTCTATAAGTCCGTGGAGGAAATTGAGCTACTACAAACATTATCCCAAAAGCTATAGAAAAACTTATAAGCTGTTTTTTGACTAAGTATATTTCTAATTTAGCACTGTAAATTGTGGCTAAACCTATGCCAAGTAATAATGCTATTCCAACTAAGAGAGGCCAGTCTAGATGTAGGCGCGTGGCAAGCGCGTTTCTATGTAATGCATTGCTGGGATCATTATTGTATATCTGCTTAAATGGTACGGCATAGTTATGACTCATTTTCTTGTCCTGCAAAATACGCTTCAATTATTTTTCTAGCCACCATAGGGCTACCCTTACTATGTTCTAGTATTACTGCCACTGCAATTTTGGGATCCTCTGCTGGTGCAAAGGCTATGAACCATGCATGATCACGTAGATTTGATTTAACTTTACTGGCATCATATTTCTCATCTTGCTTGATACCATAAACTTGTGCGGTACCAGTCTTGCCTGCAATAGAATGTTTAGTACGGCGATTGTGGATCCAATGTGCTGTACCACGAGGATGAGTTATCACTTTTTGCATAGCCTTAGTTACGCTATGCCAATGCTCAGGATTCTTAAGCTCTACAGATGGTAAAGCAATAGGTGTTTGTGGCTGTATTTCTTTACCTACTGCTTGAGTTGCTTTTAGCAGGCGAGGTTGCATCCTTTTGCCATGACTACCTAGAGTTGCGGTGGCAGCGGCCATCTGTATTGGTGTAACTAAAGTATAACCTTGTCCAATACCAGTAATAAGAGTTTCACCTTGGAACCAGTTTTGGCCCTTAGTTCTTTTTTTCCAAGCTTGAGAAGGCGCTATTCCTTCTGACTCTCCCTCGATATCTATGTTAGTTTTTTCTCCTAAACCAAATTTAGCGAAGATATTATGCATAGGATCGATGCCTAATTTGTCTGCAACAAAGTAAAAAAATGTTGTACAACTTTCTGCAATAGCGTGTTCTAGGCCAATAAGACCATGGCCTTCTGGCAGCCAGTCTCTAAATAGACGTCCTTCTGAATGTATTTGGTAATATCCTGGATCATTATAAGTGGTCTTGTTAGATATTATATTTAAGTCCAATGCCTGTAATGCCACCAAAGGCTTTACTGTTGACCCTGGAGGGTATTGACCACGAATTGCTCGGTGATACAAAGGCCTGTCGGTGGCGTTTAATAAATTATCATATTCTTCTTGGGTTATACCTTTAATAAAATGATTTGGGTCAAAACTAGGTTTGCTAACTAATGCTAATACATCGCCTGATTCAACCTCTACTGCAACTGCGGCCCCTTGGTGATCTTTAAGCAATTCATAAGCCATAGATTGCAATTTGCTGTCTATGGTTAAATAAAGGTTGTATCCCTTGATAGCGTCAGTTTGATCAAGGTCTCTAAGTAATCTCCCGCGGGCGTCTGTTTCTACATGTTGGTATCCTGGCACTCCGTGTAATAGATTTTCGTAAGATTTTTCTATGCCATATTTGCCAATTGTATGTGTGCCACGGTATTCTGCCATGTCAATTTGACTTAAGTCCTGGTCGCTGAGCATACCGGTATACCCAACCACGTGAGCAAGTGCTTCATTAAATGGGTAATTTCTAGTTAAGTTTGCATTAATTTCTACTGCTGGGAAACGGTATTGATTGAGGGAAAATGCTGCTACCTCCTCTTCAGACAGTTTATTACGTATTGGAATACTTTCAAACTTGCCCCGATATTGTTTTTGTTTATAAAAGCTTTTGATATCGGTATCCTTTATAGTAATGATTTCTTTTAGTTCTAAAATTAAGCTATTTAAGTCTTTAACCATATTTGGGGTAATCTCAAGACTAAAATTAGGCATATTATCGGCTAGTAACACCCCATTGCGATCATATATTAACCCTCTAGTTGGTGGTATAGGGATCATACGTACTTGATTATTGCGTGCTAGAGTTACATACGTATCATGATCTAATACTTGCAAGTAAAAAACGCGAGCTACGAGCACTATTAGCAGTACTGCGCAAAAAACAATAGCAGCAACCCCACGATTTAGATATAGTTGGGTCTCTTTGAAATGATCTTTTAGCTTAAATAATTCTGGCATTTGCTCCAGAATAGCGCAGTTCTACAATTAATGCGAGGCTTGTATACTACCTGAGCCAATTACAGGTGCCCATAGTTTCTCTAGTTGGTAGAACTCTCGGCTGGTTGATAACATGACATGTACTACGATATCTCCCAGGTCGATGAGTACCCATTCGGCATCTTGCTCACCTTCAACTCCAATTGGTAGATGATCAAGTTTCTTAGTTTCTTCTAAAACTGCAGCACTAATTGACTTAACATGACGAGTGGAGGTTCCGGTAGCGATTATCATATGGTCGGTAAAGCTCGATATGTTTCCAACAGCTAAGGCGTTAATATTAAGTGCTTTTACATTGCTCAAAGCGTTCAATATTGCTACTTTTAAGCTTGGTTGCATATGGCTAAGTCCTCCATTATAGGCAAGGGTGTTTGTGTAGGGTTAGCAAAATTTAGGCACAAGATACTTAAAGAGTTCCATGCTTCTCCAGGTTGGATCCCTTTGATAATAGTATCTATATAGCTAGAAAATCTTAGTAGGTCATGTAGTTGGGTTGAGGAAAGCCTATCAAGCGCCCGTTGCTGATGTCTCTTGGCTGATTGCTGAGCGTATTTAACGTTTAACAGCTGTCTAACCTCTCTGGTTAATCCCCATAGAATAAGTATAGGCTCTAATCCAGAATTTTTGAGACTTTTTAACAATTTTATGGTTTGTGGCATGTCGCCATCTAATACAGCATTGGTAAGCTTAAAGACTGGTGGTAGTGAGCGAGAAAGGTGTACCTTACCATTTGCCTGTAGAGTTTTAAACCATTTGGTATTCTGTGCTGCTGGTTTTAGCTGTTGCGCACTTACTAGGATGCAAAAACTTGGGTCATTTACATATTGTTGTAAAAATTTACTTAAGTGTTCATTTGCGTCTTTATTTAAACTATCTACAGTAATGCGTAAGTCTAGTAGTGTCTTGTCGGCAAATAGATCACGATTTTGGCAGTGTTCAAATAGCTTTTCCCACGCAAATTGTTTATTGATTTCAAATATTTCATAGTTATGGTAACCTTGCTCTTTTGCTTGCACTTTTATAGAGCTTACTATTTTAAAATTTTGTTCAGCATCACTTCCATGCACTAAATAACAATTGGCTAACATGGGTTTGTATCCACAGTTGTATCGCTTGTGTACGACATGGCATATGGTGCGTTGTTAGTGATTTGTCGCATAATTTCCATGGCGATTTCACGGATTAATTCTTTGTGTACCTTTTGTACTTCACTTTGATTGCTTAACATTTGACTGTTACTGCGAGTTATTTCTCTACTACGTGAGATGGTCTTGGAATAGCTGGCATCTTTAGTAGTCAATGTATACGTTACTGCAATGTTATATTTATAACGTGTAACTTGGCTGTCGGGCCCTATAGCTAATGACTCTTCGCTCACTGTAGGCTTAGATAAATTCAGCGTGGTGGCTTTAGTATCTGGTTCACAAACAATAATAACGTTATGCTTTTCTAAAGTTGTTATAACTTCACGGTGCAATTCCTCATATGGCTCATAAGGGCTTATTTGTACGTGTTTAAGGTATTTAGGTATAGTATAACTACCACGTAGTTTAAAGCTACAGCAGGCATTAAGCATGGAAACGCTAATTAAGACTACCATCACCCTGATAAACAATTTTATTCTCCTACAACTATATTGATCAGTTTTCCAGGAACTACAATGACTTTTTTGATTAACTTATTCTCTGTAAATTTTTGTACAGAGCTATTTGCTATAGCTAGTTTTTCTAAGTTCTCTTTGCTAGTGTCAGGCGCTGCAGTAATATTAGCTCGTACTTTGCCATTAACTTGCACAACAAATGTGATAGAGTCTTGTTCTAAAGCTGTATCGTCAACTGCAGGCCATGCTTCTTCAACCACCGCACCGGAGTTGCCTAATTCATTCCATAGCGTGTGTGTGACATGTGGGACTATTGGAGCAAGCATGAGTACTACACTATTGAGGACTTCTTGCCTTACTTGCTTGTCTAATTGACTTTCTACTTGGAAGCTACCTAGAGCATTTAGCAGTTCCATATTTGCAGCGATTGCGGTATTAAAGGTAAAACGTCGCTCCAAATCATCACTTACTTTTTGCAAGGTGCTATGCAGTTTATGGCGCATTTTCTTTTGTTCGCTAGTGAATAATTTTGTATAGTAAGATTTGTCTATTTTTACCGTTTCATCGCTAACATGATGGTGTACAGTATTCCACAGACGTTTAAGGAAACGGTACGCGCCTTCTACTCCTGCATCTGACCACTCTAGAGACTGTTCAGGAGGAGCTGCAAACATAATAAACAAACGTACTGTATCCGCACCATATTTTTCAATTAGCTCTTGTGGATCTACTGTATTGCCTTTAGATTTTGACATTTTACTGCCATCTTTGAGCACCATGCCTTGGGTAAGTAAATTAGCAAATGGCTCATCTGAATTTACCAATCCTAAATCGCGCATTGCTTTGTGGAAAAATCTTGCATATAAAAGATGCAAAATAGCGTGCTCAATCCCGCCTATATACTGATCCACCGGTGTCCAATAGCTAGCTCTTTCATCTAGCATAGCCTTATTTTGATCAGGACAGGCAAAACGTGCGTAGTACCACGATGATTCAAAGAAGGTATCAAACGTATCTGTTTCTCGTGTAGCTGCTATACCACATTTAGGGCATGCTACTTCATAAAACTCAGGCATTTTGCCAAGAGGGGAACCAGCTCCAGTCAGCTCTACTTCTTCTGGTAATAAGACAGGTAGATCGTTTTCTGGCACTGGCACTGTGCCACAGCTAGAACAATTGATTATAGGAATTGGAGTGCCCCAATAACGCTGTCTTGATACCCCCCAGTCCCTGAGGCGGTAATTAATCTGTTGCTCACCAAGACCATGTTGCTGTAAATCTTGCAGAATTGCTGCAAACGCAGCATCATAGTCTAGGCTATCGTATTTGCCTGAATTTATTAAAATGCCTTTATCTGTGTATGCAGCTTGTTCAATGTTAACTGCACTACCATCTTCAGCAGTGACTACCTGTTTAATATGTATGTCATATTTTTTTGCAAATTCCCAATCACGTTGGTCGTGGGCAGGTACTGCCATTAATGCGCCACCACCGTATTCTGCAAGCACATAATTAGCAACCCACACTGGGATTTGCTCTCCAGTTACAGGGTTAATAGCTTTAAGACCTGTATCCATACCTACTTTTTCCATAGTAGCAAAATCTGCTTCCATTGTAGTGGTTTGTTTACATTGGCTTATAAAATCACTTAGGGCAGGATTATTAAGTGCAGCTTTTGTTGCTAGTGGGTGTTCTGCAGCTAATGCTACAAATGTCGCTCCTAACACTGTATCTGGTCTGGTAGTGTATACGGTTATATCGGTATTGTATTGAGGGATCCTAAATTGCATATTAATGCCGATAGATTTGCCAATCCAGTTACGCTGCATAGTGCGTACTTGCTCTGGCCAACCAGTTAGTTTATCTAAATCTTTTAGTAGTTCTTCAGCATAGTCTGTAATCTTGAGGAACCACTGCGGGATCTCTTTGCGCTCAATAACAGCTCCTGAGCGCCAACCGCGACCGTTAACTACTTGCTCATTGGCCAAAACTGTTTGATCCACCGGGTCCCAATTTACCACTGAATTTTTCTTATACACTAAACCTTTTGCGTACAGTTGTAAGAAGAACCATTGTTCCCATTTATAATAACTTGGATCACAAGTAGCAAGTTCGCGACTCCAATCGTAACCAAAACCCATCTGTTGTAGCTGATACTTCATATGGGCAATATTTTGTTTAGTCCACGCTGCAGGTGGGACATTATTCTTGATTGCGGCATTTTCTGCTGGTAAACCAAAAGCATCCCAACCTATTGGCTGCATTACATTTTTTCCTAGCATTTTTTGATGCCGGGTGATCACGTCACCGATGGTGTAATTACGCGCGTGACCAACATGGATATTGCCGCTTGGGTAAGGAAACATACTTAAACAGTAGAATTTCTCAGCCTTAGGGTCTTCTTTAGTGACAAAACTGCGGTTCTTGTTCCAGTACTTTTGGGCATCAGCCTCTATTTGTTTGTGGTGGTAGTTTGTTTCCATTTGGTTTCACATTTAGCTAAATAAAATCAGTCCTAAATAGTAGCATTTTTCTCGTGTAGCCGCTAGAGTATGCTGCAGGATGTTAGAGGGATTAATTAAGATAGTTATAACTATCTGCGTTAGTGGATAAGGGAGCATAGGGAGACATTACATGTATGTAACCAATACAACAGAATTTGTAGCAGTTTGTACTCGTTTAGAAGCGAATGATCCAGATTTAGTAAGTTTAGACCTGAGCGGCTATATAGAATTTGATGTTGCCAAGGCGTATATTTTATTGGGTGCTTTAAAACAAAATAGCTGTTTACGGAAGTTAGTCATTTGCAAAAAGAATGTGTACAGTTTTCCACTTAACATTGATGTCTTATATGATATTTTTAATTTGTTCATTCGCTCTAAGACTCTTAATCACTTACTGTTGTCTCCCTGGCAAATTGCTTCCAGTAGTCAAAAACATCCTATGCGATTGGAATCAAATTTTGACGAGGCATATAGCTCTTATAAGTTGCGTAGCAATGATCAATTTAAGAGAACAATAGTGTATGAGATTATGGCGGCAGTTATTGAAGCCATGGACCAACAATTGCTGGGAGAAATTTTGGCACAAAAAACACAAAAACGTGCTAGACTTAAAACACCTGCATACGACGCAATAAGACGCAGAAAGTTTCTTCCCGTAGAGAGAATTTGTGAATATGCTGGTATAGAAGTTTTTATGCCACGTAAGTTTTTTGCCCCGCAATAATTTTCTTAGTAAATGCTTGGCGTAAATAAAATCCTTTAGGTACTATTTTGATTTTTTGGCTGTCGCTATCTATGTAGTCTACACGTACCTTGCTACTAGCGGCTTTTGGGCGAATATGTAAATATTCACCAAAACTTGCAGTAAGTTTGTGTGCATTACCCAATTGGATAATCTCCATTAACTCTTCCCAATCAGTACGCAGAATTTCTTCAGTCTTCGTGTCCATCTTCCATAATATAGCTTTACCAACAATTCGCTCTGCTAGAGGAGATTCAGAATCTATAGGTACCCACAATACGGTGCTAAGTTTTTTATACACCCAGGAGTCCCTCCATTCTAAGCTGGCTTCGTTGGAATGCACTGTGCATACGTAAGTAGATTCAATAGGGATGCCAGATTTTGAAACTGGGATAGTCTTTAACTCTATGCCTAACTCTGGAAAATCATGTCTAGCATGGCTGCCGCCGGTGGCGCCTAAATATGTTTCTATTAACTGACCAAGCCAACCTTTGGCTCGTTGTAAATTTTCTGGCATATTTACGCCTAGTTGGTTAGCAATTGTTGAGACTGAGAGACCTTCAATTTCTTGACAGCGGCTCTGCAGTTCCTGTAGATTTTTAAGCATGACAAATTGTAACTTAGAGCCTGGTTGGAAACAAGCATTAGAGGGTGAACTAAATTCAGCATATATGCAGGATTTAAAGAGTTTTTTACTGCAACAGAAGCAACAAAAAAAAGTAATTTATCCTAAAGGTGAAGAATGCTTTAGTGCTTTTAATCACACCCCTTTAGATAAAGTTAGGGTGGTTATAATTGGTCAAGATCCTTATCATGGACCTGATCAAGCACATGGCATGTGTTTCTCAGTAAAGCCAGGGATTAAGTTGCCACCATCTTTAAGAAATATCTATAAAGAATTACAAGACGATTTACAAGTTGTACCTGTGAAACATGGATATCTATTGCCATGGGCTGAGCAGGGCATATTATTATTAAATAGTGTGCTTACAGTTGAGCAAAGCAATCCAGGATCACATCGTGGAAAGGGCTGGGAGAGATTTACTGATAAAGTTATAGATGTCTTAAATGCACAATCGCGCCCAATAATTTTTGTACTTTGGGGTAGTTACGCACAAGAGAAGGGTAAAATTATTGATGCTGCACGCCATCAAGTATTAACTGCCGCACATCCCTCTCCTTTTTCTGCATATCGTGGTTTTTTTGGCTGTAAGCATTTTTCACAAATAAACAATATTTTGACTGCGCGTGGGGAATCACCAATTGATTGGCAGTTGCCTTCCTGAAGCGTAGTTGTGCTAGTAAAAATACTAGAATATCAACTTATTTGTTAGTGGGTGCGTTAATTCCTGGAAAGGGATTATGTACTATAATTCCAACATGGATAATTTAGATGGTTTTTCTCTCATAGAGTTGGTTGTTGTTATTGCTATTGTGGCTATATTAGCTGCTGTTGCTGTACCTGCATATAAAACTTATATTATCAGATCTGATGTATCAGAGGCACTTACACTGATCAATGCAGTTACATCTGAGGCAGAAAAGTCGTGGATGATTGATGGTGGTGTAGCTAAGGTACCCCCATTGACTGATGGGATAGCAGATAATAATGACATGTGGTTATACAGACCTGATCTAGGTGGGACTGGAATACTTCCAAGTAGAATGGGCTTTGATGATTCTTCTTTCCCTGTAGAATATTTTTTGTTGTGGCGTAGTATTGATACTTCAGTTCAGCAAATTAATATGAATATATACTTTAAATCTACTGTAGTTCCTGGAACAGAAAGATTACTGCAAGTAAGTTTTGCCTGTAATGATAATACATGTCAATTATGGTGTGGCGCTTATGCAGATACTGAAAGAATGCCATTTGAGTATTTGCCAGGCTCATGTAACGATTTGAATAATAACTCTCAAGCATCTGCTCACGCAAGTTCCTAAGGTGCTCTATTTAGTGGCAGTTGCCTTCTTAAATTACTTTTAAAGGCATCCTACAGGTACTTGCATAATTTTATTACTAAGCCATGTTGGTTCCTCAGATTGATTCACTACAAGACCTAAAGGCAAATTGTTTTCGTCAATGAATGTTTTTAGCGCTGTAAGCTGACGAGCCTGAATTTTTGTGCCCATTTTTATTTCTATTGGTAATATTCCAAAAGTGCCGCGTAGTACCAAATCTATTTCTGCTCCGTTATAAGTTCTATAGAACATTGAATCATAGTTAGTAATATCTGCTGCATTCATTCCTTTCAAGATTTCTTCTATTACAAACCCTTCAAAAGAATGTCCAACTTTAGGAGATACTAGTAAAGATTCCATATCAGCAATTTTAAGAAGATGGTGCAGTAATCCACTATCACACATGTGACCTTTAGGGCGTTTTACCATAGATTTTAATGTGCTATGTGATAAAGATAAGATTGACCGCCATAAAAAAGTTCCTTCAGCAATTTGTAGGTACTCTCTAATTGACCCTTCACTTATTTCAATTGCACGACCAAGATCAGATTTGTTGATGATTGTACCTGATAATTGACTAAGAGTAGAGAGAAATCTTTGGTAAGCGCGGCTATTTAAACGTGGGAATAGCTTGGCAACATCTCTATTAATATAACTATCTTGATAGTTTTGCATCCATCTACGTGAGAAAACAGGGTCGCCTGTAAGCATTGGCTCAGGGAAACCACCATATAACCAACAATGGCGCATTTGTTCATTTGTTAGTAGCGGCTTACTAATAGCAAATCTATCTGTAATCCTAGTTTTAAAAAGGTCATAAAATTTACTAAGGGGCTTCTCATAATACTCATTTGCTTTAAGTGTATCTAATCTTATAACACCAATTCTACCGGCAAGGCTTTCAGAGAAATGCTTAGTCAATTCTGGACTGCTAGAACCAGTTAAAATATATCTGCCTTTTAAAGCACGATTTGAATCAATAACACCGCGCAGCTCTCTAAATAGTTCCGGATACTCTTGAGCCTCATCGATAATTACATTTTTGGAGTATTGTTGTAAAAAGAATCCAGGATCTCTAGATATCATCTCAAAATGTTCGCTGCGCTCAATATCAAAGTATGCCCAATCTGGACACAACTGCTTGGAAAAAGTAGTTTTTCCTACTTGGCGAGCACCTATAATTGCTAATACAGGAAATTGCTTCAAATACTCAGTGGCAAGGTGCCACATATTTCTTTGTATATGCATCATTCTTTGTTAACCATGAATATTCGTACACAGTATATGATTTTTAGTGGTGTTAGTCAATTTTTTAGCTTGCTTTTGACATATTAACCATTACAATTCTTCATAGCGGCGCTGACAATGGTAGTTCACTCTATATGAGTGCTCAATAAACTTACGATATTTTTATTAAAAATGTTGTGTTTACATGTGCATATAACACTCGTTTTGGAGCTCAATATGTTCATCGTTTTTTTGTGTTTATGTGCGCTGTGTTTTCCAGTAGATGCTGAAGTGTATAAATGCACTAAAGCTGACGGTAGTATTCATTATCAAGCACATGAGTGTGATAAGGCAAAAGAGAAACAAAATAAACTACTTTCATGTATAGACTGTATTGCACCAGTCCAAGATAAAATAACCCCAATTGTTACTGCTAAGCAGGACAAAGCTCGACGCACTAAATTACGCAAGGAAGCAAAAACTAAACGCAAGACTACGGCAAAGAACAAAATTAAGAAGCAAAAGATTAAAGAAAAGATAAATAGTGTATATACAGAATATAGGAATGGCTATACTGCGAATCGTCGTGGAATCTTGGCTAAGCGTTTAGAAGTTTATAAAGGTCAGCAAAAGCAGATTAGGAGTCAGGGGTAATATTAACTTTACCGACCCCGAATGCGAATGATTTACATTTGCTGTTTCGGGGTACAGTATATGTTGATATTAGTCGGCAGATCTAGCCGCAAATTCCAGTACTTGAGCTGGGCGATTATATACAAAAGGTTGATGATCACCAGCTAAAATGTCTTTTACATCTTGTAGGTGGTCAATTAAGCGTTGTGAAATGCTTTGACATGGGTGTAATTTATTCTTGGCAATTTCCAAATCCATAGTCATTTCCCATCGAAGCCCTTCTAAGCGTGCACGTACTTCTGGTTTAGCTTCTGTAATCGCGTGATCAAGCCATTGATCGCGCTGATGCTCAAATTTGAAAGGGTGATCCCCTGCCAATTTTATCCAAAGGTCTATGTCAAAATTATTCGTTATCCAATTACTCATATTAACACCTAGTCAATCTGTAGGTACTTTCAGTAAAAATCCATGCCTAAAACAAAAAGCAGCGGGCATTTCACTAAGTACACATGTCCATAAATTTGGCCCAATTGTACCATAATGAGTTGCTTAATCAAGCTGAAAAACTCAAGTTTTTAATATTTTTTTATAAAATTATTGGGTGGTATCTGCTGGTTTGTTTTCAACACTTACTAATTTAGGTCTTGTTGCAGGAGATAAGAATACTACTTCAGTCTTAGTATTGAGATAAAAGCGTACATTGTCACTTATTTCACCTAGAGGTTTGTATGTGGTCGCCATATCATTGTAATGAGGGGTATTTTTGACCTTAACACCTATATTCTCTAGTGCTTTGGTCAAACAAGAAATGATATGTGTATTATCAACCCTTGGATTTACCCTTACGTGATTGAGTTCGAATAGTAACCCGTCCAATGCTACTGCTGCATCTTCTACTGGACTAATGATAGTTTGTGAGAATGGATCGATTTTGACGCATTCCACAACATGCATTTTTTCATCCAAGACAAATTCGTACGATTCCCGATATCCGTCATGGGTCACTAGCGAAGAATTAATAAGAATTTCTGTATTCATATTAGGTATTTCGGCGGTTAGTGGAGTTTCTTTATAGACCTAATGAAATAAATTTTATAAACTTAGAGGCATGTCAAAATCCAAACACAATTATGTTTGCACCGAGTGTGGTGCTAGTTCTCCAAAGTGGGCTGGACAGTGTTCTGAGTGTCAAGCTTGGAATACGCTAACTGAGATAGTAATTAAATCTAGCAAAGACCGCTTCCAAAACTATTCCGGAGAACTTGATACTGCGCTAGTAAATTTGAATCAGGTAGAAGTTACTGCTGAGGCACGCATCAAGACGGGGTTAGACGAATTAGACAGGGTGCTTGGAGGAGGCTTAGTCGCAGGTTCAGTAATTTTAATTGGTGGCGATCCTGGTATTGGTAAATCAACTGTATTATTGCAAGCCTTGGCTAGTTTGAGTTCCACACATAAAGCATTGTATGTGACTGGAGAAGAGTCTTTGCAACAAGTAAAGTTGCGGGCACAGCGTTTGGGCTTGGAACAGCTGAATTTAAATTTATTAACAGAAACTAATATAGAGACCATTTTAGATATCGCGCAAAAAGATAAGCCTGCTTTTATGGTTTTAGATTCTATACAGACTGTTTATGCTCAAGAAGTACAATCTGCACCGGGATCTGTCACTCAAGTACGTGAAACCGCAGCGCAAGTGGTAAGGTTTGCGAAGCAAACAAATACAACGGTGTTATTGGTAGGGCACGTTACCAAAGATGGCACAATTGCCGGTCCCAGAGTATTAGAGCATATGGTAGATACAGTGTTGTACTTTGAAGGTGACCCAGATCACAAATTTAGAATGTTACGTGCTGTAAAAAATCGTTTTGGTGCCGTAAACGAATTAGGCATTTTTGCGATGACTGATAAGGGGCTTAAAGAAATAAATAATCCATCAGCAATATTCTTATCACGCGGTGACGCTAAAGTGCCGGGAAGTATTGTTATGGTGACATGGGAAGGTAGTCGTCCCATGCTAATAGAAATTCAGGCTTTAGTTGATGAGAGTAATCTTGGTAATCCACGGCGAGTAACGGTTGGCTTAGATCAAAATCGTTTAGCATTGATACTGGCAGTTCTGAATAGACATGCAGGTATTTTTACGCATAATCAAGATATTTTTGTTAACGTTGTCGGGGGAGTTAAGGTCACTGAGACTGGAGTAGACTTAGCTGCGGCATTAGCTGTAGTTTCTAGTCTCAAAAATAAGCCCTTGCCGAAAGACTTAGTGGTTTTTGGGGAAATTGGCTTGTCTGGTGAAATTAGACCAGTACAAAGTGGACAAGATAGGATTAAAGAAGCAGCTAAATTAGGCTTTACTACTGCGATTGTGCCGGCAGCTAATGCTCCCAAAAAGCCTATTGCAGGGATCACTGTTAAGAGTGTGCAAAAGCTTTCTGAGGCATTAGATATTTTTTAACTTCTAACTATTTGCAGTCTCATCATGTTTATAAGCTACACGATGTGGTTGCAATGCTTCCTGTCCAAGTTTACTGAGTCGGTCCTGTTCGTAGTCAGTATATGTACCATTAAAGAAGTGTACTTTGCTGTCACCTTCGAAGGCTAAAATATGGGTGACAATACGATCTAAGAACCAGCGATCATGCGATATAACCATGGCACAACCGGGGAAGTTCTGTAGTGCTTCTTCAAGAGCACGTAGTGTTTCTACGTCCAAGTCATTGGTTGGCTCATCGAGTAATAGCATATTGCCACCACTACGTAACAGCTTGGCCAAGTGTACACGATTACGCTCACCACCAGATAGATCTTTAACCATCTTTTGTTGATCTGCGCCTTTGAAGTTAAAGCGGCCCACATATGCACGTGAAGGCATCTGGAAGTTACCAACGGTTATTATATCTAGTCCATCAGAGATTTCTTGCCAGACAGAATTTTTGTCACCTAGTGAATCTCTGGATTGATCAACATAGGCTAATTCTACGGTATCGCCCCAGCTTACTGTACCACGATCTGGCGTTTCGTTGCCTGTTAACATCTTAAAGAAAGTAGATTTACCGGCACCATTTGGACCAATAATACCAACAATAGATCCTTTAGGCACATTGATTGATAAGTCGTCAATTAAGACACGATCACCAAAGCCTTTATGTAAGCCATTAACTTCTAAAATCTTGTCACCCAAGCGTGGTCCAGGTGGAATATAAAGCTCTGCAGTTTCGTTACGCTGTTGGAACTCTTTACTGTTAAGCTCTTCAAACCTTGCCAAACGAGCTTTGTTTTTCGCATGACGCCCTTTAGGATTACTGCGTACCCAGTCTAATTCGTGTTTAATAGTGCGTTGACGTGCAGCTTCAGATTGTTTCTCTTGCTCAAGACGCTTTTCTTTCTGCTCTAGCCAAGAGGTATAGTTACCTTCAAATGGTATGCCTCTGCCTCTGTCAAGCTCTAATATCCATCCAGCTACATTATCTAAGAAATATCTATCATGCGTAATAGCAACTACAGTACCTTTAAATTCATGCAAAAATCTTTCTAACCATGCAACACTTTCTGCATCTAAGTGGTTGGTAGGCTCATCAAGAAGTAATAAGTCTGGAGTAGAAAGTAATAGTCTACATAGAGCAACACGACGTCTTTCACCACCAGAAAGTTTAGTGACATCTGCATCCCATGGTGGCAAACGTAAAGCATCTGCTGCCATCTCTAAGGTGCGATCAATTTCCCAGCCATTTGCCAGGTCAATTTTATTTTGCAGTTCTCCTTGTTCAGCTAACAAGGCATTCATTTCATCATCGCCCATAGGTTCAGCAAATTTCATACTGATTTCATTGAAGCGATCGAGGATAGTTTTTATTTCTTTCATGCCATCTTCGACATTACCACGCACATCTTTCTCAGGATCCAGTTGGGGCTCCTGAGGTAGATATCCAATTTTTATACCCTTTTGGGGCACTGCTTCACCAAGAATATCTTTATCAATTCCCGCCATAATGCGCAGCAACGTCGATTTACCCGCACCATTTAGCCCAAGCACACCGATTTTTGCGCCATGGTAAAAAGACAAGTTAATATTTTCTAAGATAGTCTTGTTTGGTGGTACTTTTTTGCCTACACCAGACATTGAATATATATATTCAGCCATTTTTTTCTCTATGCTTGGATTTGCCTAGAAACTACCAAAAAAACCTAAATTTGTAAAGGCGTTAGCTTTCTAACGCCGCACGCTGCTGGCTGTATTTTAGGGTGAAGCTATTAGCGATAATGCCTAGGCTAGCTAAGGAAACTATGACTAACACACTATCTAGTAAAGCACCTGTGTAAAATTGGCCGCCGACCCATACTCCTAAGCTACAAAAACTGACCCTTGTGCCCATCATAAGAGAAGAAGCAGTAGCTTTTAGTTGAGGAAAAAACTCAAGAGTTTTTGCTACTACAACTCCAAAAGTAATACCTACACCAAAGCCGTATAGTGTCATACATAAAGATAATAGAATTGCATTTGTCGGATATAAAATACTAAACAACAGCATAAGCACGAGACTACTAATGCATGTGGTTTGTCCTACCTTCTGAGCTAATACTTCACCGAACTTATCTAAAAACCAATCGACTTTGTAACTAACAATTGAGAAGCTAGCAATCACTAAAGACTGGTGAATAGCAAATGTTGCAAAACTCATGTTTAATTTATCTATGTACAAAAACGGTACTGCTGAGACAAATGCCATGTATGCAGCAGAGGTCAGACTAGGTACTAGGGTATGTAACATAAAATCATAGCTACTTAGCAAAGTGCAGTAATCTTTGAGGATCATTTTTGTTTTAAATGGGCGTTTTTCTTTAATAGTTTCTGGTAAAGCAAACACTATGATTAATAATGAAGCAAGGCTGAGTATTGCTACAAAACTATATGTAGAGCGCCAGCCAAGCATGTTGCACATAAGTGAGCCTAGTGCTGGGGCTATTGCCATAACGGCGGTTGTTAAAGCAATGTTGTGGCCAATATATTTTGCGGCAGTTTTTCCTTCAAAGAGGTCGGCAATAACCGCATAAGCAATAGTCCAAGTAGAGCTGGCACCTAGTCCTTGGAAAAACCTGTATACTAGCAAAGTGTTTAGTTCAGATGTGACTGCACAACCTACACTACATAATCCAAATATAAGAGATCCAATTGTCATGATTTTTTTGCGCCCAAAACTATCTGCCAATGGGCCAAAGAATAAAGAAGAAATGCAGAACCCTAGCAAATTTAAACTTAAAGTTGCCTGAATAGTTGCCTCAGATGTTGCAAAGTCGGTTGCCATCAGCGGAAACCCTGGTACAGACAAGTCAGTTTCTATGCTACTTGCAATTAAGGCGAGTAATAAAATTGTGGGTACATATTTTGTATTCATAAAACGTATTTTAGCGGTAAATTGACAAAATTTGAATACCTAGCATAAAATGCTAGTTCTTTGCGTAAGGCGAATTATGGAACATAAAGCAAACAAAAGCGGCACTGTGTTTGGTGGCGTACTTCTTGTTGGTGGTACTTGTATAGGTGCTGGGATGTTAGGCTTGCCTGCAGTTACAGCAGCAGCTGGTTTTGTTCCAACTATGGTTATGTTTCTTCTAGTTTGGTTCTTTATGACCTGCTCAGCTCTTGCATATCTAGAAATTTCTTTACGCTTTAAAGGTGATGTCAATATGATCTCCATGGCCGGACGTACACTCGGATTTTGGGGTAAGTCGGCTGCATGGGTAATTTATATTCTATTCTTGTATTCATTAATGGCTGCGTATACTGCTGGCGGTACCAGCATGTTTTTAGAAAGCTTAAGCTTAGTTCCCGACACACGCTTTAAACAAGGATTGATGAGCTTGTTATTTACATTCCCATTTGCATTAATGGTGTATTATGGTGCTGCGTGGGTGGATAGATTAAATCGCTTGTTAATGGCTGGCTTAATCCTATCTTTTATCTATATGGGTATAGCCTTTAGCAATGTTTCAACAAGCCATAGTTTTAATTTTATGGGTGAAGCAAAGTATCTATGGTTTACTTTACCTATCTTAGTAACCTCATTTGGCTATCATTTATTGATTCCGACTTTAAAGTCTTATTGTCATGAAAACCCAAATCTTTTGCGTAAAATAATCATATTTGGTGGTTTGCTACCGTTAGTAGTGTATGGACTTTGGGAGACAATAGTATTTTATTTATTGCCTGCTGATAGCTTAATTAACATGCTTAATGGTAGTGTTAACCCTGGAGAAGCTATGGCGCAAGCTATTAGTGTATATGGCAAGGCCTTACATTATTGTGTTGTGCTGTTCACTTTCTTTGCATTAACAAGTTCATTTTTGGGAGTAGGTCTAGGTATTTTTGACTTCTTCTCTGATGGATTGCATGTTAAGAAAAATCACTTTGGTAAGATAATACTTACTATATTAACTTTTGGACCCCCGGTCGCCTATACGGTAATTTTGCCTGGTGGCTTTATTATGGCTTTGAGTTATGCGGGAGTTTTTGCAGCTATTTTGTTAATAGTGTATCCAATTTTAATGGCTTGGAATGGCCGTTATATAAATAAATTGCCTGGAGACACACAGTTACCAGGTGGTAGAATGCTGTTGATTGCAACTTTGATTTTTGGTGTATTGGTGATGTGTAGTGATCTATTAACAAAATTGCAGTTTTTACCGTTACCGTAATTATTAGGGAAAGATAATGCAAAGGAATATTTTTGAGGATGCGATTTCTAGATTGGATACGGCATTTGCAGATGCAAATGTTGAAGCAGAAGTATTAGAGCAACTTAAGCATCCAGAACAAATTTTGGAAGTTGCAGTGCCTGTGCGTATGGATAATGGTGCTCTGCGGGTTTTTACTGGTTTTCGTGTCCGCCATGATGATTCACTTGGTCCTACAAAGGGCGGGATCAGGTTCCATCCGAATGTGACACGTGAAGAAGTTATGGCTTTGGCATTATGGATGACTTTAAAGTGTGCTTTAGTTGGTATTCCGTATGGTGGTGCAAAAGGTGGTATAAAAGTAAACCCCAAAGATTTGTCAAAGTTAGAGTTAGAGCGTCTTAGCCGTAGTTATATTCAACGAGTAGCAGATGCTATAGGGCCACAAACTGATATTCCGGCACCGGATGTATACACCAATGCTATGATCATGGGTTGGATGATGGATGAATATTCATCGATAGTGCGTAGGCGTACTCCAGGTGTCATAACAGGTAAACCGATACCCTTAGGCGGTAGTTTGGGGCGTGATGATGCTACTGGGCGTGGGGCATATTACTGCATAAAAGAATTAGAGAAAAAATATAATTGGCAACCTAGTAATATTAAGGTTGCAGTGCAAGGTTTTGGTAACGCTGGACAGCATGTGGCAGGTTTGTTGCATCAGGATGGATATAAGATTGTTGCGATCAGTGATTCACAGGGTGGTATATTTCACGAGAGTGGTTTTGATGTTCCATCGATTGTAAAAATGAAAAATGAAACCCGACGAGTCCAAGCGGTTTATTGTGATGGCTCAGTTTGTGAAGCAGTAGACTCAGAGGTTATCAGTAACGAACAATTATTAGAGTTGCCGGTTGACATTCTTATACCTGCTGCATTAGAAGATCAAATTAATGCGAGCAATGCAGAACGAATTAAAGCACCATATATAGTTGAGGTCGCAAATGGCCCAATTGTTAGCAATGCTGATTCAATATTGCACAAAAAAAATACTTTCATTATTCCTGATATTTTAGCGAATGCTGGTGGTGTTATAGTAAGTTATTTTGAGTGGGTACAGAATAATATAGGTTTGTATTGGACTGAATCAGAAGTACATCAAAAATTAAAACAAATTATAACTGCTGCTTTTCATAAAGTGCTGGATATAGCAGATGAGCGCAAGTTGGATATGCGTGCAGCTGCGAATGTACACGCATTAAATAATCTACAGACTGCAATTAAGGCACGTGGCACTCAAGAATATTTTAATATGGGCTGATTTTTTGTCTAGTTATTAAGCAGATTTCCACATATTGCTTGATCTATAGTCTATCCTTACATCATTAGTTTAATAGCTAAGGGGATGACCAATGGACTTCTACGCAGTGACTGAATTTTTTATGTGGTGCTCGGTAATCAACTTCTTATTGTTGTTGTTTAGTACGGTGCTTTTAGCAAATATGCCTGGTTTTGTATACAAATTTCATAAGCGCTACTTTAAAATAAGTAAAGAGAAATTTGTTGTTGCGGCATATGGGTATTTAGCTACATTCAAATTGCTATTTATATTCTTTAACCTAGTGCCATACTGTGCGTTGTTGCTAGTTGGTGGTTAGTTGTTTTATTAATAGTATCGTTTTTTACTAGCCTCTTACACTCTGTTCATCCTGCAGATGTAGCATACTTTTTTGTATAAACTATGCTACATCTGCACCTTTTTGCTTCTCATATATAATAAAGATATAGCTATTCATAACAGGATTGTTCTATAAACATTCATATATTTGAACATTCTTTATTTCTATATTGTATATTAGGATTATGATTGAAACGGAATTTACTAGCGCCGACATGTTTTCTGCTATTTCTAACACCGTTAGCAAATGCCGCTGTTTACAGTGTTACTAATAACAATGACTCTGGAGCAGGTTCTTTACGACAGGCTATAACCGACTTAAATAGCGGTGGTACTGCTGGCAGTTCAATTGGTAACAATACCATTAGTGTGAGTGTGCCTGGTGCATCAACTATTACGTTAGCCTCAGATTTACCTGTAATACAGAACGGCGTAGCTATTACATCTAGCAATCCTAATCAAGGGATTTCTGGTGCAGGTGCATATAGGATTTTTGCTACTTATGAAGCTTCATTATTGCTTACGGATCTCGATTTGAACGATGGGCGTGCCATTGGGGGCAATGGTGGCATTGGTGCAGGTGGAGGTATGGGTGCAGGTGGTGGTGTTTATATAAGTCCTGGTCAGGCTCTTGTTTTAAATGATACAACAATTAATAGTTGTCGTGCACAGGGGGGAAATGGTGGTGGAACTGGGGCACAACTAAGTACTGGTGGTGGTGGTGGTGCAAGTTTTACTATTGGTTCAACTAAAGATGGGTATAGTGCAGGTAGTGGGCAAGGAATAGGAGGTGGTGATAATCCCGGTAACATAACTAGTGGTGGTGCAGCAGTAACTCTCTCATCTAGTTCAGGTGATGGTGGTGGTAATGGTGGTAACGGCATAGGTTCAGGTGGTGCTGGAGGGGGTGATGGTGCTGGAGCAAATAGGTCTGGGCTTAACGGTGGTGCTGGTGGGTATTGTGGTGGTGGTGGTGCAGGTAGTTCCCGACGATTTAGCACTGATATAGATGGTGGTGGTGGTGGTGGTAATGGCGGCGGTAGCGGTGCTACTTATGGTGGTGGTGGTGGTAGCTATGGCAGTGGTGGCGGTGTTAGGCCTATTAATATAAGTGGCGTTTTGCTTGACGGCCCTGGTGGTGGCGGTGGTTTTGGTGGTGGTGGTGGTGGCTGCGCATACGATAGTGTAGCTAACAATGGTAGTGGCGGTTCTATAGGCGGTGGTGGCAACGGAGCTAGCCGGTCTAGTACATTCGCAGTTGGTAGTGGTGGTGGCGGTGGCGGCTATGGTGGAGGCGGTGGTGGCTCCTATACGTTTGGTGGTTACGGGGGAGCTGGTATAGGCGGTGCAGTTTTTGTTGGTGATAGTTCTTCTATTGTAGTCAATGATGGAGTAACTATGTCAGGAAATACTGTTGCTGGTGGCTCCGGTAGTGGTGGATCTGGTGCACCTGATATTTTTCTTTTTAGACAGGCTTCTGTGAGTTTTCAGGGTAGTGAAAATTTATCTGTTGCGTATAGTATTCAATGTGATACTGGGGCTGTTGGTGGTAATCTAGATCTTGGTGTTACAATCAATAAAGATAGCGTTAATGATATCGTTACATTCTCTAGTAGTAGTAATAATTATCAGGGCTCAACTACAATTACACGCGGCACCTTACAGGCTACAGGTGACAATTTACCAACAAGCACAGCAATATCTATCGCAGCGAATGGAAAATTCACTCTTAATTCTGGTGGAGCAGCGCTTACTGGGGTAGTTACAAATAATGGTCAATGTGATGTTAGTGGAACTCTTAATCCTGCCGCAACTTCTGCAAATACTAATGACTTTAATATATTAAGCGGTGGGAGTGTAACCTTAGGTTCTTCATTTGCTAATAGTGGTACTATTGAAAACGCCGGCGGTTTAGTTATATCAACTGCACTAACTGGAGCGGGAACAGTTACCAACCAAAGTTCTGGTAGTCTAGAATTTGGTAGTAGTGCTACTAATGCCAATGCTGTGCAAAATGATGGTGTCTTTGCTGTTAATAACGCATTTGTTAATAACGCTGTAATAACTAATAATGCGACAATGAATGTTTCAGCCGCTATTACTGGTTCTGGTTCTGTATCAAACGCTGGGACAGGAACCGTTACTCTAAATTCTGGTGGAAGTATTACACAGGATTTTACTAATGCTGGGCTACTTAATATTGCATCAGGAGGCACGCTATCCGCAGCTACATTTAGTAATTCTGGTACTATACAGGTTAGTGGTGGGTTTTCAATCTCTACAGCTCTTACAGGTGCTGGTTCAGTTGTAAATAATAGTGGTGGCAATTTAACTTTTGGTGCTGGCTCTACAAATGCTAATGCCATCCAAAACGACAGCACCTTCACAATTGCTAATGCATTTAGTAATTCTGCAGTGATAACCAATAATGCAACTATGAATATTAATGCAGCATTAAGTGGCGCAGGCTCTATTGTTAACAGTGCAACGGGGACGGTTGCATTTGGGGCTGGGGGTTCTTCTGCCAATAGCATACAAAATAACGGTATCTTGCAGGTGCAAAATGATGCAGCTGTGACTGCTGTAATAACTAATAATGCAATAATGAATGTGTCAGCTGCTCTAACAGGTACTGGAGCACTTACAAGTAACGCAGCCAGTACTTTAAATCTTAATACAGGGGCTAATATCGCCAAAGCTGTGACTAATAGCGGTAGAACTAATTTTAATGGCAATGCAACGCTTACGTCTTTTAACAGTACTGGTTTAGTAGTACCAAGTGGTCAGCGTACAGTTACTACTACGAATTTTACTAACTCTGGCACACAAACACATACTATTACAAATGCTAGTTCATTTGATAGCCTAAATGTCAGTGGTGCTGTCGATTTGTCTGATTGTGCGATTACTGTAAATTCATCTTTTGCCGGTAACTCTGGAACACCATGGACATTAATTTCTGGCTCTAGTCTTACGACTAATGGTTCCACAACTGTTACTCTACCATCTTCTAGCACATTTATAACTAGTTGGAGCTCAGAGTTTACTTCTACTTCATTGATTGTGAGCCTAGTAACAAATTCATTAGAGGATTTGGCAATAAATTCAATAAATAAAAAAGTTGCAGTCGTTATTGATGGAATGTCAAATAATATAACAAATAATGGACAACAGGAGCTTGTAAATATAATTAGTAGCGTAAGTTCACAAGAAGAATTAAATGATGCTTTACATAAGCTAATTCCAAATCAGAACTATGCACAACAATCAATACAATTGCAGAATGCTGTTTTTTCTAGAGCTGAGTCTAGAATAGCCAAGCTAAACAGTAATATGTTGTCTGATTCTCGCATTTATGCAGCCGGTGATATATATGCTGATACCGCATTATGGATTGGTGGTTTTGGAGCTTCTACTCGGCAGCAACAACGGTGTGATAATCAAGGATACAAGGCGAGTGCTGCAGGGTTCTTATTTGGTATAGATCATATTAATTGGGCAGACAATATTTTTGGGATTGCTCTAGGAGCTTCTAATTCAAGCGTTAATGATCAGTCTAACCCCAATTTTAATACTAAGATAATAGGATATCATCTTCTTGCATATGGTACTTGTAATCTAGAAAAGAATAACTTTTCTGAATTTTTATTAACGTCAAGTATCAATGATAATACTGGAACACGGCCAATTAATATCAGTAACAATGATTTAACAAATACAGCTAGTTATCATAACTATCAAATTGGAGCGCGTATTAACTATGGCAAGCATTGTGATGTATCACCTTCATTTACTTTGTCTCCCGTGGCTATGGTCCAGTATGGTTTTTTGCATAATCCTGTATATCAAGAAACAGGTGGCGTTGCAGCATTGGAAGTAGAGCAGAATGGTGGCAAGAATATTCTGACTATAGGTGCTGGTATGCGTCTTTCATTTTCTTCAGATAACTGGTGGTCTATGGGTTCGCGTGAGATTCGGGCTATGGTTACCTATGATGCTGTGAGCCCAAGCCAAAATATAGCTTCGCGCTTTTTGGTTGGTAGTGATGACTTTATTTTAAGCTCTTCATCTGCGCGATTAGCTTTTAAAGCTGGGGTAGATTTAGGTTTTCAAATGTTATCTAGTGTTGTGTTACAGCTTAGTTACGACTATGAGGTACGCCAGGGTTTTGTAGATCACTCAGGCATGCTGAAATTTAAATATCTGTTTTAAAAATATATATGCTATTATTTGGCTATGCGGATTAAATTATTTGTTATTTTGTTAGCTGCTTTGCTATGTGCCAATGGGTGTACTGTAGAGCGGCCTAGTTCTGCCCTAAAGAATAAGTCTAAAGCTAGTCGGCGTGCACCACCAGCTGATAAAGCTAATTACCGCGCAGCAAAGAAAAATAAAGATACTGGAAATAAGCAGGGATGGGCAAGTAAGATGAACCCATTCTCTAGTAAAAGCAAGCAAAAAGCTTCTAAAGAGCCTACACGTACTGCTGACCCACAAAAGAAATCTGGTTGGATGAGTAGGGTTAATCCTTTTAGAGGGAAGAAAAAGAACCAGAACAAAAATGTAGAGCCGAGTCAGATCAGTCAATCGCAGTATCCATCTGCTGATCCACAGAAAAAAAGTGGTTGGATGAGTAAGGTCAATCCTTTTAGTAAGCGCAAGCAAAAGCAAAAAAGTGCTACTGCTCAGATCCCTTGTGAAATATCTGTGGGTCCACCATGCGAAGACAAATGCACAACTAATAACAATGCACCAGTGGTAGCTTTAGAACATTCTGGGATAGTGCCGATTGCCGGCTCAGATGCTGGTATTGCAGAAGTGTATTATCAAACTGGGACTACCGCGCAAGAAAAAAAATTAGCTTTTGAATTTTTTCTACGTGCCGCAGAGGCTGGCGACGCGAATGCGTATACTCGCTTAGGTGAGATGTACTATAACGGCGAGGGCGTTGTGCGTGATCCGGTAAAGTCAGCTGAGTGGTACCGTATGGCAGCTGCAGATGGTGTTGCAATTGCACAAATCAAAATGGGTGATTACTATCGTGATGGTACTGGAGTTCCTAAAGATCTAGATAAAGCCGTAGAGTGGTATACCAAAGCTTCCCAACAAGGTGAGGTTAAAGCGATGTTGCGTATCGCCGAATTAAACAAAGGTTGGTATGGCTATGCGCGTGATGATGCTATGGCTCTCAGTTGGTATAAACAAGCAGCTAGTCTTGGCTCTGCTGATGCACAATTACAGATAGGATTATTAATTGCCCAACGTAGCGATGATATAACTGATCAAACTCAAGCCATAGAATATTTAGAAGCTGCTGCTGAGGAAGGAAACTCAAAAGCATTGTCAGAGCTTGGTGATTATTATATGGAAGGGCGTGGTGGCAAACGCGATGTTGCCCTGGCTGTACAGTACTATGATAGAGCTTCTAATAAAGGCTCTGCAGATGCGGCATATAAATTAGCAACTCTTTATATGTATGGTGAAGGTGTGGCAAGTAGTGCTTCCCAAGCACAGAAGTATTATTTAGAAGCAGCAAATTTAGGTATGCCATTAGCGCAATATCATATTGGTGAAATGTACTATTACGGTCAAGGTGTGCCAGTGAATTTAGCTCTGGCAAAACAGTGGTACTTAAAAGCAGCTTTACAAAATTTATCCTTCGCTCAAGTGAAACTAGCTAATATGTACAACACTGGGCGTGGCGCACCGCATTATTTACCACGTGCAGCTTATTGGTACACGCAGGCTGCTTTGCTTGGTAATACTTATGCGCAATATATGCTTAGCATCATGTATTTACAGGGACGTGGTGTGCAAGAGAATTTAGTAGAAAGTGTTAAGTGGTATAATGCTGCTGACAAACAGGCAGATGCAGAAATTGCACAATCGCAGATTGGTAAAGCTTATGAAATGGGTCATGGCGTTCCTAAAGATACTGATCAAGCTATAAAGTGGTATAAGCGTGCAGCTGTTCAAGGCTATGCCCCCGCTCAGGCCTCTCTAGGAGATATATACGCTGACTTGGGGGATAATTCTTTGGCAAATGAATGGTACGCAAAAGCTGCAGAAGCTGGTTATCCTTACGGGGAATATAACTTGGCATTATCGCTACTATATGGTCGTGGTACTAAGACTGATATCGAGGGCGCAGCAGCATGGATGAAGAGAGCAGCTTATAAAGGTTATCGCCCAGCACAATATGGACTGGGTAGAATGTATTTAGATGGTGTTGGCGTAAAAAGAAATGATGTGCGCGCCTATGGGTGGCTTAGCATATCGGTCAAAGAGAATACCGATATCACTCCAGAAATTCTAACTAATTTGATTGATAGAATGATTCCAGACTATCGTGACAGAGCTGTACAGCTGGAGGCACGCTATAGAGATCGTTTTGGGTTGCCCGCGGCGGCATCCAACGATTATGTGTCGGTCAACTAGTATAATTTTGACCCTTTTTCCCCAATTATCCCTTTACTTAATTAGTTATCTACGGCAGTATGAAAATATAGTCTTGTAGAGCTGGATCTCACTGTAAATGCAAGCACCAAAACTCACAGTGAGAAAAAAATAATTAACAATGGGGATTGATCATGGCCACTATAGATATTGATGCTGCAACAGCACCAAATTCAAATACATATAACCAAAGTAAATCAATTTTTATGCGTGGGGTGTTAATTTGGGCTGTGGCGGCTCTATTCTATTTTTTTGACAACTTACTAAATGTTGCGCCTGGGGGAATGAAACCACAGTTATCCCAAGCTTTTAATCTATCAGCTGGCGAATTAGGCATTCTGTCATCATGTTACTTGTGGTCATACGGGATTATGCAAATCCCCGCGGGTTTAATGATGGATACTATCGGTCCACGTCGTATTTTAGCTGTTGCGGGTTTAGTTTGTGCAATTGGTACCGCACTTTTTGGTGTGGCCAATGGAATCTTTATGGCCTGTGTGGGTAGAATCTTTATTGGTTTTGGTGCTTCATTTGCAGTAGTTGGTTGCTCTAAGATTGCTTCTGTGTGGTTTTCTCCACGTCGTTTTGCATCATTTATGGGCCTACTGGTTGCTGTTGGCATGTTAGGGGGTGCTTTTGGTTTGGCAGCAGTCAGCACTATTATTGATACCTTTGGATGGAAGCAGACTTTATTCGGTGGAGTAATCGTTAGCCTCATAATTAGCTGCTTATTGTGGCTAGTAGTACGTGATAAGCCGCCAGTAGAGATTAATCAATCACAAACAAATCAGCCTAAAGTATCAATTTTGCAGGGTTTACAAGAGGTTGTTACTTGTCCGCAAGCTTGGATGGCTGCAATGTATGCTGGTTTAATGTTTGTGCCAACTTTAGCTTTTGGTGGATTGTGGGGTACTCCTTATCTTGTAGAAGCGCATAACTTTTCACAATCAGATGCAGGGTTGTTATCTTCTTTGGTATTTGTAGGTTGGGTGTTTGGTGGGCCTATTTATGGCTGGATATCTGATTACATAGGTAGACGTAACCCTCCAATGTACTTTGCAAATATTATGACCTTCATCGTTTCTCTATGGTTGATATATAGTACAGGGTTTTCATTTCAAGCTTTAGCAATTGGTATGTTTCTACTTGGGTTTTTCTCTAGCGGTTTCCCAATCGCTTATACCGTGACTCGTGAGAAGAATAGGCCAGAGGTTTCTGGTACTGCTATTGGTTTTATGAATATGCTTAATACCTTTAGCGTGGCCTTATTTCAGTGGTTGATAGGATGGATTTTAGATTTCGTAGCGCGGGATGTTATAATTACAGAAGCAGGTAAGCAGTTTTCTTTATTGGATTACCAGAAAGCTTTGATGTGTATTCCAATATGTCTAGCATTAGCTTTTGTAGCTTTACTACGCGTAAAAGAGACTTATTGCGTAGTCAAACATGAGGATTAAATTATGTCAGTCACGGATAGTTTGCAGGTAGTACTAGCTAACACTTATTTACTATATCTTAAAACGCAAAACTATCATTGGAATGTAGCCGGTGGCTCCTTTTTTATAGGACTGCATGAACTGTTTGAAAAGCAATATACTGAATTGGCTGAAGCAGTTGATGTAATTGCTGAGAGAATTAGGCAACTTGGCCCCAAGGTTCCGGCTACCTTTGCTGACTTTGCTAAAGCAGCAGAACTTAAAGAAGGTGATGTTAGCAAAACTTCTCAACAAATGTTAGCTGATCTAGCAGCTGATCAAGACAAAATCATCCAAGTGCTTAAGAACGCATGGGATGTAGCCGATAAATCTCAAGATGAAGTAACTGCAGATATGCTAATAGAACGTATGGAAGCGCATAGTAAAGCTGCATGGTTTTACAAAAGTAGTATTGAATAAAAGAGCTAAATTTGGTTAAAGACAAAGAGGACGATGAAGACCAAGAAGGTCAAGGCTCTCAAACCGATGAAGGTTCTGGAGGTTCTGGAGGTTCTGGCGGTAGCGGTGGAGTAATTCCCGGATATCATGAATTATTTAGGATTGATGCTGATGAAAAGGAAATGGCAAAGTTTGCCGCTGATGCTCTAGAGCGACAAAGGATCTCAGTTAAGTCTAAAGGCTATGAGGTTACTGCTCTTAGTAAGATGCAAAAACTGCGTAATCAGTTGCAAGAGCCAGGACTAGATGCAGGTGATGGCGCAGGATTAGGACTTGAAGAGCATCCAGAGTTACCGGAACTTGGCGGCGAAGTTGATCCCAACATAGTAGTCCTGCCTGATAGTGAATTAACAGTAGATCAAATTCGTAATGATCCCAAGCTACGCAATAGATTAGCAGCTAAATTAGGCATGGGAATGGGGCTGTCCATTCAAAGCATGCGTGCTGAATATGAGAAGAAGATGAAAAACCGTATACATGTTGCACCAGCTCCAGAAGAGAAGCCACGCTATCGTCCGGTTAGTGCACCCAAAAATAGGCCAACCTAGATGCAATTAGCCGAATCTATCATTTATGAAGATCCAGCTTCAGCAATCGCAGCCATACATGCTGGTGCAGATGTAAACGAGCATGATAGGTTTGGCATGCGGCCGCTGATACAAGCAGTCATTTGTCGTAAATTACCAGTATTACAGGCTTTGCTAGAAGCAGGTGCAGATATAGAGCAGGGAGATTTTATTAATCGAACTGCGCTGCAGTGGGCAGCTGATCGCGGAGAAGTGGAGTTATGTTATTTCCTCTTACAGCACGGTGCTAACCCAAATCATTTTTCAGCAGATGGGCAGCCGATCTTAGTAAATCCTATTTTGCGTGAACAGCTAGAATTGGTTGAGTTATTTTTGCAGTACAAAGTTGATTATCAATTTGCACAAGATTTTATTAGTGCAAAACTTTTAGGGCATAGATTTGAATTAACTGGTGAAGCAGACATTGTCACCCCAGATCAGACTTTTATTCCGCTCAGTTTTGAAGGCTTTAACCTAGAGTTTAGTAGTGGTTTAATTCGGCGTAGTTTACATAATTTTATTAATAGTATTCCTGGGCAGAAGTATACTGAGTATGGTCCTAAATTGCAGAGAGTGCTACATGCTTTAAAAAATGCCGGGCAATTAACAGAATTTGGTAGACATAAGGATAAGACCCCATTTGAAACAGCTATAGATGCCATACTAGACAGTGATCTCCTATTATTACCTGCAGCTTATCAGGGTCATGCAATTACTTTTATTAAATATGGAAACTTATGGATTAAATGTGACCGAGGTGTAGGTGCTATTGCAAATACAGTAGTTATATCTGAGATTGGCAATCCATATGCTGCAAATAAACAGTTATTTAAGCATATACTATATGAAAGAAAAACACAGAAGTTTATTAAAGATGAGTTGCCAGAACAACTAGCACTAAAGACTTTAACCACTTTGCCAACAAGACATCAATTAAGTGGTAATTGTTCTTGGGCAAATGTTGAGACCAGCGTTCCAGCTATGCTATATGCACTTAGTTATGAACCGCAAGTACATACCACGACACGAGATTTAACTAATTTACAAAAAGATATTTACCATTTCTACAATGTTTGGGTGGATTGGGATAAAGACTCAGCATTAGAAGAAGCTATTGAAGATTTCGAGTCTTCTGATCAAGTACGCAGATTATCTAAAGCTATAATTCTGGGTGGTATATTGGTGCAACGCTGTAACCCTAAAAGTAGTGTGGATGTAAAACGTGCGAAAAAAATATTAGCTATTTTAACTAAGCCGTCATATGCATTTATTTTAGATAACTATTATAGAGTGTTCTTTAGAAGTGATGCAGATAAGGTGGGGCATCGTATAAAAAGACTCTTCAAACTCTGTGGTTTGGATGAAGAAAAGAAAAAATTAAAGAAATCTGTGCAATATTTGCAAACCAATGTTCACTCTGAAAATCTAGTGCGTATGACTACAGCATTACACGTAGCATGTCTGCATGGACAAATTGCAGTAGTTAAAAACTTAGTGACTGAACTAAAAATAGACATTGACTATTTAGATAGAACAGGAAGTACGGCTTTGATGTATGCTGCATATGCTGGACATAAAGAGATAGTAGAGTATTTGTTAGCCCATGGCGCAAATACCGGGATTAAAAATTTGAAAGGTGGCACTGCTGCTAGGTATGCAGCATATGCTGGACATCGTGACATAGTGGAGTTGCTACAGAATGCCTAGACAAACATTTGCTGATATTTTACCAATTATTGTTGAGTTTATGAGAAATGCAGTTTTAACTGATAATGATGCTGCGGCAAAGTCTCTCTTACAAAGCACCAAAGGATTATTGTTGTTATTAGATGAGCAGAAAAGTGATCCCTACAAATTGGCCCTAGCAGAAGAGTTTGTTGAAGAATCTGAGAGTATTTTGCAAACAACGTTTACTCCAGAATATGATGTAAATGAGATTTTTGATGTTATATGTACTTATGTACCCATTGAAAAGCTTACCCCGCAATTAGTAA
This sequence comes from Gammaproteobacteria bacterium, assembly GCA_030431675.1. Classification (GTDB taxonomy): domain Bacteria; phylum Pseudomonadota; class Gammaproteobacteria; order UBA6186; family Azoamicaceae; genus JAGVLG01. The sequence goes on along the minus strand of JAUIIV010000001.1, from coordinate 16,795 downwards.
CATTTTGGCTTAAAAAAACATGTGATACTAATCAACTAAAAAACATGAAGTTAATATCTTTGTTTTTAAATGAACAAGAGAAGCAAAAATTTTATGCTAAGGATGAAACTTTGCGAGAAGAGGTGCTTTTTAAAAAACTATTAGCTATGGTGGGTACGGATTAATAGAATCTGTTTTATGTAAAAAACAGTGCAGGTCACTAAGTCTGTTCTTTGGTCACACTAAGTAAATATACACGTCTATTGTCCGATCGCAAAATATTAAAATGAAAGACATCAATTTTTACATTTTCGCCTCGGGTTGGTACATGTCCCAGCGCCTTGGTAATTACACCACCAATAGTCTCTGAGGTTTGTTCTTCAATTTCACAATTAAAGTACTCATTAAACTCTTCTATAGTAGTTAAGGCTTTTACAGTGAATGAGCCATCGCTTAGTTCTTTAATTGAAGGGGATGAGTCTATATCATGCTCATCTTCTATATCACCAACAATTTGCTCTATCACGTCTTCAATAGTGATGAGGCCTGTAATACGACCATATTCATCAACTACTATCGCCATATGATTACGCTTTATTCTAAAATCTTGTAATAAAACATTGAGACGTTTACTCTCTGGGATAAATACCGCAGGGCGCATTATTTCTTGCAAGTTAAAATTATTATCTGAGCTAAAAGCATAATTTAATAAATCTTTAGCTAAAATTATTCCGATTATTTCATCTTTGTTTTCCCCTGTTACAGGGAATCTAGAATGCCCAGATTTTGCAACTATGCGTACGATATCAAGTAGCTGATCATCGTGAGCGATACACGCCATTTGTAAGCGTGGCACCATAACATCATTTACCCTGGTTTCTTGTACCTCAAGCACGCCTTCTATCATATTGGCGGTGTTAGGCTCTAGTAATTCATCTTTGGTAGCCTGCTCGAGCATAGAGCTTAGATCTTCTCGGTCCTGAGGAGATTTATTAAAAAGTTCTTTTACCCAGGTAATAATCTCACTCATGGTATTCTATATCTCCATAAGGAGCTGTAAAACCCAAATCAGTCAATATTTCTGTTTCCATTGACTCCATTTTTACCGCATCATTTTTATCGATATGATCATATCCTAACAGATGCAGTATTCCATGGACTACCATATGTGCCCAATGCTCTAATATAGTTATACCAGTAGACTCAGACTCACGTTGTACAACCGGTGCACAAATGATCACATCACCTAAAGTGTGAATGCCAAACTGGGGGTTAATTTCTGCCGGGAAGGATAATACGTTAGTAGGCCCATTCTTTTTGCGAAAAGTTTCGTTTAGATGGGTCATCTCTGCTTCATCAACTATTCTAATCGTGATTTCTAGATCATCATAGCTATTGGCTAAGGCTCTACTAACCCATTCCTTAAACTGTGATGGGTGGGGGAGAGTTTGAGCTTCACTGGCAATCTGCAGCTCCAATTCAATTGCCAAGGTCTTTCCCCTTATCGGCCTTATCATAAGCATCAATAATATCTTTGACTACTGGATGACGAATGACGTCTTTAGAGTCAAAGTAACTAAAAGATACCTTCGGTACATCCTGTAAAATTTTTATAGCATGACGTAGACCAGATTGCTTCTCTCTTGGTAAATCCACCTGGGTGACATCTCCTGTTATTACTGCAGTGGAGTTAAAACCAATTCTTGTTAAAAACATTTTCATTTGTTCTACAGTGGTATTCTGACTTTCATCAAGAATTACAAAAGCATCATTTAAGGTTCTACCTCGCATATATGCAAGAGGAGCTATTTCTATAGTTTGATGTTCTAACAATTTTGCTACTTTATCAAAGTCATACATCTCATGAAATGCGTCATAAAGAGGACGTAAATATGGATCAATTTTTTGTGCTAAGTCGCCAGGCAAAAATCCAAGTCGCTCACCTGCTTCCACGACTGGACGCACTAAGATTACCCTACGTACACTCTTTTGCTCCAGGGCGGCTACAGCACAGGCAACTGCTAAGTAAGTTTTACCAGTACCAGCAGGGCCAATTCCAAAATTAATAGGATTATGCTGTATTTGACGAATGTAATTAGTTTGATGCTTAGTACGTGGTGTGATAGTTAGAATCGGAGTCTTAATGCTGTAAGTCTCTTCCTTGTTTTTTGCTGGGGCTTCCGTGTTGCTCATGTTACTTGTTACCTGTTGGATGTATAAGTGAACCTGCTCTGGAGTTAAATCCTGTTCCTCTTCGGTTTGTGCATATAGATCTTGAATGATTTGTATTGCAAGATCAACTTTTTCCCTTGGGCCAGCAAAATGAATGAGATTACCGCGCACCATAAGTTCCACGCCTAATCTTTGTTCAATTTGTCTAAGGTGTTCGTCAAATCTGCCGCACAGACTAAGCAGACGCTTGTTGTCGAAAGGGTCTAAAACTATGTCACTAGAATGTTGTTGTTCCAATACTTTAATTAGCTTCGTCTTAATTGTTACTTCAATATAACTTAAGTATAACCAGCTATGGCAAAAATTTCTTGCTCTGACAGCTCACCAACCAGGGAATTGGTCTTGCTTGCGGTGATTTTTACGGGGACAACATGGCCAATAAGACGATTAGGTGCAATTACATTTACTACCCGATTATTTTCGGTACGCCCACACAAAATATTGGGGTCTTTTTTGGATGGGCCAGAAATAATAATTTTTTGGGTTGTGCCCACCATGCTTTGACTAATTGCTTGGCCTTGTTTGGTAAGAGCCTCTTGTAACATTAGGAGACGCTTTTTCTTAGTCACTGGGTCAACGTTGTCGGTATAGTTACTAGCGGGTGTGCCTGGACGTTGACTGTAGATAAAGCTAAAAGATTGATCAAAACCAACGGAATTTACTAAATCCATGGTTGCAGCAAAGTCTGCATCAGTCTCTCCAGGAAAGCCGACGATAAAGTCTGAAGAAATACAGATATCAGGGCGTACTTCACGCAGTTTCTTAATTTTAGCTTTATACTCTAGGGCGGTGTGCCCACGTTTCATACGGTTAAGAATCAAATCTGAGCCACTTTGGACCGGTAAGTGCAAGTGATTGGCTAGCTTAGGTACCTGCGCGTAAGCCTGAATCAGCGCATCTGAAAATTCTACAGGGTGTGATGTAGTAAACCTAATCCTTTCAATGCCTTCTATTTCTGCAATATAAGTTATTAGAAGTGCCAAATCAGCAGTTTCCCCAGAGTGCATCTTTCCGCAATAGGCATTTACGTTTTGTCCAAGTAAGGTAATTTCCTTCACGCCTTGTTCAGCAAGACGTACAGCTTCTACTAATACATCATCAAACGGCCGGTCAATTTCTTCACCCCTGGTATAGGGCACGATGCAATAGCTACAATATTTGCTACACCCTTCCTGTATTGAGACGTAGGCACTTGGGCCATCAGCACGAGGGGTTGGCAGGTGATCAAATTTTTCGATTTCTGGAAATGAAACATCAACCACTGGTTTATGTTTCTCGCGTAGCTGTTGAATCATTTGTGGTAAACGATGCAACGTCTGTGGTCCAAAGACTAAGTCTACAAAGGGCGCTCGTTGACGAATAGCCTCGCCTTCTTGGCTTGCGACACAACCAGCAACACCAATCACCATTTGCGGATTTTTTTCTTTAAGGATTCGCCAACGACCTAACTCAGAGAAAACTTTCTCTTGTGCCTTCTCACGAATAGAGCAAGTGTTAAGTAGCAACAGATCCGCGCCTTCTGGATTATCAACTTGTTCGGCCGCAAAACATGACCGCAATAAATCCATCATACGAGATGAATCGTATTCATTCATTTGGCAACCATGAGTTTTAATATATACATTTTTCATAGTTTATCCTCGGCCTAATTTTATTTTCGATAAAAGAAATTGCTGACTGATATAACGGCGTGCCCGTAGCGATATTGAACCATAATAAGCCATAAAAATAAGTAAAAACTATATCGCTTAACCAATGTGCCCCACTAAATAGGCGTGGCAGAAGTAATAAAATCAACACAAAGCTGACTAATCTGCTGTACTTTGCATTGCAATATAACCAAGTAAATTTAGCCCAATAAATTAGAACTAATGCATGTCCGGCAGGAAAACTACAATGAGAATATACTTTGATGTTACTGATGTTTAAAGTTTCGGATAATATAACCCATGGATAATGAATCACGCTTGGTGAACTGCGTTGTATATGTAATCCGCCTATCAATGCTTTCTGGGTAAATAACAACACAATTTGGAAGAATAGCCAAAAATACATGACCTGGGCTATAGCACGAGGGCGACGATTTTTGTCTAAAGCTAGAATAGCCATAATATTTATTGTGCCCATAGCCACTATGTTGAGCCAATTCTCATTAGGGTGGTTTAGGTATCCCCAGAAGAACTGCCAGGCCTTAGAGAGCTCTAGGCTGCGATTAAGTAACTCATAGGTTGTGTAATCTAGCTGTTGCCAGAATTGATGGAGTGCTGGCATAAAATAAACTAACAAAGACGCAACCACCAGTAAAAAGTACTTAGTTAACTTTAATAATTGCCACGTGGGCTTTGGGTCAATGTGCGTTAGTTTTTGCATATTATTTTTGCCGATCTGGTGGCTATGGGTGGGCTCGAACCACCGACCTCGGCATTATGAGTGCCGCGCTCTAACCAGCTGAGCTACATAGCCGCTAAGGCACGTATTGTTGCTGTTTTATGATTACGTGTCAAGGACGGTTGACATGCCAGCATCATAGGATTAATATTCACGTCTCAGCTAGGGGCTATAGCTCAGCTGGGAGAGCGCTTGCATGGCATGCAAGAGGTCAGCGGTTCGATCCCGCTTAGCTCCACCAAAATATAGACATGTCCCCATCGTCTAGAGGCCTAGGACACTACCCTTTCACGGTAGTAACAGGGGTTCGAATCCCCTTGGGGACGCCAAGTTGCTAAAAAGCCTTGGTTTCGTAGAAATTCACCTATAATTTTACAAGTAAATTACATTTGCTCTATTACTTCAAAAACAGCACAACTACATATTAAAAACCTTGTACATTCATAAAAATAAAACATGTATAAAAGTACTATAATTTACTAACTTCTTAATAAGCGGGTGATAGGTGTGTATGCAAGGGCTTTTTCATTAATAGAGTTAATGGTAGTAGTGGCTATAGTTGGCATATTGTCTGTGTCAGTTATGCCTGCTTATAAAAGCTATGTGTTGCGTGCACAAATTTTAAATTCGCATATTATTATGGAACGTGTTATGCAGGATATTCATGAGTATTATGAATTGAATGGCACATTCCCTTCTAGTATAGAGTTCAATAGCGTTACTATTCCTTCTGCCCAGTGGCAGCAAGTGGATTTTGATGAGATATTCTCGATGTCTTATATATCTAATGTATCTAATGGGGGTGATCAAGGATACGCACGCCTTGGTGTTAGCTTAACTGGGCTAGAGGGGATCCCAAATTATGTGTCTCCACTTGGAGCAAATCCTACTGGGGCTGTCTATAATTCTTACTTTTTCCAAATGACAAAAATTGCAGGTGAAAATGTTATAGAGTTTCAGTGTGGGCATTTGAATGCAGCAACAGAAACAACTTGGATCCCGTTAGATTATCTGCCACATGGTTGTAAATGTACTAATGTCGCAGATTATCTAACAAATGGCACCTGTACTCCTTAGGCATTATTTTGCAAGTCTAGCTTTAGCATACTAGTATGTATAAGTATGCTGAAATTACCAACTAATAGAGTAAACTTTTTAAAGTGTTTAATTATATCACTGCTAGTTAGTGCAGCTATTGCTGGCTCATGTTTGTTCTATTTGTGGGTAAACTCATTTTACAATCAACGAGCCTTGCAGGTTGCAAATCAGCAAGAATTTGATGAACTGCATTGCCGCTATGCTTCTGTAGTTGGGTATAAAAAGGCATGCACTCAGCTTGATAACTGCTATTTTCTTGAGCATACGGATTTTAAAACTTTTAATAAACCGACTAAGCCATATATAATTGTATCTTGTTCTGACTTTTCTATTCCTGATTCAGTTCCTGAGATAGCAGAGCAAGTACTAGCTGATCCAAATTTGTTAGCATGGTTTACTACTAATGCAGTTAGAGATTACGCCAAACTGCATGCAATTCCGCTAGGCATAGATTACCATCGGGTGAGAATACAACCTGATCCAAAGTTTGCTCCTATAGAGTCTCCTGTAATGCAAGAGGCATATATATTAGATTTAGCACAACAGCCATTCTATGAGCGTGACATTAAGATATATGTGAACTTTTTGCATGCACAAAGAGGTAAATATGGGTCTACAGAAAGATCTCTCGCCATAGAGCAAGTTCCTAAAGAATTAATTGTAAGCGAGTCAACATTTATACCAAGAAAACATTCATGGAAAAAAATGTTACAGTATGCTTTTGTGTTGTCCCCAGCTGGTAATGGTTTAGATTGTCATAGGACTTGGGAAGCATTGGCTCTAGGTGCGATACCTATAGTAAAAACTAGCCCTTTAGATTCATTATATGAAGGTCTACCAGTGTTAATAGTGCAAGATTGGTCTGATATTACCCCAGAGTTATTAAATAAGACCATAGGAGACTTTAGAAACAAAAAGTTTAATTACCATAAATTAACTTTAGAATATTGGCTAGAGCATATACGAGCACAGAGCACTATTAGCTAATTTTTGGAATTATCTTCTTGCTATCCTTAAGCACGAAGTCCTTTCTTATTTTGTTTCTTTTTTGGATGCACTTCTTCTGCAGACAGACTATTATTGCTACGTGCTTGATACATATACATCATATTTCCTGCTACTAATGCCGAAAGAGTTAGACAATAACCAGGGGTAAGCAGATCATTTGCTGATTTTACTTCATCAAGTTTATGCAGTTTTAAATTTTCTCCCATAATTACGATTAGAATATTAAGTACTAAAACATTAATTAATGTCTTCAGTGTTTGCATTTGTTGATGATGTGCTACATGTGCAAGACTATCCCGTATGTGTAGTAAAAAAGGGCTTGTAGAATCTTTAGCAGAGTTAAATCTATCTGTACCCTGCGTAAATGCAGATATTAGATAAGTTGTAACATGCTCCTGAAGATTGCCTGCTGATAGTTGTAAACTCTGCCAATTTGTAAGAAGTTCATTTTCTGTAAGGTCTGGATCTTCTAAACGTGGTACAGGTTGATGTTCTGGAGGTTGTTTTAATTCTTGCATTTGTTTTTTTAATCCAAGTACTAGTTCACGTAGTTCTGGTATTTCATTATTTTTTTGTCTATCTAAAGCAGCAGAAAGAGCTGCATTGCTTTGTTCTAGCGCTTCAACCTTAGCAATACTAGCTTTACGACTCTCTTTTAGAGCTGCAACTTCGGCAGAAAGAGCTGTATTACTGTGTTCTAGCGCTTCAACCTTAGCAATACTAGCTTGACTACTCTTTTTTAGTGTTTCAACTTCGTCAGAAAGACCTGCATTGCTTTGTTCTAGTGCTTTAAACTGAGCAATACTAGCTTGACTATTCTTTTCTAAATCTTCAAATTTGGCATCAAGATCATTATAACTCTGTTCTAGTGCCGTAACTTCGGCAGCAAGATCTGCATTACTTTGTTCTAGAGCTTCACCTTGAGTAGGGCGAGTTTGACCATTTTGTTCTAGCCCTGTAACTTTGGTAGAAAGACTATTAATACTTTGCCTTATTTGTTGAAAACTTTCCCTAAATATTTCTATAGTAGATTGATGTTTATTTGTTGTAGCTTTATATGTTTCTAATTCTGCAACGCGTCTAGAAAGTCTAGAAAGATTTTTTTCAAGTGTTTCTAAACCATCGTTTGTCTGAGTAGCAGGCAAAGGATGCTGTTCTAATGATGCAGCAAGACTATGAAGTTTATTAACACTTTTTGTCAATCGTTCAAAAGATATAGCATATACTTTTTGTACAAAAACTTGGTAGCTCCATTGTGAAATTTCTAAAGGTGGTATAGAAATTGCTCTTGCTGCTTCAAATGCCTCTTCATATCTGTCTAATGCTCCCGGAAACAATTGGTAGTTCGGATTTAAAGATCTTGCTTGCCATAAAACACCTATATATACAACTTTATCAGGTTCGATTTGGCAGTACAGAATACGTCGTAAAATTGGCATAGAATTTCTATTTTCAAATTCACATTGTAATTCATATTCACATATAAATTGGATGTTGTTTGGCACATTAGTATCAAGATGTGTTGTTATGTGTATTGCATCATAGGTTATTCGACCCTCGGCTAGGTTTTGGTCAGCTGTAAATAAATTATTGTTCTCATCAATAATACAAACTATCGGTGGTTCTGTGCGCCAATCGTATACTAATTTGTTGGACATATGTAATTCCTAATATTATAGTTTTAGTTTAGTTTTTGTTTTTGGTTTATTCTCACGTGTTAAACGCTGTGAGATAGTTATTATGATTTTGCAAAGCAGTAACATATATAAAATTATCTGTGCATAATTTACAATAGAACTTTGATTATCTACGCTTGTTGGATGATAATCACTATTGAATTTGCGAATGCCGTTTGCAACGACTTCTGCAGCTTCTTCAGCATTTTTTGCAGAAATTGGTGTAATACGAACTAAATGATTATTACCAAAGTTAGTCTCGAGATACATACTAATATGCTTCTGCACAGTAGCTACATGAATCCCACGCCCTGTGTCTGTCAATGCACGTGTTAGCCCATAAATGTTGGGTAGATAGAATTTATCCGGAAGCCCTCTAGGTAAATATACTACTACTTGTCCGTTAGCGGATGTAGTTTGCTCAACTCTACCCATAAATGCTTCTAACCAATTTGTAGGCATTGTGCAATCAGGGCTTGTATCTCTACGCCCTAACTGAATAACATTAGCTGAAGGAAGTTCGTTTGTAAGATATAATAGATCTTCGGGTAGATTTGCCTTGTCAAACATAACTAATGAGATATCGGACTTGAGCCCAAGCATTGATGCAACCCAGCGATTTCCGCTATGTGCAAGTTCGTTTATTGTATGTGCATAAAATTGTAATTGAGAGTTAGTTGTAAGTACTTCTGTGGTATTACGCATTAGTTTTATAACGTACTCAGAGGGTAGTATTGTGCTCTTTGCTGCTGTTCCTTCGGAAATTGAGGCAATTCTAAAATGTATAGGTGGTAAAGACGTGCCTATACATTTGCTTCTTCTTCTATCTATTTCTTTTTCTATACGTTTAATATCTGCGATACGGTTAGTATCTAAGCTTAGATGTAAGAAACAAACTTGTGTATCTGGTCTTGCTTGCTCTTTTTTAACCTGTCTAGCAATTTTTCGAAGGTGACTTTCAGTAAGAGGGGTATTTACTTTCTCATTGATATGTACCACGTTGGCATTTGGTACTGAGTTTTTCATTGTTTCCATTAGTTCTTCGGCTAGCTTTTGCTCAGTCGCGCTTTTGGGTGCGCTTATTATAATAATATCCACTTTTTATACCTTCTTAGATGTTGTGGGCGCTAGATATTAGCAAGTACATCATGCATACACAAGACCTAATTGGTGGCGGTCCAAGATATTTAACTAAAATATGTTGCGAATGTTTATTATCTTTGAAAATAATAAATATTATGCGTTAAAATTATAATCAGAAATAACAAATAACCAGGGAATGGGTGAGTGGTTGCAACAGTAGATAAGGCCGACAGTGTAAATTGGCATTCCCTGAGTGCCGATGATACTTTGTTAAGACTCAATAGTTCATTACGAGGCTTGAGCTCCCAACAAGCTTATGATCGTATAGGTGACTATGGCAAGAATATTGTGCCGGCGAAACCACCACCAAGCGTACTCCAGCGCTTCTTAGTGCAGTTTCATAATATATTGATTTACATCCTTATTGTCGCAGCACTTATAACTTTTTTTATGGGGCATTATGCTGATATGGCAGTGATTATTGCTGTGGTCATCGCAAATGCAATAATCGGATTTATCCAAGAAGGTAAAGCAGAACATGCTGTAGCTGCTATTCGCAAATTACTATCTAACCATGCAACTGTATTACGTGCTGGCGAGCATATAACAATAGATAGTAGTGACTTGGTACCAGGGGATATTGTGATTTTGGAAGCAGGGGATAAAGTACCAGCAGATGTGCGTTTGCTAGAGGTACATGGCCTACAAGCAGCAGAAGCTATTCTTACAGGAGAGTCTGTGCCTGTGGCAAAGACTACGCAAGAATTGCAGACTGATACCATGATTTCGGAGCGTACCTGTATTGCTTTTAGTGGCACATTAATTACCCATGGGCAAGCAACAGGTGTAGTGGTAGCAACTGGTAAAAATACTGAAATTGGTCATATCAGTCATATGCTAGAGCAAATAGGTAAATTAACTACCCCTCTAGTACAGCAGATGGCTACCTTTGCCAAGTTGTTAACAGTGTTTATTCTGCTAGTAGCAACTGCTTTAATTTTGCATGGCCATTACTCTGGCCATCACATTGTATCTGAAATGCTAGTGTTAGTGGTTGCTATATGTGTTGCGGCGATTCCAGAAGGCTTGCCAGCAGTGCTGACCATAACTCTTGCAGTTGGCGTACAGGCCATGGCAAGACGTAATGCAATTGTGCGACGTCTACCGGCTATAGAGACCTTAGGGTCGATATCTGTAATCTGCACCGATAAAACAGGGACGCTTACTTGTAATAAGATGCAAGTTACAAAAGTAGTTGAGTATGAGAATACTTATAACATATCAGGTGTTGGCTATGCTCCAGAAGGAGATGTTACTGTAAATGGGCAACAGGTAGATATTAATAGCTTAATAAATCTGCAAGATATTGCCTTAGCCGCTAGTTTATGCAATGACTCTAGTATTTACCAAAAAGATAATGAATGGCTTGTCAATGGTGATCCCATGGAAGGAGCCCTTTTGTCATTAGCGCAAAAAATTATGCCAGACATTACAACTACCTGGCAACGAATAGATAGCATACCTTTTGCTGCTGAGCAAAAGTTTATGGCAAGTCTTAATTATCATGAAAATAACTACACTGCATTTTTAAAAGGTGCGCCAGAGAAAATTCTTAGTATGTGTACTCAGCAAAACAAGCAAAACGGCGAGACAATGCCAATAGATATTGCATATTGGCAAGAGCAGGTTAATATCCTTGCGGGTCAAGGCCTGCGGGTATTAGCAGTAGCGAAGAGAGGATTATCAAAGCCAAGTAATACGCTGCATGAGCAAGATATAGCTGATCACTTAACCTTTATAGGGTTGGTAGCACTAATTGATCCGTCTCGCCCTGAAGTAGTTGCTGCTATATCTGCATGTAATGGTGCAGGTATTGGCGTAAAAATGATTACAGGTGATCATGCCCTCACTGCTAGTGCGATAGGCAGAGAGTTAGGTTTACCAAATAGCGAACAAGTATTAACTGGTAAAGATCTAGACAGTATGAGTGACAGTATTTTGCGGCAGAAGGTATTAGAGTGCAATATTTTTGCGCGCACCACTCCAAAGCATAAATTACGTTTAGTTGAGGCCTTGCAGTCATATAATTTTATTGTTGCTATGACTGGTGATGGTGTTAATGATGCCCCAGCTTTAAAAAGAGCTGATGTAGGTATTGCGATGGGGATACAGGGTAGTGAATTAGCCAAAGAAGAATCAGAGCTGGTTTTAGTAGATGATAACTTTGCTTCTATTGTTGCTGCAGTGCAAGAGGGAAGAACTGTATATGATAATATCAAGAAAGTAATAACTTGGACACTACCTACTAATGCAGGTGAAGCATCAATTTTAATTATTGCCATTCTGTTACATTTGCAGCCACCTATAACTGCAGTGCAAATCCTATGGATTAACTTTGTTACTGCTATAACATTAGGGATTGCATTAGCTTTCGAACCTACAGAATCTACAGCTATGCAGCGTCCACCACGTCAGGCACAACAAGGATTATTATCACCCGCATTAGTATGGCAGGTGCTTTTTGTAGCATTCCTCTTTATATGTGGTGCATTTTCTATGTATTATTATGCGATTTCAGAGCAATTAAGTATTTCATATGCACATACGCTGGCATTAAATACGATAGTTGTAATGGAGGTTTTTTACTTATTCTATATGCGTAATATTTATACTACTGCACTTACATGGCGGCTTATCAAGGGTACTAAGATCATTTGGTATACAATCACAGGTATTGTAATTGCACAGTTAATAATTACTTATATGCCATGGTTTAACAAAGTGTTAGGTACAGCCCCTTTATCTTTGTTAGATGGGATGTTAGTAATCGGAGTGGGTCTAATACTATTTGTTATTCTAGAGGTAGAAAAACAAGTAAGAATAAGAATATTATCTAGCTTAGCAAAAGCATAACATTTGTATTATATAATCGTCATGTGCTATGTTTGAGTTTTTACACGGAGCTAAAAAATGCAAGAATTTAGTGCACAGAGTACTGAGGGTACTTTTAATTCTACAGATACTTTAGGAAAGTATTTAGTATTGTATTTTTATCCTAAGGATAATACTCCTGGATGCACTAATGAAAGTAAAAATTTCCGTGACTTGTATGCTGATTTCCAAAAATTAAATACTGAAATAGTTGGTGTATCCAGAGACACTTTAGCCAGTCACAATAGATTTAAAGAGAAACATCAATTACCTTTCACATTAATTTCTGATACAGATAGCAAGGTTTGTGATTTATTCAAAGTAATTAAAGAAAAAAGCATGTTTGGTAAAACAGCACTTGGGCTAGTACGCAGTACTTTCTTGTTTGATCCTAAAGGTAAGCTATTGCAAGAGTGGCGCAAAGTAAAAGTTGCGGGGCATGCAGAAGAAGTTTTGAGAACTGTTAGAGATATATCAGTAAAATGAGAAAGTTTTAAGTATTTTGACAATTTAGTAGCAGTTAAAACTACCAAAAGCGTAGCTTTTGAGACTTCCGTTCTCGTTTAACATTGCTGTTACAATTATCAAAAATTGTAAGTAGATTATCAAAGCTTTTTTTCATATTTGCTATTTCACTGTGTGCTAGTCGATGACGCCTATATAGTTCTCTATGTTCTTCTAAAAAAGATTTTATTGATTGTAGGCATGTTTCCGCATGCTCGTTTTGAGCTCGTAGTTGAGTGTATTGAATTTCCATTAAGATTAACGCCGCCTCAATTTCAAATCGCTTTTTTTGCACATATATCTTCCATAAATTGATAAATTCTTGAATTCTAGTTATAGGGACAGCTTTGCTAGAATGTTGCGCTTCGCGTAAGAGCCTTTCAGGTATCTGCTCTATAATTAAGAATGATTCTCGGTTTGCAAGCTCGTTTTCGTCTCGGGGTTTAATCATAGCTTCGGCAAAATCAAAATGGATCTTTGAACCATCTGGTTGCACTATATAAAATTTAACATCAGTATTTGCTGATGCCATCACTAGTTCTAATTCTACAGAATATAAAATCGACCTTTGAAAAAATTTAGGGGTTTGATCACTATTACTAATATATATGCGAGCTTCATGATTATTACTAGTAAAAAAATGTATAAATACCATAGATAATACATGACAAAAAAAGGTTGCATTTTGGCGCGTCTCTTTTTGGAACTCTTCGCCAAGTGCATTTTCAAGAATTTCTGTAGAAGTTCGCATCATATTTTTTTCTTGATAACTTCCTATCCTGCCCAAGCGTTTCTTTAGGATTTCTATCGGGGGGATGTTAGCTACTTCTGCTTCTATTGTTTCTCTTACCTCTGGGTGACGCCTAAATCTGATTTTATTAGGATCAAAGGGTACCTTTGGAAGATGTTTAAGTACATAATTAGCTAGTTCTTGCGGGCTATACAGTTCTTCCCATAGAATAAATAAAAGCAATATAATCATAACATTATAACTACAAAATACTTCATTATCTGAGATAGCTGCCTCACCTGCTTTATGTCCAGACCAAAGTGCAATGACTTTGTTAAGACCGCCATTTCTAAAAGATGGAGCTTGCAAGTCCTTAGGGATTAAATACTCTTCATACTGCATAAATAATTGAATAATTTCTCTTATTTGATCCTCAGGAATTGAAGTATGATCTAGATTATCAGAAGTATTTACTTTTAACTTAGCCAGTATTTTTAGAAACCCATAAAACAAATGGCGTAGATACATTTCAGGATATGGACTTTGCACTAACGTTATGAGTTGATCGCTGCCTTTGTGTAACAAGCCACGTTGTGAATCTAATATCCTTTTTATAGCTCTTTCTACAGCAGCTTGTGTATCTAAAATCTTTGGGAGACTATATTTAGTTTGAGTCATCATTTTTGGTATAGAATTATTAGGTAGTGCAAAGTCATAAGTGATACTTGCTCTTTGTGCTAACAGATTTATTAAAGTATCCATAGTAATGTTGGAATATATAGGACAAGCTCTATCACTATTGCAAAGTGCCCATAGATTGCCTCTTGTTTCTGAGTCTATGTAGTATAAAAATACACCTCTAGTATTGTTATGATGCTGTAAACGATCGACTGTAATCCGATTGGGTTTTGCTATGTAATGTGTGCCCTCACTCATTAATCTAGCGATTTGTTTTGGTGATAATTCTCCTACAACATGTATATCTACTAATGAACCTATTGTTAATATGACATGAGTTTCGTCGTCTCTGGGACTTGTGCTAGATACTGAAAACTCTCTTTGCACTTCAGCAACAATCAATTTAAGTTGATCGCCAACTAGTAATACTATATCTCTTGGCACATCTTTTACATAGTTTCGTAGTGCTGCTATAAGGAATTTCACTGCGGGAGGAATACACTTCTGGCCTTCTAGAGATATTATAGAATACTGTGGTCTAAGTCCATTTAAGACAGGTTTTTTGTTACTATAGTATGGTCTCCCCATTCGTTCTGATTTGCTAGAGTATATTTCAGATGTGTTTATGGGCAATTTTTGAGCGTATTGTGAAAGATATTGCGAAAGTTCTTTTAAAGTTTCTATGCCACGCTTATCGTAAACATAAACAGGGCTAGGCGCTATTACTTCTACAACTGAAAAACCAAATTCAAAAATGTATCTACAAAGTTGCTGTAGCCTAGGATGGACTAATCCCATATTAGCAACTGTAAAAATAAGATTATTAGTATCGCCAGCGAGTGCAACAGCGTTTGGCTTCTCATGTATACACAGTATATTTTTCGTTCCACGCGTTTGTTTGCGTAACTTGTCAACCCTAAAATCTGGTACAAAAGGTAGTAACTGTTTCGCGATGATTTTTATTAATTTATATATTTTTAGTTCTATCATATTTCGCTGTAGCAGCTCTTCTAGTTCTGCCATGCTGAAACCCATAACTAACATAAGGGGATCATCACCTAAGTCAGTGGAGACATCAATAATATTTATTTTGTGCCTTGTTATATTAGCCCAAGATACAAGCTTCAAAACTGTGGTTCTTTGATAGTATGTGCTGTTATCTGTTAGGATACTATAGTGTTTAGATTCTGCAGCTACTTCAGATTTCCTTTGTAAAAAATTTTTCCACTTACGTGTAAAAGAGTCAATAAAATCGTCTAAAGCTTCTGGCGATATATAACTATCTAGTGCAAAATCCTTAATTTCATATGCAGCCATTTTGCGGAAATGTTTCATGTCACTTCCAGCAAAAGGATGATACTTGAGTAATATATGTTCAAAAAATAGTTGGTAAGCGCGAGCATTATTTTTAATTATTTCATTTTCACGCAAAGCTTCTAATAGTATAGTAGCTTTATTTAAATCCTTGTATGGGTATTGACTTGGTAAAATACATTGTCTGCTACATCTCCTGGTGAGCATGATAGTTTGATAAGCTCATGATCATTAAGTTTTCTATATCTAATACCATCGAAAGAAACTAAAGTTTGAACGTTATTCCAGTTTTCTGTTGTGTATTGCGCTAATGTTGCTAAAAATTCTTTTTTACGTTCGTCAAGGGCTAAAGAATTTAATTGCTGCGCTAATGCATCTAATCTTGTGAGAGGCGGAATTGGTGCATGCCAATTAAATAAATCAGAAAAATTAATTAGATTTTGAAGGTTCTTGCCAGACATATTATTCCACTGTGTAAAATATGCGAAGTATAAAGTGCTACTTAGAAAGAGAACTATAACCGTTTATATGGTTAATTTCCACTATGAATTAACAATAATATGAGGACTCTGAAGGTATATTAGCGAAGGTATAAAATATGCTTATTATTACTGGATAGAAATATTTAGAATAGTCTCTTGTATGTATGCATAGCAGTTATTTATACAGTCATACAGATAGAAAAAAATAAATATTACGTTGTACATACAATTTGCAAGTCATAAAGAAAACTAAAGTGTGCTATAATTGCACCAATAAAAGTTTTTATTTGGGGGATTTATGTCAGAGAAAGAGCCACCAGAGCAAAGGCCAGATGAAACAGGCAAAATAGATGAAGGTGCAGGTTATACTAGAAATTCTGAGTCTGATAATTTGTTTAAGGCAGCAGTTCGAGGCAGTTAGAATAGTAAAAAACTACCTGAAGAAGAAGGAGCAAAGCCTCCTGATGAGCCACCAACGCCTGTGGACGCAGCTACCCCTGTGAGCGAAAAGCCAAGGCCTGCCCAATCTAGCTGGGAGGAAGCTAGACAAAGTCTTTCTGAAAAGCCAATGGCTCTCCGTCCAATCTGTAGGCTCTAGATCCCTTGTGTCATAAGGGTTATAATACTAAGCTTTTGGACTAAATGGCTTGGGATTATGGCAGATTTTAACTTACCTTTGGATATTGATTCTC
>JAUIIV010000003.1 GCA_030431675.1 Gammaproteobacteria bacterium | reverse complement strand
ATTAACTTGGGATCGAGGTATGGAATTAGCAAAACATCTTGAACTTACGAAAGCAACTGGGGTTCCTGTTTACTTCTGTGATCCCCAAAGTCCTTGGCAACGAGGCTCGAATGAAAATACAAATGCTATTATTCGGCAATATTTACCAAAAAAAACTTGCTTACGTCGTCATTCTCAAGAAATCTTAAATAATATTGCTGAACAACTAAACAATAGACCAAGGAAAGTATTGAAATTTAAAACGCCTAACGAGATAATGATAGAAAGTGTTGCAATGACAGGTTGATTCTACAGCGCTTTTTTTAAGATAGCTTTCTCCTGCTCAAGACGTGCCACACGCTTTTTAAGCTCTAGGTTCTCGTCTATAACTTCAGATATATCAACGTTATTTACTTTGTCATTTGAGGTGGATACCTCTACTTGACCAATTTTTTTGGCATGGCGTACCCATGTATTCAATGTCGCATCTGGGATACCCAAATTTTTTGCAACACTTGTAACCGACGGTGAATTTAAAGCCATCTTTATTGCACCCTCTTTAAATTCAGCTGTATACCTTTTGTTTGTTCTTGCCATTTAACACCTCTTTGTCTTCTCACAAATTTTAACAAATTAGTGTCCGGTATGTCGGGGGAAGATTAACGTAATTTTTACAGCAAAAGTGTTCGAGCAAGTACATAAAGAATTTCATAAACCTGCCAGTATAACAGAAGTTGATGGGATAACCCATGCATATAAGGCTGCCGCTCATGCAAATGCAAATGCAAATGCAAAACAACCTCACAATAGAGAAAAACATAGGCCTAACCCTGCACAATTTTAATTCTGTTAAAAACAAGTATTACTAGGCTAGTCCTGTAGGATACCTAAAATGTCCAACGTATGCGCTTATGCTTTATTAAGAGGCCGTATAAATTGAACTATTTAATTTATACGGCAACTGCAATCTCTGCAAATATGCTAGTGATATGTAATTTTGATTAACCCTAAACATAGATCATAATATGCACAAGTAATTTGCATTAGTCTAAAGTACAGTAGTAATAAAATATTACACTGTCCAGAAATCTAAAGGCTGATCTAGAGCTGGATATAAAAACTCTCCTAAAGGTAACTTGCCAGTCAGTGCTGCATAATAGTTACGCTCATCTGGAATATTAATAAAATGCCCTGTTTCATGTCTTAATTGTTTTATTGGGTGAGCGCCAGTTGTATCTAGATGATCATTAAATCCCTCTGGCACATCTACTATCCAGACTACGGATTGCGCCTGAATTTGTGTAAAGGAGTATGATAGCAGTGAAAAGATCAGACTATAAAGATACATTTCAAACTCCATCTTGAAAACGTAGACTTACAAGAGCGAAGCATAGGCCTAAATGTAAAAATTACTAATTATTTCAGTGTTTTTGATTGCAGCGACCATATTCTAATTACGTTTACGGTCCAGCACTTGCTTGCTGACCTCTACTTTGCGTAATAATTTCTTCTATCTGCGGTTTATCCAAGGTGCCCGTAACACTATATTTGTGCTTAGTGATTTCGCTAATTTTAGAGCCGGCAGCTTTATCAACTAACCATAATGCAGCTCCTACTGCAGGATTGACTGCAATAGCTGCAGCAACTGGGATCCCCACACCAGTCTTTGGACTCACAAAAATTGTTAAATCTAGTTGTTGAGAGTTCAAATCAAGATTGCCATCTAGTTCTATGCGTGCGGAGGGACCATTTAGCATTAAATTATTGGTATCTACGTTACCTGGTGTAAATTTCATATCTGCAACTAATTTATCAAATGATAGACCACTCTCCGTAATATCGCTAAAGTCCAACTGCAGGCGTCGTTGTATAGAGTCAATATTTAATAAACCTATAACGCGACCGATGCCAGGCTTTATGTCTGTCAAAGCTCCACTGCGTAAATCAATGTGCGAAGCTCCTTCTAACTGTAAATAGTTAAAAGCAGTTGGATCACCAGGCCACTGTAAAGAGAAATTAACTTCTCCTGCTCCCCTAGTTATAGAATTACCAAATTGCCAATCGCGTAGTATGCTACCAAAGTTCCTGGTATAGACATTGCCAGAAAGCTGGGTAAAGTTATGCTCTGAGCTCATTTGCCACTGCCCCTGAGACTGCAATAAAGAGTAATCATTAGCTACAGAAAACTCACCGATCTCATACCCATATGTTCGTGGAGTGAGCTGTAGTGATAAGTTACGATATTTATTACCCTTAAAACTAAAGTTTTCACATGCAAGATGCACAAAGGGTAACCTGTCTTCTGCGAATCTTGCATGTACGTGTTGCAACCAGTTATTACTGTTTTTACCATCTAAGGCTAAATGTAGATGTTGTAGATTTATATCCACTTTATCTTTTGTATCTGAAAAGCTAAGACGTCCAGATATTATTTCATTATCTACTTGCCAAATATTCTTGATTGAATCATAGACAACCTTAGTATTCTTAAACGTGGTATCACCAAGTAGTATGTTATCTACCAGCAAATCTAAATCTACTGGTACTAAATTTTGTCTATCCCCTGCTTGTAAAATATCCTTCCAACTTTCCCATGCAAAGTTTTGTAGTTCCCCTCCAACTATAAGACTATCTACAACCTTACGCGATGCCCTATGATTGCCTAGCTTAACTTGTGCACCATAAAATTCACCAAAGCGTACAAATAAACTGGCACTCATATGCTTAGGTATATCGATGTTAATCATATTAATGGGGTTTGAATCTATATGATACTCTACCATCAAGGGCAAAACTTCGGTATCTTGTTTAGCAAATGGCTCTGGATAATCTATAGCAATTCCTGCCATATCAGAGCTTACATATAATACCTGATGAGAATCCGTAGCATGCCATGGTATTTGTATTTTACCTGACATTTTGGTCATACCACTTATACGCAAATCATATAAGCCTGGAAATAATCGTTTAATGTCTTTTACATCTATAGGGGAATTAAAATCAACTTGCAATTGATCACTATCATCATCTGCAAGCTTTACACTTGCAGTTGCTTTATGTCCCATAATGTTTAAGTCAAGGCTCTCCGCAAGCACCCAATCATTGCTAAACTGAATTTTTCCTGCAATGTTGTCCAACGGAATGTCTATGTCTGGCAAGTCTAAAGTGGCTTTGTTTACAATTAAATCTCCGGCGACTTTTACCTTAGTCTCTTCCTGACCTGAGGGCGTCACATCTAATGCCAAATCCAAGTGCATTTTTCCCTTAGGGTCATATTTAGCTAATTTATCTGCAAGTTTTACCTTTAATGGCGTTTGCTGTAAGTACCTAATACCATCTTGCAAGCTTGCATCAACATCACCAGTAATTTTTACTGGTCCATAAGGACGCGGGGTTATCTTGAACTCTGTTTTCACATTATTTAGTGGAAAACCTAATACCGATGCGGCGCTAGCAGTAATCAATAGATCATGATTCTTAATACTCAAATGAGCATGCATATTATCTATACTTGGCCATGATGCAGAGTATTGTAAAACCGTATCTACAAAATCAATATCTAAAGCTAAATCTTGCTGGTTATACTTCGCCACCACATTGGTGACCCTTCCAGCTCGTAAAGAGTCAACTAGCCATTGATAAAATGTCTTAGAAAAAATTTTATCCGGCAAATATCCAATCACTGTGGGAATTGATGCAACCTGAGGGGCACAAGCGAACATTAGGCTATTAATCTTTTGATCAACAAGGTTTAAATTTACCTGAGGATTAAGTTTAATTCCGTTTGCCAATACTTGCAGATCTTTAGTTTCTAAAATCCAGTCTTCACCAACAGCATGCTTGTCTATGCTACCTTGTATTTTATCTATATGTAGAGGATGGGAGTAAAAATTAGCAAACTCTACATATAAATCATCTATATCTAAGATAAAATTTTCTTTTGTAGGACTATAAGATATCTTGCCACGGCCACTAGATATTTCATAATCAATATGCTTTAGTTTTTCAACTTGAAACTCGCTGTTTATATAACGAATCCTACCATTTTGCATAACCCCATTTAAATCAAAGTCTGTAAAACTACCATGTGCAAAACTATGTTCAATTTGTGGGGTAAACTTCAAAAAGTCTTTTATTTGTATAAAGCTAGTACGCAAATCAAAGTCTATTAATGCTTCTCTATAATCACTTAAATCACCATGATAGTTAATAGCAAAATTAAATTCTGGTGGCAGAGCTGCAGCAATAGCACCACGCGCTACAAGAGTATAATGCTTATTACTCTTTTGCCTAAACTCAAGCTGAACATGCATGAATGGTAAATCTGCTCCACCTCTACCCTGTAAATGAAAATCGCCTTCAGTAATATTAATCTTATTTTGTATAGCAAGTAGTTGTACAAGAATTGCAGGGTCAATAACGCCAGGTATATGCTCCCCTGCAAGACCAAGGATTGTGAGAGCTCCATCTCCATCCCAATCTAATACCAAGCGAGGTCTTACTAAACTAAAGCTACTAAACTTTGGTTGCAGATTATATAAAGATCCAAGCATATCAAGATGTCCGACTATTTTGTCTGCAGCAAATAATGGAACTTTTGTATCTTGATCTTCAATCTCTATACCAGTGACTGCAACTTTTAGTGTTCCCCAACTCCAACTAGTATGAATTTCTTCTATACTAATTGGATAACCAAATTTCTTTGTGAGAGTTGCAGGCAAATCTTGTAAATAGTAATCTAGTTCTTGCTTAATATACCCCGCAACAAAAAAAATTGTTGCGCATGATAATAATAGGATACCCAAAAAGATTTTTTTTGTTCGTGTATACATTAGCAGTTCTTATTAATTATCTTAATCTGAAAGTATATTGATAGAAGTTGAGTATTCTAACCACAACTGGCCAGGCTAAAGCACTCGTAAGACTGCACAGCCAATATGTAGCACTACCGGGAGTGTGACCTATAATAAGCTGCACCCACAGTCTAATTAATTGTGCACAAGCTACTAGCAACATGATTAACGCAAACTTTTGTACTGGTTTATATATCCGCAGGCGTAAACGTAAGTTATTAGCTAAAAAAGCAATTACAGCCAAAGTAAGTCCCATTGACCCAAATAGCATACCTGTCATCAGATCAAATAATAGCCCTACTGCAAAAGCAAAATATACACCTACCTGTGTCGGCATATTTGCTACCCAATAGATGGTAAATAGCGTAACAAGATCTGGTCTAACCCACTTATAGGATGGGCTCAGCGGAATAAGCATAATACCAAATGCGATTAAAAAGCTTGCTAAAATAGCCACACCACCCCCAAAGCTAGCCTTTGTGCGCATTTGCTTGCTCCCTGATTTTATCTTGTGGTGTCTGGATTAATAAAATATGCCTGCTTCTATCTAATTTTGCGGCGGGTTTCAAGACTATAGTTGCAAATGCCTTGCTTGGATCATGTTTCACTTCTTTTACTGTACCCACGGGCAAACCAACTGGAAACTTACCGCCTAAGCCAGAAGTTAACATAACATCACCTTCTTTGATATCTACACTATTAGGTACATGGCGTAGCTCTAAGCCACCACGTCCAGTACCTACAGCTATAGCTCGCACACCATTGCGAATAGTTTCTACTGGCACAGCATGGCTGGCATCTGTAATTAATAGCGCCCTACTTTCCATATTGCCAACTACGGTAACAGTGCCCATAACTCCATTTGCATCAATCACTGGTTGCCCAGCATATACTAAACCATCATGGCCCCGATTAATAATTACCTGATGGGTAAAAGGATCGGGATCTACATTGACTATATTCGCAACAAGTAGATTTTCTTTAATTTTAGTACCAGCACCTAGTAATTCTCTAAGCTGCTTATTCTCTGTTTCTAATGCATCTAGTTTCTGTAGCTCTGCTTGTAATAACAGATGCTCTTGTCGCAAAGTCTGGTTTTCAGTAAATAGTCGTTGGTGTGTGGCAAAAAAACCGCCAATTTGCTGGGCCAAGCTAAAAGGGAAATCTACAATTTTTTGAATAGGATAGACAACTACCGATAACTTATTACGGATTTGCGAAAACTGTGCATAATTATAATCTGCATACATCAGGGTTGCTGCTAAAGCAACAACAATTAGTAAGCGCACTCCATTTTCTGGCTGGCGAACAAATATTGCTTTAATGACTCTCTCCTATTCCGTAGAAAGTAAATCACCACCTAGTTCATCCATCATCTCTAATGCTCTTCCACCACCACGCGCCACACAGGTTAATGGGTCCTCAGCAACTAATACAGGCAAACCTGTTTCTTCCATTAATAGGCGATCCAAATTGCGCAACAACGCACCACCACCAGTAAGTACTAAACCTCGCTCTGCTATATCTGCCGCTAATTCAGGCGGCGCTTGCTCTAAGGCCACTCTTACTGCATCGACAATACCAGAAAGAGGCTCTTGCATAGCTTCCAAAATCTCATTGCTGTTAAGAGTAAAGCTACGTGGTACACCTTCGGCAATATTACGTCCACGCACTTCCATTTCTTTAACTTCGCTGCCAGGGAATGCAGTACCAATTTCTTGTTTGATACGCTCTGCAGTGGCTTCACCTATAAGGCTACCGTAATTACGTCTTACGTAGTTTACAATGCTATCATCAAACCTATCGCCACCAACACGAGCAGATGCAGAGTACACTACTCCACTCAAAGAGATAATCGCTACCTCAGTAGTACCACCACCAATATCAACAACCATCGAACCACTAGCTTGCTCTACAGGCATACCAGCACCAATAGCTGCAGCCATTGGCTCTTCGATTAGATACACTTCACGTGCTCCCGCACCTAATGCTGATTCTCTAATGGCACGTCTTTCTACTTGTGTAGAGCCACATGGCACACAAATTAAAACTCTGGGGCTAGGACGTAAAAAACGGTTTTGATGAACTTTGCCAATAAAGTGCAATAACATCTTTTCTGTCACATGAAAATCCGCAATAACGCCGTCCTTTAGCGGGCGAATAGCATTTATGTTACCAGGCGTGCGCCCTAACATACGTTTTGCCTCCCACCCAACAGCAGCAACCATTTTGTTAGCGCCTGAGCTACGCTCCTGGCGAATTGCAACCACAGAAGGCTCATTAAGTACCACACCTTGGCCTCTAACATAGATCAATGTATTAGCTGTTCCTAGATCTATAGAGAGATCATTAGAAAAAATCCCGCGTAAAGCTTTAAACATAGAGTTCGTTACCTACTATAAAAAGTAATTTAATGAATATAATGACACATCAATAATAAGTCAGTTTGGCCTAAATAATCAATGTTGTGCTACAGTAGCGCATATTTATACTGTTGGAGCAACAATGTTAGTTGACAAAAAAAAATTAGAAAAATTGGCACACACTGCCAAAATATCCCTAGAAGAGAAAGCATTTGCCGATCGTATAGAAGCTGACCTACACAATATTTTGGAGTTTGTCGCCGAAATTAATGAGGTAGATACCTCAGAAGTAGATGTAATGGAGCACTCACAAAGCGAGACATTGCGCACACGCGATGATGCGGTTACCGAAAGTAATTTACGTGAGGAGATGCAAAAAGATATTCCAGATAGTTATCATGCAGACGGCCTGTATCTAGTGCCTAAGGTAGTGGAGTAAAAATATGCATACAAAAACTATAGAACAACTGATCCAAGGACTGCGCGCTAAAGAATATTCAAGTGTAGAACTAACCCAACATTTTTTGGATAGAATTGCCAAGCACGACCCTGCAATTAACACAGTCATCACTTTAACTGCTGAGCAAGCCCTTCAGGAAGCAGCAGCCGCTGATAAAATCATTGGTAGTAAAGATGCTCCAAACTTGACTGGTATCCCGATTCTACATAAAGACATCTTTTGTACGCAGGGGGTTAAGACTTCTTGTGCTTCTAAGATGTTAGACAATTTTATAGCACCCTATGATGCGACTGTGGTTAGCAAATTACGCAATGCAGGCACGATTAGCATGGGCAAACTAAACATGGATGAATTTGCTATGGGCGCTAGCAATGAGACGAGTTTTTATGGTGCTAGTAAAAATCCTTGGGATTTAGAATGCGTACCCGGCGGCTCCTCTGGAGGTTCGGCTGCTGCAATGGCCGCACGCCTAGCAGCTGGCAGTACCGGCACAGACACTGGTGGCTCTACCCGTCAGCCAGCGGCATTTTGTGGTATCACTGGGTTAAAACCTACTTATGGCTTAGTGTCTCGCTGGGGAATGATAGCTTATGCCTCAAGTCTAGACCAAGGCGGACCAATGGCTATCTCATCTGAGTGTTGTGCGCATCTATTGCAAGCAATGGCAGGTTTTGATCCCAAAGACTCAACCAGTGTACAACATGAAATTCCAGATTATTTAGCAGACATTAAACGTCCTATAAAAGGTCTGAAGATTGGTCTACCTAAAGAATTTTTTACTGAGAAGCTTGATACAAATATAGCCAAAGTAATAGATACGGCAATCAAAGAATTAGAAAAACTTGGTGCTGTTATCAAAGAAGTATCTCTACCTAATATTCATTTGGCAATACCAACTTACTACATTATTGCACCAGCAGAGTGTTCATCAAATCTTTCACGCTTCGATGGGGTACGATATGGTTACCGTTGTGATGATGCCAAGGACCTAGTCGACTTTTACGAGCGCACACGTAGTGAAGGATTTGGCACCGAGGTAAAAAGACGTATATTAATTGGTACATATGTATTATCTAGTACTAGCTTCGAGTCTTATTATCGTAAAGCTCAAAAAGTACGTAAGCTTATAGCTAATGAATACCTAAACGCCTTTAAAGAAGTCGATATAATCGCAAGCCCCACAGCTCCTGAAGTAGCATTTAAGCTAGGAGCAAAGAATACTAATCCAGTAGATATGTATTTACGTGATATTTACACTAGCAGTGTAAACCTTGCGGGCATACCGGCAGTTTCTATTCCGGCAGGCTTTGTTAATAATTTGCCTGTTGGCTTGCAACTGATTGGTAACTTTTTTGCTGAAAGCACAATTTTGAATGCTGCCCATCAATATCAATTAGTAACTGATTGGCATCAACAAGTCCCCACAGCATTTGTATAAGAGGTATTTAGTATGGAATGGGAAACAGTAATTGGTTTAGAAGTACACGCACAACTTAACACTAAAGCCAAATTATTTTCTGGCTCTGCTACTACCTATGGAGCAGCACCTAACACTCAGGCATGTGCAGTTGATTTAGGCTTACCTGGGGTATTACCAGTACTTAATAAAGAAGCTGTAAACTTAGCCATTAAATTTGGTTTGGCCGTTGGCGCAGACATACAAGAAAAGTCGGCATTTGATAGAAAAAACTACTTTTACCCAGACTTGCCCAAAGGTTATCAAATCAGCCAATTCTTTTTTCCTATTCTACGTGGCGGCTCCATAGACATAGAGCTGGAAGAAGGACAAAGTAAAACAATTAATATTACACGAGCCCATCTGGAAGAAGATGCAGGAAAATCAGTACACGATCAATTTGTAAAAAATACAGGCATAGATTTAAATCGTGCAGGTGTGCCACTGCTAGAGATTGTCTCAGAGCCTGATATGCGTAGCAGCGCAGAGGCAGTTGCTTATCTCAAAGCACTACATGCCCTAGTCAAATATATTGATATCTGTAATGGTAACATGCAGGAAGGTTCTTTTAGATGTGATGCTAATGTATCAGTGAGACCGAAAGGCCAAAAAGAATTTGGCACTCGCGCAGAGATCAAGAATGTTAACTCCTTTAAGTTTGTAGAAAAAGCTATTGAGTACGAAGTTGCAAGACAAATCGCACTCATAGAGTCAGGCGGCACTGTGGTACAGGAAACTCGTTTATTTGATGCGCAAAAAGGTGATACACGCTCTATGCGCGCCAAAGAAGAAGCTAATGACTACCGCTACTTTCATGATCCTGATCTACCACCACTAAAAGTAGATATAGCGATGATCAATACAATTAAAGATAATATGCCTGAGTTGCCAGCGGCAAAATTGACCCGCTTCATGCAAGAATATGAACTAACCGACTATGAAGGGAAAATCTTAACAGCTAGCAAGGCTATGGCAGAATTCTACGAACAAGCAGTAGCTGCCACTGACAAAAAATATAAACTTACCGCTAACTGGATCATTGGCGAACTTAGTGCAGCGTTAAATAAAGAAGCTATGGAGATAGAGGATGCACCTCTTACTGCCAAGCAACTAGGTGCACTAATGCATAGAATTGAAGATAACACCGTATCTAATAAATTAGCCAAAACAGTATTTGAAGAAATGTGGGCTACTGGTAAAGAGCCAGATCAGATAATTGATGAGAAAGGCTTACGGCAAGTTACAGATACAGCAGCTATTGAAAAAATTATTGATCAAGTATTTGCAGATAACCCCAATCAACTTGAACAATACCGTGCAGGTAAAGACAAACTATTTGGTTTCTTTGTCGGGCAGGTTATGAAAGCAAGTCAAGGCAAAGCAAATCCCGATCAGGTGAATGAACTATTAAAGAAAAAACTATAGGGATTTAAAATGACGCCAGCGGAACGGCAACAAAGGATTGTTAGGATTAAGCAGATTATGCGTTACCCAATTCCTGAGATAAGTAAAGTAACGCAGATTAACTTATTGGTACAAGGCCTACTTGACGCTGCAGAAGATCCAAACTCTGATGCAAAATCAGTTATCTTAACAGATGGACTATCAACTGATTTTGCTGAAGACGCTAGTTTAATCTGTACAGCAATCACTATGCAATCACCCCTACTGTTTGATTTGTTTATTAAAAAAATTGGGATTGTGACAGTAATGTACAATGACGAACTACGTTTACATCTCATGCAGATAATGCAAGCTATACCTGTATTCACTAATGATACTCTTGAAGAGGCATATGGCCCTAAGGGTCTCAGAACAAAAGAGAGTATTGCTATTGGTAATCCTACCTGGTATGCATATCTAGCTTCTGGAGAATTAGCAATAACGATAGACGCTGAGAAAGCAAAAGAAACAGGTGACCGAACTGTTCCTGGATTTAGACAGTTTATAGATAGCTTAGATACTGGGCAAGGTCAAGGCGACGCTCCTAATATAAGACCGCATCGATACGGAATGTAACAAGTGACACCTAGAGAAAGACAACAATGGATAGCAAGTATAAAACAAACTATGCGTTCTCCAATTCCTAATCATATAAAACAACAATATATTCAGTATTATATGCATCCACTTGCCGATAGTGAGGGTGATGATATATCAGACGCATACGCAATCATTATTACTGACGGAATATCATACGAGTTTGCAGGTGAAGATAGTTTACTTTGTCTGGCAGTATCTTTAGGCTTGCCTGAAATTTTCAATTATTTTGTGTATAAAATTAACATTGGCACAGTTATGTGTGATGAGCAAATACGATGTTTTTTAATCACTCAAATGATCAGCTCTCCTTTATTTTTTGAGGAAGTATTATACAGAGGCTACGGCCCACAAGGATGGCGAACTCCAGAAAGCATGCTCCCAATACAAAACCCTACCTGGCTCAATTACCTATTATCAAAGAAGGCTAAATTGGAATTAGATCCAGTTTTTGCAGAGGAAGCTGCAGAGGCACTGATGCCAGGAGTCAGAATGATTCTTGCAGCAAACGAAAATACTACGAAGACAAATACCATTGAGCAGGGACCCCCTAGTTATAGTCACTTAAAACCACCCGGCTTCTAATTAGTCACAAAAGATGTAGCCTCACGTAATCCCTGTGATTTTATACAAATGTACTATAATTTACAGTCAATTTTGTATGAGGTGTTTGACATGGCAAAACGTAAAGTGATGAAATTAAGCCTCTCAAAAACTGGCGTATTGATAGGTACTATGTGGGGAGTAAACTTGCTATTACTCGCATTGCTCGGCATGTTATTTGCTGGCTTCGCAGGTTCTATAATTGCAGGTTTGGCAACCTTATATACCGGCTATGCTGCTACTTTAACCGGTGCAGTAATAGGCTTTATATTTGGCTTCTTGCATGGCTATATCGTCGGTTTTGTGGGCGACATCGCACTTAGCCTACTTATGAAATAATATCAATTCATATAACGGCTACGCGCATATGTAGATGCATAGATGTCGACGAGAGTCTAGGCGGTAGCTACCTTCACAGCTTCTTTTTCACGATAACTGTAAATTAGGGTTAGGATAGCTACCGTCATTACAAAAATACCTAGTACTTTTAGTGGCGGAAAGTCAAAGCCTATCTGCCAACCGAAGTATATGGTCACTATAAAAGGCGAGAATGTTCTTATAGATGTTACTAAAGACATGGTCTCATAGCGTAGAGCTATCTGTTGGAAATACATCGCCCCAAGTGCAGCCAATATTGATACGGCTATAATCTTAGTGGTAGTGTACATATCAGGCCAAATAAAAGTTCCTAACAACCCACCAAATTGCATAGCTGCCAAACAGACAAATGATAATAAATAGCCATAGAACATACATAAAATTACCGGAGTATGGTGATACTTACGTACAATCAAATTACGTACACTAAAACAAAAGCAGTACAATAACGCAAAAACCACACCAAGCGGATTCATGATCCCCATATCTGCGTAGCATAAGATTAGCGAGCCTATTAACCCCAATACTATAAACATCCAAGTTGCCAAACTATGCCGCTCAGCAAGAAAATAGAAGCCCAATAAAATAGAGAACACCACCTGATTACGACTAATAAAACCAAAGGTAACAGGATCTAAAAAATTTAAACCCAGAAAAAAAGAAGTGGTAGCAATAGACTGAAAAACGCTAGCTAGCAACGCAGGATTACGCGTGCGGCGTTGACACTTAAACAAGCGCCAAGGTTTGCTAATAAAAAATAAGAATAAAACTATTGTACAGCTTTCAAATAAGGCTAATGTTGCAGGCGACATGCCAGCTTGCATTAAGGGCTTATAAGTTATAGTGGCCAATGCACCTAAAAAGGTAGAGATACCGGCAAAGGCTAAACCCTTGCTATTTTGAATACTTTTTACTTCCATGACTCACATTATATCCTATAGCTGACAAACTATCCATGTTCGTTAGCTAAAAAATGCCTAGCCATAGCCCTCAAAGTTCCAATAAATCCCAAATAACACCGCGTAACTATTATTCATATAGTTTCTAGGCACATAATTCACGTCTATATCACGCACACGTAAGTTATTAAAAG
The DNA here is from genome assembly GCA_030431675.1 of Gammaproteobacteria bacterium. GTDB lineage: Bacteria > Pseudomonadota > Gammaproteobacteria > UBA6186 > Azoamicaceae > JAGVLG01. Next base: position 148,661 of record JAUIIV010000003.1, on the reverse strand, counting down.
TCGAATAGCTAAATAGCAAACGTAATCCAACTCGCTCTGTCCATAGAGCTTGCAAACCAATGTTGGCTCTAACAACTGCGTCTGTGCGTCTACCAATTGCATTCATAGCTACCACAACAGGATCAGCAGGCGTCTCTGGATCATGAAAGAAATGGAATTTACTATTAACCCAACCAATACCGAATCCAGCCATGCCTTCAACATATTTTGAGATTGGGATATGGGCATATAAATCTAAATATGTTTGTGACCACCTAACTTTGGCGGTGTGATCTATCAAAGCAGAAGAAGTAGCGCCAAAAGAAAAGTCACCCGTATTAGTGGTTAAAGTCTTTGGCTTACGATCAGTCCAACTATAACCAAATTCAAAGCTCCAGTGATTACTAAAACGATCGGCAATATATAATCCCTGACAAGTATGTTGCTCATGAATTATACCATCCCAATCTTGTCCATTTGGACGTGCCCACATCGAGAATATATCAAAACCAATAGTCCAGCGATAAATACCCTGTATTGGCTCTTCAGCCCAAATTGGGGAAACACAGCACGCTAAGATTATCGCCAATAATATTTTACGCATTAGAACCTTGTCACTATCCCAAAACCAACATTCCAACTAGATTGAAATGGCTTAATCGTACGACGCACTCCATCTTCATCAGTGAAGCGCTGCTGGAACATACTTGTACCAAGCCAATGACCAATAAACCTGATCCCTAGACCTTCAGTAAGAAAATACTGCAGCCCAAAACCAATTCTTGGCACTGGGTAAAGATTATGTGAAGGCGCTAAATCATTAACCACGCCATTACTAAATAGATTGCCTCGCATATCTGATTGCATAAGAGCAAATCCCATTTGACCAATCATTTCCCAATGTTTAGCCAAATCAAGATCAAGATATCCGTTTATGTCTATGTTTACTGCACGCACCTTTATAGAAATACTAGTGTTATCGCCTGCAGCTTGTGGAGCACCCAGAAAATTCTCATTTGCACTAAATGTATGTGCCTTTGATCTAGTGCTAGATTGCTCAAAACCAAGACTCAACCCAACACCATTATCTAATCTATGACTAAAGTAAAATTCCGTACTATCATACTGTTCGGGCAACACTAACCGCATGGCATAGGTTTTTGCATCACGGCCATGCATCCAGCGATGTAAATAATCTACCCCAAAATAGTTAGTAGCGTGGGCTTGGCCTAAACCAACTATTGCACACACAGCTAAAAATACTAAAATACTACGCTGCATTGTCTAACCTAAAATCTATAAAATAAACCAACTGTTACCAGTATTGTTTGTCCAAAAGCACGTGGACTAATTGAGCTAAAAAATTGTTGTGCTTCTATAACATCCAACCGCATACTTTGTGTGTTATCCCAAATAACCCTAGCTCTTACACCCCACCAGCATTCTAAGTACTCCATACCTACCCCAAGACGAAATACATTAGTATTATGGCCCTTCACCAAGCGCAAAGCAGTACCTAGATCAGTGTTTTCACTTGTGAGGATATTTAATTTAGGTTGATAGTTCGCCATACCTACTATGGCAAAAACGTTAAATTTTGGATCTAAGAAACAATGTGCTGTCCAATCAATACTAAAACCTTTGTTTTCTAATTGCGCTATTACTAATGTATCATCAGTCGCCACTTTCCCCTCAAATTCTAATACATTACTTTGAGCTTGTGAACGACGTATAGTATGATACCCACCAAATTCTATCGCAAAATTACGATGATATCTAAGACCCACAAAACCATTTATAACATCTAAATTAGAAGGCATAAATCCAGCACTATGCCAATCAGCACTAGTTGGGATATGCTGAAACATATACTCTACCCCAACATAAGGCGCAAATTTTATAGAATCTATAACTCGCTTAGGCTTAGATGGTTCTTTACATTTGTGTTTTTGCATGTAATGCGCACGTACCGCATCAACGCAGTTATCTGGGATAAATACACTCATTGTTGGGCATTGTTTTTCTTTAGTATTATTAATCTTTGTTTGTTCATGTTTAGTAGTATTGGTTTGCCGAGTAGACGCATTATGTTGGTCATCTTTATGCGGCTTGTCACTATGCGCTGTGTAAGCTGGTTTCTGCTTATTCTTAGTTTGTTTTTGCTGAGCTTGCGGTTGCAGTTTTTTTGTACCTACAGAAGAAGATGTATCCTTTTTCAGATACTTGGTATCGGCAGTCACCTCCTTATTAACTTTCTTGGTTTGAGAAGTACTCTTAACACTAGTTTTTTTCTCAACAGTGGATTTTTGCTCTACTGCAACCTTCTTAGCGGGGTCTGCAGTTTTATATGCAGGCTTTTGCTGCTCGGCACTAACATTAGCCGTCAACAATAGTAAGCAGGCAATATAACTATAGAAAAAATGCGTTTTCATAAACATATCTTAGTTCAGATTTCGTAATAGTTGTATTGGACTAGTACGCAAAGCTTTAAATGTTCCCAAAAAACCTCCAAACAGCATTAGTAACATACCTGTAAAGGCGCCTGCTAGCACCACAAGATAGTTTACCTCGTAACTTACCTTAAATAACTCTGTTGCTAAATACTTAGCCGCTAAAACTGCAATTAACGAGCCTACGACGCCAGCACTAGCGCCCATTAAGACCAATTCATAATTAAGTATGCGTTGTATTTGTGACTGTGTAGCTCCAAGCACACGCATCAAATTATTCTGATAATTCCGTGCTTTAATACTTGCAAGCATAATAGCTACTAATAGCAACAAGCCAATTAACAAAGTAAATATCCATATGTATGCAACAAGTACAGATACTAAATCTAATATCAGTACTGCCTGATCAAGTATGGGTTTAATACTAATAAATGTTATATTAGAGTAATCATTTACCATCGATAATATATCTGATGAATTAGCTACATAAAAGCTTGCCATGTAATTTGTAGAGAAGTCTTGCATCATTTTTGCAGCAAAAATAAAATAGAAATTTGGGTTAAATGATTCCCACGTAACTGAGCGAATACTGGTAACTTTTGCTCTCACCTCACGCAGCATTATGTCAAAGACTAATTCATCACCCAAGGCAATACCTAATCTCTCGGCTATGCGAGTCTCTACTGACACTTCATCATTATCATCTTGCAACCATAACCCACCCAAAATTTTGTTATCCAAAGGCAAAGTAGATGTCCAGGTAAGATTAAATGGACGCCAATACTCGGCTTGCTTGCCATTAATCGATTTTAATCTACCTCTTATGACTGGATAGAATTCTGGGACATCTATGCCAGCAGCTGACAAATCGGATTTTAAAGGTGTTACTTGCTGCGGCTGGATATTGATAGCAAAGTAATTTGGGGAATCCACTGGCATCTGAGCTTGCCAAGCAGTTAATAAATCACCTCTTATCGAGAATAAGATTGTACCTAAAGTAATTACAAGTACAAAACCCAAAAATTGCACGCTATTGAGAGTAGAATTGCTTATAATATTTCTTAAGCTGATTTTTAAAGTTATTGGTAATGCTGGTAGCCAACGAGGCATGTAACGAAACAACGCTTGCATAAATAGCAAACTTGCTCCCAAGGCAGACAACAAAGATATGATGATATATCTAAACAAGACAGGGCTCGCTACAACGTAATAGATACCTGCAATAAAAATACTTATCACAATCCAGTAACAAAACCATACCCACTTATCAATAGAAATACTAGCCGAGCGTAATACATATACAGGACTTACCTTGCGCAAGATCAATAGTGGTGGCATCCCGAGGCCTATAACAAGAAAAACAGCTAAGCTAATCCCACCTATAGCAGGTATCCAGCTTGGCTCCGGCAATTGCAAATCAAGAAACTGTACTAGTATGTGCCCAAGTCCCTTAGATAATATATAACCGATACCACTACCAACAGTACCACACCCCATTCCTATTACTAGAAAACTTAATGCAAATAACCACACTACTTGCTGGCTAGTAGCTCCTATGCAGCGTATAATTGCTACCTCACGCATATGCCCAGCAATATAAATAAAAGCCACTATACCTATCACAACAGAAACTAAAATAATATTAACCAATAATGCTAAACGCAAAAAGCTGGTAGTTTGTAATAAGCGGTTATTACTGCGGGCATCTTCCTCACCCGCTACTTGCATTTTTTGATTATCTTTTAACTTACCAATAATTTGTTGATCAAACTTTGCCAAATCTGTCGTATTACCAGCAATTAATAACCTATAGTTTACTCGGCTGCCAGGTTGCAGCAGAGCTGTATTATACAAATCCTGTTTATTTATAATACCGCGTGGCGCAAAAGAAAACCCACCACTAACTCTATCTGGCTCCAAGGTTAAAACATTGCTTACTTTGAAGTTGCTGCTATCTATAGTAACTTGGTCACCAAGTTGTACACCCAATAACAACATAGCTCTTTCTTCCAACCATATTTCACCAAGCAGTGGCACAGCAGTAGTAGGTTGACCATCAATGTATAGTTGACCTCTTAATGGGTAACTACTGTCAACAGCTTTGAGTGATGTGAGCGCTAAATTATTCTCGCTGGTAAGCATACTAAAAAAGCTTATAGTTTCGGCGATCTCTAAATTACTATCTTTAGCAAGATCTTTTATTCCTTGTTCTACAGGAGTAGGCGAGCTAATTACTCTGTCTCCACCTATTAGTGAGGCCTGTGTATTAGCTAATAACCCGTAGACGCTATCTATAAAGAAGCCTATAGATGTTAAACAGATAACTGCCAATAGTGTAGCAATAATTAGTACTTGTAATTGACGACTACGGTAGTCGCGTAATATTAAATTTAAGGCGCTAATCTAAGCCCCCCTTTACTCAGTCTTAGTACTCGGTCACAACGTTGAGCTAAGCCTTCTTCATGAGTTATTACCACTAAAGTGGTCTGTAAATCTTTATTTAACTGAAATATACTATCTATAATTTTTTCGCCGGTGCTTTGATCTAGATTACCAGTTGGCTCATCTGCAAATAGTATTGCTGGCTCAGTAACAAATCCTCTAGCTATTGCCACACGCTGCTGCTCACCTCCGGATAATTGGCGTGGATAATGATCTAACCTGTCTTGCAATCCTACCTCCGCCAAAATTTCTCTAGCTTTGGACTTAGCTTTAGGTATAGCGTGTAAATCTAATGGCAACATAACGTTTTCTAGTGCAGTAAGATTCTCTAATAAATAAAAGTTCTGGAACACAAACCCAACTTGTTTGCCCCTAAATTGAGTACGCTGCTCTTCTGTCAAAGCAGTAATATCTATCCCACCCATAGTTACCGATCCTGTAGATGGCACGTCTAGACCTGCAAGCAAACTTAACAAAGTAGTTTTGCCAGCACCTGACGGCCCAATGATAGCTACGCTAGAGGATTTTTGTACTTCTAATGATACCTTATTTAGTATTTGTAGTTGACTACCTTTTAAATTAACTTGTTTAGTAAGATCTGTAGCCACTAATATAGGATCTGTCATCGTGAAACTTGGGATCATCGCGCGTTCCTTAATTGCCATCTTACTACTGTATACTGCTATCCCCGCATTTGCCAAACCAGCACTGTTGATCGTAGGCGATAGTCTCTCTGCTGCATATGGCATAAGTAGTCAGCAAGGCTGGGTAGCATTATTAGCAAAACGTATGCAAGACGAGAATTACATATACAAAATTGTTAACGCCAGCACTAGCGGTGCAACAACAGCTGATGGGTTACGTAGACTGCCAACACTACTAAAGGAAGACAAACCAAAGATAGTAGTGCTTGCATTAGGCTCAAATGATGGCCTACGTGGACAGCCAATTATTAATATGAAGAACAATCTCAGCAAAATGATCAAAGAGTCACAAGCAGATGATGCAAAAGTTTTGCTTGTTGGGTTTCATCTACCATATAACTATGGCGCAGCTTTTAGACAAGAGTTTGCACAAGTTTTTCCTGATCTAGCTTATGAATATGACACTGCTTTAGTACCTTTTCTACTAGATGGATTTGCTAATGACTTAAACTATTTTCAAGCAGATCAACTTCATCCTACAGCAAGTGCACAGCCTTTAATATTAAATAATGTGTGGCCGCATCTGCGGCCCATATTAGAGGATTTAAGGAATTGAATTTATACAACCGACGCTATTTGTAAAATTACTTTATTTGATTAATAAAATCTACATTATGTTAATATTCACCATAATATGTACTTTTTAGTAACTACGTTCTTAGGGTAATGATATTTCTAATACCGTCTACGTTGGATTGGTGGTGTTGGTGATTTTGCTAGTTGTCGTTGCGCATTTTCTGCAGTTGGTCTACCTTTTCTATGCTCAGATAATAAAGAGCTTAACAGCTCCCTATGTTTTAATATAAATGGATGAGCATTTTTATCTTGCAGGACTTCTTGCAACTTCTCTTTTCTCTCAACAGAAAATTCTACACCATGTAAGTGAAGCAGTGTTATTCCCACCGCCCACATATCATCTTTAGGGTTTGCCCCTTTCGGAAGTCTGGATAAGCCCCTCAAACCCCACCCTTTCATATCACGATATACTGCGCGTCCTATAGCTGGGTATTTATTCTTAAAATACTCTGACTGCTCTGTCTCTTTTGCTAGATGTGTTTGGAATACTTGAGGGGAAGCATAATGAAGTGTAGCCATTGGTTGACCCTTACCAATTTTCATAGCCCATCCAAAGTCAGATACGCGCGCCCGCAACCTGCCTTTCTCATCTCGAACTAAAAGAATGTTGTCTGGTTTAATATCATTATGCACATAGCCCTTAGAGTGAATTTTTTGCATACACTCTAAAATATCATCTGTTATTCTCTCATTAATTCGTAATACTGAACCTTTTGGGTCACTTGGGTCATAGCTACTATCTGAGGCATACAAATCGTTAGAGCCAGGCTCTATTAACATATTCAAATCGCCAAGCGCACTTGTTTCTGAGGTGCGCACCACCCTCTCCTCAGGCCGTTTACTGTATTCTCGTCCTACGGAAACAGCACCCGAATCATCTCCATAAACTTTACGTTCTACATTCAATTCATCATACATCTCTTTAGTAGGGTTTATTTGTCTTTTAGATACTGTACCAAGTAGTTTTGTCTTATCAGACAATTCTTCCGGGTTTAACAACACCAAACGCGTTACCTTTTTAAATGTCCCCTCTCTAGCTAGTTCCATTTTTTTATGCCCTGTTGCAAGCTTCCTAGATATTGCAACATAAACTTTAAAACCTCCATCAGCACTTCGATGAATTTCAACAGTTCTATCTAATTCCCCTCCCTGAAATTGTTTATCACGTTGCCTAACCTTTTTACCAATCCTCAGAATCACTTCATTTGGATTGTCAGCAAACCATTCTTCTATTGCATTTTGATTTGCTGCTAGATATTGGCCTATACCACGTATTTGTTGCGTGTTTAACAAGATACTATTAGCTTCTGAATATCTATCACCTAACAATTCTCTAGCTTCTTTATCTAGCTTATCAATATACTTATCCATATAACTATCACTATATCCTGCAACACTACTGATAGCATCTTCTACTCCCCCATACGTGTGCTTAGGACTTCCAGGAGGTTCTGCTTGCAAGGATGTTGGAGTTGAAGTTTGAGTATCTGTAGAACTTGAGCTTTCTCTTGAAGGATAACCTCTATCTGCATTTTGATTGCCTTCTCGTGCCCAACTCATCGTTTTATTTGCGTTACTGGATTCTTCTTTTGCATTTATATGATGCCCACGTTCATACAATTGTGCGAGCGCTTTAACTCTACCTACTGGAGGCAACTCTTTGTCTTCTACTGGTTTAGGCGTTGTTGCTACAGGAGAGTCATCTACAGTTGATGCAGAGGAAGTAACAGGAGATGATGTATCATTAACTGATGTCATTGATTCTGGCGCAGCAACAATAACTTTAGATGCTTCAGTTTTTGAAATACCCAAATGCTCTGCTACCCAATCAACCTGGGTAGATTTTAATGAAGCAGCCATTTCTAGCAACTCCTTGTTAGCCATTTCTGGTTTCCAAGCACGAAAAATTTTATATATTGCACCATTTATACTATGTATAGCTGCTTGTGTCATATTTGTTTGATTTGGTACTTTACTAATTTCTGCTATAGCACTATCTACAGCTGCATCAACAGCCCTAGCAACAGAAGCAGATTCAGCCTGAGGTTGTAGTTCTAGATTAGTACTGGAGGTTGCCTGGCTATTAATAGAATTTCCGTCTGAATCAGAACCCATAAATAAACTATTACTAGATGATTTAGATCTAAACCTCGACTTAAATTTTAATAAAACAGAAATCAACGGTTTGACAAAATGTTTTTCACAGTTTCTTCGGGCATGATTTTTGTTTTTACTTTTTTTCCCTTTAAAAAACGTATACTTCATTAATACTTGAAACATAGAACGTACAAAATCACGAATTGTTGACAGTCCTACACCACTAGTGCGCTTGCTTTTGTTCTGTTTAAGATTATCTTCTTCGTAAGAAGCATCAAATTCCTCAAAGGGATCCACAGGATTTACTGGATATTTATCCTGCTTTTTTTGTCTTGATTTTAAAGAGTCTTCAAGCTTCCTCTTAAAATCATCGGTTGGCGAATCATCTGGTCGCTCATAGGTAGGAGGTTTAGGCATTATATTACTCCATCTTTATTACCCATATATTGTTAGACATCCCTAGGTGCTTAAAGTTCGGAGAATAATGCCATAGGACTATTTACAGCAATACCACACTATATATTTATACAATAATAAGCCTCTTACGACCCATATAGAGAAAAATGTAACTGATTAGAAATATCCTTATTTGGAATTTCTGGAATTACAGGTATCTGCGACTGGTCTACCAAAAGACATCCACTCTTTATGACTTTTTGAGTTCCTGACTTTGCATCAGATCTTATAAGGCTCTTAGGCAGCATTTGTGGTTTTAATTCACCTTTTAAAGGTACTTCTACAGCTTCAAGACTATCACGACGACTACTATTAGGCTTCTCATTTTTTGCTGCATACAGTGCATAAACTGGCGAAAAAGAAACTTCTAGATCTTGGTTGTCACCTGGTTTTTTTTGTTTTCGTTTTGGACTTGATGCATTAGATTCTTCTGGTGGCACAAGAATTGACGTAGTGCTCCTAGATGGTGTGCCTATACTGCTTAGAGTTCCACTTGAGTGCTTATCTGTTGTAGGGAAATAGTCTTTAAATAAGGTGGAATTTGTGAACAGACGTTTTAGTGCATCAAATTTAAGATAATATTCATAGAATAATCTCATTAAAATTATTAGTCTTATAATATTTATTAGATTTTTTTGTGTTTCTGGCAACATCCGTATACACCTACTGCGAAAAAAAAGCATTAGAGCATATTGTTATTTATATCGCAACTTATTTTAATCGGTCAATGACGACCAGCAGTAACTCGTGGGATACCAGCAATATCTTTATAGCAAGTTATATTAGAAAATCCTGCTTGCTCAAATTCTGCACGCACTAACGCTTCTTGATCATAGCCATGCTCTACCATAAGCTGTCCACCAGCAAATAGATATTTGGGTGCCAAGCCAACTATATGTCGAAGGTAATCCATCCCTTCGCTGCCACCAACTAAAGCAGTATTAGGCTCAAAACGTAAATCACCCTGCTCTAAATGTGGATCAAAATCTGCAACGTAGGGCGGATTACTAACAATCATATTAAATTTTTTGTCATCACCAAGAGCTGTATACCAATCGCCTAAGGCAAATTCAACATTAGTTATCTGCAAATGTTTTGCATTCAACTTAGCAATCTGTAAAGCTTCAGCAGATGCATCCGTAGCTACAACTTGTACATCTTTTCGCTCTGAGGCAATAGATAGAGCAATCGCACCACATCCAGTACCCATATCTAATACCCGCAAGTCATTACCTTGCTCTAGATTCTCTAAAGCCATCTCTACTAACAACTCCGTATCAGCACGAGGAATTAACACATCCGGAGTAACAATAAAGTCTAAACTCCAAAATTCTTTGTGGCCAACTAAGTAGGCTACCGGCTCACCATTGCTTCTACGTTGTACCAGGATATCAAACTTCTCTTTTTCTTCTGCAGTTAATTCACGCTCAGGATAAGCCTTCATCATTCCACGGGTGGTTTCAAGTACACTAGCTAAGAGTAACTCTACATCAATCTCATCAACATTTGGTACTGCACGACTTAAGATCCTGCCTACTTTCACGTAAATTCCTGTAATAAATCTGCTTGGTGCTCCTGGAGCAATGGAGTAATTATAGACTCTAATCCGCCTTCCATAACTTCAGGCAACTTATATAAGGTTAAATTTATTCTATGATCGGTCACTCTACCTTGTGGATAGTTATAAGTACGGATCCGCTCAGACCTATCCCCAGTACCCACGAGACTCTTACGTGTTTGTGCTTGCTCACTTGCATGCTTCTCTTGCTCGGCAGCTAATAGTCTTGATTGTAATAAAGCCATAGCCTTAGAGCGATTTTTATGTTGTGAACGCTCATCCTGACACTCCACTACCACTCCAGTAGGAATATGTGTAATTCTGATTGCAGAGTCGGTCTTGTTAACATGCTGTCCACCAGCACCAGACGCACGGTAGGTATCAATTCGCAGATCATTGCTATTAATCTCGACCTCATCAACCGCATCTACTTCAGGCATAATTGCCACAGTACAAGTAGAAGTATGTACCCTACCTTGGGCTTCGGTTTCTGGCACGCGCTGCACACGATGTGCGCCAGACTCAAATTTTAATTTTGAATATACGCTCTGCCCTGTGATCCTAACTATTATTTCTTTAAAACCACCGTGCTCGCCTGGGCTATCATTCATTAATTCTACACGCCACTTATTTTTTTCTGAGTATTTTACATACATACGATATAAATCACCCGCAAATATAGCAGCCTCATCACCCCCAGCTGCTGCTCTGATCTCTAAAAATACATTTGCCTCATCATGGGGATCTTTAGGGAGCAACAACAATTGTAACTGTTGCTCTAATTGTTCTTGTTCTGCTTGGATAGTACTGATTTCTTCCTCGACCATAGCACGCATCTCTGGATCATTTTCTTGCAATAACTCTTCTGAGGACTGCTGCCTAGACACGTTATCTTGATGTTGCTTAAAAGTTTTTACTATCTCTTCTAGACCACTAAATTCTTTAGAATAATCACGAAATAGATTTTGATCAGCTATAACTTCGGGAGTACTCAACAAAGCTGATAATTCTTCATAGCGCTCGGCTAAATTATGTAATTTTGTCTGTATAGATTGCTTCATAGTTCTTGTTCAATTTTGAATAACCGCCTAATGTTGGCAACAAAATCTGCATCGCCAGCTAAGCTTGCCGTGCGCATCTGCACAGTCGGCTTATGTAAAATTTTGTTTACTAAACCGTAGGCTAAACGCTGCATCACCTCATATGGGTCCTTACCCGCAGCTAACTGACGTGCTGCTGCAGCTAAGGCTTGATCACGATGTGAAGTACACTCTTCACGAAAATCCTGGATCATGCTTAGGGCATCCTGGGCATGCCGCCAACTCATAAATGCGGTGACCTCTTCTTCAATTATGGTCCCCGCCTGTCGGGCAGCAGTATACCTGGTTTTGCGATGCTCCGCAGCAATTGATTGCAAATCATCAATGCCATACAGGTACACATTCGCCAAATCTCGCACCTGGGGCTCTATATTGCGCGGCACAGCTACATCAATCATAAATACCGAGCGTTGTTTACGCTTTTTCATAGCGAGTTCTACCATCCCTTTGCCAATAATAGGTAATGGTGCATTAGTAGCTGCAATCACAATATCCGCCTGCGCAAGATATTGTGGTACCTCACTAAGTTCTATGTATTCTACTTGTAGATCAGCAGAAATTTCTGCAGCCATGTTTTTAGACTTGGTAAGGGTACGATTAGCAATTATAAATTTCTCTATGCCAGTGCTGCATAAATGTTGGACCAATAATCGTGCTGTGGCGCCAGCTCCAACCAAGAGTACCCTTTTATCAGCAGTACGACTAAAAATACGCTGCGCCAACCTAACAGCAAGATAAGCAACTGAGACTGGGTTAAGGCTAATTTCTGTTTGTGTACGTACCTTCTTTGCCGCAGCAAATGCACTCTGAAATAGCTTATCTAGTATTTTGCTCAAGCCTTCTGCTTCATTCGCAACATTATAGGCATGCTTTAGTTGACCTAATATTTCTACCTCACCAAGCACCATAGAATCTAAGCCACATGCTACTTGCATTAAATGTCGCACTACACCGGCATTTTTGTACAAATAGGTATATTGACCAAGGTCAGAAAGACGTAGGCCGCGTTTTTGCCATAACCACTCACGTAGAGCCTGCAAAGAATTTGCTTCAAAGTACAGCTCGGTACGATTACATGTGGAAACTAAAACTGCCGAGAACAGATGCGAGTATCCCACCGCCTCTCGTATCACTCCACGCAAGCTATGGCCCGCAAACGCAAACTGTTCACGTAACTCAATAGGGGCGGTCTTGTGATTTAGACCAACCATCAGCAGTTGCATCTTAATGCTATTCCCTTTTAAGCCGATAGCCTTAATAGGCAAACAGTGAATTAACCTTTTTTGGCTTTAGTTTGATGATAGGACAAAAATGCAACATTACCAAATAATAAGCATGATAACCATAACGCTTTCCCTGAGCGGTCCTACTGTAGCAGCGGGAATTAAGCCCGCTAATGCCCCATCGACGACAAATAAAAGCAACTCTAAGTCAATACAATTTAAAAAGCTGTCAAAGAAGCAAATTTTAACACATCTTTTGACTGCTGAACTGGCTTTGCAAAGAAATATGTATGACGAAGCTTTGGCAAACTACTTACTAGTTGCCAAAGAAACCCAAGATCCAACTGTAGCCCAGCTCGCAACTGAGCTGGCCTTAGAGACCCAGGACTCTCTACGTGCCAAAGAGGCATCGGAAGTCTGGGCTAACTCTGATCCTGAGAACGTACAGGCACAGCTTGTGGCACTAACCTTATATATAAGTGACAACGAAGCCAAAGCTCAAGCATTCTTAGAAAATGCTCTTGTGAGCAATCCTCAGGAATTAGATCAAAACTTATTGGCTGTGTTTGATCAGTTACAACCTAAAGGCAAAAAACACCTAACTGAGGCTGTAACTTCTCTAGCTGAGCGTCATCCACAAAATCCATACGCACAATTAGCATCAGCTCAGATACACGCAATTCAACTTGATGTGAATGCAGCAAACAAAAGATTAGCTAAAACTTTAGCGCTGCAACCTAATTTAACCAACGCTATACAATTGCAAGCTAAACTAATTCGTCATGAAAAGCAGTCTGACCAACCTGCATTAGAGTATCTGGATGCACAAGTAAACAAACATCCAAACAATAGCGAATTACGTATGTTTTATGCTATGGCACTACTAGATAATGATCAATCAAATAGTGCGATGCAACATTTACAAATGCTAACTAGAGATAAGCAATTTGCTGGTGAAGCATATTTAATTATTGGTGAGGATGAAATAAATCAAGGTAAATATGTAGCTGCAGAAAAGAATATTAAGCAGGCTCTAGAATATGCAAGCTCTGTTGATAAAGCACGTTACTACTTAGCACAATTAGCTGAGTATCATAAAAATAACGCAGAAGCTATCTCTTGGTATGAGCAAGTTGCTAGTAGTAGTGAATTTCACACATCAGCGTTTCTGCGTGCCGCATATCTATATAGCCTCAAAGGCGATTACGAAAATGCTCTTAACACTTTACAAAGTACTGAGCCAAACACCTTTGAAGAACAAAAGCAAGTACTGCTTACTGAAATTGATATTATGATTGAATCTAACGACTTAGATAAGGCTTTAGAGAATTGTAACCGCGTACTTGGTGTCTTACCAAATGACGCAGACTTCTTGTATGCTCGTAGCCTAATTCTAAGCATGCTACAAAAATATACCGCAGCCGAGCGAGATCTAAAGTTAGTATTGAGCGTTGAGCCAGACAATGCTAATGCTTTGAATGCACTAGCATTTATCTTGACTAATCATCCTGACAGAGTAAAGGAAGCATTACCATATATCCAAAAGGCAATTGGCTTGCAACCAAATAACCCCGCTTATATGGATACTCTAGGTTGGTATTACTACAAAAGCGGTAACACTCAAGATGCAATTGCCATGTTGGAGAAGGCATACAAAATTAGTGGTAATGCAGAAATCGCCGCGCACCTAGGAGAAGTACTATGGACCTCAGGCCAGCAACAGGCAGCCAAAGATGTGTGGCAAAAGGCCTTGCTATCTACCGAAAATAAAGACATAATTCAGAAAACTTTAACCAGGCTGAATATTCCTTTAGCTGATATTAAACCAACAGCTAGATAAATTTAGAACATGAACTACAGATTATTGATTATTTGCAGCGCAATATTTTTAAGTGCATGCGTAAAAAATATTAACGTAACTTCGCCGCAAGCTCGTCTAAATTATTTAAACAACATGCAGAAATGGCAAGCAAAAGGCCGAGTGGCGATACGCTCAGAATCCGAAGGGCATGTTGCCAGCATAGTGTGGCAACAAAATGATGCTGACTATGACATTTTTTTAACTAATCCCTTAGCATCACAAAGTTTGCATGTAACCCCAGAGACTATCCAAGATAGCTACTTATTAGATCTGCCAATTAACCATTTACGCTACTGGGTTAAAGGAATGCCAAGCCCACATGCAGAGATTGCAGAAGCCGAATATGATCAACAACACAAGTTAATCAGCTTGCAACAAGAAGGCTGGCATATTAAGTATATTAGCTACTCAGCATACCCACCTATTATGCTACCTACCAGCATAAATGCTGACAAAAATGAAATTAATATTAAACTTATTATAAACTGCTGGGATAAGTGATCTTAAACAAAGGAAGTTAGTTATGAATTTGAAGTCAGGGATGTTATTTTGCGTTGCTTTAGTATTGTCGAGCCAAGTAGCCGCACAAAAAACAGTATTGATTACTGGAGGCCTTAGTGGCATTGGTAAAGAGATCACAACCACTTTTAGAGATGATGGCTGGGAAGTGTGGACAACCAGTCGTACTCCAGAGAAGCACCCTACTATAGAGGGTGTAAAAGTACGCAAGCTAGACGTAACAGATAGCAAAGCTATAAGTGCTTTGTACAAAGAAATCAAAGCTAAAAGCGGCAAATTAGATCTACTAGTAAATAACGCTGCATTTATAGTTGTTGGTCCAACAGAGACTCTAAGTGTAGAACAAGCACGCCAAGTAATGGCAACTAACGTTATTGGCCCATTACAAATGATGCAAGAGGCATTACCTCTAATGCGCGCTAATCAAGGTGGTAAAATTCTGAACATCAGTAGTACATCGGCCCTGAGCCCTATGCCTGGCATGGGTTTATACTCCGCTTCTAAGATGGCCCTAGAAGGTATGTCTACAGCCTTAGCTGCCGAAGCTGCACAGTGGAATATTTGGGTGAGCGTTATTGAACCAGGCGCAGTGAAAGGCGAAGCCGCCGCACATGCTGCCCTACCCGCAAAACTTAATGAATTCCCAGGCTATGTTACTTTTACTAATCAGTTGCAACAAACGCTTACTACAGCAACCAAGGAATATGGCCAACCACCACAACAAGTTGCCAATATTGTTTTAAGCACTGCTAAGACTCCGCAACCAAACTTACGATATCAAACTAGTGAACAAGCTGCGCAATTAGCAGTTAATACATTAGTTGATCCTACTGGTAATAATTCTAGAGATGCGGCTATTAGTTTTGCACGCGATTTGTATGATCGTCACTCGTGAGTGGTCTATATCGCTCCTTATGTGAGGAACATAATTATGTGCATCATAGGCAGACAGCTGAGAATTTTGATAGTTTAATCCGAAAATTGTTACCAATCCCCGAATGGGAGTGCAAACAACTTGCTGATCTATTAAGTTATGTAGAAAAATGTTTTAGCACATGGGAGCAAGAAATATGGGATATGATTCTCAACTTACCCTATGGCTCACAACAGCAAGATAGATTTTTCAACGACTTTAATAGTCTACATTATATAAGCCAAATCAGGTGCATAGAGAAAGTCTTCATGGTTTTATTACCTCTATTTAATGAAGCTTATTATACTATCACAATGTCAGAATCTGATATAAAAAAATCTCCGCACCTTATTGCAAAAGTACAGGGTTTGCGCTCCCGAGATATAAAAAAACGTAAAAATGCATACGATCATATTGTTGTAGAATCTTATCATCTTATAAGGAGCTGCGCAGAAATATTACGTGGATTGCAGGTAATAACTCCTATGCACGACGCGCTTTATGCAATGTTAGATCGTACACAAATATCTGTTATATATGAGCAAAGTAATTTTGTGGGTAAAGGGCATTTAACAGAGTTTGACCAACATACACAAGAATTTTTTGCTAAAGCCACAGACCGCGAGAAGCTACGGCCCATACTAGATCAAAGTCAAAGTGTCTATACAAATTCTTTATACGCTTGCGATGCCAACAAAAGAATGATTTGTATATGTTTAGCGGTGTATTACATATCATTAATTAATTATGACGATTTCTTTAATATTGGATTATATCAATATCTTCTATTATGTGAAGGGCACTCTCTTCTCTGTGGTGATTCTAATGCACGCTTAGAAATGATGTATGTAGAAAATACCATTCTCATGCTCCTTGGTGTATCGAATGCCGAAGAATTTGTACTTTGGGAAAAAATTAAAGATGTCGCGAGTGCAAACGCTCAGAACGAAGAAGAGGACGTAGCACCGACTCTGTTACTGGAAGATGACAGTAGCTCGACTAGCCCACCGCATCCGGGTAGCCGAAGCCCCTCACTATCAGTATAAGTCGACCTTCTCAATATGGGGATTTGACAGTTTTGGTGCTGCTTGGCATAATAGCCACCTGCTTGGGGTGTCGCCAAGTGGTAAGGCACAGGGTTTTGATCCCTGCATTCCGAGGTTCGAATCCTTGCACCCCAGCCACTATTTTAGCGTCCAGCTATACTCAACGAGTACTTTATTATTTTAGGTAAATTTATGCATAACAAGGCTATTGCAAGCTCTATTTGTGTATTGGCTCCATGTGTGATCCTACATGCGATTGGCATGGATATTTTTGTACCTTGCGTACCAATGATGCAAGAGGCACTTCAAGCGAGCTTTTCTAAAGTGCAATGGGTTCTAAGCATATTTGTCATCGCCACCGGAGTAGGACAGTTATTTGTTGGACCACTTGCAGATAAGTATGGCAGACGCATAGTTATGTTGGCGAGTATTTGGGTTTTCCTGATCGCATCTTATGCTTGCGCTGTGGCACCAGGCATATATTTTTTAATCTTTGCTAGATTCGTACAAGGTTTAGGTTCTTGCGGCACTATGGTCGCCACTTGGGCAATTGTGCGTGATGTATTTGATGATGATAATCGCCCCAAAATGTACAGCTATCTTAATGCGGCTTTAGGTCTAGCTCCTCTTCTTGCACCACTGTTGGGAGGTTATTTGTATACCTGGTTTAATAGTTGGCGTGCGACCTTTTATTTCCTTGTTGCTTTCAGTGTTATTACTTTAGGTATTGCAAGCATATTTTTAGATGAAACTAAACCAAAATTGACTATTTCCAAAGGTTATAATTATTTATCCGTAATACATGTGTTGCCATTTTGGTGTTATGTAACATGTTCAATCACCGCTTTAAGTGCCCTGTTTACTTTTTTCTCAATCTCGCCAATATTATTGATAGAGCACTTGGGCGTATTACCAATAGATTATGGGTATTTCTTCGGTCTTAACGGCTTAGTCTATATTATCTTCAGCGTGCTATCACCACAATTGAAGGTGCGTTTTGGGTTACAAACTACAATTCTATTTGGCAGTATAGTGATCTTTCTAGGCGCAACTACTATGTTGATTTGGCACTGTGCAGATGGCCTAAGTAAAGCAGGTCTTATGGTGCCTAATCTAATAATGACCGCAGGAGTTGGCTTGAGCTTTGGTGCTTCTACTGCTGGGGCTCTAGCGCCATTCAAAGAAATCGCCGGTACCGCAGCTGCTGCCTACGGATTTGTTTTATATTGTAGTGCCGGATTAATTGGAGCTCTGGCCATGCAGTTTGAGATCAGCAGCACAACCAACCTTGCAATCACAATGATGATCATGGGTGTCGCCAATTTTATAGCCCTGGGATGCCTCAAAATCACCAATCAAAGCCCAAAATATAAGTAATTTGGGTATATATAAGCTAGTTTATCGAGTTTACCATTGCTCCGCCTTGCAGCATCAAGGTATAATGCCTTAACTTTCTGGTCGCGGAAAGTTTGTTTTATCACTAAATAATAGGAGATCTGCAATGTCAGCAGTAAGTTTCGAATTAGAAGCTCAAGTGCGCGATAATTTGGGGAAGGGTGCGAGCCGCCGCCTACGTCGTGCTGAAAAGGTTCTTGGGGTAGTTTATGGTGGCGATGCCGCTGCAACACCAATTACTTTAGAGCAAAACGTAATATTGAAAGCTTTGGAAGATGAAGCTTTTTATTCACAACTACTAAAATTAAAAATAGCTAACAGTACTGAAACTGTAGTACTACGTGATTTACAACGTCATCCATACAAGCCAATTGTATTACACATGGACTTCCAACGTGTTAAAGCTACAGATAAGATTCACATGACTGTGCCTTTACACTTTGTTGGTACTGAGGAGTGTCCTGGTGTTGCAGCTGGTGGTGTACTTAACCATTTAATCAATGAATTAGATGTACAATGTCTAGCTGGTAACATTCCAGAGTACATAGAGGTAGATGTCAGCAAATTAGAGCTAGATGAGTCTATTCTACTATCCACAATTACTGCACCTAAAGGCGTAGAGTTCTCTTTGTTAGCGCACGATCATGATCCTGCGGTTGCTAGCGTCCATATGCCGCGTGTTGCTGCAGTTGAAGAAGAAGAGGACGCACCTACGGAAGAAACAGCAGAAGGCGAAGACACCCCAGCTGCAGAAGGTGGAGAAGAGACTGCAGAAAAGTCTGAAGACTAATCTGCATGGCAATCCAGCTGATTGTTGGCCTTGCCAACCCAGGTAAGGAATATGCTTCCACCAGGCACAACGCAGGTGCTTGGTGGGTGCAGCAATTGTGTGATCAAAATTATATTACGCTGCAAGCGCAGAGTAAGTTTCAAGCGAGTATTGGCGAAACTGTATTAGACGGTCATAAAGTACGTTGTGCCATTCCCACCACATATATGAACCACAGCGGAACCGCGGTTGCCAAAATAGCACAATATTTTGATATTCCTGCAGATGAGATATTGCTAGCACATGATGAGTTAGACTTTCCTGCAGGTACTATTAGGCTTAAGAGCGGCGGTGGGCATGGTGGACATAACGGTTTACGTGACGTAATACCGCGCTTGGGATCAGATAAATTTCACCGGTTACGTATTGGTATCGGTCATCCAGGAGATCGAAATCAAGTTGCTGATTATGTATTAGCAAATCCTTCGCGTAGCGATAAAAAATTAATTGATGATGCGATAGATAATAGCCTGCAAATGCTCCCTGCTATTTTGGCAGCTGATTGGCAAGCAGCAAAAAATATTTTGCATCAAAACTAGGAGATAAATATGGGTTTTACTTGCGGCATCGTTGGCCTACCTAATGTCGGCAAATCTACTTTGTTTAATGCTTTGACTAAAGCTGGTATTGATGCACAAAACTACCCTTTTTGTACCATTGACCCAAATGTTGGCGTAGTGCCAATGCCAGATCAACGCTTGGACCAATTAGCTGCAATAGTAAAGCCACAAAATGTAATTCCGACTACCATGGAGTTTGTAGATATAGCGGGTCTTGTCAAAGGCGCATCTACTGGTGAAGGACTGGGAAATAAATTCTTAAGTAATATACGTGAAACTGATGCTGTAGCCCACGTAGTACGTTGCTTTGATAATGATGATGTAATTCATGTAGCAAATAAAGTAGACCCAGAGCAAGATATTAGCGTCATCGAAACAGAACTAATGCTGGCAGATTTAGAAACAGTAGATAAATCCATACAGCGCTATGCCAAAAATGCCAAAAGTGGTAATAAAGAAGCTATTAATGCAAAGGAAGTATTAAGCAAACTACTAGCTCATTTAGATAGTAGTCAGCCAGTGCGCAGCTTCACTATTGATGCACAACAATATGATGAAATAATAAAACCACTACAACTATTAACTGCAAAACCAGTTATGTATATCGCAAATGTCTCAGAAGATGGTTTTACTGATAATCCATACCTACAAAAGGTAGAAGCAATTGCCGCTAAAGAAGGTGCCGTAGTGGTGCCGGTCTGCGCCGCTATTGAATCTGACTTAGCTGATATGAGCGATGCAGAAAAAGTTGAGTTCTTAAGTGAATTAGGACTTAACGCACCAGGTTTAGATAGAGTTATTGCAGCAGGATATAAACTGCTTGGACTCGAGACATATTTTACCGCTGGAGAAAAAGAGGTGCGAGCTTGGACTATCCCAATTGGAGCTACTGCCCCCCAAGCCGCTGGCAAAATACACACCGACTTCGAAAAAGGCTTTATTCGTGCCGAAGTAATAGGTTTTGATGACTATATTACATATAAGGGCGAGCAAGGCGCCAAAGATGCTGGTAAATGGCGCCTAGAGGGAAAAGAGTACATCGTACAAGATGGTGATGTAATCCATTTCCGGTTTAACGTCTAGAGCTACATTGTTAAGGTAAATTGTGGTGCAGAAGTCGCTTGTGTAGGCGGCTCTGTTTGATCACCTACATCCCTTCCAACAAGCGCTATACCTAATTGATCAGCCCATTGTTCAAAAAGCTCATAAATCTTTATGTTCTCCTCTAATTTTTCGGGATCACCAGCAAGCTCAGCAGTTTTCTTTCTGGCAACTTGATAAGCGGTACGACCAGAACACATACTAGAGCAATGTAACATCATTTCTTGTAGTACTTCTTCATCTTGTGCTAAATTATTAAAAAACAGCTCCATTAAATCATAATAATTAAGGGATACAGGCAAATACAGCACATTAAGGTCAGAGCGAGGTGAACCTCGTTTATCAGAAATTTTCCACCGCATCTCCACCAACAATAGCTGAAAATACTTTAGAATATATTCTCTGCCTATAATAAACTCTTTAGTCTCCGGATGAACTACAGCAGCTAAATTGCAGGCAATATCTAAGACACGCTTTGGATCAATATCAGTTTCAGCAGTAAGTTTTTTATCCTTACCCACCTTAAAAGTAGCCAAAAATTGTATTAAAGGTAAATCCATCAGATCAATTGCGTACTCTATAAAAAGCTTACCGCATGGATCATCTTTCCATTGAATTGGGGGTAAAAACTCTAACAAAGAACTATATTTAGTAGCTCTTACTTTAGCGGCAAATTCTCTAGTATCAGTAACAAATTCTTGTATTATATGCCAAGTTAAAGTAATAGTGTACGGTGTATTTGCTTCATAAAATGCAAACGCGCCCGATGTAATAAAATCTATTTGAATGCTTTGACTAGCTTCCAACAACATCATAACCAAAGCTTCATGTGCTAGCATTCCTCCAACATCAGGAATATCTATTACACTACAATCTTGGCGAATTAACTCATCAAATGGTGCAAAAATATTAAGCTCAATGCTCTCATCACCTTCTGACTGACCAACTAGATTAAAACGGAATGCATGGCGCCACTCCATAATCTGTAAAATTCTTTTATATATCTTTATTTGTTGTTTTTGCTCTTTCTCTGTTACCAGATTTCTTATCAGTTCTACTAATGGATCTCTACCGCGTGGGCCAAACAAGGTATATCTGCCCGCAATATTCGCTACTACATCTTGCACCTTTTTCTGTATTATCTTAACCAGCCTTGTTTTTACATCTGGTTGAAGCATGAAATTACACAGCAAGTTAATAGACGATTCAAAATGTTTAGCTTTACTATCTAATAAAAAGAATATTGTTTCATCTTGATTATTAGCATGCACCAAAGCGACTAAAAGCTGATATGGCATCTCTGCAATCATTTTGCATAAGAATGTAGATATTACTGAATCTGAATCTATTACCGCGATAAAGTGATGCAGAAATGAATTACTATTAGCATCAGGGCCTAAACCTGCTAAAAACGGATTATCTTTACCAGTTTTATTTTGTTTGATTGCCTCTACTAATTTACAAACTATATCTAGACTAGAAGAAGGATTATAATACATACAAGCATAGTGAAATGCTGTTCTTTTTTGTGCATCTGTAGCAAATATATCTGAAGCAGGCAAAAGATGCTGAACTATTGCATAATTTAGTTTTGCACCATGTTGAGGGTATTTTTTTAACAAAAGCATTAGCGGAGTTTGTCCCTCGCTATTTTGATAGCGTGCAAATTGCACTAACTTTTCAGGATTACCTTTCTCTATTATATCTTCAATAAGTCTTATAATATGAACTTCTATTAGTATTTTTGTTTGCGCGCTCTGTGAAACCGCTTGCTCTATTTGCCTGCGAATTTCTTCTTTATTATTGCCACCATCTTCTAATGTACTTATATATTCCTGTCTTAAAATAAACAAGGATTTTTTTTGCTCTATATGCAGGTAGAGCCCTACAAAATCATCACTAGTTAGCAATTTTTCAAACGCAGTTTTTCTAACGCTTAAATCACTTCCATCAGACCGTAAAATACATAGTAAAATCTTAACTGGCAATTTAGCACGCTCTACAAAACTAATGACATCTGCAGAAGAAAATTCAGAAACTTTTTGTATAACATGGCTATCTAATTCTGCTGCAACCACCTCATGACCTAAATACTTGTCATTCCATTTATTAAATTTTTTCGCATCTAATGCAGATTTTAACTCTTCTACAGGATTGACTGGTTTTTTTATGAGTTTCTTTTTTCGCTTTTTAGTTTCTTTCTGTTTACTAGCGGTTGAGGCTGTCTCACGATCCAAGGCAGTACTAATTGATGGTAGACTCTCCTCTTCTACTTCCTGTTCTTCCAAGGTTGGAGATCCCTCTTCATGAGAAGCAGCAAATGGGGACAGAGTGTCCCCCTCCTCTTCTTCGACCTCTTCTTGATCTTTAGAGTCTAATGTAGATAAAACCGTTTCCTCTTCAAGATATGGTTGTTTTCTTTTAGCTCTACTATGTATATTATTTCTTCTCTTTACCTTTCGAAAACCATCAGCATCAACTTCAACTGCCTTAGTATGTTTTCTAGAAACAGGTAATTCCTCTTCTTCATCAGATTCAGCAACTTTTGCTACATTTGCCTCCACATCAGCAAGATAGACTTGTTTTTCTTCAGGTCCAAGAGTATTTGCCACCGCCATCACTTCAACTGGCACAGCACGCGTTGGACTCATAATTTCTTCTGACCCCGGAGCTTGCCCTACAACCTTCTTTACGCTTTTTTCTGGTGAGACGCCGGGTACCGTATCGGGATTTAGAAAACCTCCAACAACTGAGGCCCAACTTTTAGGTTGCTCAGGAACACCTTCAGTTAATGCTGTTGCCTCTAAGGGAGATGCACTTTCTGCAGGTCTATCAACCTCATATGAAGGATTTTCTGTATATGCGGGATTGGGTGTTGTTTGTGTACTTGTTGAGTCACTATATTGCGTTTGCACTTGCGCATTGATTCGCACAACATCTTCACAAGCTGGTTTATTCGGAGTATTATTACTACAATATTCTTGTAGCAATGCTTGATTTATTACCCCAAAGGAATATAAAAAATTGAAGTAGGGACAAATAAAAATACTCGATAAATATAGAAAATTGTGGCTTAAAACCAAGTAAACAGTATAGTTTTTATCTTGGCATTGGCTATTATAATCAGCAGCTTGTGAAAAATCTAACATGCAACGCAATCTAGCTTCAATCTCTGGAACACGAGCATACATATCAGCCTTGGTGAGTGGATGATGTTGCCCTACTGTTTTCCAAAACATCCTGTATTGCGCCAAGAATACATTTGTACCAATTATAAATAGTGCTTTAAGTTTGGCAATATTTTGTTTTATAGGCGAATTAATTTCGTGTTGTAAATAATTACAATGTTCTATAATTTCTTTGTGTAGTTCTGCAATATCTTGTGTTGATTGCCATAATGGTATGGCTCGAGCTACTTCTTCCTTAGTTTGCATGGTTTCTTTCCACATCAACAAAACCTAGCAAACTATACCGCAGCTTGTTTAAGCTTGCAATAATATAGCTATTCTACACAGCCTGCAACCACTAAATCTAATGCCTCAGGTTTTGCTAACCCGCGAGCCGCAGCTGCCATTTTAGTCAAGCGTTGTCTATCTAATGCCAATGTCTGCAAGTTAGACCGAATTAGATCTACTTCTAAATCACGCTCCTGAAATAACATCGCCGCACCAGATTTTAACAAATACTGTGCATTCTTGGTTTGGTGATCATCCACCGCATATGGGTATGGTATTAGAATGCTGGCAACCCCTGCAGCAGATAATTCTGCAACTGTTAGCGCACCAGCACGACAAATAACAATGTCTGCCCAGGCATAAGCGTTTGGCATATCATGAATAAAATCTACAAGTTTTATATTACTATCGTTGATTTCATTAACTTCTATATCAAAGCCACATGAATGATAAGCCTGCTTAGCATCTTGCATATTGCGAGCCCCAGCTTGGTGCCATACATAAGGCTTAGGGACCTTATCTCCCCAAGTCATAATTAATTCTGGCACAATATTATTAATGGCTCGTGCTCCATGGCTACCGCCTAATACCAAAATCTTTAATGGTCCAGGATTCTTCTTGTTTAGGCGTATTTCAGGTGCGGGTAATCTATAAAAATCTTCTCGCACAGGGTTACCAGTTAAATGTGCCGCAATAGGCCGAGGAAAACTCTGTGGAAACCCCTCTAATACTCGCTTGGAGAATTTTGCCAATATCTTATTAGTTGCCCCTGCAACTGCATTTTGTTCATGAATAACTAAGCGCCTGCGCAATAAATACGCAGCTATACCGCCAGGTCCGGTTACATAGCCACCCATACCTAAGACTACTTGCGGCTTCAACTTAATAATTAAAAACATTGACTGCAATAATGCCAAACTAAGTTGAAATGGTGCTAACAACTTGCTGAACAGACCTTTGCCGCGCAAACCAGATACACGCACAAAGTGAATTGGAAAGCCATGGCTAGTGACAATCTGCCCTTCCATGCCCTTACGCGTACCGAGCCAATAGACCTCATGGTCTTGCTCTTTAAGCCGTTTGGCAACTGCTAGTGCAGGAAAAATGTGGCCACCTGTACCACCGGCCATAATGAGGATTCGCATAACGCCCTTAATAGTTAGTCTCTACTTATTTTACGCAATATACTTAGATTCTACAAATGAGGGCTATTGCATATTATGCCTTCAGAATCCCTCAATTCTAAGGCTTAAACACCACTTAGATAACTAGAATACATATCTGATGAGTGCAGCTACACTATAGGGCTAGCAACAAGTTGTTTGACACTTAACTTTCTTTCTGGTAGCATCTTGGCAATAAAAATAATAAATGGGAGCTCACTGAGATGGAGACTCTGATCACCACCGCCTTCTTAATGACATTTCTCTTGTGGAGCTACAGTGTACTGTCCCGCAACTTTTTGCATGAAACTACACCGTCAGGTAGTAAAAAATCCCAAGCTAACAAGCAAAACAGAGCTATCCTGGGTTTAAAGCTTCTAAGTGCCACTATTGTATTGTTCTTAGGATGTTATGCATTTGCCCATTTTATGGTTCCTGCACCACCTGAGACAACAGAGCGCACAAGCAACATACCAGGTACTAAAGTTATTAATCACAAGCACGATGGCAAAGATGGGCCGACATTAGAGGGACCATTTCCATTTATGCAGGACAAGAACAAAGATATACAAATCATACCTCCGCATTTAATCAAAACCTACTTCACAGATGTTGCAGGACTTGCTGAAGCAAAAGATGAAGTACAAGATATTATTCAGTATCTACGTGATCCAGAGGAGTTTGGTCGCTTAGGTGCAAAAGCTCCAAAAGGTATTCTGTTACATGGTGAGCCAGGTACAGGTAAAACATTGTTAGCACGCGCAATGGCAGGTGAAGCAGACGTTGCCTTTATTGCAGTGGCTGGTTCACAATTTGATGAGGAATTTGTTGGTGTTGGTGCTGCCAGAGTGCGCAAACTATTTGATGTAGCGCGAGAGAATGCACCGTGTATTGTTTTCATAGATGAGATTGATGCTTTAGCACACAAACGTCATGCACAAGACCCATCATGGTCTGCACAAAGCGTAAATCAACTGCTTGCTGAGATGGATGGCATTGATGATCAAAAAAATGCAGGAATAATTATTATATCTGCATCTAACAGAATAGATGCTATTGACCCAGCAGTACTTCGCCCAGGCCGTCTCGACAGGCACATACGCTTAGAGCTGCCTACACTTAAAGATCGCGAACAGATAGTGCAAATATACCTAGACAAAGTTAAAATTGATAAAAGCGTTTCTGCAAACAAAATTGCAAAAATCACCCCAGGATTTTCCAGTGCAGAAATTGCTAATCTAGTAAATGAAGCTGCAATTATCGCAACCAAACAAGGCAAAGGTGCAATTAGCATGCCAGACTTTGATACCGCAAAAGATAGAATCGTAATTGGTGCGAAACGTGAATCTATGAACATAAGCGCGCAAAGCAGAAAAAACACTGCTTATCATGAAGCAGGCCATGCCATAGTAGGACACAAGTTAAATGCTGAGCGTTATCCTATATACAAGGTAACAATTGGCCAGCGTGGACCAAGCTTAGGCCATACCGCATTTGAGCCTAACTTAGATGAAGGCAGCGCTACCTTTAATGAATTAGAAGCACTGATAGCTACTCAACTAGCAGGGCGCGCCGCGGAAGAGTTAATTTTTGGGGAACAAAATATTACTACGGGAGCTGAAAATGATTTAAAAAATGCAACCCGTCTAGCCCACAATATGGTAACTCGCTGGGGTTACTCTAAAAGAGTTGGGCCAATGTATATTGGCAATAATGATAAATTTCTATCACAAGAGTTAATAGAACAAGAGGTACAAGCAATTCTCTCTAGAAACTACCAACGAGCTAAAGCTGTACTAATAGAAAATAGTGATACTCTAGATGCAGTAGCAGCCGCCCTGCTTGAGCATGAAACTATAGATGCTAAGCAATTTAAAAATATTGTTGACAAAAAATAAATCAATTAAGAACAAAAACTATAATAGGTGAAGACATGAGTGTAACAATGCAAGAACTACGAAAAATATTTATTGAAGATGATTCGGATGATGTTACAGCATCTGACATTAATGTCATAATCAGACTTGCAGAAGAATGTAATTTAGAATCTTCATTAATGATCAATCGTTGCAAACCAGTCATTGCAGAAATGGCAGATAAAATTTTTGCTGAAGAAGCTGAAAATGAACCATTAATGAAATCTTTTACACAGTTTGAAAAAGAAGTGACAACACAAGGTTTTTTTGTGCCATTTGTAGAGCATATGGTTAAGAAATCTTTTGATTTAGTAATAGATTTGCACAATGCAAAGAAAACTCCTGAAGATATTGTCGCCCCTCTTAATGCCACACAAGATAAACTAGAAGAATCTCTAGACAAAGCCTCAGAAATTTTAGAAGAACAAGGCGCAGTCATAGCAATGGCAATACACGCAGCAAAATACCCAAGCGATTCGCAACAATCACATAGCCAACGTTTACGGGAATGCATACAGGGTTTACAGAAAACAGTCAAAGCGGCGATTTGTAAAGCAGAACAATCAAGTGCAAAACCAAAAGCTCTACTTACTGCATTTTGTGACAAGCAACAAGTGGGATCTTCTGTAGCAAAAGATTCTCAGGCAGTAGCCAACGCTACCAAACTTAGGCCTACAATCTAAATTTATGAAGCCACTTAGGTAAAACCTAAGAATTTCCTGCTATACAAGCCTAGAATAGTATTACTAATCTAGGCTTTGAAGTTTTAATATAAAATACTAGCTCTTAAAAATATTGTCCTTGCCACATATTATCTATAAATTGTTTCCATGGTAAAATTTCATACGAAAATTCTGCATCTCGTTTAACAACTCTTTTTTTATTAGCGTTACATACAACTAGCGAATGCTTAGGTTTATAATCCTGGTAAAATGCAAACAATCCTTTAAGATCTTTAGGTTGTGGATCTGCGGATAATTTCACTTCAACCGCTACATTGCCCTGATCTAAAATAAAGTCTACTTCCAACTTATTTTTTGTACGCCAATATTTTACCTGCTGATTCTTTCCATGCATTCCTATATAAGCCATTATTTCCATTAAAATAAAATGTTCAAATGAATTGCCCGCATCAAATCCTGTTAAACTGGTAATTTTCTTATTAGTCAAAAAATTTGCCACTCCAGTATCAAAAAGATAGAACTTAGGAGTTGCAACAATTAACTCTCTTTTTTTCTTAATAGAAAAAGGCTCTATAATATAAGCGATTAATGTATCAACTAAGATTTGATAATAAGACTTAACTGTTTTAGCATCTATACCACAATCCCGAGCAACATTCGTATAGTCAACCATTTCTCCATTACTAAATCCAACAACATCTAAAAATTTTGAAAAACCTGATAGATTACGCACAAATCCCTCAGACTGAATCTCTTCTTTAAGATACATGCCTACATAACTGCGCAATGATTGCTCTGGCTGAACACTTAAATAGTTTATAGGCAATAAACCGTTATTTAATGCCCGTAATAGTTCAAAATCTGGTATTTCTTTACATACTAGAGGGTAGAAAGAATAGCCCCAGGCACGCCCTGCTAATAAATTAGCACCCCCTCTTTTTAATTTGCGCGCACTGGAGCCACACAATATAAATGAGATCCCCTCATTTTCAATTAACCAGTGTACTTCATCTAATAATTGTGGGATCTTTTGCACTTCATCTAAAATAACCGGATGAGATAACTTTTCTTTAGGCTCTGCAAGCAGTTGCTCTCTAAGCAGCCAGGGCTTTATGTTTAATTCGGCATATACATCAGATTTTAGTAAATCATAGTAAATTGAGGATAGGTACTGTGTACGTAAATAGGTAGATTTACCTGTATTCCTTGCTCCCCATAAAAATAATGACTGACCCTTTGGGACATCAACTTTCATAAGTCTTTTAAACATTTCTACCACCCACAATTAATTTACGTAACCAGAAGGGAGTATATTCCTTTCTAAGACAACCATACAGGAGTATAACTCCGTTTTGGTTAATAAACAAGGAGTTGGTGCAAGAGGGGCATATGGATGTATACTAGGTGCAGAGAATTTAAGTTATTTACAAGCAACACACAGCATATGCCAGAACGTGTATCCACACTTTTTTTCTGTGGTAGCCTTAACTGGACCAAGGCAGTCTAGTAAAACCACGCTAAGGTGCACAATTGGTGAAAAGTTTTAGTATGATGCAGGATCTTTTCTCTTTAAGGGCTACCTACTTAGTACAATAGGTTCTAATATACTTATTACGATACTGTTGATACAACTCATCCATTGCATCATGTGTTGATACCAACACTTTATACTCATCTGGCATTGCATTCATGGTAGTGCGGAGTTTTGCTAACAAATCTGGATCATTTAAATTGTCAAAGTCTAACCTTGGTTGGGCAATCAATACTTCACATACTGTCTTGCCAGCTTCTGCTTCGGCTTTAGCAGTTTGCTCTTCCAATAGTTTCGCTTCTTCAGCCATCTGCTCCCTAACAGCGTCTTTGGCATCTTGCATCGGTTGATCAATATCGCCCCATAATGAACCAGATGCTGCATAGGTCGCACCGCTAATGAATAGGCTAAAGCACAATAGTATTAATTTAACTTTCATACAGAAAGTTTAGACAAGCTTTGTTTCATAATCAACGCGAAACAAGACCCCAACTGCAATACAGGCCATAATCATACTACTGCCTCCGGCGCTCATTAAAGGTAAAGTAAGGCCTTTAGTAGGAAGAAGCCCCACATTTACGCATATATTGATTATCATCTGCAGCGCAATTAATAACCCCAAGCCATAGGCCATATTACCAGCAAATTCTAGTCCCTTCTGCTTAGCCTTTCGACCAATCTCCATCGCCCTAAAAGTAAAGATCCCATATAACATTAAGACGATTATAACCCCAACCAGCCCTAGCTCCTCCGCGATAACTGCAAAAATAAAGTCGCTATGGGATTCTGGTAGATAAGATAACTTTTGCACACTATTGCCTAAACCAGATCCAAGCCAAGAGCCACGACCAAAAGCTATTAAGGACTGTACCAACTGATAACCAGAATTAAATTGATCAGCCCATGGATCTCTAAACGCTACCAAACGTTGCACCCTATACGAAGAAGAGAATGCTAAAAAGCTCAACACGCACCCAATAAAAGGAACTAGCACTAGAAAGTATTTTATTCTGACACCACCAAGAAATAACATACCTAAAATAGTCGTTGCAATCACTACTACCGCACCAAAATCAGGCTCTAACATCAATAGTGAGGCAGCCAATGCTAATACAATCATAGGGATCAAAAACCCTTGCAACGTGTTTTGCATCTGATAATTTCGCCGTACCATATACCCTGCGATATAGAATACTAAAGCAATCTTAGCTATTTCTGATGGTTGTACTGATATGGGGCCTAGAAAAAGCCAGCGCATGCTGCCATTAATAGGTCTAGTAATGCCTGGGATCAGCACTAAAGTTAATAGGATAGCGCTTATGAGCAACAATACATGGCTATATCTTTGCAATAAAGCGGTAGGAATAAAAGTTACTATCAAGCCACAAAATACACCCGCAGCTATATATACTGCTTGATGCCAGATGATTTTATGAGATATTGGGACTGCGGCAGATGTCACCATTACAAAGCCAAGCAGTAAAATAGACATAAAAGTGAGCAGCAGCCACTGATCAAATTTAGGCTCTAATTTATGCGTAGTTGCGCGCATGGTGTTTAAAGACCTCTCCACGTTGTTGATAATTATCAAACATATCAAAGCTTGCACATGCTGGTGAAAATAAGACCCCATCCCCAGACTGGGTTATATCACGTCCGATAGATACTACCGACGATAAATCTTTAGCTCTATAACAAGGTATTTTATTATCTAATAGCTTAGCTAGATTTTGTTGCTCTGCACCGATTAGTATAGCTGCCTTACAGTGCTTAGCCACCGAGGTACAAAGCTCAGAAAAATCTGCTTGCTTACCTTCACCACCTAAGACAATCACCCACTTCCCACTAATATTATCGACCAAACCATACAAAGCAGCTAAAGTAGCCCCAGGATTTGTACCCTTAGAATCATTGACCCATAAAACTCGCCTGCTATCTTGCATAATTTTTTCACAGCGATGCTCTAAACCATTAAAATCACGCAATACCTGTAACATACTTGGTAGAGAGAAACCTGCCAATTCACCAATTGCTAAAGCAGCCAAGGCATTTAGTTGATTATGTTGTCCTAAAATCCCTAACTCTTTTATGGCTAACAGTTGTTGTCCATTCTTAGTTAAGCAATCATCTTGCAAATGGTAGTTTCCAGAACTTAAACCAAAACTTAAACCTGGCTTATCAACAGCCGTTGCAACATCATCTACATTTGTCACAGCAAATTCGGCATTTTTATAAATACGTTGCTTAGCATATGCATACTCATGCATATCAGTATATCTATCTAAATGATCTGGACTTAAGTTTAAAATAGTGGCGACTTTAAGTGACAAGTTATCGGTTGTCTCCAGTTGGAAACTAGATAACTCTAATACATATAGATCATGGCCTTTATCCAACAAATCTAAAGCAGGGGTGCCTAGATTACCTCCAACACCTGGGTTAAAGCCACTAGCACGCGCCATATCACCAAGCAAAGTGGTAACCGTACTTTTACCGTTAGAGCCAGTAATACCAATAACCGGCTTATCAACAACACTTGCAAATAATTCTATATCACCATATTTGGGTAAAGTAGTCTCTACTACTATACCTGGACTTACTACCACTTCAGTACAATCAGCTGGAATATTGATTGCCCCTAAGTACAATGGCACATGTGGACATAAAGACTTAAACTCTGCAAGCTTTGGTGGTGCTGTACGTGAATCTGTAACTACAAAGTCAGCATTAGTTTTGAGCAAATAATTTACTACCGACCAACCAGTAGCACCCAAACCCACCACACAATATTTACGTTTGTGATCATTTAGCATACTCTATCTCAACTTAATTGTTGCTAATCCAAACAATACTAAAATCACAGTTAAGATCCAAAACCGCACAATAATTCTAGGCTCTGGCCAACCAGCTAGTTCATAATGATGATGTATAGGCGCCATCTTAAATATTCGCTTACCACGTAATTTATAAGAGCCAACTTGTAACATTACCGATAGTGTCTCAATTACAAACACCCCGCCCATAATGCCTAAAACTAATTCCTGACGCACTAAAACTGCAATGATACCTAAAGCAGCGCCTAATGCTAAAGCACCAACATCACCCATGAAGATCTTTGCTGGATAAGTGTTATACCACAAGAATCCTAGCCCAGAGCCAACCATTGCTGCACAAAATACAGCCACTTCACCAACACCTGGCACATATGGCATAACTAGATACTCAGCAAATTTAATGTGTCCAGTAATATATGCAAAAATACCTAAAGCACCGGCAATTAATACTGTAGGCAGTATAGCTAAGCCATCTAAGCCATCTGTTAAATTTACCGCATTACTAGTGCCAACAATCACAAAGTATGCAAACAGTATGTATAGAGGCCCTAGGGGAATAACAACATTCTTGAAAAAAGGTACTAATAGAGCACCAGAAGAATGTGCGTATAAAAATAAAGCAGCGATTATACCAAATACTGACTGCCAAAAATATTTCCAACGACTAGCCAAACCACGCGAATGCTTTAGGACCAATTTAAGATAATCGTCTATCCACCCAATACAACCAAAGGCAAGTGTGGTTAATAATACTGCCCAGACATAGATATTACTTAAATCACTCCACAGCAAAGTAGTAATAGTAATAGATGCTAAAATCAACACCCCGCCCATAGTAGGAGTACCAGACTTACTTAGATGCGACTGGGGCCCATCCTCACGCACCACCTGACCAATCTGCTCCTTAGATAACCATGCAATGATGCTTGGCCCCATAACCAACGAAATTATCATCGAAGTAAGCGCTGCCATCACTGCACGCAGGGTTATATATTGAAACACTCCCAGCGCATGAAAAAATTGTTGTAAATATTCACTCAGCCACAATAACATTAACCACTTCCTCTAAATGCATGCCGTTAGAACCCTTAACCAAAACTATCGTATCTTTATCCATCGTATTTAATAAAGCACTGCTTAATTGAGCCTTATCTGTATAAAATGCATCTTCATCGCCATAAGCACTTGCAGTATGCCTTGCCAAGTCGCCATAGGCATATAGTTTATCAATTTGCGCTGCCCGTATTTGCTTACCTAATTCAGTATGCAGGTTTACAGAGTCTTGGCCCATTTCTAACATATCAGCCACAACCATAATTTTGCGGCCTTGCTGCTTAGCTAATACTTCTATTGCTTTGCTCATAGCCACAGGATTGGCGTTATAACTATCATCTATTATTTTTGCACCATGCTTACCAACCTTAACTTGCATCCTACGCGTAGTAGGAACAAAAGCTTCCAAACCAGCTTTAATATGTTCTAAAGAAACTTTCAAACCACGAGCCAATGCAGTGGCTGCCAATGCATTCATAACATTATGCATGCCTAGAACTTGCATTGTTACAGTTGCCTGCCCAATATCAGTAATCAAATCAAACTTAACCTGATGATGCTCCTCAATAATAAATGCACAAGTAATATCTGCTTTAGATTCAAGACCAAAGGTAATAACTGGTTGATCCTTAATTAGAGTTAGCCAGTATGGAGCGTATACATCATCTACATTTAACGCTGCAGTACCATTCAATTGCTCATAAATTTCACCTTTCACTTTGGCAATACCATCCACATCACCAAAAGTTTCCAGATGTGCAGGAGCTGCATTGTTAATTAAGGCAACATCTGGTTTCACAATCTGCATCAAGTACTCAATGTCACCAGTATTCTTAGCTCCCATCTCAAATACTGCAAAATCATGCTCCGGGCGTAACTTTAAAATAGTATATGGCACTCCAACTTCGTTATTAAAGCTGCCTTCAGGAGCCAGCACATTTCCGGCCTGCGATAAGATGCTAGTTAACATATTTTTTACGGTGGTTTTACCACAGCTACCAGTTACTGCTGCCATTGGTATTGTAAACTTACTGCGGTAAACGGCCGCTATTTGCGCATAGGCACGCAAAGTATCCGATACTTTTAATACAGGAATATCTGCTTGTACTTCTCTGTCAACAATCACTGCTGCAGCACCAGCTGCAACTGCTTGTTCTGTATAGTTATGCCCATCAAAATTTTCACCGCGCAGCGCAACAAACAAATCCCCACGTTGTAAAGTACGTGAGTCCGTAGATACATTGTTGATAGTTACGTCTTGCTCTGGCACAGGTAAAACTAATGCTTGAGCAATTTCTGCAAGTGTTAATTTGGACATACATTTTCTCCTATATTATTTAATACCTCTAATGCTACTTCAGCATCAGAAAATGGATGTTCATCATTGCCAATTATTTGTACATTTTCGTGACCTTTACCAGCAATCAAGATTACATCTTCCGGCTTAGCTCGTCTAATAGTATCTTGGATTGCCTGTCTTCTATCTTGAATAACATTTATACTTCGCCTATCAGCAGTTAGGCTTAAGATATCTGCCACTATCTTATCTGGCTCTTCCGTACGAGGATTATCCTGGGTAATAACTACATAATCACTATTGTCCAGTGCTGCTGACAGCATTAGTGGTCTCTTACCGGGGTCCCTATCACCACCACACCCAAAAATACAATAAATCTCTCCACTACTATAAAAATGCAATGCTTGTAAGGCGTTTTCCAGTGCATCTGGAGTATGAGCATAGTCAACTATTACTTGTGGGCCACCGTCATAGCTTAGCTTTTGCATCCGCCCCGGAACAGACTGTAGATTTTTGACTCCCTGCAAAATCAAATCAAAATCCAAGCCATACAAACCACAAACCGCTATGCATGCCAAGATATTACTTAGATTAAAATCACCCAACAAAGGATTCATTAAAATACCGGTGCCCCAAGGAGTATATATTTTGTTATGTTCTGTATATATATCAGCAGTTGGGTCATAAATTGAGTAACATAATCCAGAATAGGTATTTAATAATTGCATGCCATAGGGAGAGTCCAAATTAATCACACGCCGCTCTGGATAAAAATCTGCAAATAATAATGCTTTAGCAGCAAAATATTGGTCCATAGTGCCATGATAATCTAAATGATCTTGTGTTAAATTTGTAAATACTGCAGTAGAAAACTTTACAAAATCTAAACGTCTTTGTTGCAAGGCATGCGAAGATACTTCCATAGCTACATACTTGGTATGTTGACGCAAAAACTCTGCCAGTTGGCGCTGCACGGTACAACTATCACTGGTAGTTAAGTTAGATTTAGATAAGCGCCCATATTGGCCATTACCTAACGTACCCATTATTCCACAGTTTATACGATTAGCTTTAAATATTTGTGCTAAATAATGGCTGATTGATGTTTTACCGTTAGTGCCAGTTATACCGATGATATCCATCTGCTCTGATGGCCATTGATAAAAGAAAGCAGCCAACTCTGCAACTATTAGTTGCAAATTAGGCACTTGAATAATTGGTAATTCTACTTTGTACTCTGGATCATCGACTAAGATTACTGCTGCACCATTTTCTAAGGCCTGCGTAATATAATCACGCCCATTAAATTTTGCACCGGGAACAGCTAAAAATAAATCGCCAGGCTTAACCTGGCGACTATCTAATTTTATCTCTGCTAGCTTCTGATCTGGTCCGTGCCACGACAGACCCAGAAACATAAAAATATCACTTAAATTCACGAATCATTATTACCGTTCTGAGCTACATACACCCCATGGGTATCCTTAATGTCTGGCGCAATCTTATACAAGCGCAAAGCTCCACTCGCCACTTGGGCAAACACTGGCGCTGCCACCTGATTACTGTAATAACCGCCTACATTAGGCTCACTTACCGCAACAACTATAGCTAACCGCGGATTAATCGCCGGTGCTAGCCCAGCAAACACAGTGCGGTGTTTATCTTCTAAATATCCATCGGGGCCTGCCACACGTGCAGTACCAGTTTTACCAGCTACTCTATAGCCAGAAACTCGAGCATTAGACTTACTATGTCCTACGGCATAAGTAAGCATGTCTAGCACCTGGCGCGCCACCTTAGGATCCAGGACTTGCTCACCTTCAGGCTGATAATCAGTTTTAATAAAACTAACTGGATATTTCACTCCTGACGCCCCAATAATAGCATATGCTTGCGCTATCTGTAATGGTGTAGCACTAACCCCATAGCCAAAAGACATAGTAGCCATAACAAAAGGTTGATCATCTATAGCAGCTGGTAACTTACCGCCAGTCTCGCCAGGGAAACCACTGTTAGTGCTCCAACCAAGACCAAAGCGTTCATATGTATCTAGTAACTGCTTAGGCTTAAGGTTTAAAACTAACTTTGTAATACCAATGTTGCTCGACTCCCGCAAAACTGATGCAACATCTAATACGCCATTATTATGGAGATCTCTAACCACCCCACCGCGTAAGCGCAAATATCCTGGCTTAGTATTAACTGTAGTCTCGGGGGTAATATTTGTATGCTCAAACACACTCGCTAAACTTAGTGTCTTTAACACTGAGCCAGGCTCAAATGCATCTGTTACTGCCAAATTCCTATACACATTAGCAGGATAGTTCTTCTCACGTTTGTTGGGATTATAAGTTGGATAATTTGCCATCGCTAATACTTCACCGGTGTGTACATCTAATACAACGACACTACCTGTTTCAGCCTGATGTTTATCTATAGCATTTTGCAATTCACGATGCGCTAGATACTGTAGCCTTTGATCAATACTTAAAGTTAGATCATTACCATGCTGTGTATCAGCAACTACGCCTAGCTCCTCTACTTTATTGCCCTGCAAATCTTGTACAATACGTTTTTTACCAGCATTGCCCTGTAACCAAGCATTATAAGCAAGTTCTAAACCTTCCTGACCTTGGTTATCAACATTTGCTAAACCAACAACATGTGCTGAAACTTCTGCATTAGGATAATAACGACGATACTCTTGAGTTAGGTTTACTCCTGGTAAGTTTAATGCCAATGCTTGTTGTGCAACTACAGGTTCAACATGGCGCTTAACAAACAAAAATTCTTTATTGCTAGCTGTGTATTCAACTACTTTTTTACGCAAGTTATCTGCTGACACTTTTAACAAATTAGCTAAAGCATTTAATTTTGGATCTGCAGGTTCAATTAACTGTGGGTTAATCCATACAGAATCAACCAAGGTGCTGACTGCCAAGGCTTCACCATTTCTGTCCTTAATCATACCTCTGTAAGCAGGCAATTTAACTTCGCGCACAGTGCGTGAATCACCCTGGGCTTGTAGAAACGATCTTTGCACCACATGCAAATACGCTAGGCGGCCGACAATGCCACTACATGCTAGCGTAAATAAACAAACTGTTAATAAATGTCTTGTCTTCATGGTACTATTACTTCCACCTTGCGTGGGATCACCATGCCCAATTGCTCTCTGGCGATCCTTTCCACTCGCATATCCGCTTGCCAAGTACTTTGTTCTAGTAACAACTGACTCCATTCGTTTTGTAATTGCGCACTTAACGAGAAGTTAGCTTGTAACTTAGCATTTAGTTGACGTTGATCATGTTTGGTATGAATTACTGCCAATGCCTGGACCACAAGGATTAGTGACAATAGTAACAATAAACCGAAACGTTTTGAAAGATCTATTTTGCTAAACGGGCCAATTAATTTTATCACTTGGCCTCCTTAAGCTTTTCTGCAACGCGTAAAACTGCACTACGTGCGCGCACGTTATTATTTATTTCTTCTGCAGAGGGTTTAATTGCTTTACCAAGTTTACGTAGTTTTGGATTTAACTGAGCTTGGGTAACTGGCAATTTTGCCGGGAAATCATCGCCTTTTGCATGTTTGTTTATAAACTGCTTAACAATTCTATCTTCTAGAGAATGAAAACTAATTACTACTAAACGTCCGTTAGGTGCTAACACTTGTAATGCCTGCTCAAGTGCCACTGTTATTTCATCCAGCTCAGCATTAATAAAAATACGCAGCGCTTGAAAACTACGCGTAGCAGGATGTTTATGCTTTTCTTTTTTTGGCACAGCTGTGGCAATGATGTTGGCTAGTTGAGTAGTCGTAGTAATTGCTTGCTGCTCACGAGTCTCCACTATAGCCCTAGCGATTCTGCGACTAAAACGCTCTTCACCCAAGGTATACAACACGTTTGCAATATCTTCTGCATCTGCAGAAGCTAGCCACTCAGCAACGCTAATACCCGTAGTTGGATCCATGCGCATATCTAACTTGCCGTCACGCAAAAAACTAAAACCGCGATCAGCCTGATCTAACTGTGGTGATGACACCCCCAAATCAAATAAGATCCCATCTACCTTACCAACAACATTTGCATTTTCACAATATGAGTGTAAGTTTTTAAATGATCCAACACATACTTCTACACGCGAGTCGGTAACAGCCAAAGCTTGTGCTACCTCTATAGCTTGTGGATCTTTATCTATAACTAATAATTTTGCGTCAGAGTCTAAGCGTTGCAAAATGGCCGCAGTGTGTCCACCACGCCCAAAAGTCGCATCCACATATGTGCCGGCCGGTTTTATATCCAAAGCCGTTAATGATTCTTCTAATAATACTGATGTATGCTCAGCTTGTTGCATCATATCTCTAACCTATAAAGAAAGGGTTTGCAATTCTACCGGTAAATCTTGCTTATCGCTAGCCATAGCTAGCCAATCGCTACACCGAGAATCCCATTGCCCAGCACTCCATATTTCAAACTTCTTACCTTGCCCTACCAAAGTGACGCTTTTGGACAAATCAGCGTACTCCCGCAGAGCTTGTGGTAACAGTACCCTACCACTATTATCTAACGACAACTCTGCGGCATGACCAATCAATAGGCGTTGAATTCGCCTCGCTGCCTCATTAAAACTTGGTAGACTCTCGAGCTTTGCTTCAATTTCTTCCCAATCAGCCGCGGGATAAGCTAATAAACAACGCTCTGCAGGATCAATGGTCACAACTATATAATGTAAATC
The DNA here is from genome assembly GCA_030431675.1 of Gammaproteobacteria bacterium. Lineage (GTDB taxonomy): Bacteria > Pseudomonadota > Gammaproteobacteria > UBA6186 > Azoamicaceae > JAGVLG01. The sequence goes on along the minus strand of JAUIIV010000003.1, from coordinate 109,178 downwards.
TTCTCGATAACGAACCGGCAACGCTATGCGTCCTTTCTCATCAAGTGTTACACTATTTATGCCTCTAAACATGACCTATAACCTTATCCCACGGCACACCACTTTTCCCCACATATTGACAAATATAGGTTGAATAGCTGATCATTGCAAGGTGAGTTACTTAGAATACATATTTGCCAGCGAGATTTACTGACATGTGCGCTTACCCGTAGGCCTAGTTAATCAAACATATTAACCAGGCCTATAGACATATAAAACATTAGCCAAAATAATATCTTAACCCGACGGAATAGATGCTCATATAACCGATAAATACATTACAGTTTGTTTGAAATCTATAGCTTATATCTGTTGCCCAATTTTGGTTAAAGTTATACTGTAAGCCAATACCAGCTCTAAAACCCGCAGATGTTTCTTTAGAATCAGTTGGATATAACCATGAATCAGAATTTCCATAAGTTTTTGTATGGAAAATGCCTAGTCCAACAATTGCTTGTGCTTCTAACGATTTTGTAAGTGGATGACTAAAAATACCATCTATATATACGTTATTACTTTTAAAAGTTATTGACTCGTCATCATTCCAAGATTCATTTGCTGGCTTGCTAAAACCTAGCTCTAAACTAAGACAATCCCAACGATAACCCCCATAGATAGACAACCCTTCAACCCCATAAAAGCTATATGAGTATAGATTGGCAGACCCTCCCAGATAGGGTTTGTGTTTTATATTTGTTGCGTTAGCATTTACACCAATTAGTAAAAATAAAGCAGCTAAAGCAAGATGTTTATACATTTTGTTCCCCGAATATTTAAAAAATTACGTAAGAGTTTATTAATCTGTATATCGAAACCAATCTTAATATTCCAACTCGTATGTAAAGGCGCTTAAAAATATACACATTAATTAAACACTGTTCAATATATGCTAGAATAAACTGCTTGTCATCAACACAAGCATCTACAAAGTAGAATAACTTTATAACCTGGTTTTTTAATTAGGAAAATTTAAAATGGGTATTATATAAATGCGTAGCCAACAAAACACAGACTGTCTTGTTGGCTACTACATTAGCGTATTAGTAAGCCCGAGCTATTCCCCAAGACGAAGACGTTGAGGAGGAGGGCTTTCACGACCAGGACCTTCTTCTTCTTCTTCATCACTACTTAAACCTGGGAGAGCAAAGTCAAATGGAGGAAGTCGTGATCCAGAAGCGGCATTAGGCGGATCTCCTACTACAGCAGGAGATGCGGCGAATAACATAGGTGGTGGTGGTACTGCGCCTTCAAAACCAAAATGCATCTGCCTCTCGTCGCTAAGAGGATATATTCGATTTAGATAAATCGCTATTGTTCTATCCGGTAGAAGTTCAATACCAAGCTCTCCATCAGCTACATTTGATACGCACATAAATACGCCAATCGATATACCCTGCTCAATTGCAAGTAGTAACATGCGAACTATAGCACCCATAGAAGAAATCATTCCACCTACTAAATGAATAACAATACTACTTTGATCAAGCTCTGTGCCAAGCTCTCTTGCTTGAGCCTGAATTTGTTCAAACATTTGTTTATAGGCAGGCACTATCTCATCAGGACAATGCGCAACTCCAGTGAAATGATGCCCGCCGTTTTGTGTTATTCCGTAAAAAACGCATGATGTACAATTGGCAAGGCCTGAAGTACCTATTTTAACTTTAGGGTCATTCGAGTATGAATGTACAACTTCTATTTCACGCATATTAACATCTATTGCCAATCTAGGCTTGCCTGCAGACTCTGAAGCGATTAAATATGAGTTATCTGCTAATTGGGATATTTGTTGCATCATCGTAAGAAAGCTGTCAGAGTCAAAATATTCTGATAAAGTTGCAGTAGATACAATCAACCTACCGTCTAAACACCAATTTAGTGTATCTTGATTTAGTGTATTTAGTGTATCTTGATCATCTTCATCATCGTTTGTTAATAATTCATATTCTCCTAGTACCCAACTTACAAAATTCGGGCTTTGTAAAAAAGTATCTAGCTGTTTAGGTGAATTATCATGCTCTTCAGAGTACCCTGGACCCAAGATCCTGCTAAGAAATCTTATCACTAGATCATTATCGTTGTCTGCATCATGGAAAGATTCTGTTATTAGCAGTGCTATTGCCAATTTTATTGCTATGTTTAGTCTATTAAATGGAGAATTATTCTCTGGATCTTCAGAATAGAACGGTTTTAACAGTTGATGTAGAATCTGAGATTTAGAAAAGAAATTAGATATGCCATTAGTATCAACGAGATCGAGGCCTACAATATTTTGATATATTTGCCTTAAACGCTCTATATCACCCTCATTTACCTTATGCCTTTCCTCAAAAGGAAAGTCTATAATGTTCCCTAATACTGTTAAAACCTTTTGTCTAAATTCTTCGGCAGAATACATGCACACCTCATCTTTATTGTTAGCCAACAGACATTATTGTTTGAAGAGTAATGATATTGACAGATAACTACTTTCATGTCAATAAAAACTGCTATTATTTAACGGTTTTTCTGTATTTGTCGAGGCAAAGAGTGTAGATGCAGTGCGTGTTCTTAATAGCAAATGGCAGAGCCTAGACGCAATTGTTATGCATCCAGGCGATTGTGACGAATGGAGTATCTATGGAATGTGGAGACTGCCGCTCATTAGTATGGACTAGGAGGAGGCAACCGGATGGGTTCAATGCTGTCGCCATACGTTTCTGATGCCACAGCCCCAACATTCGGATCTGCTGAACCATTCCAGACAGCAAACACGCCTGAGCCATAATCATTTCTTGATGTACGTGGAGGGAATTCTCCAAAACCCTCACCTGTCAGTGGATCTTGCTTATTTAATTCACTCAAATGAGCGGATAAGGAAGATGTATCCTTAGCTACAACAGGAGCTGATAAAGCAGTACCCCCCAAACTTGGTGGAGCAGCATGGGCTGGTGCAGGTGGCACTCCTGCTAATTCCATGCGAGCTGCTTTAGCTGGTTTAGCTGGTTTAGGTGATCCTAAAGTTTGATTCGCCATAGGGCGAATCAAATCAGGCCCTGGATTTATCTTACTATAAATTAAGCCTACATCTGTTGGTGCTTTACTAGGCAATACACCACGTTGTGCAGGATTAGTAACACAAAAAGAAAAGCTCAATTCTTCGCCCATATCTGCAATCCTTGAACATTCTATAGTGACACCTGGCCACATATCACGTAAAATTTTTATTAGTTCGAATAGCTGGGCTATACAAGTATTACTAGATGTTATAATACCTAACCTTTTAGGGTGCAAATTATTTAGCTTATCACTAGATTTTAGCGTTTCTGCAGCTATACGAGGAAATTGTTGCAAATAAAATCGCCAATCAGGTACATGTCCCTCCACAGACTGTACACAAGTCACCCCAACCATCTTTTCAGATTCAAATCTCGCAAAAACACATAGACAACCATAAGGCATTTTTGGCATACCAATGGTTTTGTTTTGCTGTGGAATAGTGTGGCGATCTTCAGGTTTATATGGGTACGTGTTCACTACACGCGTGTTCTCGAATTTCATCTCTAGCTTTTTATTATTTGTAGGGCGTGCGAGCTCTTGAGCATTCAAAACAACGCATGTGTTTGGAATAAGACCTATCAGAATCGGTACTTGTTGATTTGTGCATATCTCAAGAGGCTTTATTTGAGCATCAAATATAATCTTTAGACTTTCAGCAAATTTTTCTTCACTAGCGCATGGCCCTCCTAACATAGCAATACGTTTTATAATTACTTCAAGATCTTTTATGATCTCCGCTTTTTTATCATCATTCAAACATGCAAAGGCTGTAATAATTCCATTAGCAAAATCATTTGTATTTAAAGCTTGAGACAGAGAATCGGGACTGTAAATATCACCTAACACTTGCATAAGGAACCGTTTAAGATTATTAATGGATTTCTTTTCTTCTGACAATTCCATAGCAATTTTTGGAATGGTATCGTATAAACTTGGCGACAACAAAGCCAATACAACTACTTTTACTGCCACGTTACTTTTTTCAAAAGCTGGTAAAATTTCTACCTCATTATTTTCAGAAAGTATACAAAATGGGCCTAACAAATGACGCATAATCAAAGCTATGGATATAAAATATTGGTTAAGGCTTGCATCTTCGGCAACATCAACACTTTCAACACTGCTAATAATTAGCTGTAGCACTTCATGAATATTAACTTCAACAGATTCAGATAAATGTGGATTTTCTGATAATTTTCTCAAAGCAGATAAGACTTTTTGCTTATAATTTGCGGCGTCAAGCATATACGAACCTCTTTATAATCTTTTTAATAGTTAATCAAGCACAATATTTCGGGCCGCTGATACTGACAGACCAGCACCTCCATGTCAAGAAAAACCGTGGATATTTAGCAGTTAAAGGGGTAATAGGTATAAAAAGAAAAATAAGCAGCGATTAGAATGTATGGAAACATTCTAAATCGCTGCTAGTAGTTGATTACATAGTTTTGAATTCATGTATTTAAAGTTTATACATGAATACCTATACAGCAACAAGCGTAGGAGCAGAAGGAGCATTTGCCTGTTCTTCACCACTATCAGGACTTCTGCTACATGTTGCAGTGACAGAATTCCTCATAGAGCTAAACATAGAAAGCATGCTAGTCTTAACTGCTCCAGCAGTATCAACAGCATCACTTTTAAGATTTCCTGCCTTAAAGCGCATTGCTTGTTGCCAGGTTATCTCCAGCATTATATGACATAAAAGAGCATAGTGATCAGACATTACTACAGAACCTTGACCAGTTATATAGCCATCAAGTACATAATCCTCAAACATAGCTCTATCTGGCTTTTGATTAGGGTATACAAGACCTTCACTTGTCATGGTTGCAGAATTTACCCTAATGTCTGCACCAGATGCAAATCCTCTAGTAAACACACGATCTAATACAGCACCGCTAAGAGGGATTTGCTTTGCTTTAATTATATTTAATACCCATGTTCTAAATTCTATAGGGTCTACACCTTTACGTAGTCTATGATATTCATCTTTTTCAGCTTCATCTAAATACCGAAAAATATCATAGGGCATACTCATAAAAGTTGATTGAACTCCCTCTGTTTCCAAATGCTTGGCATTTGCATCAAAGCCATTCTGCATCATAGTCTCAGACATTTCTTCAAGGTTTGTAGGCTCTGGCACGTCGAAATCAAAAGCATTCATATCACCAGCAAGAACAATAGGCCTTTTCTCATTTTGTAGTTCAACGCCTATTCGTCGCATAACCTCTAACTTGTGTTCATTAGTTAAACCTGGATGCATATTTACCACTAAAAACTCTAATCCAGTCTTCTTATCACGTAAGGTAACTAATTGTGCAGACTTAGCGAACTCTGAGCCACAATTAAACACTTTTCTTTGCTCTGGATTTAATTCATCTTGTTCTTCTCTAGTTAGAGGCTTTCCAGTTTGTGTAAAATAAACTTGTCTAGTATTTACAACCGAATACTGTTGTGGTAACGCCATACCAAAGCTAAAAGCACTCTTATCGCTAGCATCTCCCGTATATTTTTCTGATAAAAAGATCATGCCTTGTGATTCAAAGTATTCCTGCAGCTTTTCTTTTGCTGCATCATCCATTTCTTGCAACATAAATATTGTTGGGTCTTGCGCAGGGTTAGAAAATCCCATAGTCCTGCTAGCTAAAAACTCTTTAAGCAAGGGCCACCTAGATTCAAAATTTGTACCATCAAATCCAGGAACTGCATTTTTGGCTGTTTTATCTTCAACACGTCGATCTGATTGTACATTTATAGTTTTTATACGTATATGTGTCGTTCTATCTCCAAATACTTTTTTATATAATTCATCCATAAGCATTTGTCTAGTTATCATATCTCTCTCCTCTATTTTACAACTGAATTAGCTAGCTATGCTAACACCTTTTTCACAAATCTTTCTATCATGATTTCATATACAAAATTTCCAATGAGCAACTACTCTTATCTTCCTAGATAAGTCCAGGATGTAATCTTGGACCATCTACAACACTATTCCCAGTGCTTTGGCTTATTTGATCACTACTTTGAGGACAAGCATTTAATCTACATAAAGCACATTCTACTAAACATATAGCAAAACCAAATACTACGAAAGCAGATATAACTGCGGCATAGTTAGCATACAAAACATCTTCTGGATTGCTCTCTTGAAATATAGTTCCGTTTTTACTTCCGTTATCAAGCTCTACTTTAACTACACCTGCTGTCACCACGCTTAATACTGCTGACAAAATCATACTTGGAAACATACTAGACCAACTAAAACTATCATGAACTTCTACATTACGACGATCTTCGTCAAGGTATCTTCTTCTACCATTATTATCTTGTATGTTCTTCTTAATTAGTGCCAGAAATACAAAAAAGCACATGGAAAACAATACCGACGCAGCAAGGAATGCATTTGGCCAGGATATTTTATCACAGTACCTACAATCTAAAGGAAATAATAGTGGATGTGGCAAGCTACAATAATCTTCTGTCAAGTTGGCTCGTAAAAGTTCCTTACAAACCTTAGGATCATTATCAGGGAAAAGCACTCGGTCAAGACAATACTCTCTTAGATCATAAAGAAATGCACTGCAGTACTTAATCAATTCAACACTACAAGCAGTATCATTATTAAGAGCTTCGTTACATGTTTGATATAATGGTGGAGGTGATCCTGTGGAATTAAACGCAGCAAAATTCCATTCACTCATAACTAACTCCTGTTCTACGCTAATATCTATTTATGGCAAGTAGCATCTATTACATCTTACAGTCAACTTTAGACTCTATAAGCAGGACGTAAAGGCACTGATGGTTTTGTTCCATTTACTAAGTGGTTAAAGATTTCATCTGGATTAATTACATATATTGCATCAAAAACCCAATCCTTGCCTAAAAAACATTTATCTGTGATGTGTATTTTTAGAAAATCTACTAGATCATCTCCGTTGTTAAATTCCTTTTTCCTAAGCACAAAACCGGCAATTTCACCTGATAAATCATGCCTGAAGTATTTGTTCCTTTATAGTTTTATTAATTTGGGGAGTGATTCTAGCGGAAATCTACTCTGCTATGCAACACATTTATTAAATTTATTTGCAATAAGATTTGAAAAAAATTAAGAAAAAAAGAGGCATAGTACTGCCTCTCTTCTCTAATCTAGCAATATAAAATATTTATAATTACTGTTATGTATTTTCGGTCTCGAAATTAACAATTCAGGCTTAAAGTACTTGTTATTTTAGGACTAGTACCATTCATCAAATGGTCAAAGATTTCTTGTGGTGGATAACGGCCAAGAAGGTCTAGCACCCATTCATTGCCTATAAATGATTTACGATCACGCGTTTTATCATAATTATAAGCACCTAGTTGACTCTCAATGAATTCTACTAGTTCTTCCCCTGTTCTAAATGCTTTATTAAACAATCCTCCTCCCAAATGCCCAGCATATCCGGCTTCATCTACCTTAAATTCACTCAGTGAGAATACATGTGCAAGCCCATCTATAGGGAGAGGATCTTCTAACGTAATTGTACGATAATAAACTGTTAACACAGGTTTTTGTGATTCTTCAACACCATTAGAAGACGCAGAACCCTCACACTGAAACGGGAAAAATCCTGGCATAAAAGAACCTGATATAATTCTATTTTCCTTTGTTGTTATATTAAATTGGGGAGAGATTCTAGCGGAAAGATGCTCCGCTATGCAACATAATATTCAAATTTTTTTCTTTGTAGCAACTGAATTACATCAACTAACTTGCAAGGTAGTTTTTCCCGTCTGCCTAGGCCCAAGCAATAGAATACTCTTACCTCGTGCAAGGTCTTTACGTGCATTATCACCTAATAGTCTGACAAAATAGCGCATACACTAGATTATCATTGAATTTCTAGCGCACGCCAAATATTTTCAACTTTTTATTGAGGAAATATACCTCTACTCTACGTATTGAGGCTCACTAGCGCGTTGGGTAGCTATTTGTGTTTTATATGCTGCGTCTATATCTATTAAATTACGCGTCAATGCATCTATATCCCGTTTGGCCTGGGATGCTCTAGGAGAGTCATAAATAGACTCCCCGCGCGCAATCGCATTAGGGAATTCATTCTGCAAATGCACATAGGGCATATCTTTGGTTTTCACTTGCAGGGCTTGCTCTTTTAGTGCTGCATGGCGACTGAACTTATTAATTGTTACTAATAAATCAATATCTTTGTGATAACTTTGCTGTAATTCACTAACTGCTTTTTTAGTAGCAGTAAGTCCTGAGATTGAATAACTCTCTGGTATAACAGGTGCTACTACTTTATCTACAGCAAGTGTTACTGCTGCTACTGATTGCCCTAAATTAGGTGGACAATCAATAATAATTACATCATATTTTTCTTTAAGTTTTTGTAAAGGTGTTGCATAGACTTCATCAAGTTTAGCTTTCTTCAATTTTATTACTTCGTCTAACAGAGAGTTCTCTATTCTACTAGCTAGTAAGTCCATGCCTGGATACACACGAGTTATTGCCTCTTCATAGCTATAACCCTCAGCCAAAATATCAATCATCACCGGCAGAGAGTCAGCATCTACCCCAAAAGTACTCGTCAAATTACCCTGTTGATCTAAATCTATACACAACACCCGTAAGCCATATAAATTTGCTCGCACCGCCACAGCATATGCTAATGAAGTCTTGCCAGTACCGCCCTTTACGATCTGAAAACTAAGGCTAGTTGGTGGTAATTCTAACCTAAAAAGCTGGCGTGCAGTAGGATAACCAAAATATATTGTACTACCACTTTTTTGGTATGGTAACTCATATTCTAACAGACGTTTATAGACTTGCCGGGTCGATATCCCTAAGAAGTCAGCTGCGTCTTTTGCGGTCATTTTTGGATCCATATACTTAATTCCCGGTACTAGCCACCATTAGTTTAATTGTAGAAGCAAGGCCATAGTTTTGCTAAAATATGATCATGAATAAAACAATTACAGTAACTCCAGCAGCCCAAGAGCATTTGCAGAGCAGTATAGCCAGCAGCCCAGCTGGTACTATAGGGATACGCTTTGGACTAAGAGATGCTGGATGCTCAGGGTATGCATATACAATAGATTTTACCGATACTAAGGCAGAAGATGATCATAGCTTCGAATTTGATGGGGTTAAGATCATTGTTAATGGCGCCCACCTGCAGTCGCTTGCCGGCACACAAATCGATTATGTAAAACAGGGTATGAATTCTCTTTTGTCTTTCAATAACCCCAACGTAGTTGATGCCTGCGGCTGCGGCGAGAGCTTTAAGTTTCGTGATCAAGCTAGCGAGTAATTTTCAAAAAACTAATTATGCCGGGCCTAGTTTAAAGCGCTTCTCACTCTGACCAGGAGAAAATCTAGTTCCTTCACTACTAGAAGCGCTAGCGGGTTTAAGTAATGGAGAAAAAGGAGGCAAGCGTTCTGTTTCTGTAAACCCCATATCCCATATTATTTTTTTTGGATCTAAGTCTTCATTAACTGCTAGCTCTTCGCCTGTAAACGGAACTTTGCTTAACTCAGCTAAAACCATTGAGCCTCTGCCTTTTGCATTGGATAATTCCAGAGACTGTGCTTGTGCTTTTGCTGTCTGCTTAAGCAGCGGTATATAAATCAATCTATTAATAATTGCATCATAAATTTCCCGGAATAGGTTGTAAAAATTACTCTCTTTCTTCTCATCAACACTCTTTAATAACTGAATGGCTATACCTAGTTCAGAAAGACTATTAAAGTCTAACGCTTTCGACTGCCCTTTTGAATTCCAATAATAGTTCCATACCAAATTAAGTGCAGTAATCGCTTTTTTAATGGATTGTTCATCAAAGGGTGTATCATATTTAGATAACAATTCATTTACTGTATCTAATTGCAATTCGGTAAATAGAAAATAATCCCCATCATGTATATCATTTCGTGTTGTCACACCCGTACAGTGTAAAAATGTTGATGGGCTATAGGGATTACTCCGTGGTCGATTGCTTATGTTTAGTTCAAATAATTCTTCGGCGCGCGTAAGCCAGCTGTTACTACCGGACATAGAGATCTCCATTTTTATTATATTAAAACATGCCCATAGGCAAGGGAGAGCCATTATACACAAATTATATCGCTTTACAAGAGCATTATGACTAGTTATGTAGGGCCTAGTTTAATACTTTTAGGAGACATAGTATTTGTTGGTGTAGTAGCACTGACACCTCGACGAGTACGCAAGGGAGAAAAAGCTGGTACCATTGATGAATCAAACCCCATAACCATCATTCTTTGCCCTGTATCTACTTCCTCAGGGCCTGACTCAGCATGTGTAACAGGAACTCCTAAAAGCTCTAAAATATTCGAACTCCTGCATACAGCTGCTGCTGGCGAGTTGCTTTGTAGATATTGCACAGCAATATCTGATTGCATACGCTCTCGCCTAGCAATTAATTCATCAAATATTATGTCGTAGATAGCTTTGAAGCACAGATATAAAGCACTTTTATTTGTATTGTCAAAGGCTTTTAATAACTGAATAGCACGTCCAATATCACAAATATTTTTAAAATCCAGATTTATACATTGGCCATGCTCAGCCCAATACGAATTCCAGCGCAAGTTTAAAACAGTAATCGCCCTTTTAATTTTCTTTTCATCAAAATGTCCTGCAAATGTAGATAGCAAATCCATCACCACAGCTAATTGCGGATCAGTAAACGATACAAAAGCTTCATTTGTTATATCACTTTGCTTGCGTGCAAATGCCATCCTATAGGGATTATAAGGAGCAGTACGATTATACCAAGTTCCTAGAATTTCTCTTAGTGTTTTTCCAGACATACAATAACTTCCATGTTTATGTAACATTTTAGATTAAAAGCTGCATGCATGCACGGAGCAAAAAATGTAATTAATCTATAACAAAAAATTACTTGCTAAGTGAGCAAACAAAAGCATTTGGGGCAATCAAACTAATCACGCACCATTTGTAGCAATTCATTGAAGATCTTTGGGCTTGCAGCGATGATACGGCCTTTATCCATATATTCATCACCACCAGATAAATCTGCGACAAAACCACCAGCTTCTTGCACCAACAATGCGCCAGCAGCAACATCCCATGGGCCTAATCCCACTTCCCAAAAACCATCCAAGCGTCCTGCAGCTACGTTTGCTAGATCTAAAGCCGCAGCTCCACAACGTCTAATACCGGCCACCTTTTCCATTATAAGTTGTAACTTTTCTAGACACTTAGCAATTCCATCGCCACTTCGTCTAAAGGCAAAGATTGGTGATACTATGGCCTGATCTAAAGATGTGCAACTTGACACTCTGATTCTGCGTCCGTCAAGCTGAGCACCGTGTCCCTTAGAAGCAGTAAATAGCTCATTACTCATAGGATTAAAAACTAAGCCATGCTGCACTACTCCACGTATTTTAATCCCAATAGATACACAAAAATATGGATAACCGTGTACAAAGTTTAAGGTGCCATCAATCGGATCAATTATCCATTCCACTTCATTGATATTGGTACCAGGCATAGAGCCAGATTCTTCACCCAAAATCCCATGATCAGGATAGGCCTTACGGATAATACTAATTATTTCTTCTTCTGATGCTTTGTCTGCACTTGTAACCAAGTCATTAAATGCTGACTTAGTGTTAACTTCTAAGCGATCAATCCTGTCTACAGCACGCGTAATTATACGTCCTGCACTTCGTGCAGCAGTCACCGCGGTATTTAAATATGGATGTAAACTCATGTGTTTCCTCCTGCTTACAGGATGTTATAGTAAATTTTTGTTTGTAATAAATATTTCGCTAGGGCATGTCATCTAGCATTGCCTTAGGCTTAGGTAATAAATCTTTGCGGCTCAAGCCAAATAGTATCGCTAAAGCACTTGCCACATAGATTGAGCTATATGTACCAATAACAATACCTAGAGTCAAAGCAAGTGAAAAACTGAACAGTGATTCTCCACCGAAGAACAATAATGCCAGCACAACTAATAAGGTCAGTACAGATGTCATAATTGTTCTAGAAAGTGTCTGGTTGATAGCGCCATTCATGATATCTTCAGCACTACCTTCGCGTATTACTCTAAAGTTTTCACGCACTCTATCAAACACAACTATTTTATCATTTAGAGAATAGCCTACCACAGCCAGAATAGCAGCCAAGGCAGCCAAATCAAACTCAATATCAAATAGCACAAAAATGCCAAGCACTAGTAACGCATCATGCGCTAAACCTAAAGCTGCGCTTATCGCAAACCTGTACTCAAAACGCAAAACAATATAAGCCATAGTAGCTAGAATCGCTAGCACAACTGCCATTCCACCTTGTACAGCCAATTGCTGCCCTACTTCAGAGCCAACAAACTCTATCCTACGCACTTCCATTGGAATATTATCGTTGGCGAATGCAGCAGCAATCTTGTCTTGCAACTGTGTCTCAGCAGTACCACTTTGACCGTTAACATTTGCAATACGCACTAACACGTCTTGAGTAGAGCCATAATGTTGCGTCCTAGCATGAGCGAAGCCACCATTCTCTAAAACCTGTTGTGCTTGCTCTATAGAAATAGGCGAATTAAAGCGCAATTCTATTTGTGTGCCACCAGTAAACTCAAGACCATAATTAAGGCCTTTAGTTATCAATAAGAAAGCCGCCCCAATACACATAATAAGAGCTATAACAGTGGTTACCTTTTTAAGGCGCATAAATGGAATATTGGTCTGTCGCTTAAAAAATTCCATACTAAATACCCACCATCAACTTAAATACTTGACGTTTACCATATATCAACTCTACTAAGGCCCTAGTACCAGTAACCGCAGTAAACAAAGAAGTTAATATACCTATTGATAGAGTAACCGCAAAACCTTTGACAGGACCAGTCCCAATTGCAAACAAAATGACCCCTACTATTAATGTTGTCAAATTAGAGTCAAGAATGGTACCAAAAGCATGCTCAAAGCCTCTGTAAATGCTTGCATAAGGAGACATATTGTTGCGCAATTCTTCTCGAATACGCTCAAATATTAATACATTCGCGTCCACCGCCATACCAAGTGTTAATACAATTCCCGCTATACCCGGAAGGGTTAATGTAGCACCTAGAATCGACATTAATGCTACTAAAAATATTAAATTAAAAAATAAGGCTATATTTGCAATCACCCCAAACGCACTATAGTAAAGGGTCATAAATACGATAATTAAACAGAAACCAACAACAACAGATTGGATCCCTTTATCAATGTTTTCCTGACCCATACTTGGACCAATAACACGCTCCTCAACTATGGACACGGCAGCCGGCATAGAACCAGATCTTAGCAATAACGCCAAATCTCTAGCTTCTTGTAACGCTAAACCACTGATTTCAAACTTATTACCTAAAGCGTCATTAATAGTTGCATATGAAATCACTTTCTCAACATTTATAGTTTCATCACCCTGACGCTGTTGCTCATGGTAAATAACGGCCATACGTTTGCCAATATTTTTTGCCGTAACATCGCTAAATAGCCCCGTGTCTTTACCACTCAAAGTAATAGATACCACAGGGAGGTTGTTTTGGCTGCTATATTGGCTAGTAGCAGCAATAATTGAGTCACCACTTAAGATTACTCTTTTCTTAAGTAATATTGGAACACCATTATATTCATAAACCTTAGAGCCCGGTGGCACCTTACCAGCCAGAGCCTGGCCTAAGTCACCTTCAGAATCTTCTAGCAGAAAGTCTAGAGTAGCCGTTTTACCCAAAATATCTTTGGCACGTGCAGTATCTTGCACACCCGGTAACTCCACTACTACTTTATTATTGCCCTCTCGTTGAATAACTGCTTCTGCAACACCCAACTCATTTACACGATTACGTAATGTAGCAGCAGTCTGCTCCATAGTTGTATTACGTAATTTATCCACTTCCGCAGGCAATAAGCTAATCTCTACAGCCAGGGTATTGCCAGCAACAGGTCTGTCAACCAGATCTTGGTGATCTTTATTAAGATAACTAATAGCACGCTGCAATTCTTCTTTACTAGCAAACTCTGCCAACATGCTGCTAGATGAATTTAATGCAAAACGTGTGTAACGTATCTTCTCTTGCCTAAATCCACTACGCACAGCATTGTAACTTCCCTCAGCACGGCGCTTTATATTTTGCTCAACGTCTACTTCTAGTACAAACCTTACCCCACCACGTAAGTCGAGTCCTAACTTCATTGGCTTCGCACCAATAGCAGTAAGCCAATTAGGAGTTGCTGGTGCTAAGTTAAGAGCAACGCTATAAGAAGGTGTATCGCTAGCACCATCCAGCGCTTGTTGCACCACATCGCGTGCAACAAGTTGTGTTGCAGGCCGCTTAAATCTCACTAACAACTCTTGTTCTTCTAAAGTTACTTTCCCGTACTCTAAATTATTCTCAGTCAAGACATCCGTGACCTGCTTTGCTACAGCCTCATCTACAGGCGCACCTTTAAGACCAATAATTTGCACGGCAGGATCTTCACCATAAATATTAGGTAGCGCATAAACAACACTTACTAATAGTACGATGACGAGTAAAGCATATTTCCAAGCCGGGAAGTTTTCTGTCATATGGATTGTAGCGTCCCTTTAGGTAACAACTGCACCACACTTTGCTTCTGCACAGGCACTTCTACACCTTGAGAAAGAGTCAGCATAAAGAAAGTACCAGCATCACGAGCAATAGTACCAACTAAGCCACCCTGAGTTACCACTTCATCACCAGTAGCTAATTTTGACAACATATCTTTATGCTCTTTAGCACGCTTACTTTGTGGTCTTATCATCACAAAATACATAACTACAAACATCACACCAAGGAATAGATAAGACTGCAACCCACCACCTTGCATGCTTGGCACTTCTGCACCTTCAGCTATAGCAACAGGCAAATAAGTTGCTAGACCTAATAAAACTAGTAATTTACGTTTCATACTCACTCCGAGAAGTTAAAATTTTTTCCAGATGATAACCTATTTTGTCCATCAAGGACACACCCCGTGCGCCCTCACCTAACTGATAGTCCACGTTTGACTATGCAGTAAGGTTTGTTACAATGGGCGCCTTCGCGACGTAATCAGTTTTTAAAAGCTGACAACCCATGCCGGGGTGGCGGAATTGGTAGACGCGGCGGATTCAAAATCCGTTGGTGGCGACATCGTGAGAGTTCAAGTCTCTCCCTCGGCACCACCCATAGATGCAGACGTATTGCACACAAATTGACAAAACACTCCAGTTTTCGTACACATTGTACGAAAACTGGAGTGTTTTTAAATGTATATACACAGAAACCTAGAGTCCACAGCACGTAGGCTACTTAATAATTTCCCCGTAGTAAGCCTAATCGGACCTAGACAAGTCGGAAAAACCACACTAGCAAAGTTTTTAGGGCATGGTTGGAAGTACTTTGATTTAGAAAAGCCTACCGATTATCAAGTAATTGCTAACAACCCCGTGGCATTTTTTCAAGATAATCCACATAAGATAATTATTGATGAAGCACAGGAATACCCACAAATATTTAAGGTATTACGCGGGGTTATTGATGAACAAAGAGACCTTAAGGGAAGATTCATAGTCGCTGGTTCAAGCAGCCCAGATTTAATTGAACATCTTTCCGATAGTTTAGCGGGTAGAGTAGGTATTTTACATGTCCGCTCATTAAAGGCTAATGAATATTACAGAAAGCCGTTAAGTAGTTTTTATAGCATTTTTAAATCAGGGATAGAGGAAATACCAAATCCACAAATGACAAATAAAGAAATGTGGCATTGCTGGCTGTATGGAGGATACCCTGAGCCATTATTAAAAGATAATGCTCAATTTTTTCTTGATTGGATGAACAATTATCAAAATACTTATATTAATCGAGACATTGCTAAGCTATTCCCCAAATTAAACAAAAGGGCATATCAACGTTTTCTTACTACTTTATCCTCTTTATCAGGCAATATTATTAACAAATCTGATCTGGCCAGATCTATAGAAGTTAGCGAAGGAAGTATTAGAGAATATCTACAAATTGCCGAGCAAACTTTAAAAGCATACATAGAAGATAACAACCTAGAGTTTGGCCTGCTTATAAATCAAGCAGAACATGCAGCATAGGTTACAGATAAAATTTTGCAACTACCTATAGGCGTATTATAAAAGAATCTATTTCTTAACAGAGAAATATAAGCCCCTACCCACCTGTAATAATTTACACTGTCTAAAACACGAAACACCAAAATTACCATGTAAAAACACTATACTTATAAAGTATGGAACTAGCCATTACAGAATAATAGCTGTATATAACTCGAGGAGAATTTCGTGGCCGAGCCAGACTTTGAAGGATTTGATGTTCGCCCCGATAGCTTGGGCGCACATACCGGATGGAATTGTTTTGATTATGCTGTAGGCATAGGTAGTAGCAATCAAGACCAAGCCGTAATTGATAGAATAAGTTTAGTAGAACAAGCTAAAGAATTTATAACTGGTGATACTGAAGAAGCATTTCTTGCCAGAGCTCTATTGGCTCCAGAAATTAAGATGTCATGCACCCTTTTCGTTTCTTTGGACAACCCAGAAGACGATGGTCCTCCTACATTTCCTAAAGAAAATACATATTATACTGAGCAATTAATTCAAGCTTATACGGATGAAAACTCATCAGCAAAGTTTGATGAATTTTGCCGTAGAAAAGATGTTTGCAAGTATTTCTTAGATGGGATATACGGAAAATTTGAATGGTTTAATTCTGATCGTGATGCAACAGGAATGATTGACTTGGTTGCTATGATGCATAAAACTAAAATATCTATTTACACGCCAGAGGGAATACAACGAAGCACAGATGATTACCGTGATCCATTAGGAAATACTCCAGAAAAACATGTAGGGTTAGTATATGGAAATCATTTTGTAGCACTTGTTCCTAAAGTTCAAGCTAAAGCACAAATAGATTATAACGACTTGCCAGATACTCCACAATCAGCCCCAGTGTCTGATGCATCTTCATCTGAAGTACCAGATAGCATTGGCACAAGGATATTATCAGCGGCACAAACAGCAGCTAGATTCATACTAATGCCAATCACCGTACCATATAATTACATCAGGAGTGGAATTTTTTCAATTATATATCCAGCCCCATCGATACATAGAGGTCGACGAGAAACACCTTTTGGGGAATACGATGGCAAAGTTGCAACTAATTTGCGACCAGAGTTAGCTAAAGATAAGAAAAATCCTTTTAAAATGGATATGGATGCTTGTCTTGTATACCAACAAGGGACTACAGCATACGATCCTAACAAACAATATGTCATCCACTGCGATGGGAATGCAACTACATACAGCCACTTACTTGACTTTGCGCGCATGCTAACTAATCGCGAGCGTGATGTCATTTTATTTGACCCGCCTGGCATAAGACAAAGCCCTGGTAACACTAATGGACCAGAAGATTATATGCGCGCACTAAAATGCATGATAGAACATCTGCATGAAAGAGGAATACCATATGAGAACATCACACTAAGTGGTCAATCCTTAGGTGCTGCAATAGCAACAATGGTTGCATGTGATTATCAACTAGAGGGACATCGTGTTAAGTTAATCAATGGTCGGTCCTTTGGCAACATGGCGGGAGCAGCTGCAAGTATTGTTAAAAATATAATACCAACAGCACTATTACGAGCTACTGTTGGAAACTTACTATACCTTTTAGTTAACGGTGCAGTAAGGCTATTTGGACTTAATTTTTCGCCAGCAAAAGCATTTAAGAAAATTAATGAACTAAACCCTGGCGATGCTGTTTGTTTTGCAGCAGAAGGCGATCAAATGATACGTTACAATCAAAGCTTAATGGCTCAATTACCTACCAAAATGAGAGCAGAACAAGGAACTATGTATGCCTCGGATGATACTAGTTATGATGAACATAATATACCTTTAGAGTGGCTTAATAGTGAAAATAATAAAAATTGTCTAGATGATATGTTTGAAAATCTAGATATGTTCGCTCCACCGACAGACAACTCCTTCTCAGTTATGAGTGAAGCTCAATTTCAAATTGAAAAACTTAAAGAGATTATGGATATATTAACCTCAATGCAAACTTTAGATATGAATGCAATGACTAGAGAAGATATCGTCCAGCAACAACAACTTTTGGGAAATAATTGTTTACTTAGCAAAAGTAGCAGGCATCTAAAGGAAGATCTTGCAAAAATGGGTCAAAATACAGATGCTGACCAAAGTCTAGTAAGCTTTGTGCAAGAATTATTAGAATTATCTAAAGTGATTACAAATACTGTAGCAGCGACACACGATAAACTAACAACTGCTGCTAAAAATAATAAAACCCCTATTCTTTTTAGAGGAGGTCCAGCAAAAGTTAAACCATCAATCTCTACAGCAGAGTTAATTAGCAAGAAAGATCTTGAAACTATAAACATAAGTCTTCGAGTATTATCAACAAGAATGCGTGTATAGCAAGTTAAAATATTTAATTATTCACAGTATATATAATACCAGCAAAAAAAAATGAAATTAATGCTTGCATTATAATTAAGGTATACTTCTAAAATTTTTAAGGAGTTTGTTGATGGCTGGTTTAAAAACGTTGTTAACACCAATAACGGCTCCGTTGCGGCTGGTAAGAAGCGGTGTATTTGCTATTATATACCCCGCCAAGATAATGAGTTTTAAAAAGGCCCCAGGTGTACCACATATAACCCTTGATGGTGACCCTACGGTATTTTGCGATTTACAGGAAGACTTGAAAAAAGATAAAGAAAATCCTTACAAGATGGATTTAGTAGCAAGTATGGCAGTTCACGGAGGAGGACAAAAATATCAAAAAAATAAACAATATATTATACACTGTGATGGCAATGCTACCTGCTACGAAGAACAAGCATACTATATCAAAAATGCGATGATGGATGAAAATACTGATGTAATTTTATTTAATCCACCAGGAGTGCGAGACACCCCAGGTGCAACACGTGGCCCTGAAGATTATATGCGAGCAATAAAATGTATAGTCGAGCATTTGAGAGAACAAGGTATACCATACGATAATATAGTATTATCGGGCCGCTCACTAGGTGGTGCAATGAGCGCTATGGTTGCTAGAGATTATCAAAGAGAAGGTCATCGTGTAAAACTATTTAGTGATAGATCATTTGCGGAGATGGCTAGTGCTGCTGGAGGATTTGTCAAAAACCAAATCCCTACACGTTTCCTACGCGCTACACTCGGGAATGCTTTGTATTACTTAGTTAATGGACTAGTGCGAGTATTTGGGCTTAACTTCTCACCCTTAGAGGCCTTTCAGGAAATTAATAAATTAAATCCCGGAGATGCACGATGTATTGCTGTTCAAGATGACACTATAATACCTTATGAGCATAGTTTGTACTCTAATTTGCCTGCAAACCAAGAAAAATATAGAACCATGTGCACTCAAACAAATTTTTTCTCGGTTGATCCACACAATGCACCAATAGCAGCACTTGAATCACAATCAACACAGAATAGCGCATTATCAGAAATGAAAGAAAATTTAAAAGGGTATCGGAAAGAAAATCGTGATACAGATAAGGAAATAGTGCATTTAGCCACTCTTATGTGTAGTGCAATTAATTGTCTATTAAGTAAAATTTCTGAAATAGCTAATTCTGACATGCAGAATGTAGATAAAGAGCAGTTAAATGAATATAAGAATGATATAAATCGCTTTTATGTTCGCATTGGAGCGCGTCAAAAGCAAATTGAAGATATAAGAGCGCAATATCCTGCGATTAAACCAGAAGTTCAAAAAGCACTCAATGAAGCTTATAAGTGGGCAGATGAGATTCAGCCACATCTAAAAAAGATGCGACGTCAAATACACCAGGAACAAGACAGAAGAAGCGCGTGGTTCAAAGTAACCTGGTCTAAGAAGGTTGAGCCAAAGCCTCAAGATATAGCTGTAGAAGCGAAATCACTGCAAGACAAACATAAACAACTCGTAGACGACTTGATAAGGCTTGATTATGGTGTAGAACTCCGTACTACTCCTAGGAAAAGTGTTAATATATAGTGACTCTGGAATGCCTAATGAGATACCCAGCAACGCAACCTAAAGGCGATTATTTCTGTTTTTATGCCTACCTATCCTTTTCAACACCGCCAATATATAAGCTAATTTAAAATGTAACTTTAAATTAGCTTAACAAGAAATGCATATCATAGCCCAACATAGTTCTCAAATTGACTTGCCATATAAAAGATACTATAATATCTACTATAAGACGAAAAATCTTAGAAGAGATATTATGATATCAATAAAATCACCATTTGAGATGGCTAAAGAAATTGCTAAAAAAGCTCAAGAAAAACGCCTGAAACTTAATATGAGCCAGAAAACTCTGTCTGAAAAATCAGGGGTTAGTTACGGCACATTGAAAAAATTTGAGCAAAAGGGGCAGATATCATTAGATTCATTACTCAAAATTGCACTGGCACTAGGTGAATTAGATACATTTGAACATCTCTTTACCAAAGTAGATGATCACCTACCAGCATCCATTGACGAGCTTTTAAATAAACATTCGCGAAAAAGAGGTCGCCAATGAAGTTTGATCACGCAAAAGTTGTTCATGTTTACTACAAACCTCTAGAGGATAAAATTTTTGTTGGGCGATTAGCCATCAATAACCGAAAGATTTTTTTTGAATATGATGCTAGCTTTTTAGAAAAAGGACTTAACTTATCTCCATTTAAATTACCTCTAAAATCTGGAGTCATAGCAGGAAATGATTATACTTTTGATGGATTATTTGGCGTCTTTAATGATTCTCTGCCAGATGGTTGGGGGAGATTACTGCTAGATCGCACACTCATTAAGCACAATATCAATCCTGGCAGTCTATCTGTTCTTGATCGACTTTGTTTTGTAGGGTCAAATGGTATGGGAGCGTTAATATATGAACCAGAAGCAGAACACACAGCAAGTATTACACATGAATCATTAGACCAAATTGCTGAACAAATTGTTGATTTTCAAGAGTACGATAAAGACCAATATGTTGAAGACTTGCTCAACCTTGGAGGGTCGTCATCAGGTGCGCGGCCAAAAGTTTTAATGCATATTGATAATGAGCATTGGCTAATTAAGTTTCCTTCTCACGTAGACCTAAAAGATATCGGTGCAATTGAATATGCATATCACTTGATGGCACAAGATGCAGATCTCTACTTGCCAAAATCTAAATTGTTTCCAGCTCGCAAAGGATCTGGCTTTTTTGGAACCAAAAGGTTTGATATAACAGATGATGCCAGAGTACACATGCATACAATAAGTGGTTTACTACATGCTGATCATAGAAATCCAAGTATTGATTATGAAATGATAATGAAAGCAACAATGCATTTGACAAAAGACATAAAAGAATGTGAGAAACAATATAGGGTATGCGTGTTTAATGTCTTAAGCCATAACAGAGATGATCACTCTAAAAATTTCTCTTTCTTAATCGACCCAAATGGTACTTGGCGAGTTTCTCCCTCTTATGATTTAACATTTTCCTCAGGACCTAGCGGGGAGCATTGCTCTATGGTAATGGGTGAAGGAAAAAATCCCGGTATCAAGCAACTGTTAGAATTAGCAACAATAAGCAATATTAAAAAAACTGACGCACTTACAATTATTAATGAGGTAAAATCTTCTGTTTCTAAATGGCCTAGTTTTGCAAAAGATGCTGGTGTCTCTACATCAAGCACTAAATTAATAGATGCAGCTATAGCCAAGATAATCAAAGATAATTTGTAAACACACTAATACCTACTGGACTATCATAGCCTATCTAGAATAATTTTTTTAATTAATATACTTTCTCTCGCAGTATATCAGAAGATTTCAAGACAAATCTCTGCAATTTCTTAAGAAATCTATCGATATAAGCATCGGTTTTTAACTCAGACACCTCTGGTATAGAAAACCATCTAGTAGTTATAAACTCATCGGATTTTAAATCAAGGCAGCTATCACTTTGACCTTCCAGTACATACCAAAGGTTTACATCTACGTGACCGGAAGTTTTACCTACAGTGTTGGTTTGAGTTATGAAAATTGGCGTTTCTAGTAAAAAGGTAGCTGATATATGTAACTCTTCCATACACTCACGTCTAGCGGTTTCTTGGGGATGCTCATTTATGTCAACATGTCCCCCAGGCGGCAGCCATAATCCAGCATTAATATGATTAACTAACAATATTTTTTCAGTTTTTGGGTCAAACAAACAAAAGTAGCAAGCTAAATGCTTATCTGGAACATTTGGTTTATGGATACGAAAAACTGGTGCGCCACTTTTAATCCAGCGCAAGGTATCGTCAATATGATCTTTTTCAAGCTGATCTAAGGGTGAAATTTCTGCTATTAAAGCATATATATCATCAATTACATTAGATTGTTTGTTTACCACTTATACCTCAGTAACAGGAATATCTTTATATTCGAAGGCCTTTAAAATTATTAGCCTTATACCCAATATATCTGATATCTAGAATAACTGATACGCTATTTTGACTTATTAGCTTAAAAAAATGTTATTTATTTAACTTTTAAGAAGAAGAAACCAGAATGAATAAGAGATGGCAGTTAATCATCTGCGATACAAAAGGATTCACACTTAATATGCTCTTATAGCGTGCAGAGGATCAGATATGAGTGCCTATTTCCTTTCAGCTAAAATAGTGTTAGTTTTAGGACTAAAGAACCCCTGCTTTATACGCTCCATTTCGTGTTTATGTTGCGCTTCTAAACGACGCTTTTGCTCTTGTAGCGCGGACTCACGACTATTAACGAATTTCTGTTGAATATATTCTTTTTGCTTAACCATTTCTTTATACAGGCTATCACGAAGAGCATCTTCGTGCTCTTGTAATGCCTGTTGATGCTCTTGTCTAAACTTAGCACTCAACTCTTTAATTAAGTCTGTTTTCTCTTGTGCATATTTAAGATGCATTTGTTTACGCTCTGCTTCAACTTTTGCTTCTACTTTGCCTTGTAGCTCTTTCTCAGCTGCAGCTAGACGTTCGCGCATTTCATTTTCCATTTTAGCACGTAAGTCAGTCTCACATTCTTGCTCATGGGCAGAAATTTCTTGCATGCACTGGCTTTCTATGGCAGATATCTTCTCTTTAAGCTTATTTGCATACTCTTTACTTATTTGTGCTTCTATACGTTGTAAATCTTGCTCTTTTATTTGTGTAGCCTCTTGTAAGAATGTATTTCTGTAATTATGTTTTACATTCTTGATTTCTTGCTCAAGTTTTTTAACGTATGCTTTGTCGGCTGCGATACGCTGTTTATCAAGCTTATCTTGAAACTCTCTTCTTAGCTTTTTCTCTAACTCCACCATCTGCACGTTGTTATCAGAGCTCATTTGTTCTGAGTATTTTTGCTCTAGTAGGAGCAGGTCATGCTCTCTTTTACTATCCCATTCCTGTCTAGCCTGGTTTAACTCATCCTCAAATTTCTCAGTCTGCTCATGTCTTTGCGTTACCAGCTCCTGCTCTTTTTGCTGCAGCAATTTAGTATATTCTTCGGCAAATTCTTGTTTGAGTTGTTCTATTTCAATGTGTTTAGTCTTATTAAACACTTGCTCCATCTCAGCTTCACGCTTACGAACAGCTTTATTAACTTCTTCAGCAAGCGCAGTTTCTTGCTGTTGCATTATCTGCTTCTCAAATTCAGTTATAAATAAGTCATGCTCTGCTTGCACTTTTGTCACAGCCTCAGCAATTTTACTCTTCATTTGCTCTGCATAAAACGCATCAAGCTCTGCTTTATTGTTTTCAATTATTGATGCTCGCTCTTGTGCAAAATTTTCAGTTATTCTAGCCCTCTCTTGTACTACGGCTGCAGTAACTCGCTCTTCAATACGTTGTTCATATTTTTGATTATATTCTGCTGCTATCTCATCTGTGCGTGAGGCAAGTTTATCTTGCAGTTGAGTGGAATATTCCTCAGCTAGACGACTTTTTTCTTGTTCAATAGTAACTTCTAGATTTTCTGCTAGCTCACGCTCTTTGTATTTAAGAACGATAGCATTCTCTTCTTCTAGAGCTGCGGCAATTTTTTCCCTCTCTACAGATAAAAGTGTTTGTAACTCAGACTCTTTGCTACTTTCTAGCTGCTGGCACTTAGCTGCAACTTTGTCTAAGAATTCCTTTTCCAGCTCAGCGCTAATCTCCTGTTTTAAACGCTCCCTAGTAGCTTCCAATGCTGGGTTATTATTCGCAACTTCAGCCTGCAGATGCTGAATATCTTGCTCATATCCCAATTTCTGTTTAGAAAATTCAATTTCTAATGCATTAGTGGCTTGGGCTACTTCACTCGCACATTGCTGGCGTAGTATAGTTTTAAACTCTTGCTCTTGTTGTCTTATTTTGCTCTGATATTCTTCTTGCAGCTCTTGTGCCTGCGACTCTAAGGCTTCCTTAAATTGAGACTCAAGTTTTGCACGTAATTTGGATTCATGCTGCTCTAATTCTTGCTTGTAAGTGTGTTTTAACTCTTGCTCTATGTCGCTTAATTGTTTATTAAAGCTCTCTGCTTCTTTAAGCTTTACTTCACGCTCTTTCGTGATAATAACATTCGCAAATTCAGCTCGAAGGATTTTTTCTTGTTGGCTACGTACTTTAATACGCTCTTCGTCTAAAGTTAATTCCTGCTGCCGCTTTACCTGCTCTAGCTCTTGCTGTAGATTTACAATTTCACGCTGCGCCTCATCCGAACTCATACGCTGCTGTTTTTGCACCTTAGATATAAGCTCTTGATCTTCTTCACGCAGTTTACGTAATTCTTGTTGGTACTTGTGAGCTATTTCTTTTTCTTTAGCTAGTATTTTTTGACGCGCTATATGCTCGAACTTTGCTTTAAGTTCATTATGCATACGTTTCTTATCTTCTAGAAGCTTATCTTGCAGCTGCTGTTCTTTTTCTAATATACGTTGAGTATAAATAGCTTCCTGCGATGCCTGTAAATTTTCTTTCTCAATGCTAAGTTTATGTTCGTATTGCGCAGAGTAAGCAGCAGACAAGTCGTCCTGACCTATAAAGTCCTTTTTATTATCATTGGTGACTGCTCTTTTTACTTTATTGAACAGACCATTATTATCTACGGCCACATCCGCCTCCTTGCGGGTTCTATTACCTATAGTTTAGCACCTAACAAATCAATGTCACGTTTTTGGCGCATTTTTTTTGACAGGTGAACTAACTTGAAAGATTTGGATCAATTTGAAACAGTAAATGGTTAGAGTTATGATAAGCCTCTTATTAGTATTTGTAGTAGAGTAGATATGGACATCTCGATTGTCATTCCAAATTATAATCACGCCCAATATCTGGGAAATGCCTTGAATCACGCATTGGCACAAACGCACCCGGCTTGTGAGATTATTGTTATAGATGATTGTTCTACTGACAATAGTATAAAACTTATTAAATCATACATGGCCAAATCACCACTTATTCGTTTAATACAGAATCACAAAAATATGGGTGTAATCCATAATATCAACTTGGGATTACAAGAGGCCAAGGGTACGTATGTACTTCTCTCTGCAGCTGATGACTGGATTGAGCCTAACCTACTTGCTATTGCTAGTGATGCTTTTAATCAAGCGCCATCAGCAGCATTCTTTTCTTCTGCCGCATGGTATGTAAATGAAGAACATCCTGACGTTAAGTTACCTATGCGCATGCCTTATCCTAGTAACCAAGGATGTTTTCTTTCTCCATCTGAGACTAAAAAACTTTTATATAAATTAGACAGTTGGTTTATTGGCAATACTACAATTTACAATAGAGAGCTTGCTATATCTGAAGGGGGATTTGACGCAGAACTAGGCAGTTTTACAGATAATTTTTTCTGCAGAATTTTAGCCCTTAAGTATGGCTGCAACTTTGATCCAAGACGCTTAGCTACATGGAGGATTTGCCAGAGTGGATTTGCAAATGTGCATAATGTCGACTCATCCAAGCAAACTATAATTTTTAATAACTTAAAAGAGATCTTGCTAAAAAAATATCAAACCCTATGCACAAAACCATTAAGATCAAGATTTTTGGCCCGTTACTTATTTAATATCAAGCGTAACCTAATTAATAGCAAAGGATATATAAGAAAAATACAAACACTTTTATTGTTCTGCTATATTAGGCCTTTTGATATTATGCTACAGCTTAGAATTTATTTGCATGGCATTCTATATAGATATTATCATGCAGAATAGTATCCTAACAATTTGTAGTTTACAGTTGAGAGATTGTCATGCTTAAGCCAAATTTAATTCTTGGGACAGATAGCACATTAGGCAGGGCTCTATATAATTATTATTTAAGACGCGATATTCTGTGTTTAGGCACTTCAAGAGATAGAAGCAAAGCTAGCAATGATGTGCTTTATCTAGATTACGAACAATATGAAGAATTTAGTTTAGATGGAGAGTTTAATAATATAATATTTTGTGCAGCTCTTACTAACATCAAAAAGTGCCAAACTCAGCCCAAACTCAGCAAATTAATAAATGTTGACGCACAGATATACTTAGCAGATAAGCTATCTTCAAAGTGTGACAAGCTTATTTTTATTTCTTCAAATGCTGTATTTTCTGGTGATAGCCCTTTTTCACATATTGACCAAAAGAAAGAACCAAAAACAATATATGGTTCTCATAAATCTCTAGTTGAAGATTATATGTTAAATAATATAAGTAATTCTTATATCCTACGCATTACTAAAGTATTGCACGATGAATTACCTTTATTAGAGAACTGGATTAAGGCAATAAATGCCAATCAGCAAATAGAAGCCTTTCATGATATGACCATTAGCCCAATACATTTAAATTATTTGGTTAATAGCTTCAATACAATCTTCACAAATCCTAGAGATAGGATAATACATCTATCAGGGGCAACTGACATTTCATACTATCAATTTGCCTGTGAATTATCTCGAATGCTAGCTAAGCCTGTCAGTAATATTCAAGCAGTATCTTGTAAAACTTTAGGAATTGATAAAGACTCAGTGCCTAATTATTCAAGCCTTGATTGCTCAATGACGCAACAGCACTACGCAATTACAGCACCTTCAGTATCTACTTCGCTCATGCAATGTATGCATAGCTCTGAGTACGTGTAGATTGCCTTTGCATCGCCAAGTTAAGAAAATTAACTAGCAAGAGTTTAGCTGTGACTTAGCAACATTTGAACATGTTACAGAATTTGACTAATATCAATACATGTTGTAACTTTCGTTAGTTCATACTTTGCGCATATTTTATGTTAATTATTTGTTAAGGCTCATTTGATGACAGATCACAAAGGAAATGTGGTTTCCAATTCCCTATCTGAACAGTCTAAAAAATTTAAAATACTGATACCAGTGTGGGGAGAGGTATATATCGATAGACTTGTTAAATTTACCCTCTCATCAATGCTAGCTTCTGGTAATCTAAAAGCCTTACGGGATAAATGTGATTCAGTAGAAATTGTATTCATTACCACTAAATTCAGTAAATGCTACATAAATAAACAAGATATTTTAAAGCAACTAAACCAATATGCGAGTATATCTCATTGTTTAATTGATGACTTACTCCCTATCAATTACTATGGCGTTATCCTAACTCTAGGTTATGAACGGGCTATTATGCAAGATAGTCCTGAGACACAGGTTCAGACCAATTACATCTTTCTAAACGCAGATTTTGTCATGTCTAATAACCTATTAAGCACTATAGTTGATAAAATGGATGATGGATTTTCTGCAATATTGTCACCTAGTTTACGTGCATCAGCAGAGTCTGTTATGCATAAACTAAGCCCTTCTATTACGAATGACATGATATTAGATTTACCACCAAGAGATATGGTAAACCTTGCTTTGCAAGACTTACATCCAATGGTCATTGCCTCTATAATTGACGGAAAACTAGATACGACAATCGCACATCAATTCTTCGTAAAACCAAATGCTAACTTGCTTATAGGAAGATTCTTTATACTATTTATGCTATGCATAAAACCTGAGCGTCCAATGCAACATGTATCTTCTTACTGCGACTATAGTTTTATACCTGAGTTATGTCCTTCAAGTAATTATTGTGTTTTGTCGGATTCAGATGAAGGTTTTCTTTTAGAGCTTGCTCCTCAAGAACAAGAGGCGGAACACATAATATTCGAAAAGCAATCTATTGCAGATGTGTATCAAAGAATGCAGTCATGGGTTACAAAAGAACAGTATGACTATTCCAAACAATCTATTTACTTTCATACTAAAGATCTATCTAGTCATATCCCTGAAGAGAAGATACTGAATGATCGATTAGAAAAATTATACGCTCATTTAGATAAAGTTCCCAGAGTATCACATATTAACCATCCATTCTGGACAAGTGCAATAAACTTTCTACGTGTAAAATCTATTTTCATTTCTAGGCTTGATGATAAACAGAATAATAACATAGAAACCCGCACCTCTATAGTTCCAAAATTAACAAAGATACTATATGGAGCCTCCCCCTACTTTAACAAGCTGCATTATAAATACCAGGACTACTCTGTATGTCTAAATCAACTGCAGCAATATAAGAATAAAGCTGTACTATGTGTTTCAGACTCCAATATAGATAGTTTTAATCAGTTTTTAGGTTGCACACATACAATTAGTAGCAAAGAAATACTAATGCAAAATGATTTAAATTCTTTTGACTTAATTTTTATAACTGCTACGCATACTGATATAGAAAGTATAGCGAATATATTGTTATCAAAAGATATGAATTTTACCGGCCCTGTAATAATGTATATTAACTTACTGCCTATGAGACCAGATGAATTTAAATTTATGGCCATTTTGACAAAATTATTAGCTTTAGAAAAAATACATTTACACTATGCAGAAGGAAAATTAAGAAAAAATATTTTCTTAAACTTTTCATCAAAAATATATAAACATCTAAATAAGAGAGGCAATTTTATCAAGATAATTGCGCATGGATTGGGTTTTATATATGGCAGTTTGAATGTTTTGTTGCATAACATATATGCTGCTAACAGCAAAAAAGTTAAGGGCGCCATCAATAGAAGAGATGTATCAAGCATTACTATATCAATACAGATGGGGCAAGCACATGGACAATAATGAAATAAATAGTGCTGGAGAAGTTCAGTATCAAGAGGCAATAAAACGTATACAAAGTGAAGGTTACGAAACACTAGGTCTAATGACTAGCTGGGCATGGCAAGATGACCCCAAAAGACTTGCATTTACTTTAGCAAGATATAAGTTTGTTGCTAAAATGCTGGCTAACAGCAACTCAGTATTAGAGGTAGGATGCTCAGATGCATTTGCTTCTAGAATTGTACGTCAAGAAGTAAAAAATTTAACAGCTATTGATTTTGATAGAAGCTTTATTGAAGATGCAAAAAGCAGGAACAATAGCAAGTGGTCAATAGATTTTAAATTACATGATATGTTGCAAGGACCTGTAAGCGGCACCTTTGATGGACTTTATAGTCTTGATGTATTAGAGCATATAAAAAAAGATGATGAGTTAACTTTTATTAAAAATGCTATGACACCTCTTACAAAACACGGGGTGGCAGTTATTGGGATGCCTTCTCTTAACTCTCAACCATATGCCTCTGCACAAAGCAAATTAGGGCATATAAACTGCAAACAACAAAGTGAATTTAAAGATTTAATGTTAAAGTTTTTCCACAACGTATTTATGTTTTCTATGAACGATGAAGTTGTTCATACGGGATATCATGCCATGGCTCATTATCATATTGCGCTATGTTGCGGTAAAAAGTAGTCTTCACCTAAAAGACAGTTGGTCAACATATCAGTTTGGTTGAACTATCAAAGGATTTAATGTAATATCCCACCTTTAATTACCTTTAGATGGTCGTAAATAATGAACACTTTCCAAAGCACGACAAGTGTTATTTTAGACAATAACCCAACAACCGATAAAGTTAGTTTTATACAAAACATCAAAGTAGCAATTAATGATATATATTCAGCACTTAAAAACTATAAGCTATGGATCTTCATGGGGTTTTCTGAGATCCGCAGAAGATACCGTCGTACCTTAATAGGTCCTTTCTGGACTACTTTAAGCCTAGGAATTTTTATAGGCTGTATGGGTTTTTTGCTAAGTAGTTTATGGAAAAGCGACCCTAGAAGTTTTATGCCTTACTTCTGCACAGGCTATGTATCATGGATTTTAATACAAAGTATTCTGCATGAAGGTTGTGTAACATTTATGTCCTCTGAGGCATATATGAGGCAAATTTTTCTACCACATAGTACTTATGCTTGTTTAGTTTCAAGCAGAAATTTAATGGTATTTTTTCACCACTTACTAGTAGTTGCAATAGTATTGGTTTACGCTCGAACCTCTATTAATCTTAATCTGCTTTATATTATACCTGGGCTAATAGTAACATTCTTTACTGGTATTTGGATGTCTTTACTTCTTGGCATGCTGTGCTTACGCTTTAGAGATTTTCAGCAAATTATCAATAGCTTAATTCAGCTTGCCATGTTTGTAACACCTATTATGTGGCAACCACATCAATTAGGAAGTAAAGGCTTAATTGTGACTCAATTAAATCCATTACATCATTACATTAGTATTATTAGAATGCCTCTGCTTGGCCAAGCACCTACTCTTGATAATTGGATGTATACAATAGGATTTTCTTTAATATGTGCACTTATCACGATAATAGCATTGTCTAAACACCATAAAAAAATTATTTTCTGGCTATAGGAATACAATATGCAATCCTGGATAAAGCTTCACAATGTCTCTTTGGATATACCAATATATGGCGCAGATAAGAGTTTTCGTAGCATATTGGCTAATCGGTATGTAGGCGGAAAGCTAAATACTAAAAAGAAGTCTGTTTCTGTCACAGCTCTGAGTAATATTAATATCAATTTAGAAGATGGGGATAGGCTGGCTCTAATAGGACATAATGGCGCTGGCAAGTCCACACTTCTGAGTGTTTTAGCTGGTATATATGCCCCAACGCACGGTAAGGTTTCCCATCATGGTAAAGTTACCCCTCTATTTAACATTACCCCAGGATTAGATACCGCTGATACCGGGCTTGAAAATATTAAGACAATCGCAACATATCTTGGCATGACAAATAAACAAATTAAAGATAAAACCGATGATATAGTTAATTTCTCAGAACTTGAGGATTATATTAAGTTACCAGTCAGAACTTACTCTGCAGGGATGATTTCTAGGCTATGCTTTGGAATAGCCACTGCCATAGAATCAAATATTTTATTAGTAGATGAAGGAATTGGCGCTGGCGATAACTCTTTTGCTGAGAAGGCAAAAAAAAGGCTGGAAGACCTTTATAATCGTACAGATATCATTGTTTTGGCATCACACTCAAAAGAGTTGGTACAGAAATTGTGTAATAAGGCAATTTTATTAGAGCATGGACAAATAAAATGCTCTGGCACAGTTGCAGAAGTTTTTGAGAGATATTACCCTGTAGAAGCAAATAAGGAAGAGGCGATTACTACATGACGCACGTAGAACACTATTTTCATCTGGTTAGCGAAATATCCCAAATTATTAATTTTGAAACGATAGAAAAAATGGCAGCTGCGTTAAAAGCAGTGAGAGAAAGACAAGGGCGACTATTTATTTTGGGTGTTGGTGGCAGCGCAGCAAATGCAAGTCACGCAGTAAATGACTTTAGAAAGTTATGTAATATTGAAACATATGCACCAACCGATAATGTATCAGAACTTACCGCCAGAACAAATGATGATGGCTGGAATCAAGTCTTTAGCTCATGGCTTAAGACAAGCAGAGTTAATAGTAAAGATGCTATTTTAGTCTTCTCAGTAGGAGGCGGAAGTCTCGAGAAAAATGTAAGCGTCAATCTAATAAAGGCTTTAGATACCGCCAAGCAAGAGTCGGCAACTATTCTAGGCATTCTTGGAAAAGATGGTGGTTATACTGCTCAAGTTGCTGATATATCTATAGTCGTACCACCTATAGACAGTAGTTTAATTACTCCTTTGAGTGAAGCGTACCAAGGAGTTATATGGCATTGTTTAGTGTCACATCCTGAATTACAGGTTAATAGCACTAAATGGTGAAATGGAATTTAAAGTTTTTGATCTTAAATTAATGTCAAGGAATATATGAAATGAAAAAATTTATTATTACTATTTCTCTGTCTGCCTTAATTGTTTCGAGTGGTTTTTTTTATTTTCATAAACATGCAAAAAACGAGAATATAAATAGCATTGCTGAAAAAAGTAGCAATGGCGTTGAAGAAGAAAACACAAATAATATCGTTGATGCTAAGCATATTATTTTTAATACTATGCCCAAATCTGGTAGTATTTTTATAGCAAAAACTCTAGAGAAGGGATTAGGCATTCCGTTCCAATATATATCTCCCGGATATGCACTGCGTGACAACATCAGCCCTGAAAAATTTGAGCAATTTAATAATTCTCACGCTATTACTCAAGAACATTTAGACCCTTCTTTGTTTAATACACAGTTGTTAGAAAAGTATAGTTCTAAGATGATTTTACATCTAAGGGATCCAAGGCAAGCCTGTCTATCGTGGATACACCATCAGAATAAACTTTATAAACAAAATGATACAAATTATTTGTATTACGTTGCTCCAACTGCGCCAATGGAATTATATGAGCAAGATCTTACTAAACAGATTGATTGGTACATAGAAAATTATCTACCTAACCTAGTGACATGGATGGATGATTGGTTTAAATACATAGATAGTAAGCCACAAAATGTAGAAATCATAGTCTTAACATATGAACAATTCCTCCAAGACAATAATAGCTATATAGATAAAATATTGGAGTTTTATGAAATACCCAAAGAAAATTATAAGCAAGTTGAAATTGCAAAGGATAGTTCAACTCACTTTAGAAATGGTGAGCACAATGAGTGGAGAACAGTAATGTCGGAACAACAAATAAGTAGATGTAATCAGATTATCCCTCCACATATTATACAAAGATTAGGACTTTCTTACTAAAGGAGTAATAATAAGAAGTTACTATTCACCACCCATGAGCCTCCAGCACCTGCTCATGGGTACCATATACATGAATAAATTCATCACGTAGTGACTGGTGCTCTATCTTACACTTAGCCCCAATGTCCCATGCAATTTCTTTTACCCTTGAGCCTAAACCACCATGTGGCACGTGTTCTTCCATCACAATCACTTTGTCATAATTATTTAATAATTGGCTTATACCTTCTCTATCTAACGGCTTTATAGTGTGGCAATTAACAACTGAGACATCGCCTAATTCACCAGCCTTCGCTAAAGCTTTATGTACAGTTACGCCATAAGATAAGATACAAGTGCCCTTACCCCGCTTAATATATCTAATCTTACCTAGTTTAAAAGGTTCAGCATCCTGAGTAATTATTGGCTCGCCGGCCTTACCAAGACGTAAATATACTGGACCACCTTGATTTTCTAGGGCACACCAACGCGTAACAATGCTTACCTCATCAGGATCACATGGTGCAATTACTGTCATATTAGGAATAGCACTGGCCACTGCTATGTCTTCCATAGCATGATGTGTAGCGCCCAATGTAGAATAAGTTACACCACCACCTATGCCTACGATTGTTACCGGTAAATTCTGATACGCCAAATCATCTCGCACAAACTCGAATGGTCTATATAAAGTAAATGTAGCGATTGTATAAGCAAAAGGTCGCATACCCTTTTGACACATACCGGCACATAAGCCAATCATAATTTGCTCTGCTACACCAGTATTAACAAACCTATCTGGAAAATGTTCTCTAAACTTTGCAATCGAGCCAGCAGGAGAGATATCAGCAACAACTATAGCTAGACGTGGGTCATCTTTGCCTAATTCATAAAACACATCTGCAAATCTATTACGCACCTTATACCCCCTCTATTTCTAATTCTGCTAAAGCTTGCTTATATTCATCTGGATTTGGTGAACGATAATGCCAGATAGCTACATTTTCCATAAATGATGCACCCTTACCCTTAATAGTGTTGCATACTGCCATAAATGGCTTATTTCCACTGCGCTTTTGTAATGCATTGTGCATAGCAGCAGCATCATGGCCATCAACCTCTATAGCTTCCCACCCAAAGGCTTCAAGCTTTTCTACAATCGGATAAAAGGCTGGGTGACCATCACTCATCTTTTCTAAACCTGAAAAATCATTAAAATCAAGAAATGCTATCAAATTATTGGTGTTAAGATTTGCAGCAGTCGCAATTGCTTCCCAGGTAGAGCCCTCTTGTAACTCACCATCAGATAAAACCAAGTAAATATTGGCATCCTGTTTCTGTAACTTATGTGCGTATGCCATACCTACAGCTATGCCCGTACCATGGCCTAGTGAACCAGTAGATGCAGCTATTCCTGGTACACCGTAGTCAGGGTGTGCTCCTAATCTACCAGCAGGATTACAATATAGCCGTAAATCCTCTGAGCTAAGTACGCCCAACTTCTCTAAAATTACATATTGGATCAAGCAACCATGTCCTTTGGACATTAAAAACGTATCCTGATCACGTTTTAACTCATGATATATCAAATCAGTGATTTCTAAACAAGAAAAAGCAGGTGCTACATGCAATGCAGTAACTGTCTGCGAAATATCTAGAATTCTCTTTCTATACTCAATACACCTTTGCTTGGCTGCTTGTGCATCCATTATCATTATCCCCTCAATACATAATCCATAGGTACATCTTTTAGTTGATCAAAGTATTTTCTACCCCAAGCAACCATTTCATCTAAGCCCTCAGTCCAATCAATTTCTTGTTCCCAGCCTAAGTCTTCTTTAATACGACTAGAATCCAACCAATATCTAGAGTCTTGCCCTAAGCGATCTGGAGCCATCATACAAACATCAGTAAACTTCATGTCCAAAGCTTGTGCAGTTAATTCTACAACTTCACGAATTGAAGTAGGTTTTAGTGGTCCTACATTATAAGTTTTACCAAAAGGCGCCTTCTCCGAAACCATCAAAATCGCACGCGCCAAATCTCTAGCGTGTAAATATGACTTTTCAGCTCGACCACCACCATGTAAAGGTAACTGCTGGCCTTTTAGACCTGAAATAACTGTCTTCGGGATAATTCTATGTAAGAGCTGTCCAGGACAGTAACAATTAGATGGACGAACTATATTCATCGGAAATTTTAGAAACTTATAGATAGAATCTAAATACATATCAAAGGCAACTTTAGATGCAGCATATGGACTAGTAGGCTTAATAGGCTCATCTTCTTTAGTTGCATGATCTACAGAGCCATACATTTCAGAAGTACCAATCTGAATAAAACGTTCCATATAATCACGCTTTGATAGCTCCTCAGCTAATCTAGCAAGTGCCATAGAGTTAGTTTCGAAGAAACGCCATGAGTGCTTCCAAGAAACTGCTCCTTCACCCTGGGCAGCAAAGTTAATAATTACATCTGGCTTTTGCTCATCCAATAATTCCATTAACAAGTCAAACTCGTACGTAACATGTCGTGCGTGATACTCGTATTTAGGATGTTTTTCTATATTTAAAGAAAATGGCTCAGGACGTAAAGGATTTCTACCTACGCCAATAACCTTTTTAGGATCAGCATGATCAAGTAAATACTGTGCAGCGTGGATCCCAAAAGAACCACCACCGCCTAAGATTGCATAAGTTTTATTTGCCATTCATTTATCTCCTAATATTTAATCAATAATTGTCCAATAATAATCACCGGTATACCCCGCTTCCTTAAATAGCTCTATCCATCCCTCTGGATAATCATAAAACTTCGCAGTTAATACCCAACTCTCAAATATTTCTTTCTGCTCAGGAGTATAGTATGAGTCAACCTGTACAAATGATTTACCTTTAGATACACGTTGAATTTCTTGCATAGCTATAACTGCATCTGCGCGTGTAAAATTATGAATTGTGTTTAATGAAATCACACAATCAAAGCTATTATCTGGGAACGGCAATCTATCTGCACTACCAAGATGCAAACGCCCAACAACTTCGGCCTCACTATTTTGTAGAGCATACTTTGATACATCTAATCCATATGCATCTATACCACAAGATAACAAATCCTTAACTAAGAATCCTTTTGCAGCTCCCACGTCTAATACTTTATCTCCAGGTTTGAGGTTATAGTATTTTACTATATCTTTAGCTACTGGCACCCATCGGCCATCATATCTGTATCCCCCATAACCATAATCACGCGGACCATCAAAGTACATCTGACCATACTGGCGTGATTCTTCAATTACTTTAGGATCTTTTGCCTCTGATCTTTTTTGTATATTACGTTTAGTCTTTGGCAAAGATGCTAGTAAATTTACTTCTTCCATTACACCATCTCACTATATTCTTGTTCAACTTTGGCTAAACCAGTCTCTATATCTGTATAACTAAAGTTAGGAAATGCCTTGCGAAACGCCGTGACATCAAAGTGCCTATGAGTAATTGGGTTTTTGCGCTCTGTAGGCTCTACTTTAATATCAGCTTTTGCAACCTCAACAATCTTATCTGCTATTGCACGAAATGAGACACTAATTCCAGTGGCAATGTTTAATATACCTTTACTTTTATGCAGTAGAGTCTGCGCTATTACTTCAGCCACATCTTCGACATAAATGTGATCGCGTTGTTCTTCACCACCACCAAATAAAGATATATTCTGCTCCTGCTTTACAAGCCTAAAAAAACTATTAGGGCCATAGCCATTGTGTGGGTCTTTTATACCATACAATAGACTTGGTCTTAATATTGCTAAAGGCGTACTACCTGCTGCAGTTTTAATCATCAATTCTCTAGCTGCATGCATCATACCATGCATGCTAGAAGGCTCTACCTTAGATTCCTCAGTCGTCAACGAAACATCATCAGCATATACTGCATCAGAACTGATATATACGATATGAGATAGATGATCACCCTTTTGTGCAATAACCTCACATACGACCTCCATCATCTGCAGATTTCGTACTAATTGCGTACTGTTCTTACAAGGCGCAATGGCAGAAATAACTACTAAGGCATCTCCAGGTTGAATGTACTCAGCCAAGCTATGAGCGGCATTGTCTTTAAGCAGATTTATCTCATTGCGTGTTAGCTCAATAGTGGCAATACCTTTCTCGCGTAAATTACGTGCAGTTGTACTACCTACAAAGCCACCAGCTCCTACTATTACTACACGTTGTGGTTTTATCTCTTCAGCATTTAAATGCTCTAGCATACAAACTCCTTTCCTAAGGTAAAGTATTTAAAATCAGCAGTATCAGCTAACACTGCGTATGGGTCGATAACAACTTTTCCACGCATCTGCTGTTGCACTAAGTTAGGGTCAACCTCTTTAAAATCTGCCCAGGGAGTCATAATAACTAATACATCTGCATTCTTAACTGCTTCTAATGCTGTACTAGCTATGACAACTCCTTGTAAATGCTTAATTACTGGGTCATATGCGGTAATATCTTTACCCGCTATATCTGCTAACAAATGCAGTGCTGGAGAATTCTTGAGCGAATGGGTGTTTTCTTTATATGTTAAGCCCCATATAGCAATTTTTGCTTGTGGATTTTTAGACAATACTTTTTCATACAAAACTTTCAGCGGCCAATTGCGCCTATGTGCGCTATTAGTCCTTAGTGATTGTATTACATTCTTATCAGTACCATGCTCAGTTGCATAATTGACGATCGTTGCTAAATCTCTTTCTAAATTGCCCCCAGCTATTCCTAAGCCTGGCTTCAAATAAGCATATTCGCCAATTCGCTTATCCAAGCGTAAAGCAGGGACTATCTCACTCCAATCCGCACCAATTTTTTCACAAATCTCTGCCAAACTATTAGCTACACCTATAGATGCTACTAAACAACAATTTATCGCAATTTTAGCGAGCTCTGCGCTCTCATAGCCCATAGGTAAAATCGGACAATTGAACGCATCTAAATACTCCTGCAACTTAGGAGCAACTGCTTCACCGACAGCACAACCCACAATAAATCTCTCTGGTTGCAATGCACGTTGCACTGCTTGACCAAAAACTAAAGTCTCAACTTGATAAAATTTATTTGCTGCAGGATATTTAACACTTGATGTAAAACCTGGTGGTACCTGTGCTAACACTACCAAAATAGTCTTGCCATCTAAAACTTCTACCACATCATGTATCATTTGCTTAATGTAGGTTAAATCACTTTGGCCTTTATCATCTGTCACAACATCAGGAGCAATA
Source organism: Gammaproteobacteria bacterium (assembly GCA_030431675.1). Taxonomy (GTDB): domain Bacteria; phylum Pseudomonadota; class Gammaproteobacteria; order UBA6186; family Azoamicaceae; genus JAGVLG01. The sequence goes on along the minus strand of JAUIIV010000003.1, from coordinate 70,698 downwards.
TAAACGATATCACAGCTTTTTAAGTCTTGTATTTGATTAGTAAAATGTAGCTTTGTCTTATTATTCTCTAATGCTTCTGGCAATCCAGGCTCTACAACATCATTGATGCGTCCAGGGTTAGGATCATAGCCTACAATGTCAAATCCTTTGGAGGCGCCAGCTACTGCGTAATTTAAACCCAAATGTGTAAGACCTGCATATCCAACTTTTAAACTCATGCGTACATCCTATGCAATCAACAACTCTTCTTTACCCATTCTTTCTAATTCACCGTGAATCCAGCTATCTACTTCCAAAGCACAATTATCACTTCCATCGGCACATAAGCCTAAAAAATGCTCATATTCAAGCTGCCAAGTAGGATCAGGCTGGACAATGGTATCGCTGGTCTCTGTGGGGCGTCCACTAGGTAAAATTCTACTTCTATGCGTAAAGGTACTAGGCCCCCATTTACACAATGAACGAATGTGCGCACTGCCATGCTCCGCAAAGATATCGCAAGTAAAATGGTTACGCCAAGATAATAAAGTCATTTCTGCTTCTATAGTTAGACTAGAGTGCAAATCTGCAAAAATCACATGATCAGGAGCTGCATTCTCAAAATTTTGTTTACTCAAAATTGAAAAACTGCGTTGAAAAACTTCATCTCCAAACCAGAAATGCATGGTATCTAGTAAATGAGAGCCTAAATCTGGCAATACTCCTGCACCAGCGTCACGCCACGCAGAATCACGTACGAGACGTGCAGTACCATTGCCATAGAACATCCTACAGTGATAAATACGACCTAATTTGCGAGAATTTATTAGTTGGCGCATACGTACAAAGTGCGGCTCAAAACGATGATTATATGCAGTGTAGAATACAACATTATTACTTACAGCCAGACGCCGTAATTCTTCAGTATTCTCACAAGCTAATGGCTTTTCCACTAAAACATGTTTTTTATTTACTAATGAATATCGAATCAAATTATATTTTGGTTCATCAGGGGTACAAATAAATACTGCATCAAAACTATTAAGTGGCACATCCTGCAATGTCATATAGGTAGCAGCGGGATTGACTGGGTCAATTGAAGCAACACAATTATCACCAGCAATTTTTTGGCGCTTAACACCTTGCACACCTAGGCCGACTATAACTATACGCATTCTACTTCCTCAGTAACATTTGCTTCATATGCCATATGTTTAAAAATTGACTCTAACTTTTCTGCAACTAAATCAGGTGTGACAGGAATATTACCATCTACTTCACACTCACAAGCAGCTGCAATAGAACCAATTATTGAAGCTATAGCTGGAGACTTAGTAGCGAGCATTGCTAAAGTACTATAAGCCAACAGCGCATCCCCAGAACCAACTGGGTCAAGCACTCTGTTGGCAAAACTCTCTAGTACTAAAAATGAATCTAGTGCATCATGCTCTGGGCTTTTACAAGTTAGCATACCCTTTTCAGAAAGCTTGAGCATTAAAGTTTTACATTGAGCCGCGTCATACAATGATGCAGCTAAAGATCGTATACCAGAGTCTTGGTCAGCCATAGAAAATCTAGCTTCACGCTCATTAGGAGTTATTAAATCAAAATTTTTAAACTCAGTTATATTACCCCATCTGCTAGCAACTTGGCTATCAGCTACTTTGTACACATTTGCAGGAATTGCTGCAGATAAAGTAGGTATTGTTCGTTTATTGAAGATACCATGCCTAAAGTCACTAAATACAACTGCATCTGCATCTGCATGCACATTCTCAATATTCTCTACAAATTGCTTCAAGATAGGGTCAGAAATAGAGGTATTATCTAAGGTATCAATTTTTAGTAAACGATAGTCTTTTACGATGATCGCATTTTTCTGGGTAGTTGGCCGCGTTTTGTCAACAATTGCTTTGACTTCCACTCCTGCAGCTTGTAGATCTTTAAGCGCGAAGTCCTTAAAAGCATCCTCACCTAAAACAGTTGTAAAAATTACTTCTGCACCTGCAGCGCGCATATGTTTTGCAACTACACCAGCACCACCTACATAATCAGTTCTACCCTCATATAGCACACTCATAGTTGGAGACTTAGTCTGGCCACCAATCATGGCCGCACGGGTAAAACTATCAATAATCAAGTCGCCGACAATATGTACTTTTAGTCCAGCAAACTTTTGTATGCAATCACGTAAGTCTTTAACAGTTACTTTTTCAGCAGACATTGCTATAGATAGCTTCTCTAGCTTAAGCTCTGGAGTAGATAGCTTAATTAATGAGCTACTAGAGTTCACATAGTCACCAGGCGTAAAAATAATTTCCCCACCATAACTCTCTAATACATCTGCCTCTTCACTAGTCTTTGGCGGCATGCCCTCGGCAACATACTCATACCCCTTTGCAAAATAATCAGGTTGCAAGTACTTAATATTATCAATAGGTGTTGGATTTTCATCAATAAGCACAAAATCTACAGCCTCAAACGCTGCAATATTAACTGCGCGTAAGTTATGCGGCACATGAGGCCTGTGCAAACCTTTTTTGATATGAAAATCTGATGTTATGCTTGCAATTAGAATATCTGCCTTGCTTTTTGCATATACAAGGTGCCTTACATGACCTGGATGCACAATATCAAAAACCCCGTGACACATAATTACCTTATTATCACGCGGTCGTTCGCCAATAATCTGCTTAATCTCTTCTGCTGTTTTTATCTTATGACCAAACTCTTTAAGTAGATCATGAGGCGTATCAGACATCTATCCTTTCTCCATTTCCTTTAATACACAAACCATTTTCTGCTGTCTAAAATGATTTCATTCCACTTGGGAGCATCCTGCTAATTGTCAATATCTGCCAAAATATTTATTTAATTATTTACTCTGTTATAATTTGTTGATCACGCATGCTTGAGAGATCAACTGGGCATCATATAATTATGCTTCTTGTGTTTCTCCTAAATATTCAAACCAAGTTTTAGTAGCACCCTTAATTGACTCTTGGTCCCATAAAGGAGCATCTTGCCAATTGTCTATCTCTGCTAGCATCAGTGCAACGCCCTCTTCAAATGAAACCTGTGGCTTCCAATTCAACTCTGTAGTTATCTTTGCTATATCAGCCCATGTACAGTCAGGCTCTCCAGGACGTTTTGGTATGTACACGACATCATTAGCACCCAATAATTTTACTAAATGATTAATTGTTTGTGGATTACCGGCGCCTAAATTATATATTTGCCCTACATGCTCGGTATCTGCCGCAGCCAGAAAAGCTTTGGCAACATCTGTAACATATAGAAAGTCACGACTCTGCTCACCATCACCAACCACAGTAAAAGGTTTACCGGCAAGTTTTTGTTTGAAGAAAACCCCAAATACAGCGCCATATACACCGGTAGTTCTAACTCGAGTACCGTATGCATTAAAAATACGCACCGAATTAACCGGTAACTTATATACCTGTTGCCAATGAAAACATGCTTCCTCACCCATGTACTTAGATAAAGCATATGGATACTGGGGATTAATCTTATGATCAACTTTAGTCGGCACATCGGCTAGGCCATAACAAGAGGATGATGCAGCATATACCAGCTTTTGTACTGAAGCAGCGCGTGCTGCTTCTAACACTTTGACTGTGCCTTGCACATTAGTGCTCATATACTCTACGGGCTTCTCTATAGAAGGAACGATATCCCCGACACCGGCAAAATGAAAAACAAACTTCGCCTGTTGGAAAATCTTCGATGAAGCAGGTAGATCACGAATATCCATCCATTCACAGCTTAAGTCTTTATTATTTTTATGCTGAGCTAAATTACTTTCGCGTCCACCGGTCAAATTATCCACTACTCGCACTTGGTAACCCTGTGCGAGTAGCAAATCAACCATATGACTACCTATAAAGCCCGCCCCTCCAGTGACAACCGCAACATCCTGTTTTGTCATTATACTACTTCCAGCTCCTGCATACGTTTTACGTTAAAGTAGATGTTGTCATCAAATGAGTTTGGTAGTTTACCAGCCTTAAATGCTTTACATAAATCACGTACCGCATCCTCTATAGAATGAGTTGCTGAAAATCCTAAAATATCTTTTATTTTATCGGAATTTACTCTATAAGAACGTTTATCGTCAGATTCAGTAACTTTAATTGGAATTTCACCTTTCTCTGGGAATTCTTGTTCTACAACTTTTTTTACAAACTGTGCTAATTGCATAATTGAAAAGTTCTCATACCCAATATTAAAAGTTTCACCATGAATCTTTTCATGTGGAGCTTTAATCATTAGTTTATATGCATCAGCCATATCCTGGATATGTAAATTAGGACGCTGCTGCTCACCACCAAATACTGTGATCATGCCTTTATTTACCGCGTGGTTTGTCAAAATGTTTACCGACAAATCCAAACGTGTACGTGGGCTATAACCACAAACAGTAGCTGGACGAATTGTTACACAAGTAAAATCATCAGACATATGCTTCCACAATAGTGGTTCACATAAACCTTTGTATTTATTGTAATCAGTTAAAGGTAACAATGGAGTATCTTCAGTCACTTGTGGACGATCAGACACACCATAGACAGAACTAGAAGAACAGTATACAAAACGTTTAACCTTAGCTGCTTTTGCTGATGTTACTAAGTCTTCGAAACAATCATAGTTAATAGACTTAGCTAATCCACCGTCTAGTTCAAAGCTTGGATCATTAGAAATACATGCTAAATGTAAAACACAATCAATTCCTTCACATGCAGCAGCAAACTTAGCTGTATCACGAATATCTGCTTCTATAATATTTAAGTTAGGATGGCTAAGCGGCAAAGTCTCTTTGCCATAATACATAATATCGTAAACAGTTATGTTATAGCCTTCATCTAGCAATTGTGGAACTAAGACATTTCCTACGTATCCGGCACCACCGGTGATTAAAATATTTTTCATAATAACTCCCTTATTAAACTAATTTTATTACTACACTAATTCTGGAACCGAAATTTTAAATCCTGCAGCAGTTGCGTCCTTATAGAACATCTGTACTGTTTCTAAAGAATAAGCAGCTAAATCCTTACCTAATAGATTTAATTTACCTAAAATTGAATGTGGAACAGTAATGATATCTGTATTAGCTTGCTCAGCATGCAAAATGTTTAGCATTTCTCTACAACTTGCCCATAGCAACTCTGCTTTAGGTCTATTAACTAACAACTCTTTGCTAGCCTGCATTACTGGGATAGGGTCACGACCACTATCTGCAATTCGGCCAGCAAATACTGAAACAACTGCAGGCGTATCCGCAGATAAAGCATCTGCCACCAATTTAACTTGTTCAATTGTTAATATTGCAGTTACATTTAAGGCGATACCGGCAGCGGATAATTCTTTAATCAAGTTAGTAGTTAACTCACCTTTAGTGTTAGTCACTGGTATTTTTACGTATACATTTTTGCCCCAAGTCGCTATCTCGCGCGCTTGTTGTTCCATTTCGGGTAAATCATCTGCAAATACTTCAAATGAAATAGGATGACTAGGTACAGCAGCTAGCAAATCTTTAGCAAAACCTGCATAGTCAGTAATACCAGCCTTACGCATCAAACTTGGATTGGTAGTAAAACCCTTTATTAAAGGATTTGCTGCTAAATCAAGAATGTGTTGTTTATCAGCACCATCAGCATAAATCTGAACTTTAAGGGCATCAAGAGAACTTATTGCTGTAATCATGGATAATTTATAACTCCCGTTTCAATTTCATGAAAAAAATTAGATGTTGAACTAACAACTAAATCTGGAACATAACTAAGGCGCTCATTATAACCGTAATTTATGAATACTGTAAAACATCCAGCCTTAACACCAGCCTCAATATCACTGGCTCTGTCTCCAATCATAATACTACTAGTAATATCTATATTTAACTCTCTAGCTGCCTCTAAAAACATCCCTATGTTAGGTTTACGACAATCGCACCCTTCATTCTGACGGTGATAACAAACCTTAGTTAAATCAATTGGCAAACTCTCTTCTAATGCAGAATTTATCTCTTCAACTGCGCTACGGGCAACCAAACCATTTCCCACATCAGGTTGATTAGTGATAACAACAATTTTGTAACCTTTGGATTTAAACTGATGCATAATTTTAGCGATGTGAGGAAGGATGCGTAATTCTTGAATGCTCTTTATTGCGTAAGGTTTGCCATTTCTTACATTTGTTGCAATTAAGACTCCATCTCGATCAAAGAAAACCGCTGGTTTGTTTGTATTCTTTATAACTACCATGTATTTATCAAATACTTATTAATATTTACTATTTAAGATTATTGTACACCTGTAAGTGCACTTACTGTCAACTATTTATAGCAGGCAAATAAAAATAGATGTGCAATAGATCAAACCATTATCCATAAATGAGCAGCATATCTTAGTTATTAATTTTCAGCGTCAAATATTTACACTTGACACTATATTAAGCATGCAATAGCCTACTTACATTATTTTTAATTCGGTAATATCGATAATGACATTTAAAACAACGCCTCAAAAATTGTTAATAAATCTTTTGCTAGCAACAACCACAACAGCATATTCAATGTATACACAAGCAAATGCTAACAGGCACAATCGTCAATTACCAACAAATTTAGATGCGGTTATGCAACTTTATGGTTGGGAGCAACCACAACAAAGGCAAGCATTACGTTTTCTAATAAAAGAGGCAGGGATAACTAAAGATGATCATATATTTGATGAAGTTGTTCAAGATGAGCAAGAATTAGCAAGCAAGATGTTATGGCTAGTGTCTAATACTCAGCAACAATTTACCAAACGTACTGGAAGCCAAGAAAGATGGGAAGTAAAAACGTCTGATTGGATGCAAAACCCTAAATCTCAAGCAGCAATTCTACAGGCACTAAATACTTTAGATATGCTATCCGAAGTTACCCCCAAAACTCATGATCCGGATGCAGTATGTATTTTAGGTGCGAGCAAGGGTGTTATGCAAAAACGTTTTGATTATGCAGATAGACTATATCAGCAAAAAAGTTTTAAACCAGGCAAAGTCCTATGTCTTGGTGGAGAACGATACGTTTCTTTTAACACCAACGGTATTAGCGTAGACGGTACCAAAGAAGAGCTACAGAAACTTGCTGATGAATTGGGTAAACCGTTGGATAAACTTACAGAAACTGATCTAATGAGACAGGCTTTTAGAGATTCTCATTTATTTGGTAAATTCTCTGCAGACGATGTAGTAATATTTGATACACCTAGAGGCGATTTACCTCGTCCTACTACAGAGACTACAGTAAAAAATCTATGTGCATGGCTAAGAGAGCATCCCGAAGTAAAAACTGTATGTTTTGTATCTGGTCAGCCACATACCCGCTACCAAGAAGATATTATTAAAGCTATTATCGCAGAAGAAGATCTAGATATTAAAGTTGAAGTTGTTGGGTCTGAGTATAAAAATATTGTTCAAACTGAATCTGGCAAAATTAATTATCTTGTGCAAGCTTTAGGTACTAGAATATGGTCTTCAACTCCAAGGATTATGCATGCGTTAGGCTTAGATACAAGCAGCACAGCGTTGCAAGAAACAATAAAAGAGCAATATGCAAGATCACCACTGCTGTACAAGAGTTTAGCTAGTAATCAGGATAAAGCAAAGCAGACACTAAAGCCTTAGCGTCTGCTTTGCTTGATAAAATTGCTAAAACTAGTAACTTCAACATTCTCTTGTAATTGGTAATCTTTTGTCCCTGGATATATTACACGTAACTTAGATAAGTTTAGAGACTCAATGCTAGAATGCATAGATTTTGTCATACTAGGCGCATCTGCATATTTAAATTCATAACCGTGCTTTTCGCCATCTCTGTAGATCAATAAATCAAGTTTCCCACCTTGATGTGTAGCCCAAAAATAACAGTCTTCTTGATCTACATGCAAATTTCTAATCACTTCTTCTAAAGCATAACCTTCCCAAGAAGCACCTAATTTAGGATTACGTTGTAATGCATTAAATTCTGTTATACCAAACATATGATGCAAAATACCACTATCACGAAAGTATATTTTACTTTGTTTGACTTGCCTCTTTGGAATATTCTCATGCCATGGTTTAAGCTCCCTAACCATAAAAGTTCCAACTAAAATATCTATATATCTTTTAACAGTCGACTGTGAAATGCTTAATGATCTAGCAATTTCTGAAGCATTAAAAATATTGCCGTGATAATGCGCTAACATATTCCAAAACCTACGCAATGCATTAGGCTATATCTTAAAACCTAAGCTAGGTATATCACGCTCCAAAAACGTTCTTATATAATTTTTACGCCATTCAGAACTAGCTTGATCAGTCACTGCTAGATAAGATTTAGGGAAACCTCCGCGTAACCAATGCTTATTAATATCATCTATTTCTACTGCATCTAGTGGGGTAAGTTCAATGTATGCGATTCTACCAGCTAATGTCTCTGACGACTGTTTGATCAAATCCCTAGACGCACTACCTAAAATAAGATATTTTTGCCTATCCTCATTCTTGTCAACCAATACTCTCAGCACAGGAAACAAATCCGGTCGCAACTGTATTTCATCAATAATGATAATCCCCTCTAGATCTTTTAATGTGAGCATAGGATTCTCTAAGCTCTGCAGATCTGTGGGATCTTCTAGATCAAATTTATGCACCAATCTATTAGTTAAACCCAGATGCTCTTGGTACTCATTTGCCAAAGTAGTCTTACCGCACTGACGAGGCCCAAGCAAAGCTACTACCGAATGAACGGAGAATCCAAGCTCTATTTGATGTATATACTCATTTCTTGCGATTAATTTAGTCATATATACAGTTTATCCATGAAATTTCAACATGTAAAGCTTAAATTTCATGGATCATCTTGAGATAGGTCGATGGTCTAAGCCTCTACAGGCTTTTGCCCTAGATATAGTTGCTGGTACATATGTGTGACACTAGGCAAGCTGAAGTTCTGGTTAATCCTTGCTCGTACCTTAGTGGCAAAAGTCTCTGGCTGAGCATTCTCCAATACTTTTGCCCATGCATCAGCCAACGCCTGTGGCTCCTTAGTTGGCACCGCTTGCCCTAGGTCGCCTAAAACTTGCAATGCATCGCCTACATCAGTGGCAAAACACGGAACTCCACATGCCATAGCTTCACCTAGAACATTGGGAAAACCCTCACCAAAAACAGAAGTCTGCGTTACATAGTCCATGGCTGGATATATTTTTTGCATATTGTCTGCCTGTCCAAGCAAAACCACTCTGCCTTGTAGGTTTCCCTTGTCGATTAACTTATTTAAAACATCATTATGCTCATCAACATTTTTCCCAGCTAAAACAAAATATACATTTGGCAAATTGGCAGCTAATAGGGAAGCCGCCGCAAGAAAAGTAGCATGATCTTTCATTGGATCAAATCTGGCAAACATCCCTATTATTCTTGCATTTGCCGGCAAGTTATTTTCTACTCTAAACTGCTTATACAAATCAGGGTTAGGTTTAAATTTATCTAAATCAAAACCATTAGGCACAAACCATAAGTTTTTATTCTTATAACCTGCTGCATAATGCTGCTTAATGGAAGCTTTAGAATTATTTAAAATAGCATTTGGATATTTAGATAACAATGCGCCCAGTTTAAATATAATTCTGGTAGTAAACCTATACTTAGATAAGTCCATTGCCGAACAACGTATATTCCAAAACACATGTGATTTACAAAACAGCTTACCTGCCAACAATGCCACTAAATTGGCGTGGTACATCCAACCTTGAATATAATCAGGCTGTATCTGTTGTAACAAACTACGCAGTTTAAATATTTTTCCTAAAGAGTTTAAGCGCGGTTGCATATCTAAGGCGTAAACATTTATCCCTGCCTCTAATAATTTACCGCCCCAAAAACCTAAGCTTTTTAAAGAAATAACCACGTTCTCAAAACGTTGCTTGTCCATGCTTAGGACTAAATTACTTAACATACGCTCGGCACCACCAACATCTAAGCTAGTAATTATATGTACAACTTTAACCCTAGGCATCAGCAGTTCTTCCTACACTAATGTAATTAACTCCGCTATCTGCAAAATGATCTTTGGCATATAAATTACGCAAATCAACTAATAATGGATGTTTCATAAGCTCCTGCAACATAGAAGGTTCCAATTCAGTAAACTCAGGCCATTCAGTAGCTATTACCGCAACCTCTGCATCTTGCAAGCAGCTCTTGGTATCAACAGCAAATTTTAGGTTATGCTCATGTGAAAAATGTTGCTTAGCGTTTTCCATTGCTTCTGGATCATATGCTACAACTTCTGCGCCTGCATTTAGCAGACCTTGGATCAGATGCAATGCTGGACTCTGACGTATATCATCGGTATTAGCTTTAAAGGCTATACCTAATACTGCAATACGCTTAACTTTAACATCGCCATTGTTTGCAACAATAACTTTCTGCACACAACTATCTAACCGTTTCTTATTTGCCGTCATAACTGCATTAACCAACTTCGATGGTGCCATCACCGTCTCAGAAAAATCTAGTAAGGCACTAACGTCCTTAGGGAAACACGACCCACCAAAACCTGGTCCAGGTTTTAGAAACTGCTTACCAATACGAGTATCTAGGCCTATACCTTCTGCGACCTGCTCTACATCTGCAGATACTTTTTCACAAATATCTGCTATCTCATTAATAAAAGTGATCTTCATAGCAAGAAACGCATTAGCGCTGTATTTTATTAATTCGGCGGTAGCTAGACTTGTGATTAGCAAGGGGGCTTCCAACTTAGCATATAGCTTACGCATAAAATCAGCCGCAGACTCATTCTGCACCCCGACAACTATCCTATCTGGATGCATAAAATCATTTACTGCAACACCCTCACGTAAAAACTCAGGGTTGGAGACTACATTTGCTCCAAGCTTGGCAAGCCTACTACATGTTCCCGGTGGCACTGTAGACTTAACTACTAGAAGAGCGTCACGTTGCATATGTGGCAAAACTTGCTCTGCTGCAGAAAATATATAGCTTAAATCGACTTCGTTAGAATTTTTAACACAAGGAGTGCCTACGGCTAAAAATACTGCATCAGCACTAGCTGCACTTGCTTTCAAGTCTGTACTAAAAGACAAACGTCCTGCAACAGTATTACGTTGAACAAGCTCATCTAAACCAGGCTCATAAATGGGAATATTGCCTTGCTTAAGCTGTGCAATTTTTTGCGAATCAATGTCAATACATGTAACCTTTATACCTAATTCCGCAAAACATGTACCACTGACTAAACCTACATAGCCAGCACCTATAAATACTAAGTGCATGGCGTATTCTCCATAGCAGATAATATAACTTCCCTATATGCCGGCTCTTGCATTGCACAATCTATAATTGCTTTTAAGTAGCCTGTTTTTTTACCACAATCGTAGCGTAATCCATTTAATTCCATTGCAAATATTTTATCCGTAGCCAATAATTTTGCCAATGCATCAGTTAATTGCTGCTCTTTACCTGATTCTATCTCTACTTGTTGATCCAAAAACTCAAACACTTTAGGTGACAAAACATATCTTCCTACAGCAGCATAATTGGAAGGTGCATTTTCTACTTCAGGTTTTTCTACAATGTTTTTTATGTAACCCTTGGCAGTGTCTTCATACTCTACCACTCCGTAATTACTTACATCCTCTTTAGCCACTTGCTCGACAGCTAATACTGAGTGACCTGTTTGTTGGTAATGAGCTACCATATCAGCCAAACAACACCCATTGTTAGAACGTATTAAATCATCTGCCAAAATTACCGCAAATGGTTCATCTTTTATTAGGTTTCTGGCACACGCAACTGCATTACCCAAACCCAACTGTTGTGGTTGACGTATATAGACACATGTTACGTTAGCTGGGGTAATATCATTGATAGTTTTGACTAAACCAAACTCATGGCGTTGCAATAAATGTTGTTCCAAAGCAATATTGCGATCAAAATGATCTTCTATAGCTTTTTTCGCGTGGCTAGTGACAAAGATTAATTCTGTACAACCAGCACTAATTGCTTCTTCAGCTGCAAATTGAATTAAAGGTTTATCAATAATTGGTAACATTTCTTTAGGGTAAGCTTTGGTTACTGGTAAAAATCTTGTTCCGTACCCTGCAACCGGAAAAACTGCCTTTTTAACAGCTTGTGTCATTATTTACTTGTCCTTATAGCTTAAGATTAATTGCTCTACATTGCGATCGATAAGTTGTGGTGTACTTAAAAATGGGTCGGCATGCCAATCGGGCGCCTGCCACGCTACTAGGTCTCCACTATATTCAGGGAACTTGTCTTCTAGTAAACGTAACTGCTCATTACGATCTGTACAGACCACTAAATCAGATGCATCCATATCTGTTAAAGAACATTCTTTGGGATAACGCTCTTCACCAAGCGGCTCAAAATTTTTTTGCTTTAAGTACAGTAGAGTCAACTTGGCAATGGGCCCCTTATTGCCAGCACTTAGCGCTAACCCACCAGAATCAGCTGTAACCTCCACTCCATGCAATGCTCCATAGTGCCTAGCCAGCTCCTCAGCTAGTCGACTTCTATAATAGTTGCCCATGCATACAAAATATAGTTTGATCATACATACAATTCCTTTTTGCCTAGGGTAACATGCTATACAACTAATCTCGACAAAAAGCTGCTATCTGGGTAAAATAGTAGCCCAGCAAACATAGAGACAAATAGGGTGGCAGCAATGGAAAATACTAACAGCAAAGAAGAGTCCAGCACTAAGATCGTGGTAGCTGCGCTGTATAAGTTCGCTAACCTAGATAATTACCAGGCGCTACGTGAACCTCTACTTAAACACTGTCAGAGCAAAGGGATAATGGGCACTCTTTTGCTAGCGTCAGAAGGCATCAATGGCACCGTATCTGGTACACGCTCAGCAATTGACAGTTTGATAAGATACTTAAAATCTGATGCTAGGCTGCAAGAGCTAGAGCACAAAGAGTCTTACTGTGCCGAGCACCCGTTCTACAGAATGAAAGTAAAGCTCAAAAATGAGATTGTAACCTTAGGGGTGCCACAGATAGATCCCAACCAAGAAGTTGGAGAATATGTTGCCCCCAAAGACTGGAATGAGCTTATCAGCGACCCTGAGGTTATTTTAATCGATACCCGTAATGACTATGAGGTGGCTATTGGCACTTTTGAAGGTGCTATTAACCCCAATACTACAAATTTTAGAGAATTCCCTGAGTATGTAGCAAAAAATCTAGCTGACGCTAAGGATAAGAAAATTGCTATGTGTTGTACTGGTGGCATCAGATGTGAAAAGTCTACTGCTTACTTGCTACAACAGGGGTTTAAGCGTGTTTATCACTTGCAAGGGGGTATTCTTAAGTATCTAGAAGAAATACCACCTGAGCAAAGTCTATGGAACGGAGAATGCTTTGTATTTGATAATCGTGTAGCAGTAGATCACGAGTTGCAACAAGGCCAATATGATCAATGTTTCGGCTGTAGGCACCCTATTTCAGAAGAAGATAAGGCTGCACCAGAATATAAGCCAGGCGTACATTGCCCACATTGCTTTGCTAGCCTTAACCAAGATCAAGTACAGCGTTTTTCTGAGCGCCACAAACAGGTTAATCTAGCAAAACAACGCAATGAACAGCATATTGGCATAACCGGAAAAACCTAGTGAGTGGTGTAGTACGCGGCATAGAAAAACACCAAGAACATGCCGCGACATTGGTAGCCAGAGATACCCGTCCCTTAGGGATGAGGTTTGCTGATTTCTTATGCAATCCTACAGCAAATCTAACTCTATATTTTGCAGCTCTATCAAGCATATGGATATTTCCATTCGTAGCTGATGTGGTATTTTTAATAAGTGCCCTAATCTGCTTATTCGTTATTAGCAGAAAATTCACCTTACCTTTTAAACTGCCAGAGACGTCAAAACTAAAAGATTATAACGACTGCCCTCCTGGAAGTAATAAGCCAGGGCAAGCTGCTGGCATAAGTTTTTTTGGCAACGAGCGTGCTACCGGTGAAGAGTTATGGTTTACCAATAGCGATATGCGTACTCATGCATTGATTTTTGGCTCCACTGGTAGTGGTAAAACTGAAGCATTAGTATCCCTTGCCTATAATTCCCTTATACACGCTAGTGGTTTCATTTATGTAGACGGTAAAGGTGACAACAGCTTATTTGCCAAGATCTTCTCTATGGTTCGCAAAATGGGACGTGAAGATGATTTATTGGTAATTAACTTCATGACTGGCGCACGCGACGTTGTTGGCCCGCAAGCAAATAAAATGTCTAGCACTATGAATCCATTTGCAAATGGCTCTTCTAGTATGTTATCCCAGCTCGTTGTTAGCTTAATGGATCAAGCAAGTGGCGATGCAAATGGCGATATGTGGAAAGGTCGTGCGATTAACTTCGTAGAAAGCTTGATGAAAATCTTGACTGTCATGCGCGATGAAGGCCATATCTTACTTGATGCAAATACAATTCGTGACTATTTCCGTTTGGAAAAGCTAGAAACTATTGTCGTAGATAAAAAGTTTCCAGTTGGCGATTCTGGACATAGTGTACCCATCGAAGGTTATCCTAGCAATGTGATTGATCCGATCAGAAACTATGTAATCAACTTGCCAGGTTATAATCCAGCTAAGAAAGGCAAGCAAGCTGGAGAAGTACTAGAACAACATGGCTTTATTACCATGCAGCTTACTAGGGTTTTTGGTTCATTAGCCGACACCTATGGCCATATTCTACGTACCAATTTAGCTGAAGTAGACATACGTGATGTAGTCTTAAATAGACGCATCCTAGTCGTGCTTTTACCAGCATTAGAGAAGTCTCCAGAAGAGTTATCAAACCTTGGAAAAATTATTATCGCTTCTCTTAAAGCTATGATGGCAGCCGGTCTTGGTGACGCCATTGAGGGTGATTATCGTGATGTAGTATCACGCAAGCCCACAAATTCGCCATCTCCATATGTGTGCATTATGGATGAGTATGGTTACTATGCAGTAAAGGGTTTTGCTATAGTTGCGGCGCAAGCGCGTTCCCTAGGGTTCTCAGCTGTCTTTGCCGGGCAAGACTTACCGGCATTCCAAAAGGCTTCTAAAGAAGAGGCTGCTTCTATCGGTGCAAACTGTAACATTAAAATATGTATGAAGTTAGAAGATCCGCAAGAGACTTGGGAATTCTTTAATAAAGCAGCAGGCGAAACTTACGTAACGAATGTTAGCAATTTCCAAATGAATCCTGGCAGCATGACTATGGATTATATGGATACACGCAGCACATCTGTCGATAGGCGCCAGCGTATAGAACTGCTTGATCTAAAAGATCAACGTGAGGGTGAAGCGCATATATTCTTCAAATCGACAATCATACGTGCAGAGATGTTTTATGCTAACCCAAAGCCTGTTAGAAAACTACAGGTAAATGCTTTTCTAAAAGTGAACTCCCCACCTGCTGAAGAAATGCATGAGCTACATGAGAGAATTAATAAATTCTCTAAGATAATTAAAGATCCAAGCAAGTCTCCAGAGATAGCTCTAAATGAAGATATTGCTGTACTACAAAGTGCATTTAACGAATCACACGGCTTACGCCCAGTTGAGCGTGGTATTTCTGGGTTTGTTACTTTATTAGAGCATGAAATTTCTAGTAACCCTCCTCCAAAAGAAGTAGAGCAAGAAAAAGGAATAATTCCGGAAACAGTAAAAACTGATGATATGGATATTTTTAGTAATGTTCCAGTAACACCAGCAGTTGAACGCATGATTGGACCAAATAACAAAGCGACCTTCAGCAAACCAATCGTACGTGCAGAAGCTGTGCTAAGAGACATGCAACATATCGAGCGCCTAGCTGGAAAAACCCAAACTCAAGCAGATGAGATTATCAAACAGCTTTACTATGATTTAACAGCCAATACAAAATTCCCTAAAGATAAGCCGAACGTTATTTTTGATAAGAATACTATATTAGAGGATCTAAATAAGCTTATTCAACGTTTGGGTGGCACTCCGCCTCCTGCTGGAGCATCTGGAACCGGCTCTCCAAGTTTGCCGCCATTTAATGACCCTAGCTTACCTCCTTTGCCAGATCTTGATATGACAAAGTTTGAAATGCCTGATTTTGCAAAGCCAGAGATACCCCCTATGGATAATCCAATACCACCTGTGCAAACCCCAGAAACAACTAGTGGTATTAACAAACCAAACACACCTAATATTCCTCCTATGCCGGAAGGAATGCCTGCTAATCCATTTGATTTTAATAATCTACCATTTGACCCTAGCAAGTTACCAAATTTACCAGATTTGCCAGATTTGCCAAATCTACAAGATTTAGAAAAAATGGAGCAGCAAATTAAGGACTTAGATCTATCTGCGCTTGGTTTAGACAAAATGCCTAAAATAGACGATGATGCGATCAAAAAAATGCAAGAGCTACTAAAAAGTCTAGATAAAGATGGAAAATGATCTTTACTTTATGCATCAGGCTTATAGGCTCGCACTGGAAGCAGAGTCTGTAGGCGAAGTACCTGTTGGTGCAGTAATAACTATTAATAATGAAATAATAGGCAATGGATACAATCAACCAATTAAAAGCCTTGATCCATCAGCACATGCAGAAATTGTAGCTTTACGCAACGCGGCACAAAAGATTAATAATTATAGATTAGTGGATGCAACTATATATATTACTCTAGAGCCATGCCCTATGTGCGCATATGCATTATTACATGCAAGAGTTAAGCGTGTGGTATATGCGTGTGGTGACCCAAAAACCGGAGCCTGTGGTGGATGTATTGATTTATTTAACCTCAGTCACTGGAATCACCAGATTGAAGTTACCCAAGGACCAATGAGCGAAGAATGCAGTGCGTTGTTAAAAAACTTTTTTCAACGTAAACGCAAGCATTCTTCCGTGTCTACTACGCAAAGTACTCATCAATAACTTTTGGTAAAGTATCTAATAGCAGTTCAGTCTCAGTATCCGTATAAATAAGAGGGGGCAATAACCTTAATACGTGTGTACCGGCTGGATTTGTAATCATCCTATGCTTAAGCAAAATTGGCAACATAGGACGTACTTCCTTATCAAACTCAATTCCCATCATCATGCCTTTACCACGTATGTCGACGACATGCTTATTACCTTTTAGCTTATCGCGTAAACCATTAATAATCGCCTCTCCCTGCTTTGTTGCGTTCTCGAGTAGATTACTAGCATAGATTTCATTAATTGTGGCACTTGCCACTCTACAACTTAATGGGTTGCCACCAAAAGTTGATCCATGACTACCAGGTTTAAAGAGCTCATGATAAGGCGCACGAATAAGAGTTGCTCCAATCGGTACACCATTAGCCAAACCTTTGGCTAAGGTTATAGCATCTGGCACTATATCGCTGTGCTCATAACAGAAGAACTTACCCGTGCGACCAATACCTGCCTGAATTTCATCAACGATCATTAACAAGCCATTTTGATCACAAATCGATCTCACCTCTGCTAAATAGTCAGGACTCGGCACATTAATACCGCCCTCACCCTGCAATGGCTCTAGTAGAACAGCTATAATATCTTTGTCTGCATTAACAGCATCCATTAAAGCTTGAGTATTATTATATTCAACTACTAAAAATCCTGGTAGAAGTGGTTCAAAACCTTTCTTAACTTTATCACTACCACCTGCAGCAATAGCGGCATTGGTACGGCCATGAAACCCCTTGGACATTACGACTACTTTGGGATTATCAATATTTTTACTATGGCCATACAAACGTGTTAATTTAACTGCAGTTTCTATAGCTTCAGCGCCTGAATTGCTAAAAAATACTCTTGCATCTTCAGCAAATTTTTCTACTAGTAGATCACTTAAAGCACTCTGCTCTGGAATTTCTACTAAATTAGAAATGTGGAGCAAGTCTTGTGCCTGCTCCGTAATTACTTTAGTAATAGCAGGATGGTTATGTCCTAAACCAGTCACCGCAATACCAGAAAAAGCATCAAGGTATTTATTGCCTTCCGTATCATACAAATAACAACCCTCACCTCTAACAAAATTTATTGGTATACGGTTGTAAACATTTAGTAAATGATCATCCATAATTTACACTCACAAAATCCCAGTTTACTAATTTCCAAAAAGCATCTAAATATTCTGGGCGTGCATTTCTATAGTCTATATAATATGCATGTTCCCATACATCACACGTAAGTAGTGGAGTATTTTCTGTAGTCAATGGAGTATCTGCATTACTAGTACTTACAATCTCCAATCCACCATCAGGTTTCTTAATCAACCATGCCCAGCCAGAGCCAAAAGTTTTTATTGCTACACTAGTGAACTCTTCTTTGAAAGTTGTAAAATTGCCAAAAGACTTATTAATTGCTTCTAACAATGCACCTGTAGGTTCACCGCCACCGTTAGGACTTAAACAATGCCAATAAAAGGTATGATTCCAAGCTTGTGCTGCATTATTAAAAATACCGCCTTCAGAAGTGCGTACAACTTCTTGCAAACTCTTCTTTGTCCAGTCACTGCCCGCTGTCAAGTTATTCAAATTAGTAAAATATGCTTTATGATGCTTGCCGTAATGATACTCCAAAGTTTCACGTGAAATGTGTGGCTCTAAAGCATCAAATTCATAGGGTAGAGGTGGTAAATCAAAGGCCATGAGATCTCCTTGAAGCTAGAAACTGACATTGAAAGGTGTTAGTCTAACGCCCGTAACTGCTAATTTGCAAGTGGGAGTCATTAATGTCAGCTACAACAATAGAAATTATCAAAGAGCAAATAGATACCAATCCAATCCTCCTTTACATGAAAGGTACGCCACAATTTCCTATGTGCGGCTTCTCAGCTCGAGTAGTGCACATTCTTAAAGAGTTAGACGCAGATTTTCAGCATGTGAATATATTAGAAAATCCAGATATACGACAAGAGTTACCTATATATGCCAAATGGCCTACTTTCCCACAACTCTATGTGCAAGGCGAGCTCATTGGTGGCTGCGATATAGTTACAGAAATGTACCAAGATAATGAACTACAGCCAATCCTAAAAGAGGCTAGCAAAAGCGCAACCTAAAAAAAGAAAGCTGATTAACTTCTTGTGCTGATAGGATGTGTATAGACTATTCTTAGTATATGGATTTTATAAGCATAAAGACTTATTTACCCCTAGGGAATAAGCGAAATAATTTTCAGATTAGAGCATCTCTATGGATTACTCGACTGCTCACTCTAGCTCTTATATTTTTAACTAGCAGTACAGTTATTGCGGCAGTACCCGGCGGAGTGCAAGAAATACCATTAAGTATTTCTACACGAGAAACATGCCCACGGGCCTTTTATGATGACAAGCGTGTCCTTATAATTGCTCAAAACAATGAATGGACAGCTATAATCGGCATTCCACTACAAGCTACTCCCGGACAACATCAGCTAAAAGTAAAACATAAGCAAAAGCTATATACAATTAACTTTGAGGTATCAGAAAAAAAATATCCTAGCGAAAAAATTCAAATCCAAAACCAACGGCAGGCAACACCTTTAGCAGAAGATCTAGAAGTTATAGCTGCACAACAAGCAGAAACCATAAAAACTTATCAAAACTGGATTAATAATGCTATAGATCATATAAAATTGGCACAACCTGTAGCAGGACGCTTCTCGAGCCCTTTTGGATACACCAGGATAATAAATGGGATCCCCAAAAGTCCTCATTCGGGGTTAGATATAGCTGCACCTAAAGGCACACCGGTAATCGCTGCCAAAGATGGTATTGTAAGCAATACAGGAGCTTATTTTTTTAGTGGAAATATGGTATTTATTGATCATGGGCAAAGCTTCATAACCAGCTATGCTCACTTAGACCAAATTAAAGTTACCACCGGACAATCAGTCAAAGCCGGAGAAATCATTGGTACAGTAGGCAATACTGGACGAGCTACAGGCCCACATCTACACTGGTCTGTTAGCCTTAACGGAGTAAGAGTAAATCCGGAGCTATTTATAGATGGATGAAATAGTTAATACTGCTGCTGTTGGCATGATTCTTAAAATACTTGTCATAGCAACATTTTTGTTAATTTTTTGGATGCTAGAAGCAATCTGGCAACATGACAAACGTTGGCTACTCCCAATTTTTATTTTTCCGCCAACTATTATTGTCGCTGTTACTTATGCATGGGAAATTGCACGAGCAAGGTGTATATTTGCAGGAATATACTTAGCATTAGTGGTATTTATCAGTGGTGTAGTACAGTATAACTTTTTAAAACAATTAGGGATATTGCTTCTAGATTTATCTATTTGGCCTTACTATTTGTTGAAGTATCTCCTTCAGATTGTGTAGCTCTTGGATCTCCTCACGTTCATGTTGATACTCAAATAGTAGTACCTTTCGCTCCTGCTCTATGTATGGCTGTCTACGTAGATCTCTTGCTATCTCGATATACTGCTCACGTTCAACTGCATATCTGGTGGTTAAATATAAATCTACCACCGTACAGAATTCTTCTGGAGAATGCACTGAGCGCATTATACGCAACCACTCACTTTCTAGCTGATCCAGATCACGAATTATCAGATCCGCAGCAGCAGAATCATTAATATTATTCGCTTGTTCAATTGCGATATGTATATCGTTTGCACGCCGTTGAAAATGTGCTGCCAACTTTGCACCAAATCCTGGTGCAATTTTTTCCATGTCCATCATTAATCTATCCGGTACAGTAAATACATAATGAGAACGACCTAAGCTCTCTTTTTCATCGAATTCACTGATAAAAAGGCCTCTTAATGCCTTAACAACATCAGTGAAGATATTTGACTTAGGCTCAGTGCCATGCCAGGGTTTAATAGCTCTTTGCCAGAAAGTGTCCTCAGCGAGAATAAATTTGTAATCTCCTGCATCAATATTATCAGCCAAACTAACTTTGTCTTGAGGTGCAAAATGATCAGCACCATGTAACTGATAGCTACTTCTTTTAACCCCATACAACCAACCCAAGCCTAAACCACTACCTAGCTCTAGTTGTACGGGTACACTTGTAGCACTATTGGGTAATAACATTTGTTGTATAATTTTTGCTTGTGCGTCTATCTGCAGTTTTATTTTGTCAAACTCAGCTTGTAATGTTGATATACTTGTAGGATTTATGCAGGCTGCACGAATATGCTCATCTAAATCCTGTAAGTAACTTTGTATCTTTTTAATATCAGCATCCGCAATGTAACCATGTAAAAAACTAACATCAAATCTTAAGAGGATCAGATACGCTTGTTGTTGAACTAACAAAGTTGCAACATTATGTTCTAATGTGCTAAACCCAGTTATTTGTTGTAATTCTTTTGCGGCTACCCGCAGTGCAGTATCTTGAGTTTCAGAAGCTAAGTCTACTAATAATTCTAAATATTGTGCATCGTTAGTCAATATATTTTTTGAGAAAACTTCTTGCAAATAGTATTCTACTCGATCAAAATCTCTATCTGCATATAGTAGTTGCAAGCCCTGTAACCTTGGCGGTAATAATAAGGAAAAAATTTCTAAATATTCCTTTGCACCACGCACATATTTTTCATACTCTCTAAAAACGTTTCTATGTTCTCTTTTGTTATTATTGCTAAGAATAGAAGTGTCGTACTCTTCTGTTAACATATTCCTAGCCTTGGCAACCACACACCACCCTCGCCATATATCGGTAATATCAGTTTCAATATTAAATATCTCAGCTACAATTAAAAGCTTGCCTGCACATTTGACAATTTCTTTTTTGTTATTTGATGACTGATGTGTCAGATCAGGAATATTTTTGCCAAAGAACTTTTTAGGATTAGCCTTATATTCATCAACAACTTTGATTCTATAATGCTTTGTATGTACTCCTAATTGTTGTTGCCTCTCTAACCTAGCATTAACTTTTAATTGCCTTATTATTGCATACTCGCTTCGCAACTGTGCTGCAAGCTCTGAGATACGATCATGCAATAATTCTTGTTTTCTTGCCAAATCTTCTCTAGATAATTTTTGATTTGGCAACACAAATAGATGAGAATCATCTGATACATTATCAACACCTAAACCTACTGCCTCCATAGCAGCAAGTCCCCATGATTCTAAGCGATTATTCACTTCCAACAACTGATCTTTTGCGACTTTTATCTCGTCATTTATCGAACGTAGCTGTTCCTTGGTCTTGCGGTAAACACTTGTTGATTCAGTAGATTGTAATTCTGGTTGCCCCAAAGAATTATTATCTGAGGAGCTTTCCGCAACGTGAACACCCACATCTACACTTTGTTGATTAGTCGCCATTTATTAGCTCTTATTATTATTTAGGCTATTCTTAGAACTATTATTATAGCAATGATAATTAACAAGCATATGCACTGACCTAAAAGCAACTAATAGAAATCATTTATTATGACAAACGAAAATATCGAGCAAAAAACATCTAATTCACAAAAAATAACTCTTAATGCTATAGAGCAAGTAGCTGAGCCAATTACAAATAAAATGAATGACATCATGCAAATGGATAGAACTATAGAAGATTATTTCCTTTTTCTTGGCCAAAGTAGCCAAAAACCGAATATTCAACAATCAAACCACACCCTTCCCCCAAAAGAGCACTTTACTAAACTGTATTGTTACATTGCATTAGCAATTAATCCTGAAACAGGACCTAAGTTAAAGGAGCTGCTTGAGCAACAATTAATTATGCAAAGAGATATGTTAGATCTACTGGAAGAAGCTCTTGAAAAGCAAGAGTTAGCGTATGTAGCAGGTGGAGTTACAAAACATAAATCAGCAAAAATAGCAACGATTAACGTCATGGACTGTAATACAATTAACGATGTAAATATTACCATGGGCGAATTACATGAACTATTAAAAAATTTTAACAACAAGTTAAATAACACGATAAATATTGATGAAACAAAAATACTAGATACATTGAATTTGTTAAGAGACTCTAGAGAACAAATAATGGAACAACATCTAGCCAATCTTACTAAAGTAATAGAAGAGCAAGCTCAGCATTAAATATTCTAACCCTTACCTCTAACATAACGTTGTAGACGTTCACGCTTCTTTAGCTGTCTTGGTGTGAGCACATTGCGTTTACCAGCATAAGGATTATTACCGGTAATAAACTCTAGCATTAAAGGTGTACCAACTAGATTGAGCTTACTAGTAAAAGTTTTTTGCATATATCTTACATAGCTACTCGGGATCTTGTCTGTTTGATTACCATGAATAATTATCCGCTGAGGGTTGTGTCCACCACTATGCGCATAGCGCAGTTTAATTCTCCGACCGTTAACTAGCGGCAGCTGATGGGTAGAAGTTATTTCTGCTAATAGATCTGTTAATAATGGAGTAGAAAGTGGCTTAGTTGCAGAATGGTAAGCTTGTTTAATCGACGCAAAAATATTACCAACACCAGAGCCATGTAGAGCAGATATATAATGATGTACGGCATAATCGACAAACTGTAGCCTGTAGCCCAGAGCTCGCTTGATCTCTTGTTTTTCGTCTTCTGGTAGTCCATCCCACTTATTTACCACCAATACCAAAGCACGCCCAGCATCAACTGTATAATTCAAGAGACTTAAATCTTGATCAGTTAGCCCCTTCTTCGCATCAATAACAAACAAAACCACATGACAATCATCAATAGCTTGCAAAGACTTAACAACAGAAAACTTTTCAATATTCTGCTTAATCTTCGCACGACGACGCACACCAGCAGTATCTATCAAAGTATAACTCTGCTGATCACGCTCAAAAGGGATATATATAGAATCAGTGGTAGTACCAGCAAAGTCAGCAACAATTACACGCTGCTCACCAAGGATCCGATTTACTAAAGTCGATTTTCCAACGTTTGGCTGGCCAATAACCGCGACTTTAATACCTGTCGTTTGATCTAGACCATCTTCTTTTTCATCTTCCTGAGCATTATCCTCAGCGGAATGATTCGCAAGAAATGTATCTGTCAATTGTACTAAACCGCGCTTTTCCCTAGCACTAATAGGAATAGGCTCACCAAAACCTAAAGCATAAAAATCTGCCAATACTGAATTTAGGTCAATACCATCAACTTTGTTTAATACTAATTTTACAGCTTTATTTAATTTTCGTAATTGACGGGCCAAGCGCAAATCATGATCAGTAATACCTACTCCAGCATCAACTACAAATAAAACTTCATCAGCCTCAGCAACTGCTTGCCATGTTTGTTGGTCAATCTTAACATCTGATGCTACACCACCTGTATCAATTAGTGTGTAGGGAGTATCGCCAATAATCCCAGTTCCATACTGCCTATCTCTAGTTGTGCCAGGCAAATCCACCACTAATGCTGAGCGTGTTTGCGTCAAAGCATTAAAAAGGGTCGATTTCCCTACATTAGCACGTCCAAAAATTGCAATAACTGGCAACATTTTAATGCACCTCTAAAGCTACTAGCTTACCCCTACGGGATAGCACGTATACGTTATCATCATTAACAATAGGCGCCACTTCAACCCCACTGCTATCTATAGACTGATAAGCTGCCCGAGCGCCATTATACTTATCTAGCCAATGAACCAGACCATCGCTATCAGCTACTATTATGTATTCACCAAATACAACTGGCTTTGACAAATGCCGACCAATCAAATCTTCCTGCAGCCAATATGTTTCACCATTCACTGCATCAATTGCGTATACATTACCCGTCGAGCCAGATAGGTACACCATGCCATCAGCAACAGCTATACCCGAGTATGATCCCAAATCCCTTTCCCATAACAACTGGCCACTCTCCTGCCCAATAGCAACGAGATTGCCCTGATATCCAACTACATATAAGACACCATTCTTCAATACTGGGTCAGCACTTATATCACCCATACGCTGCAAATCTGTACGTCCTCGAGGTTTGGCAACATCGTAGGACCACTCTACACTTCCATCGGTCTTACGCAGTGCTACAACCTTACCATTAGCAAACCCAGCAAATATTTTATCACTCGTAACCACTGGAGAACTGCTTCTACGCAACATAATTGGCGGTAGATTATGCATATAACGCCACAACTGACGGCCATCACTTAAACTAAAAGCACTCAAGCCACCATCCATAGTATGCACTAACACCATATTGTCTGTGATAGTTGGGGCAGCTAACACTTCACTAGATGTTTGTGCTTGCCACAAATTATTACCATGTAAATCTAAAGCCATCACCTTACCGCTACTAGCTCCTAACACTAGAATGCCATTACTTACACTAGGGCCAGCAGAAATACTGTTGTTTACATCTTTAGACCAAATAGTCGTGCCAGTATTAATATCAAAAGCACTCACCATACCTTTTTCATCAGAAGTATAAAGTGTCCCTTTATTACGCGCAGCAAGCAGCTTAACGTCTGTACGCTGTGCACCTACCCCGGAATTTGCTGACCATAATTTAGTTACTGTCAAAGAACTAGGAACTGTTGCTAGAGACTTTTTAGTTGGCATATCAGAGCGTTTCTCCATCGGCGCACAACCAACTAAGACTAAGCAACAAAATATAGAGAGTATTCTAAGCATTATTATTAACCCCTAAATCTACCAATTTCATTTGCAAAATTGGGGCTTGCATACCCGGCATTAGACTGTACATAGCTTGCATATATGCTTCTTTTGCCTTATCAATATTCTTCTGAGCTAAATAAACGTCTCCACGCGCTTCAGCAAATAAACTCGCATACTTGCTATCTTTACTTACTACCAAGAGCTCTAAAGCTTCAATATAATTACCTTGCGCTTGCAGTACAGCTGCCAACCGTAAAGTCGCAAGATCGCCCGCAAATTTCTTAGCAATAGGTTGTTCTATTACCCAGCGTAACTGTTCCGCTGCTTTATCTAAGTTACCCTCATTAGCCTGTATTTTCGCTAACAATAAAGCTGCAAATTGTGCATAAGGACTTCGAGGGAATTCGTCTACAATATACTGAGCTTTCGCGCTTGCTTCATTTTGTGAGCCTTGCACATTTGCAACTAACATTTCTTGAAAAGCATCTGATGCTCGCTGCGAAACATCTAAAGATCTGCTTTGCCAATAGCGTGCACCGCCTATAATAACTAACAAAGCACACAGCCCAATAAGAAAGACTCCCTTATAGCGATCTATAAAGTTCTTTACTATCTGCGTCTCCTGATCTTCTATTTCACCTATGTTCATAAAAATAAATCCTTATTATCAACCCTGGTACTGAGACAAGAATTCCTTATACTCAGCTGAATTTGGGAATAAATTTCTTAAGCGCATTGCATCACTTGCTAAAGCATCCTGGTTATCTAATGCTTTATTTAACTTATACGATAGCCAAACTGTACGTGCAGATGGCTTCTGCTGTCCTCTAAAACTCTCTAAGTAACTTTTAGATAACAAATAATTTTTTGCTTCGTACTCTAACTTCGCTAGCTCAAACCTTGCTGTATCGCGTGATGGATCACGCTTAATAGCAGTTTCTAAATAATTTCGTGCTTTACCTAAGTCTGGTTTCTTCAGCGAGCAAACTCCGGCATTTTCATATACTTCAGCTATTTTTACATACTTTTTATCTTTAAGAGCTTTTACAAACTCTCTATCTGCTTCATCATATCGCGCACGCCTACACAGAAAAGTCCCATAATTATTATTGTAACGGCCGTTGCCTTCACCATAAGCAATAGCTAACTTATAATGTTTTTCCGCTTCCTCTAAATCACCCACCGTTTCATTAAAAAAACCATAAGATGTATGTGCTTCTGGTAACTTGGGATATAGCTCTAAAGCATGAATAAACTTTTGTTTTGCACGAGCTATTTCCCCCTGACGCAAATACTCTTCACCCATTTCTACATTGAGCCTTGCAGCTTGATAAAAATCGGGCTTTTGGCCATCCGTGTTGGCCCGCTTATGATCGTTATTAACACCTATACAGGCAGTACAAAGTGCCAGCATAGGGATAACGACTGTAAGTTTTCTTAAATCCATTCTATCTAGTCCTTGGACAAATCTCATTTGGCTTAAAAAAGAAGTTAATTTCTTTCTCGGCGTTTTCTAAGCTGTCAGAACCATGCACTGCATTCTCATCAATGCTACTTGCAAAATCAGCTCTGATTGTACCGGCATCAGCTTCCTTAGGATTAGTAGCTCCCATAACCTCACGATTAGTAGCAACAGCATTAGGACCTTCAAGTACTTGTACCATCACTGGACCGCTGATCATAAAGCTTACCAAATCGGCAAAAAATGGCCGCTCACGGTGTATTTCATAGAAATCTTCTGCTTGTTCTTTAGTAAGGTGTTGCATTCTTGCCGCAACAATCTTTAAACCAGCATCTTCAAATCTGCTGTAAATCTTGCCGATTTTATTGTTACCTACTGCATCAGGCTTGATGATTGATAGGGTTCTTTCTGTCGCCATATGTTACTCCAATAACTCAATAAGTTTAAGGTACCTAATTCTGAAGTGCTGCTCAGGTACTCAACCGCCCTATAGTGCGATTGCGTAGGCTAATAGCTAGCTTCAGCGAAGCATTATTATAAACTTATCGGAGCAACATAGAAAGGCCTGTTTAGCGTCTTGGAGGCTCTCCTGGCAATGAAAGATTCTCATATCCCGGTGGTGGTGGATAGGCATTTCTGGCGTCAGGTGGGCGATACTCATCCTCATGGGGATTTGGCGGACTTGGTGGAGAATTATCGTTGAGATCCTGTAATTCAGCCGGAGGAGGCTGGAAGAAGTCATCCGCATAATCCTGTCTATTGATATCACTACCCTTAGCAGGCGGTCGCCCTAATCGCCAATCTCTGGCAGGTGGGGTAATGTCACTCGACTCGTCTATATGACTATCAGCAATAGCCACACCCCCAGATACCATAAAATAAACTGCAGTTACAGCCAGCAACAAACCCTTGAAACTCATACGCAACTCCCTGCATCTAGCGCCTAAAATCAATACTAGCAATATTTAAGTGGTAATTACAATGAAACAGCCACACTTGAGATATTCAAACATAGCCTAAAGAAAGATGGAGTGGGCCTATAAGCCGGGTTCTGTCGAGAACAGTCATTCATCTGGGATGCTCGTCACCAAGCACCTCTAGCAACCTACCCGGATCCAGCGAGGACGCGCTTGTAGGATCCCTATTTGGTCTTGCTCCAGGTGGGGTTTACCCTGCCATTAACTGTTACCAGCAATGCGGTGCGCTCTTACCGCACCTTTTCACCCTCACAGCATAAAATGCTGCAGTATATTTTCTGTGGCACTTTCCGTAGGCTTCCGCCTCCCAGGGGTTACCTGGCACCTTGCCCAATGGAGCCCGGACTTTCCTCCCTCACAACTAAGTTACGAGAGCGACTGCCCAGCCCACTCCGACAGCAATAGTACCACACAGATGAAAAATTTACATTAACCAACGTAAATTTTTGTGTTTAAAGGTTAGCTATTATCGGTACCTTTGGCATCCAAAGCTGCCTGATAAAGTAGATTTTTATTCAGTCCGGTAATCTTTGCAGCAATTGTGCTTGCCTGTTTTACACTGACTTCCGCCAATAAAATATCTAACACTCGCTTTGCCTCATCATCAAGTTCTGCATCTTGTGGCTCTAGCCCTGCGACTACAATTACTAATTCACCGCGCTGCTGATTAGTATCTGCTGCCACAAAATGTACTAACTGTTCTAGTGTTCCCTGACGAATAGTCTCAAATTGTTTGGTCATTTCACGAGCCACAGCTGCCAAACGCTTTGGACCTAATATCTCTGACATATGTTGCAGAGTGTCTAATATTCTATGCGGTGCTTCATAAAAGACCATAGTACGAATTTCTTTCTGTAAACTAGTAAGTTTATTTGCTCGCGCACCAGACTTAGAAGGCAGAAATCCTTCAAAACAAAACCTATCTGTTGGTACCCCACTTGCACTTAAGGCACAAATTACCGCGCTAGCTCCAGGTATCGGGACTACTGGCACGCCCATAGAGTGCGCATACTTTACCAGATGATAACCAGGATCACTTATCAGCGGTGTTCCCGCATCTGAAATCAAAGCGAGGTTTTCTCCATCTTCAATAAGTTTTTTACTTAGTTCCCGTTCGTTATGCTCATGTAATGCTATTAGCGGTGTTGTAATCGCGTAATGTGCAAGTAAATGTCGAGAATGACGGGTATCTTCAGCAGCTATCTTATCTACCGACCTTAGCACATCTAAAGCTCGCTCTGAGATATCACCTAAATTACCAATCGGCGTTGCTACTACAAAAATCATCGAAAAAGTTGCCTTACATGGTTAAATACAGTACCTTAACTTATATATGAGTAAATTTATACCCCTACATACCATATCCTTATCATTGCTAGTATGTTTACTTGCTGGCTGCGCCACAATGCAAGATAGCTCAACAGCAAAATATAAGAGTGCCTCGCTAGAGGCTAATAAATATTTTAAATTAGCAGATAGTTCGCAAGGCTCGAAGGCAACAGAGTATCGTTTACAGGGCATCGAACATCTGATACTGGCCAATAATTATGAAGATGCCGAGCAAGTTTTATACACTGCCAGCGATACTGAATTAAATACAGAACAAAGTGCATTTAAGAAAATCTTACTTGCACAAGTCGCATTACAAAAACGCGATGTAAATACTGCGCAAAAGCATTTACGTACAATTTGGACACCACACAAACTTCCGGAAGCATTACAAATTAAATTTTTTCTGACCAGATCAGAGGCATTCTTACGCGGTGGCAATTTTGTCCAAGCGATACAAGAACGTATCTATATGGGCAAAAATCTACATAACACTCAACAGATACAAGAAAATAACCAAGCAATCTGGTCAGCATTTGGCCAATTGACCCCAACAACTCTACGCGCGTTACAAAACAGCTCTAAAGACAAAGAGCTTAACGCTTGGATAGAATTTGCTACTATCATGAAACAATATGATTCTAGTCAAGATCAAAAAATTCGTGCTTTACAAGTATGGCGCAAACAATACCCAAATCATGCAGCAATAGCTTTTTTACCTAGAGAAATTCTTGAGTCTGCCAAACCAATGCAAAGACCAAATAAAATAGCTCTTCTATTGCCTTTACAAGGTAAAAACTCTGAATCAGCAAAGGCAGTACGTGATGGTTTCCTAGCTGCATACTATGCACATAAAAATGCTGAAGAGCGTCCTAAAATTCAAGTATATGATACTACTGAGAGCAATAGTTTAAGCCGCTTATATCAACGTGCAGTTGAAGAAGGTGCAAACTTTGTTGTAGGGCCTTTAACAAAAACAGAAGTAGATGCAATCAGCATGGCAGCCAAAGGCAAAGCACCTATCTTGGCCCTAAATACAACTGATAGGCACCCACAAGAAAATTTATTTAATTTTGCACTATCACCAGAACATGAAGCAGAGGCAGTTGCAGTTAAAGCATGGCAAGCCGGCCATAGAAGAGCGTTAATCGTTATCCCAAAATCTAAGTGGGGTACACGCATGCATACGGCATTTACTCGCATATGGCAAGAGCAAGGTGGAGATATCGTAGCAACTGCAGAAATAAATACTCAATCAAATATTAATGAAGAAACTAAACAACTATTAGCTATCGATAGCAGCGAAGCAAGAGCTGCCAAGCTTAAAAAACTCGGCATGAAAATTAACTTTGAACCTCGTAGGCGTCAAGATGCAGATATTATTTTTATAGCTACAAATGGCGCTCTTGCAAGGCAAGTAAAACCACTATTAAATTTTTATTACGCCGGCAGCATGCCTACTTATGGTACATCTAGTATTTACGCAGGTAGACCACAAGCAAAACTTGATCAAGATTTAAATGGCATAAGATTTTGTGATATGCCTTGGGTTTTGGATAAATCTATTAGCAGTCGTTCAACATATAAATCTGTAGCGAATCTATGGCCAGACAAGTTTGAACAATACGCACGTTTATATGCCTTGGGATTAGATGCTTATAAAGTTGCCATGCAACTAGATGAGTTAACCTTAATCCCAGACTTAGGTGTGTCCGGTATGACCGGCATGCTAACATTAAATGACCGCCAGCAAATCCAACGCCGACTGATGTGGGCGCAATTTAAAAAGGGAATTGCGGTAATCGATGGACAAACAGCGGAATAATCATAGTTACCGCTTACAAGGACGCATTTGATGCAAACTAAAGTACTATTTCTTATATTAGCAACTGGATTTCTATCAGGATGCTTAGATACTGCGGTTGTACCGGCAACAGCCGGTGGCTCATGGTTTAACCATGACCGACGCACTGCTGGCGCAATTGTTGACGACCAAACAATTACTGTTCGCGCCAATCTAGCTCTAGCCAAAGATAAACAAATTTGGAAAGAAAGCCACATTAGTACTTTAAGCTATAACAACACCCTGCTCTTAGTCGGGCAAACTAAAACCAATAGCAACAAGCGACAAATAGAAAACATAGTCCAACCCCTAACCGGCGTAGGCAATATCTATAATCAGATATCTGTACGCGAGCCGATCCCAATGTCTATTCGCTGCAATGACACCTGGATCACAACGCAAGTCAAAGCCCGAATTATGAGCAACCGTAACATTGGTATTAACCGGGTAAAAGTTATTACTGAAGATTCTGTAGTATATCTAATGGGTATGTTAACCAAAGATGAAGAAGACTCTACAATAGAAATTACCCGCCGTGTACCTGGAGTAAAACGCGTAGTCACCGTAATTGAGCCAATGGATCGCTTATCTCGTGTAAGCCGTCAGTAGTGACCCACTGACGACTTAGTAAATCATTATAAATAATAAGCAATACCTACATTAAGTGCATGCGTATTTGTATACAAACGGCTCCTACCCTGAAACTTATATATTATATTGGTTGCCCATCTAGAAGAAGCATTGTACTGCAAACCCAATCCAGCACGAGGCGCAATCTTATATCCAGATTCTTCTGCAGTAGTATTGGCAGCAAAACTAAATGATCCGTAATTATAACTTGCAGTATACGATAACTCAGTTTTAGTATAAAAGGCACCCACTCCTACCATAGCTTTAAAATCTAATTTCTTCATTAATGGATAGTAGTAATAAAAGTCCATATACCAATTGTGCATATTTTGATCAATACTGGCATTTAAAAAATTATACTTGTATGCACGTAAGACTGTCAGCCCACCTTCAAAACCTACTGAATCCCAACGAAATCCACAACGGATGTTAATTCCAAAGTCATCCTCTTTTAAAAAACCTTTCTGTCCAGCTAGCCTATACTCTTCATCGTTATCAACCTTGTAAGCTTGATACTCATAGTCAATCCCAAAATATCCTCTATTATGCATATCAGGCATAGCGGTAGCACTAAAAGAGAATAAACAAAAGCTTGTCAAAAACAAGATATTAAAAAACCTACACATAAATATTCCTTATATGAAACAACAGAAAGTAAGGACAGATGATATGTAAAGAACCAAATTTCACCTAACACTTCCTAAGACATCTGACAGTTTATGCTAGATAAGTATAGCTGCCTGATGGTTCAAACATGTTATCAATATTTATATCAATTGCAAGATGTTTGGATTATGTAAACGTCTGCATCGGGTTTAGCTTTGTGATTTGTGTGATTGCTATCACTATAATTTACAATTTAGGAAGAGTCAGATCCATTTAAATTTTTACAATATCAATATAATAATTATGGATGAATTGTAACCAGCCTATAGTACGCCTCAGCAGCAAGTTCAATCGGGTGAAGCTTTTTTTCTTTTTTTAACCAAAAAACAAACTCTTTCATCAAATCAGGTAATTTTGGAGGATAAAGTGTAAAGCATAACGTTATGGTTTGCAACAAAACGCTGGCAGGGGCGCGTGGAGTTGAATGGCTCTAGGGCAACAATTGGTTTTAAAGCTGCACTTTTCTATTTTAAAACTGATTGCATTCTCAGTTTCTCTTGACCCATATTCATCATCTAAATCGCTATACTTCACCGTGGAGGTGTTTGATTATGGGTATAAAATACTTTAGTTTTGCTGTAATAGTACTTGCTTTATGTACACCAAACGCAATACTTGCAGCCACATATAAATTAGATCGTAATAGTGATATTGTTGGACAAGTACAATATTACACTGTACAAAAAGGCGATACTATTTCTTCAGTTGCCCGCAAATTTAATATGGGTTACATAGAAATGGTAGAAGCAAATCCTGAAGTAAATCCTAATAAATTAACTCCAGGCACTCAACTATTAATCCCGAGTGAATTTATTCTACCAAATGTACCACGCCAAGGTGTTGTATTAAATGTCGCAGAATTGCGCGTGTATTATTTTCCAGAAGGTGAAGACATAGTCATTACCCATCCAGTCGGCCTTGGACAAGAGGGTTGGCGCACCCCTGTTGGTGAAACCAGTATTGTGCGTAAAAGAGCTAACCCAACCTGGACTCCACCACCTTCTATACATGCTGAAGCACGCGCTCGAGGCCGAAGCTTACCTGCAGTAGTACCAGCTGGACCCAATAACCCACTTGGTTTATACGCTATAAATTTAGGCTGGCAAAACTATCTTATGCATGGCACCAATAATCCAGCCAGCGTTGGTAAGCGTAGCAGTCATGGTTGTATCAGAATGTATGCTGAAGATATCGAAGGGTTGTTTAATGCAGTTGAGGTGGGTACACCAGTCACTGTAGTACATGAGCCATTTAAGATTGGGGTTAAAGATGGTCAGATATATTTAGAAGCGCATGAGCCATTCCCTGATAAGTATTATAATTTCCACGAGGTACCAGAGGACGCTACTTTAGAAGAAGTTATCTACCAGGAGGTAAACCCTGAAAAAGCAGATCCTAGTGTAGATTGGGGAATAGCTAAAAAGCTAATTAATGAAACCTACGGCTACCCAGTGCCAATAACTTCAGTAATTATTACGGAAGAAGTAAACACAGAATCTTAATTAGCTAACAATTACTTTACTACTGATAAGTGTGAAGCTTTACCAGATCCTTTACCTGATTTGCCTTTTTTGGCAGTAGTAGGATCAGGTGCTGTCGGTGGTGGGATCTCTTCGTCTTCTTCAGAAAATACCATACCACGCCCATTCTCACGTGCATATATAGCCATAACTGAATGAATAGGTATATAGAGATCATGCGCTACACCACTAAAGCGCGCCTTGAAACTTATTGCATCATTTCCCAATTGCAAATCCTGTACTGCAGACATAGCAATATTTAAAATAATTTGTCCACCATCAACATAATCTGTAGGTACTAAAACATCAGGATCATCAGCGCTAACAACTATATGTGGAGTACAATCGCTATCAGCAATCCATTCATAAAAAGCTCTAATTAAATATGGTCTAGTAGAATTCATAATTATGTTCTCATCATACGTTCGGCGTCAGTCAAACTCGCTTGAAATGATTCACGTTGAAACATTCGTTCTGCGTAAGTGTTAATAGGTTCAGCCTGAGCAGGTAATTTTAAACCTAATAAAGGCAAACGCCACAATAAAGGCGCGATACAGCAGTCAACTAAGGAAAATTCTTCACTTAAGAAAAACGGCATTTCTACAAATACTGGTACAACACTAATCAAACTTTCTCGTAAATCTTTACGCGCTTTATCCTTTTCTTTCGCATTCGTGTCAGGATTTAGAATAAAATCCATCAAGCTATACCAATCTTGGTTAACTCTATGAATCATCAAACGACTACGCCCCTTAGCAACTGGGTAAACTGGCATTAAAGGAGGATGGGGAAAACGCTCATCCAAATATTCCATTATGATTTCTGATTTATATAACACTAGATCTCTATCTACTAATGTAGGAATTGACCCGTAAGGGTTATAACTAGCAAGCTCTTCTACGGCTTTAGTAGAATTTGTTGCATCGACTATATCATATGTTACGTTCTTTTCTGCTAATACTATACGTACCCTATGACTATAAGGATCTGTAGCCCCTGAGTACAAAGTCATAATTGAACGCTTATTGGCTGATCCTGACATCACCCTCTCCTAAATATTTTAATG
The DNA here is from genome assembly GCA_030431675.1 of Gammaproteobacteria bacterium. GTDB lineage: Bacteria > Pseudomonadota > Gammaproteobacteria > UBA6186 > Azoamicaceae > JAGVLG01. Next base: position 35,595 of record JAUIIV010000003.1, on the reverse strand, counting down.
TACGTTTTTCCAATATTCTCTTTTTAATAAATAAGCAAATACTGCGAATATGCCTAAAAACATTAATACCCAAATTCCCAACCTACGCCTTTGTAATTGGGTGGGCTCAGCCACAAAAGACAAGAAGTTAACTAAATCAGCCATGGCCATATCAAATTCTTCTACCGTCATGGTACCTTTTTTTGCTATCTTTAATCCAGTGCCTGTAAGAATTTGCTCGCCCTGCCAATCTAATAGCACATGGGGCATAGCCACATCAGGATAAACCAGATTATTAACCCCCCAAGGACGCTCAGGGTCAACGTAGAAAGTGCGCAAGTATGTATATAACCAATCTACGCCTCTATAACGCGCTTCCAAGGTTAAGTCTGGCGGTGCAAGACCAAACCAAGCAGCACCATCTGCAGCAGTCATAGCTGTCTGGACTGGGTCCGACAAAGAGGCGCCAGTAAAAATTAAGTTGTTCTTAACAATGTCATCTAGTACCTTGCCATTCTCATCGGTAATTTCTATACCCTTAGCTAGAGCGTTGTAACGCGTATACTGCAATCCATGGCAACCTGAGCATTGATTCATATAAATACGAGCTCCTCGCTGAAGGGAAGCATAGTCACTGACATCTATCGGAGCCTTATCTAATGGTATCACTTGCTCAGCAGCAAAAACTGTTAGAGGTAATAACCATAAGAATAGTATACGCATTATGTTAATCGCCCTGGCAAAGGTTTTACTTTATCTAGTTTGGAGTACACTGGCATTAAAACAAAAAAAGCAAAATACACAACTGTAAATACTTGGGCTAGTAATGTACGGCCATCACTAGGCTGCTGTGTACCAAGATATCCTAATCCTAAAAAGCTTATTACAAATGCAGTCAATGCTGTTTTAAACATCCAGCCTTTATAACGAATAGACTTGACTGGACTCCTGTCTAACCAAGGTAATAAGAAGAATACCCCTATGGAAGCGAACATCGCAATTACCCCAAGTAACTTATTTGGAACTGCGCGCAAAATTGCATAGTAAGGTGTCATATACCATACCGGCACTATGTGCTCTGGAGTCTTCAATGGATCTGCAGGCACAAAATTGGGTGCCTCCAAAAAGAAACCAAAAAATTCAGGCATATAGAACACCACAGATAAAAACACTATCAAAAAGACGCTAATACCAAATAAGTCCTTGACCGTGTAATACGGATGAAATGGCACGCCATCTACTTTCTTATCTATATCTATGCCATCAGGATTGTTACTACCAACATGATGTAAAGCCAAGATATGAAAAAATACCAAGCCAACTATAACCAAAGGCACAGCTACAACATGCAAAGCAAAAAATCTAGTTAATGTAACGCCACTAATATTGTAATCACCACGAATAAACTCTAGTAAGTAATCACCAACCCAAGGGATAGCTCCAAACAACGATGTTATAACCTGAGCACCCCAGAAAGACATATTGCCCCAGGGCAGCAAATAACCAAAAAAAGCTTCAGCCATTAAGCATAGAAATATACACATGCCAACTAGCCATAGTAACTCGCGGGGGGTTTTATATGATCCATACAAAACTGACTTGAACATATGTAAATAAATAAAAATAAAAAAGAAACTTGCACCTGTTGAATGCAGGTAACGTATTAACCACCCAAAATTAACATCGCGCATAATATACTCTACTGAAGCAAATGCACCTTCTGCAGAGGGGTTATAATTCATGGTTAACCAAATACCAGTTAGCAATTGATTAACTAAAATTACTAATGCTAATACTCCGAAGTAATACCAAATATTGAAATTCTTAGGCGCAATATACCCAGACATGTGATCGTAGAAAAACTTACTTACTGGATAGCGCTCATCAATCCATGTCATCACTGCCTTTATCACGGCTTTTCTCCAATCACTAATACAGTGTCACTAGCATAACGATAATCTGGTACTGCCAAATTAAGAGGCGCCGGCACCCCCTTATATACGCGGCCCGCTAAATCAAACTTAGAGCCATGACAAGGACAGAAAAAACCGCCAAGCCAATCCTTACCTACACTACCGGGGTTAGGTTTAAAAAGTGGTACACAACCCAAGTGCGTACACAATCCTACAGCTACCATAAACTCAGGACGTATAGAGCGGTACTGCTCAATAATATATGAAGGTTGCTGTGGCTCTTCAGAAAGTGGATCACGCAATTGACTATCAAGTGAGGTTAACTCTGCCACCTCTTTTGCTGTTCTATGAACAATAAATATTGGCTGACCACGCCATGGGACAGTTACTTTCTGTCCCTCCTCTATTGCAGACAAATCGACCTCCACAGGAGCCCCTAATGCCTGTGCTTTGGCACTGGGAAGCCAAGAGCCTACAAAAGGCACCGCTGCTAATCCTAAGCCTATACCGCCAATTACCGTAGTCGCAGCAGTCAAAAACTGCCTGCGCTCGCTATCTATATTGTCAGAAGCCATCTTGGCGCTTCTCTCCCTTTTCCAAGAGAATATATACTATCAGCAATAGGGGTAAGTGCGCCAACTATAAAAAGTCTTACAGCTTAAAATGAAAGGAAACTGAGAAAATGGGATACAAGAAAAGTACCCACACTTACTAACTACTGGCTACAAATGTCTCCATGGCAAATGTGGGCAATAAAAATTAACGCTTACTATATTGCTCAGTCTTACGAGCTTTACGTCGACCAACCTTCTTACGCTCAACTTTACGTGAATCACGTGTCACATAACCAAGCTTACGTAGGATACGACGGTATGAATTAGCAGATACGTTTTCTGACAGCTCTTCATTAGCTGGAGCCTTATCTGCAAATTCTTCATCAAATGAGATCAATGCACGAGCTATACCATGACGTATCGCCCCAGCTTGTCCCATATCTCCACCACCGCGAACGACGATTTTAAGGTCAAACTTATCTTGCATCTCAACTGCTTCTATCGCTTGGTGCACAACCATGCGCGCCGTCTTGCGACCGAAATATTCGTCTACAGATTGAGTGTTGATGGTAATTGCACCCGTTCCTGGCTTCAGGAAAACGCGAGCGGTAGAGCTTTTACGTCTACCAGTACCATAATATTGTTTTTTAGCATTAGCTGCTGCTTTGGCCATAGATTACCTCGTTACGCTAGCGCTTCTAAAGGCTCAGGCTGCTGGGCACCATGTTCGTGCTCTGCACCTGCATATACCTTTAACTTCTTGAACATTGCTCTGCCTAATGGACCGCGTGGCAACATGCCTTTAACAGCCTGTTCCAATGCTCGCTCTGGAGCGTGTTCCATAAGCTTGGCATAGCTCATTTCTTTAATACCACCTGGATAGCCAGTGTGGCGATAATACATTTTATCAGTGGCTTTAGCACCGGTAAGTCTTGCCAGCTTCGCATTAACCACAATCACGTAATCTCCAGTATCGATGTGTGGAGTGTATTCAGGTTTATGCTTGCCACGCAAAATAGCCGCGATCCTACTAGCCATACGCCCTAAGGTTTTATCCTTAGCGTCTACTATGTACCAACTGCGCTTGACAGTCGTTGGTGTTGCATTAAATGTTTTCATTCTTAAAGCTCCTGTAAGTTGGCGATTGTACGTAAACCCTGCACAGATTGCAACACCCAACACACTCATATGTCGAACAACTTACAAATAAGTTACTCTTGCTATTATGAGGCAAATAGTGCGAAATTAACAATTTGGGCTATTATAAAGCACGGTAGCCTATTGTTGGCCAACAGCAAATTCTTATGGAAAGGAGAAAATTTATGGCAGCGACCAAACGTAAAAAAACTAGTTCTTCTGCAAAAAGCAGAAAAACCACGACTAAATCTCGTAAAACTAGCACTACTAAAGCAAAGAAGAGCCCTCCTAAAGCTAGGGCAAGCTCAAGCAGCAAAACAAAATCAAAGACAAAAAAATCAGCCCCTACACGTAAAGCAAGCACAAAAATTTCTAAAGCTATGACAAGAGCACAGCAGGTAACTTACATTGCTGAACAAACAGGGATCAGCAAAAGCGATGTCAACTCTGTTCTAGAATGCTTTGAGCCAATGATAGCATCTCATCTACGTGGGCCTGGACAAATCAACCTTGCTGGCCTAATGAAGGTTGTAGCAGTACGCAAACCAGCAACCAAAGCACGTAAGGGTATCAATCCATTCACTGGCGAAGAAACTATCTTTAAAGCCAAGCCTGCACGCAATGTCGTGAAAGTACGCCCATTGAAAAAAGTAAAAGACTTAGTGGGTTAATTTCCGCTAACTAGTACTCATACACAGGGCGACAGTTTCTAATTAGATCTGTCGCCTTCTTCTCTACACTAAAATTTATTACTATTGAACCTCTATCACAGTAGGCAATGGTTTTTCTGTAGGCCTAACTAACAATCTTGCTGCTATCAAAAATAGACTCAGAGTTATACATAAACCGACAATCCAGCCTAAGGAATGCATCATTGCTAGCTGATAGAATATTGAAGATATCAAATAGGCAAGACCAGTAGACCACACTACAGAGAATACGGCCCATTTATAGCTTAACTCTTTAGCAATAGCGGCAACCACTGAGATGCACGGAAAGTACAAAAGGGTAAATAACAAATATGCATACGCTGCAGTAGCACTGCCGAAGCCGCTAATTAGCATTGATTCATTAGCGTAATAAGAATTCAAAGTACCAATTACAGCTTCCTTAGAAACCATACCTGTTAACAAGGCCAATGTTGCTGGCCAATTTTCTAGGGTAATCCCCATAGGGGAAAATAATGGAGTTATAAATTTACCAACTGACGCTAAAAAGTCTAAGCCTAAGCCATTAATTATAACGCTCAATATTATAATTAATTTGCCAGTATCCGTTACAAATTCATAGCTTCTACGCCAAGTATGCTGTAACAATTTTGTAAGAGATGGCCATTGATACTTTGGGAAGTTATTTGGCAAGGGCATAGGTTTTGCAGTTGTATTAGGTGTACGCAACATAAAGCCGGTCAGTACTGCAGCCAAGACACCAATAAGATATAAGCTAAAAATTACATTCTGACCACCAATGGGAAAAAAGGCAGCCACAAAAATAGCATATATTGCTAAGCGCGCACCGCAAGACATAAAGGGAGTCATAAGAGTCGTCAATACTCTCTCCTGGTGGCTCCCAAGTGATCGCGAGCCCAATATTGCCGGTACATTACACCCAAAGCCTACAATTAAGGGGACAAATGATTCGCCCGACAACCCTATTAATCGCATCAGGCGATCAACAATATAAGCCGCTCGCAACATATAACCACTTTGCTCTAAAACCCCGAGGCTAAGGAATATCGTGGCTAATACTGGCACAAATGTTAAAGTAATATTTATTCCACGGCCTACCCCATTCGCTAGAACATTGAGAAGCCAATCTGGGCAAGATAAAAGGCCCAGCAAATCTGATATACCAGTAACAAATACTGCTTCAGAGGTCGTATCTACCCATAATTGCAGAATACCGCCTAAATTAATGGCGCATGCAAACATTACATACATTGTGGCCAGAAATATGATAGGGCCAAACAGTTTATGTAAGACAATGGTATCGATACGATTCGGGCTAATAAGCATCCTAAAAACCTAAATGAGAATTATTTTCATTTTGAAACATACCCGGCTAGCGGTCAAGAGCAAACAACACAATTATTTATCTAGTTGACTTTGCAGCTGCCTTCAATTATGTTTCTCAACTCGATCAGCTTACCATGAAAGAAATGACCAGTGTCGGGAAATCTGACTAATTGCTTATCAGCCTCTAATTCTTCGTACCAATCATATAATTCTTGAGGAGCAACCACTTCATCTTCCTCGCCCATAACAACCAACCAAGGACAAGAAATTTTGTTTAATAATGCATACGGCATACGGCGTACTGAAGGTGCTATGGTGACAAGACTTACCGCAGGCTCTTGGGTCGCAGCATACGCAGCTATATAGGCACCAAATGAAAAGCCAGCAAATCTAAACTGTACGTTTGGGCGCCACTTTTTCACCCACCTAATTACCGACATCATATCTTCTGCTTCACCTACAATACTTCCATAGGTGCCTTCACTATTACCAACTCCGCGGTAATTAAAACGAATTGCGGTAATACCTAAATTATTAAAGGCCTTAACAATAGTTGTAACAACTTTGTTATCCATCGTGCCACCCTGTAAGGGATTTGGGTGGCAGACGATAGCTAATTCATTCTTTTGATAATTTTTAGGTTGCTCTATAACAGCTTCAATATGGCCGGCAGTACCTGGAATTAAGACGGCTTCTTTGTTCATATTGATATATCCCCAATAAGCTAAGCAATCCTAAGCTTCAGCATAGCGACCTTTAAAGCAACGACACTTTTTAGTCCAGTCGTAAATCTTGTTAAATAATATTGCAAAAACACCGTTACCAAAAATATTAACGCCTGTAATAATAGCATCAAACATCAAATTCAAAGTTTGTACCAACCCAAGCATTACTGGAGTAAAACCAAAAAACTCTGTCAACAAAGGGATCAAGACAAAGAAACCACCACCAGGAATCCCAGCCACACTAAAGCGCCCTAACATATAGTAAAAACTAAACGCAAAAAACTCCATTGGGCTTGGTATTGGATAATTATATGTAGCCATCACCGCAATTGAGAAAATAGTCATAGCAATCACATCACCGATATGATGGAAGTTGACCGTTGTTGGTATAACAAAATTTGCTACATCAGGATTATGTACATTTTTGCGTACCGCGATTAATGTCAAAGGCATGGCAGCAGCACTAGATAAGGTACTTAGGCCAGTAATAACTGGTGGAAACATGTTACGCATGCTCGGCCACCATTCCCTGATTTTAAATTTATTAACCACTACATACAGCAACGATACATAAGCAAATAAAATCCCTGTCACCGCCAAAAATATAAACGTGTAATGATTGACTAATGCTTCTAACATATCATCATACTGGATCTTAATTGCATAGCCCAAAATCATTACTGGTAAAAAGCGGATAACTAATTTTGTTAATATAAAAGCTGTAATTTTACTACATACATGAGATACACGCTGTCCAAAATCTGCAAATAACCATGAACTTGCTAGGCCAAATACCATAGCTAATGCCATTGCGGCCTTCGTACTAATCCACGTTGGCATAGCAAAATTAAACAATGGCTCCAAATTACGCGTAGAAAGATTAGCTACATCAGCTAAAGAAAACTTATTTACAATCAAGCTACCAGAACCATAACCTATCCATATCGACAACCAATTCGATAAACACATTAGTGGCAGCAAAATTACGATTAGTCTAATAGCACCCTGTTTAAGATGGGCAATACTCGATAAAATTAATGAGAAAATTATAAAGGGCAAGACAAAAACCAATAACTCTTTAAAAACCAAGCTAATGGTATATAGACCGCTCTGCGCCTCATGCCCAAGATGCGGGCCAACTGCTGCGGCAAAGATAATAATACCCACCAGCATAACTGGTAATTTAAACTGCCAAATCTTGTTAAAAATTAGTCGCATTTCAATCCCCCTACCCTAAATAGCGCAGTATTCATATATTCTATGGTGTATCTGGCTACAAATAGTCAGCCACCTTTTGCTGCTGCTAAAGGTTATTACAGTAACAAAATTCATGGTATAATCGCAAAAGAATTTTTAGCACAAAGTTAGAAAGGATACATATCATGGGAAGAAGTTTGAGTTTCGTGCTATTGTTAGCCTTAGTTTGCACCCCTTTTTTGGCTTTTGCAGAGGGAGAAGCCAATTTCAGTAACCTCATAACTCCCAGCGAACCACCAAAACCTCCCTCCTTGGCCCCGATGCTAAAAAAAGTAATGCCGAGCATAGTATCTATATCAGGGACACGTAAAATCACCGCATTCACTATTCCTGTTATGCCAGGACAGCCAAATGTACCTTTGCCTACTAATCAGCCGCCAGAACCGGAGGAGCATGTATCACAAATGATTGGTTCTGGCATAATTGTTGATGCTACAAATGGCTATGTTTTGACTAATTCACATGTGATTAACGAACTACATGATATTACGGTTACGCTGTCTGACAACAGAAACTTGCAGGCAAAGTTAATTGGTCAAGATCAGGCCTCCGATTTGGCAGTACTTAAAATTGATGGGGAGAACCTGACCCAGGCAAAATTTGCTGACTCAGATCAAATCGAAGTCGGCGACTTTGTAGTTGCAATAGGTAACCCTTATGGACTAAGCCATACAACAACATTTGGTATTGTGAGTGGTATTAGTCGTAGTGATGTAGGCAGAGACGGCTACTACGATTTTATTCAAACCAATGCAGATATAAATGTTGGTAACTCTGGGGGCGGATTAGTTAATATGCGTGGTGAGGTAATTGGTGTTAACACCATGATTGCATCTAGCACCGGCGGCAGCATAGGATTGGGGTTTGCGATCCCATCTAATATGGCTCGTGGCATTATGACGCAGCTTGCAGCACATGGGCATGTAGACCGAGGACCTCTAGGGGTACGTGCACAACCGCTAACACCTACTTTAGCCAAAGCATTTAAAGTTAAAGCCACAGAAGGTGCAGTTATATACGAAGTTGTAGAAGATACACCAGCTGCTAATGCAGGATTGCAAATAGGCGATGTAGTATTAGCAATTGATAACAAGTCTGTCAAAGATTCTTTACACCTACGTACGCTCATAAGTTTAATACCGCCAGGTGAAAAGCGTGATTTTACTATAGCACGCAATGGAACAATCAAAAGAGTAAGTGTCTTGATGACAAATCCTAGAGATAAACATATACCTGGTGAAAATATATTTTCTGGCCTTAAGGGTGGCTCTTTTATGCAAACTAATCCACAAGAGCCAGTAAGAGGAGTACGCGTCTTAGCAATAGAGCCAGAGAGCCCTGCAACTGTCGCTGATCTGTTGCCAGGAGATATTATTGTTGCTGCAACTACCGAAGCTATAGCAACTCCTGACATTAAAACATTAACTAATGCAGCAAAAAAGCAAAATGAAGTGCTACTGTTACGCGTAATACGCGATCAATATGCAATTTTTGTTGGAGTCAATCAGGCAAAAACTAGCAGCAAATAGTTTTTACTGCATGCACATGGAATAGTATATGAAATTTGTTGTTAACCCTTATCACAATAAAGAAATTACTGATGAGCTAACACGCGAAATATTTAGCAAACACATGGTAGTTGTAGATTCAAGCTCTGACCCAGAGATGTTCAAATATGTGATAGGCGTCAATACAGCCAGATTAAAACATCCTACAAACCCATATAGAAGAGAAGCGGAACAACAATGGTTTGTGAGATTCAACAAAAGCTTAAGTCAAAATAATGATAAAATAAGATTTGTATTACTAGAAAATTTAGCTGCAGCGTGGTCTTTTTTGTCATCAAAACCTGCCTGCATCGAAGCAATCATCATACCAAATGAATCTATTCTATTGTTATGTACAAAAATTCGGGCTGATAGAGTAGCTCTTCTTTCCAAAGCTTTTAAAACAGTGATTATTACCGAAGCACATAATACTGCACAACTGGAAAGTATAAATGCTGAATGTACAGTAACCATTCACCATGCTTTTTGGAGTAGTATAAGTTTCTATGAAAGAGTACTGTATTTACAAAATCTACGTCATGTTGTTACTTTGTATTATCAAGATACAATTTCTCGTCAATCTACTCTGCGTACTGCATTGATTCGCGATGCCATAACAAAAGAACAAATAGAATTATTAAGTACAGATACACAAAGACTCATGCTCACAGAAACAACATACGAACAACATAAACAGTCTCTGCCTGATTATATATGCATACTATGGCTAATTGGACGAACTCCTATTCTCAACCGCTATGTAATAAGAGCAAATGGCTTTAGAGAGGAATTACTCAAAACAGTTCCCAACAACCACACAACTATACACTGCGAGAGTATGCCTAATGATTTACAAATATTGAACACATTACCTGAGCACATTACACGTGTATGGTTGCCTGAGCAACCTGAATCCTTAGAGGGAATTAGAAATGGCCTAGAAATACATTGTCATACCAATCCACCTTCTAGAGGTCACACTCCAGACAATGTAAGCGTATTATTATCTTTTAGCAGTCAGGGTAACGAGGCAAAAAGAATGAAAGTGGCAGCTGAGCCCATAGAGGTAGAAGAGGAAACTCAAGCTAGGCCTAGGAGCCATTCTCTAAGTTCTCATTAAAAAATTGCTATAGGTGCACATGCATTTAAATGCGGGCAAGTGCCCCAAATATCGTAACGTACTTTTGCTTATCTATTGACACCCGATCACAATCATGATATAGTCACATAACTTAAAAGCTGTTATGGCTATGTTAATGGGGGGCTAATAATATGAACATATTTAAGAAAGCATTTGATTTCTTAACCTCTATAGGTACGACTATTTTAGGGGCCTTTCTGGGAGGGTTCTTTGGTTTATTCGGCGCAAATCCTAAAATGGGTGATCCGCTGCTACCAACTGGTGGAATTAAAGTTCCGCCTCCAAGGCAAATTATGGACCGCAGAGGAATTAAGCCTACTGCGCTAGAGCAAAGGGTTCGTCCTCATCGTGAGCGCGCAAAACCTGCTCAACCGCAATACAGCGGGGCTGCTTCAGCAAATGTGCCACCTGCTGTGAGTGGTAGTGAGCCTAGCTTACAGGAGCGAGCATTCATGCACTTTTGGAATAGAGACTGCTGGGGTCTATTGTTCTCTCGTGATCAAGCAAAAGCTATACAAGGCAATGCCCCTAGTATGCTTGAGTCCTTACAGGAAGCTGCAAACCGGGCCGGCAATGGTGAGCAAAAAAACGTGATTGTCACGGCAAAAGACTGGGGACCAAACGCAACAGCGCGTGAATATATGTCTCAAGGCAGACGTCCTGAAAGAAGAAACAGCATGTAATACACTAGTTACATGCACAATTAAAGTACATACTACCCGATGCTAAATTATTTAGCTCGGGTAGTTTGCTTTTAAGCTGCACTTACAAATGTGATTTCTCCAGTAGCATCAACATCAACATTAACTTTGGTACCTTTACTACAATCACCAGCTAGGATCTTCTCGGCTAAGGGATTCTCTACCATCTGGCGAATTACCCTACGTAGAGGTCGAGCACCAAATACTGGGTCAAAACCAACCTCAGCAAGTTTATCTTTAGCAGTATTAGTAAACTCTAACTCCATGCCTAGCTCCGCTAGACGCTTAGTGACGCTCAAAAGTTGTACATCTACAATATTTCTGATCTGCTCTTTTGATAGAGCTTCAAATACTACAATTTCATCAACTCGATTAATAAACTCTGGCTTAAAGTGCTGTGCAACTACTTCCATGACCGTCTTACGTATAGCCTCGTAGTCGTCTTTACCAGTCATTTCTTGAATCATACTTGAGCCAAGATTTGAGGTCATAATAATTACCGTGTTGCGAAAATCAACTGTCCTACCCATGCTATCGGTTAATCGTCCATCATCTAATACTTGTAACAAAACGTTAAAAACATCTGGATGAGCCTTTTCAATTTCGTCAAATAGGATAACACTATATGGTTTGCGTCGTACTGCCTCAGTTAATTGTCCACCCTCTTCATAACCAACATAGCCAGGAGGAGCACCTATTAAACGAGCAACGGCATGTTTTTCCATATACTCTGACATATCGATACGTACCATTGCTTCTTCAGTATCAAATAGAAATGCAGCTAATGATTTACAAAGTTCGGTCTTACCTACTCCTGTTGGGCCCAAGAACATAAATGATCCCAATGGCCTATCTGGATCAGATAATCCTGCTCTAGAGCGCCTTACAGCATTAGCTACTGCCTTTACAGCTGGGTCTTGTCCAATAACACGTTTGCCTAAAAACTCTTCCATACGTAGCAGTTTATCTTTTTCTGCTTCGAGCATTTTGGTAACAGGTATTCCAGTCCAACGCGATACAATATTCGCAATCTCTTCTTCAGAAACGCGATTACGTAATAATGTAAAGTCTTTAGGGTCAATTTCAGAAGCACTAGCAAGCTTTTTTTCCAAATCAGGTATTTTTCCGTATTGTAACTCAGACATACGTTCATAATTACCCGCACGTCGTGCTGCTTCTAATTCTTGCTTATATCTATCAATTTCTTCTTTAATTTGTTGTGCGCCAGTTAATGCTGCCTTTTCTTTATTCCAGATAGCTTCAAGCTCGTTGTACTTATCCTGCACCTCTTGCATATCACTATTTAGTTTATTAAGGCGCTCTTTAGATGCTTGATCATCTGCTTTCTTTAATGCTTGCTCTTCAATTTTATATTGGATCAGACGACGCTCAAGCTTATCCATTTCTAATGGCTTAGAATCGATTTCCATACGTATTTGACTTGCAGCTTCATCAATTAGATCTATAGCTTTATCTGGCAGTTTACGTCCAGTGATATAACGATGTGATAAAGTTGCTGCAGCAACTAAAGCTGGATCTGTTATCTCAACGCCATGGTGCAACGCATAACGTTCACTCAAGCCGCGCAGTATCGCTACGGTACTTTCAACTGACGGCTCATCTACCATAACCATCTGGAACCTACGCTCTAATGCTGCATCTTTTTCTACATACTTGCGATATTCATCTAAAGTGGTCGCACCTACACAATGTAGTTGTCCACGCGCTAAAGCAGGTTTTAACATATTACCAGCATCCATAGAGCCTTCTGTCTTACCGGCACCAACCATAGTATGTAATTCATCAATAAATAAAATTACTTGCCCTTCTTGTTTTTCTAATTCATTAAGCACACCCTTGAGTCGCTCTTCAAAATCACCTCTAAACTTAGAGCCAGCAATCAATGCTCCCAAGTCTAGCGCTAAGACGCGTTTGTTTTTTAATCCCTCTGGCACTTCATGATTAATAATACGCAAAGCAAGCCCTTCTACAATCGCTGTCTTACCAACGCCAGGCTCACCGATTAACACCGGGTTATTCTTAGTACGTCTTTGTAAGACCTGAATCACACGGCGTATCTCTTCGTCACGGCCTATAACTGGGTCTAGCTTACGTTGCTCAGCGCGTGCGGTTAAGTCAATTGTATAGCGCTCCAAAGCGTTACGCGTTTCTTCCGCATTTTGATCTTTTACTTTCTGGCCACCACGTAATTTATCAATCGCAGTTTCTAATTTGGTTTTATCAACTGCAAAAGATTGTAATAGTTTACCTAGAGTACCTGTGTCATCTAAGGCGGCTAATAAAAAGAGCTCACTAGATATATAGTCATCTTTACGTTGCTGCGATAATTTATCAGCGCCGTTTAGTAACTTTGCAGTATCATTAGAGATTCTAACATCTGTAGTTCCGCCAACCATATGCGGCAATTGATCAATATCTGCTCCAAGCTGACTTCTAAAGGCAGAGACATCCACCCCGACTGAGTTTAACAACTTATGGATGGCGCCATCATCTTGATCTAACAAAGCCTTCATTATATGCAAGGGCTCTATCTGGGCATGCTCCATACCCACAGCAATAGATTGTGCTTCACCCAACGCTTGTTGAAATTTTGTAGTAAGTTTGTCCATGCGCATATTTACTTATCACCATATTAATCATTTATATATGCTAAATATATGGTCTTCATAAAATAAATCAAGCAAATAATACAGCTGCTAGAGTAGCTGTCTATCAATGTAGTTTGAAAGCAAAATACTCTAGCACAGATTAGTTAGGATTAGCCCGCAGCAGACATTCTAGGTTTTTTTCTTCGACGAGGAGTATCAGTATCTTTTACCTCACTATCAGATACTTGATCTACAACTAGATCTTCTTCTTCACCATCTGAATATCCATGCGCTGCTGAGAACAACATTGTGGGCATGCTTGTTCTAAGCTGCTCTTGGTTTTCTAATAAGGCTCTTTGACGCATAAACCAATCAAAGTACAATCTTGCATCATCTGGACTTGGCTCACCTATCATAGGCCGCGCACGACTTTTCTTATCAAAACGAACCTCTGCGTGCACCCTGTCATCCCATAGTCTCCACATTTGGCCTAATACTTGCCATGTCGCATGTAAATGTGCCTGTTTAGCAAGATTCTCTGGAGAATCTTCAGTATTGTCTCTATATGGCACACCATGTTCACCGTGCATACCTCTCTCTACTGGTGCATCATATAAAAATGCCCCATCATCTGCATTTACGACATGCATAACTGTATCGGTGCTTGGTCCTCTTAAATAAGTAAATACGGTAGAGCCGTCATAATTACTTTGTCTAATATCTCTTGATACTAATAAACGTTTGTGTCCTTCGTTATCTATTATATATTTATTTGGAAATACACAACCCACAGACACAGAACCATATGCAAAATCTTCTGGTAGAGTTGTAACTAGTGCCAGCGCAAAAAGGGCGCTTAAACTCTTCTTCTTATTAGTAGAGGGTCTACCCCATGCAGGAATGCCCCAGAGCTCTGTTAAGCGCTTCTCTCCTGTTTCCCTATCTACTGCTGCCAAACCATGTACCACATGTAATCCAGCTTGTGGATATAAGTTATTTAGCACCTGATGTGCCCATGGATTTAGCAGAGTATCTTTTGAGTGTGCACCATCTGACATTAATCTTTTTGGTTGTGTTCTAGAGTGCTTAAATGGTGGATCATTCTTTGCTGAAGCTTTTACATGTACAGTATTAAATGCATAGGCTTTCACCATATTAACGCTAAGCAAAGCTTCAAATTCACGTAACGCTGCGCCGCTAGCTCCATCTACTCCGCGATGCGGGTCAACAATAACAAGTTTGCTATCACTCTCATTGCCACCAACTTCATCAAAACACCAAAAGAAACCTATATGTGACCCACCTTGCTCTATAGGATGAAAACACATAACTCTCTCATAGCCAGGATCACTAATTTTTGACATAGCCATATTTAACTTGGCTAAAAGTCTTTCGATACGTGCTTTAATTTTTGGTTTATGATTATCTGCACCTAACAATCCTACTTTATCAGTTACAGATATACCTCTATCATCGTACTTCTTAATAGTACGCAGTAACTTCTGCATATTCTCAATATCAGCTTCAGATGGTGGTAAAAATTTATCTTTTTTCATGCACTTAAAAACTTGTAGAATTTCAGCTGCAGTATAAACACTTTCACCCGACATAACGCCTCCATGCAAAATACCTGATATATTCAGCAAAATTATAGATCGATTTTTATTACGGTACAACTGTGTTAAGATTTATATTAGTAGTTATTTGCTAAGCAAAATAATTATTTAATCCAAATGAGATGCTGCATACGCCCGGTATCTTTGGAGCGACGATGAGAATAGAAAAGAGCTGGCTGTGCATATGTACACAAATCACTACCATAGATATTTTGCTCACTAAAGCCACAGTTGCGTAAATTAATTCTAGCCAAGGTATACAAGTCTACTAACCACTTACTACCTGATTTAGTAAAACCCTGTTGCAAGTCCCAACCATGCTGAGCAAAATTTTCTAATACATCTTCATCAACATAGAAATTGTTTGGACCAATTGCGGGGCCTAACCAGGCTACGCAATGTTGCATATCTCCCTGTAGAGCTTTGCAAGTGTTATCGATAACCCCAGAAGCTAAGCTGCGCCAACCTGCGTGAATGGCTGCAACTTTAGTCCCAGCCTTATCACTTACTAAAATTGGCAAGCAATCTGCAGTCTTAACCACACACACAACACCTGGTTGCGTAGCAAAAGATGCATCTGCTTCTACGTCACTAGTTACTAATGCTGCATTTACTACATGATTACCATGGACTTGCTTTATAAATACAGGTGTGCTTGGAGTATTAGGGAATTTAGAATGACGATTGGTTGAATATGCAGTTACAGTTGCTGGCAGTGGGCAATTAATGTTTGTATATCTTGTGGTAATGGACTGGTCCATGATAACTCCTCTCCAGTACGTGGGTGCACTAAACTTAACTGAGTCGCATGCAATGCCTGTCGTGGAAAGTGATGCTGTATACGTTTAGCATATACATTATCACCCACAATCGGGTGTTTTATATGCGCCATGTGCACGCGTATCTGATGCGTACGTCCAGTTTCTAATTCTACCTGTAGAAAAGTATGCTTGGCAAACTTTTGTAAAATGCGATAATGAGTTATTGCCTCTTTACCATCGCTTACGACTGCCATCATTTTGCGATCACGTGGATGCCTGCCTAAAGGCTGACTTATAGTACCACCTGCAACTAAGGTACCATGTACTAGGGTAGAATAGACCCTTTTTATACTACGTTCTTGCAATTGGGAAACTAAAGAGGTATGTGCTGGCAAACTACGCGCAACAACTAACAGACCACTAGTATTTTTATCTAATCGGTGCACAATACCTGCACGAGGAATATGCTGCAAGTCTGGATCATAGTTAAGTAATGCATTAACTAATGTACCAGAATAATTGCCTGCAGCAGGGTGCACTACCACGCCAGCTGGCTTGTCTATGACCAACAAGTCTTTGTCCTCATAAATAATATTGAGGGGTAGGTCTTCGCCTTGCCAAACTGTTTCGGTAGCTAGTTGAGCATTAATAACTACTTCCTCACCACCTACAACTTTATCTCGGGGTCGTAAGTCTTGACCATTAACACGGCATTGCCCGGCCATAACCCAACTCTTAAGACGTTCACGAGAATATTCCGGAAATACCTGTGCCAACGCTTGATCTAAGCGTAGACCAGCATATTCAGGCTCTATTGTGGCAGTTAAAACTGTTGTTTGCATAATCCCGCTATTCAAACACAAAGTAAGAAAACTGTCAACATCGAGCTGTTGCGCGGCGCCTGGGGCTAAGTTAAAATGCGGCATTCTTTGCAAATATTTATTAGCTCGTGCATCCAGGGCACATATAATTTAGGTGAATATCTTGAAAAAACTTCTACAATCAACCACCATTCTGTGTTTAATAGCATTAAGCTGCATTGGGCTAATTGGGTGCAAATCAAAAGATCCATACAAAGATATGACTGCACAAGAGCTATATGAAAATGGCAAAGCAATGGCGCAAAAGAAAAATTACGGTCAAGCAATTAAATATTTTGATGCTTTAGAAGCACACTATCCATACGGAGAGTACACCGATAAAGGACAACTTGCCTTAATACATGCCTACGCCTATGGCAATGAAGAAGCAGGTGCATTGGCCGCTGCAGATAGATTTATCCGCATGCACCCAAGACATGAACATGTTGATTTTGCTTATTACATGAAAGGTGTCGTTAATTATAATGAAAACTATAGCCTAGCATTTAGAGCTTTCCCTCTAGATAGATCACTGCGCTCCTCGCAGTTTGCGCAACAAGGATTTGATGACTTTAAGACTTTTTTAGAAAAATTTCCGAACTCCAAGTATGCTTATGACGCACGTCAACGTATGATTAAATTGCGTGAACAATTAGCAGATCACAACTTAAGTGTTGCAAATTGGTATTTAAAGCAAGGTGCTTCACTAGCAGCTGCCAATCGTGCTGGCTATGTTGTAAATCAATTTCCACAAACTGAGGCAGCCCCAAAAGCTTTGTTAGTCATGCACAAAACGTACCATTCAATGGGTATGCCTAAAGAAGCAGAAGAAGCTATGCAAATGCTAGAAACTAATTATCCTAAGTATCACGAATACAACAAGATCCCTAGCGCAATGCCAAAAGATAACCCTTAATCTTCTTGTAAACACATCAAGCTTGCATTACCACCAGTGGCTGCAGTATTGATGCTAACCGACTGTTCATTGGCTAAACGTGGTAGATAATACTGCCCCCCAGCCTTGGGACCCGTGCCTGATAAACCTTCACCACCAAACGGCTGCACACCAACTACAGCACCAATCATATTGCGATTAACATAGATATTACCCACCCGCACGCGCTTGATGATATATTCTGCCATAGAATCTACCCGGCTATGGATCCCTAAAGTTAATCCAAATCCCACAGTATTAATATCATCTAAAACTCTATCTAGATCACTTGCTCTATAACGCACCACATGCAAGATTGGTCCAAAAACTTCTCCCTTCAACTGTAAAATAGAATCTATCTCAAAAGCACAAGGCGCAAAAAATGTACCTTCTAAATTATCCGGCAACTTGCAAGCATGAATTAAGCGTGCCTCGCGCTTCATTAATTCACGATGCTCAATTAGTTTATCTAAGGCTACCTGATCAATAACCGGACCAATATCCGTAGCTAATTCAAATGGATCACCAATAACTAGTTGGTCCATAGCCCCAGCTAGCATCTGCAACATATGTTCTGCTACATCATCTTGCACATACAAAACTCGTAGCGAAGAACATCGCTGACCTGCACTGCCAAAGGCACTAAGAATTATATCTTTAATAACCTGCTCAGGCAGTGCTGATGAATCTACCAACATAGCATTCTGGCCGCCGGTCTCAGCAATAAACGGCACTATTGGACCATCTCGATTGGCTAATACTTGGTTTATATGCCTAGCAGTCGCAGTCGAACCAGTAAATATATAAGCCCTAATTCTCTTGTCATTAATTAATGACTCGCCAGCAATGCTGCCATAGCCAGGAACTAACTGCACTACATCCTCTGGGATACCAGCACGATGTAATAATACCACTGCCATAGCTGCAATGCCCGGAGTTTGCCCCGCAGGCTTGGCTAAGACAACATTGCCAGCAAGTAATGCAGCGGCTACTTGACCAAGAAAAATAGCTAGTGGGAAATTCCAGGGACTAATACACGCCACTATGCCGCGTCCATGCAAGCTATAGCGATTTAATTCACCAGTAGGGCCAGTTAATACCTGTTCGGTAAAGTCACCCTCTGCTCGCTCTGCATAATACCAACAAAAATCTATAGCTTCACGCAATTCTGCCATTGCGTCCGCAATTGTCCGCTTACCTTCATGAATAATCGCATACATCAACTGATTTGTGTCTTGCTCCAACAAACGTGCCATACTGCGTAAATACTTAACTCTGTCTGCAGTTGTTACCAGACACCAAGCTTGTTGCGCAGCAGCTGCTCTATCTATAACTGCAGATACCTCTTCCTGATTAAAATCTACTGGCCGGCTAAAATTAGGAGCTTCTAAGTGTGTATTAAGATCACTTAATAATTGTCCGTACTCCAAGGGATTAGTAAAATCTATTCCTAGTGAATTTGGTCGCTCTTCACCATAAATAGCTACTGGTAACGGAATCTTTGGATGTGGCTTAAAAGATAGATCAGCAATTTTTTCACATGGTGAGCCAATTAAATCTTCAATAGGTGCCTTTTCATCAACAATACGATTTACAAATGAGGTATTCGCGCCATTCTCTAATAATCGCCTAACCAAATATGGGAGTAAATCTTTATGCACACCAACTGGTGCATAAATGCGACACGGCAAATCATATTGTTCATTACCAACTATACTCGCGTATAAAGCATCACCCATACCATGTAGACACTGGAACTCATAATCTTTGTAATCCCCGGCCAATTCTAAAACCAATGCAACCGAATAAGCATTATGCGTAGCAAACTGGGGATATAATACATCAGTCGCAGCCAAGATCTTTTTAACACAAGCTATATAACAGATATCAGTCGAAGCTTTACGTGTAAAAACTGGATATCCTGTTAATCCTTTCTCTTGTGACCATTTAATTTCTGCATCCCAGTAAGCTCCTTTTACTAAACGCAACATTATTCTACGCTCATGCTTACGAGCTAGATTAATAATATAATCTACTACCAGTGGTGCTCTCTTCTGATATGCTTGTACTGCAATACCAAAACCTGCCCAATCTTGCAAATCAGAATCAGCAACTAATTTTTCAATAATATCAAGAGAAAGATCTAATCGCTCTGCTTCTTCTGCATCTATAGTAAAACCTATTTGTGCATTTTTAGCAGCTACTGCCAATTCTTTTATCCTGGGATACAATTCTGATAAAACGCGTGTACGTTGATCCCAACTATATCTAGGATGCAGAGCAGATAGTTTGACAGAAATTCCCGGCGAAGCATAAATATCCTGCTCGGTACTAGTATCACCCAAAACAGTAATTGCATGCATATAGTTTGCAAAATATCGGTCTGCATCTGGCTGGGTAATTGCTTCCTCACCCAACATGTCATAACTATATGAAAAACCTTTTTTTTCATGCTCTTTGGCACGCACAGTGGCTTTTTCTATAGTTTCTCCCATGACGAACTGTTTACCCAAAATGCGCATCGCTTGCATTACTGCCTCACGTACAATAGGCTCACCGCCACGTTGCACTAATTTGTGCACCACTGCAGATAAGTTTATGGGACTAATTTCAGCAGGGCTCATAACCTTGCCTGTTAGCATTAATGCCCATGTTGCCGCATTAACAAAAGTAGATTTACTCTTACCTAAATGCTGCTCCCAGTCTTGCGCTGTCAGTTTATCACGAATAATACTATCTGCCGTAGAACTGTCAGGAATACGCAACAATGCTTCCGCCAAGCACATAAGAGCCACACCTTCTTCACTAGATAAATCATATTCAAACAAAAATGCATCTAAGCCGCTTTTACCAACCCGGCGACGTCTCACATCTGTAACAAATTTGCGTGCTGTATTGCGAATATTTTCAAGTTGGATAGGCTCTAATTTAGCTTCATCAAGCAATTGTTCTATAACAGCTGCCTCATCACCTCTGTATGCTTTATATATTTGTTCACGCTCAATTGGCAAGTCAACCAAAAAATCCGCATTAGCCACAGCTCCCCCAAATTAATTAATAGTCGCGTGATAACCTAGTAGCGCTACTACTTCTTACATGCGCAATCGCCAATAACAATATGACAGTCATCTGGTGTACTATGTAAAATGTTACCAAGATTACTATCACGTTTACGCCACCACTCAGGATCACTTACTAGTTCTTTAGTATAGCGATAGCCCTCAACAATTCTGCGCCTTGCACTAAAATCAGAGAATTCATACCCTTTTGAGTTCATATCATTTTTATGTGCTCGATATACAATTTTAGTCAAATGTACATTATGCTCATCACCTAGCTCTAGCAAATCTTGCATATAGGGCTGAGCAATAATATCACTTGGTAATTTACTACAACTATTTGCTATGCTCTTTTGTATCATAAGCTGCAAATCGTAATAATCTAGCAATAGATCTATGTGGCCTGAATAGTTAATATCTTTCGCTCGCTCTAATACTTCATCCATATTACTGGGCAACAACCCGGTAGAGTCAAACAGGTCGACTAAAAAACATAACCTATTCTTTAATGGCCGCTCATTAATTACTGTGATTAACGGAGTGTTAGAATACAATCCACCATCCCAATAATACCTACCATCTATTTCTACTGCTGGAAATCCAGGAGGTAATGCACAACTCGCACGAATGTGATCTACCGTGATCTCTTGCTTTGTATTATCAAAGAATTTTAATTTACCAGTCTCAATATCTACAGCCCCCAAACTCAAACGCGTATGAGCTGCATTCAGGTAATCAAAGTCTATTACTTGCTTGAGGGTATCAACTAAAGCATCAGTATTATAAAAACTTATCTGATCTGGTGTTTTATCTTGTAACAACCATGGGTTGTGGCCCACAGTGTTAAAAAAGTTTTGTTGGCCAAAGCTTAGTGAGCGCATGGCGCTAAAGTGATTATAAGCTTGAATATAACTTACGTTATCTTCATCATGAATAAGATTTAGAGGTTCAATATTATGGGTAATTAAATCCCAAAACTGATACATCCGATCCATACGTTCGGCATGAGGGTTACCAGCAATAATAGCTGCATTCATGGCGCCAATAGATATACCTACCATCCAATTTGGCATATACCCTGCTTCTCGCAGAGCCTGATACACCCCAACCTGAAAAGCTCCTAAAGCGCCCCCACCTTGAAAAAGATAAACAATCTCTTCAAAGTTTGGGCAGGCCAAAGCCTTTTGTTGCACAAATCATCCCTTATTTTTTAGGCATATATAAATCAGTAATCGTACCATCAATAATTTCTGCAGCCTGCGCTACTGTCTCTGACAAAGTAGGATGAGGATGAATCGTTAATGCTATGTCTTCTATATCACAGCCCATTTCTATAGCTAAGCCTACCTCAGCAATCAAATCACCAGCATTAGCTCCGACTATACCCGCACCTAATACTCGATTTGTTTTAGGATCAACTAATATTTTAGTGACACCCTCATCCCTACCAAGAGCTAAAGAACGCCCACTTGCAATCCAAGGAAAAGTACCTTTTTCATATTCTATGCCTTTAGCTTTAGCTTCATTCTCCGTAAGACCAGTCCAGGCGACCTCAGGGTCAGTGTAAGCGACATTAGGAATGCATAAGGGTTCAAAATAGTGTTGCTTACCAGCTATAACCTCTGCAGCTATTTTGCCCTCGGGGATGGCTTTATGCGCTAACATTGGATTACCAACTACATCACCAATAGCATAGATATTTGCGACATTTGTTCTCTGTTGCTTATCTACAGCAATGAACCCACGCTCATCAACATTTACACCAGCTTTTTCTGCTTTTACTTCTTTACTATTAGGCGTTCTACCAACACATGATAATATCTTATCAAATCTAACCGGGCTGGCAGGAGCTTCCTTTCCTTCAAAAGTTACATATAAACCATCTTTTTTAGCTTCCACCTTGGTAACCTTAGTGCTAAGCATAAAGCTTTTAAACCGCTTCTGCATACGCTTATAAAGTGGAGCAGCTAAGTCTTTATCGACATTGCCTAAAATATTATCTAGTAATTCGACAACTGTTACTTTTGAGCCGAGCGCATCATATACGGTGCCCATTTCCATACCAATTATACCACCGCCAATAATTAATAAGTCTTCTGGCAAATCAGCAATCTGTAAAGCACCGGTAGAATCCATAATGCGTGGGTCATCTGGCAAAAATGGCAGTTTTATTGGACGTGAGCCAACCGCAATAATTGCATCAACAAATTTTAACTCTTCTGTAGAGCCATCTGTCTTAGTTATCTGTAATGCCTTACTCGACAAAAACTCTGCATGCCCCTGTACTACAGTAACCTTGCGCTTTTTGGCTAAAGCAGACAAACCGCCGGTTAGCTTATTGATAGTTTGTTTCTCTACCCACTCTCGTAATTTTTTTAAGTCTACTTTTGGTTTACCTAAAGTAATACCCATATCTTTTGCTTCGTCAGCTTCACACATTATCTTTGCAGCATGTAGTAGTGCTTTGGAGGGAATACAGCCTACGTTCAAACAAACACCACCCAAAGTTGGATAATATTCAATTAAAGTAACCTTTTTGCCTAAATCTGCAGCACGAAAAGCTGCAGTATACCCGCCTGGTCCAGAGCCAATAACAACGACTTCCGTCTCCATTGTGTTCCCCTATAATAGTAATCTGCGTATATCTGCTAATAAATTAACCATGTAGGTTGTAAACCGCACTGCATCTGCCCCATCAATAACTCTATGATCATATGATAGAGACACTGGCAACATTAAACGCGGTACAAACTTATCCTTTTCCCAAACTGGTTTTTGCTGTGATTTAGACACACCTAGAATTGCCACCTCTGGAGCATTAACAATCGGTGTAAAAGCCGTACCGCCTATACCACCCAAACTGGAGATAGTAAAACACCCACCTTGCATATCTGCGCCAGAAAGCTTACCTTCACGAGCACGTTTACTCACCTCACCTAAATCAGCAGCTAGTTCAAATAATCCTTTGCTATCTACATCCTTAATAACAGGTACGACCAAACCATTTGGCGTATCAACTGCAACACCTACGTTGTAGTATTTTTTGTAGACTAACTGTTCACCATCTGTAGTGAGTGAAGTATTAAATTTTGGGAATTCTTTTAAACATGCAACAACTGCCTTTAACAAGAATACCATTGGAGTTAACTTAAGACCTTGCTTAGCAGCTATTTCTTTCTGACCTTTTCTAAAAATCTCTAGTTCTGTTATATCTGCCTCATCAAATTGCGTAACATGAGGTATGTTTACCCAACTCGCATGAAGAAAAGCCCCAGATTTCTTCTGAATTCTACCAAGCGGCTTTAACTCACAAGCACCAAACTTGGTAAAGTCTACTTGTGGCAAACTAGCCACCTGCATACCCGCACCACCGCCTTGCATAGCATCTTGCACATAAGATTTTACATCAGGTGTCATAACCCGACCTTTACGACCGGTGCCGGGAACTTGCTTCAAATTCACCCCTAATTCACGGGCAAACCTGCGTGTGCCAGGCCCTGCATAACCATCACCTACTTTACCAACCGGAGCGCTCTTTTTAGGGGGCTCAGCTTGTGAGGCCTGCTGCTTCGCAGTCTTTACTGGCTCTTTTGGTTCTTTAGCTGGAGCTGGCTTCTTAGCAGCAGTTTTTTGTGCTGCTGGTTTTGCCGCAGAGCCATCTGCAACTTCTAATTCCAAAATAGGGCTGTCCTTAGAGACCTTATCCCCTACTTTAACTAATAGTTGCTTTACCACACCAGCTTTTGGAGATGGGATCTCCATAGTGGCTTTATCTGTTTCTAAACAAATCAGCTCTGCTTCTTTGTCAATAGTGTCACCAACTTTAACGGTAACTTCAATTACATCTACGTCGGCATAATCACCAATATCTGGAACTAATATTTTTTCTAGCATTACCGCATTCCTGGCATAACATTATCTGGATTTAACTTATAATTAACAATTGCTTGCTGTACAACTTCTGGTTTTATTTTCTGTTGATCAGCCAAACTCTTAAGTGCTGCAACAACAATATTGTATCTATCTACCGCAAAAAAACTACGTAAATTTGCACGTGAATCACTGCGTCCAAAACCATCGGTACCTAGCACAGTATATGAATGTGGTACAAACTGCCTTATTTGATCAGCAAAAGCACGCATATAGTCTGTTGCCGCTATAACTGGCGCTTTAGTTTGTAATAAGCATTTAGTGACATATGGCACCTTAGGTTTCTCTAATGGATGTAGCATATTCCACCTCTCAGCACTGTGGCCATCACGTGCCAAGAGATTAAAGCTTGTCGCACTCCACACACTAGCACTCACTTTAAAATCATCTTGTAGTAACTTGGCTGCGGCTATTACTTCTAACAAGATAGTCCCTGAACCAAGTAACTGGACTTGCAATTCACTGCTAATAGAGGGCCCCTGTAATCTGTACATGCCACGCAAAATTCCATCTTCTACATCTTTTGGCATTTCAGGATGAGGATAGTTCTCATTCATTAGGGTAATGTAATAAAAAACATCTTCTTGTTCTTGTAGCATGCGTTTTACGCCATCTTGAATAATTACTGCTAGCTCATAACTAAAGGTTGGATCATAGCTAATACAATTAGGAATAAAGCTAGCCATAATTTGGCTTTGACCGTCTTCATGTTGTAGTCCTTCACCGTTCAAAGTTGTACGACCTGCAGTACCGCCCATAACAAAGCCACGTGCTCTAGAATCGCCAGCAGCCCATAACAAATCGCCAACTCTCTGGAACCCGAACATAGAGTAGAAAGTATAAAATGGCAACATTGCTTTGTTATGTACGCTATAACTTGTAGCACAAGCTAACCAAGAAGAAAAAGCTCCAGCTTCATTAATACCTTCTTCTAATAACTGGCCATCTTTAGCTTCTTTATAATACATTACCTGACCTGAATCGACCGGGGTATAGAGCTGTCCGCTAGGTGCATAAATACCTAACTGTCTAAACAAACCTTCCATACCAAAAGTTCTAGCTTCATCCGGAATAATAGGCACTATACGTGACCCAAATGTTTTATCTTTACATAGTTGTGACAATATACGCACAAAAGCTGTAGTGCTGGAAAAAGTTCTATCGCCAGAACTTTTTAGTAAGGCATCAAAAACTTTTAGCTCAGGAGCTATGAAATTTTCGTCAGTCTTTTCACGTCTTTGGGGTACAAAACCTTTAAGGGCATCACGTCTTTGCTGCAAATATTTTTTTTCTGGGCTATTAGGAGCAAATTTTAAATACGGAGCTTTTGCAATTCCACGGTCTGGCACAGGTATATGAAAACGATCTCTAAAAGCTTTAAGCTGCTCCTCATTCATTTTCTTAGTATTGTGTGCCGTATTAAGTCCCTCACCAGCACTCCCTAGACCGTAACCCTTGACAGTTTGCGCCAAAATTACTGTTGGGCCACCAGTATGTTTTACTGCTGCGTTATATGCAGCATATATTTTTTCTGGATCATGTCCACCACGTTGCAAGCGAGTCAAATCTTCATCACTCATATCCGCAACAAGCTCTAACAACTCAGGATATTTGCCGAAGAAATGTTCACGAATGTAGGCACCATCTGTATCAGTAGCATAATTTTGATATTCACCGTCAACTACTTCCAACATGCGTTGCTTTAACATTCCTGTTTTGTCTTTAGCTAACAGTGGGTCCCAATTACTACCCCAAATAACTTTAATAACATTCCAACCATTACCATGAAATATTGCCTCTAATTCTTGAATTATTTTGCCATCACCACGCACTGGGCCATCTAAACGCTGCAAGTTACAATTTACTACAAAAATTAGATTATCCAGTTTTTCGCGGTTAGCGATAGACAACGCACCCAGTGACTCTGGCTCGTCCATTTCACCGTCACCACAAAAACACCAGACTTTCTGACTACTGTCTTTTATGACGTCCCGCGCCAACAAATATTTAGCTATGCGCGCTTGGTAGATAGCCTGTAGAGGACCAAGTCCCATAGACACTGTAGGAAACTGCCAATAATCAGGCATTAACCAGGGATGCGGATATGATGATAATCCTGTACCCCGCCCAGCAGCTTCTTGCCTAAAGTTATCTAGCTGCTTTTCACTCAAGCGACCCTCTAAAAATGAACGCGCATAGATACCCGGAGAAGCATGTCCTTGGAAGAAAATTAAATCACCCCCGGAGCTTTCAGTTGGCGCACTCCAGAAATGATTAAAGCCCACTTCTATCAATGTGGCAGCAGATGCATAAGTTCCAATATGCCCGCCTAATTCGAGATCCTTCTGACTAGCCCGCACCACCATAGCGGCTGCATTCCAGCGAATACCTGCGCGTATACTACGCTCAAGTTCCTGATCACCTGGATATTGCGGCTGCGAAGCAACTGGTATTGTGTTTATATATGGAGTATTAAGCTCAACGGTATCGCTTACTCCCAATTTTTTTAATAAGAAATCAACACGCTCTTGACCATCATGTTTTTTTACATCAGTCAGCGCCGCAAGCCACTCCTGCGTTTCTATTGGATCTATATCTGTCATCTAAAAAACCACTGCTATAAAAATAAAACTATAAGCATACTGAGTACTGTCCAAGCAATGTAAGCTCTAAAGACTAACTTTGCCTCATCCTCAGGCTCTGCAGTATCTAACGCAGCGGTGCCACAGTCAATAAGAACCTGACTACTTTGCATAGTTAAATTACCAATGCAAGATATCAAACATCTAAGTGCGCTGTTAAATTTACCGACTAAGCCGTAAATAAATCCAGTGATCCGTGCAGGTACCCAAGCAGCAATTGCATGTAGAGTGGAAACATTAGAATTAATAGTCATAATTTTTTGGCTGACTATCAATAACCAATAGAGAAGCGCTCCAAAAGGGCCTAAGACAGCAAACCAAAACAAGATTGCGAAATTGCGTTCATGCATTTGTACAAACTTAGACTCATACTGATCTGCATCTGGGTTGCCTAATAAATAAAATAACAATAAGGACAAAAAGATAATTTTACCTAGTGAACTAAGAATACTTACAAATAAAACTTGCAATAAGAACACTGTAAAGAACAGCGGGATAAACAAGGCCAAGAAGACTAAATACCCATTTGTGACCTTAATCTTGCTTAACAACTCCATAACTTTATTGCTGTATAAGCTTACCCACGATACACTTCGCGCGCCCCTCAACTTTGCCCCGCCAGGCACCAAGTGCGCACAGGTATCTATTAATACCGCTATTAATATTATCAAGGCTCCCATCATATGACCTCCTGCCAGGTGTGTTTATAACTGTGTCGGTGTGCTGTACTAAATTTAGTATAACCCATAAGGAAATAGCTAATGAATAATAATAACCAATCAAATGCAAACCGGCTAGGAGGAGTGTTTCTTACTATAGGTTGGGTAATCGGTATAGCATTGGTTTCTTTACTAATTCATCTGGCATTCTATGCCCCTAAACCGGCAAGTATCACAGAAATTCACGACGGGCTAAAGATTACAATTGAGCGCAGCCACGATGCGCATTTTCGCATCCCCGGCAGGATTAACGGCATAGAAGTTGTCTTCTTGGTAGATACTGGTGCCACCACTATCGCAGTTAGTGAAAGTGTTGCGAGAGCTGCACAGCTACCTGTGCTTAACACAGTAATAACACAAACCGCGGGTGGTCAGTCTACTGGTTACTTTACAAGCATAGAGAATATAGAAATTGGTGACGCACAGTTTGAAGACTTCTCAGCTATAATAATTCCGGATATGGTTGGAGTAGATGTTCTACTAGGGATGAACTTTCTGAAGAACTTTAGTATTAAACAAGATCAACAGCATATGACCTTAACTATTCATAATCAAACTTAAATTTGATCTTATACTCCGAGTCATCGCCATACATTGTATATTCTGGATACTTAGACTCGCTTTGCATTACTTTAGGCTGATCTATAAAATTTGGTTGTCCCCAAACAGCTAAGAGCTCTCCATTTTTGTTTGTGATACGTACTTTAGCACTACCTATATGATCATCAACATTCCATGGTGGCACGTCTTGCTCTAGTAAGGAGAAAATCAGTAATACAGTCTCATCCTCTTTGACCTCTCCATTCCACAGTTCAATATTACTTACCTTTGGTAATTCCTTTGATAGCCAATGCATAGGAAACTGTGGCACTCTAAAAATTGCAGGATCAGATAAGTTAGAGTATTTAGTAATGCTTAGGTATATCTCATCACCGTTACGCTCTGATTTATTGATAGCTTTAATAGATGCTAGCTCTACATTCACCGTATAGGTTTTAGCAGCTACATTTAAGCTACAAGCAAGTAGTAAGCAAATTAGAATATTTCTAGCCAACATTTATATCCCTTGTTAAAGAAAACAATATTAATCGCCTGGCACAAAGCCAGACTCAAAAGTATCTTCTGCGTGATCTGGCGGCTCTTCACCCACACGTTCGCATGGCTTAGACAGAGTCCCATAAATAGTAGGTTCATATCTAGTACGACAACTACTTGGAACATATTTACTGTTACCAGTATATTGACAGCCCCATTTCATACCACTGGAATAGTAGGTACCAGTAAAATATATATCTACAGTATCCTCATCAGGTGTACCTTGGCCTTTGCTGTCACCGCATATCACGATTGACATATAATAATCATCTTCTTTGGTAAAGCGTATTTCACTAATTGCCTGGCTCAAAAGTACTGGATCCGTAATACCCAAATCTTCAAAAGTTTTCACCGGATCACTAGCATCTATGTGATCAAAGTTGCCATTAATACCGCGATCTTCTGCCACAGCTGCTTTAACCACGTCCGCAATACTAATCATATTGGTAACCTTGGCTCGGGTTAGATAATCATTGTACGCAGGGATTGCTAGCGAAGCTACGATACCTAAAATCGCTATTACAATCATTAACTCTATGAGAGAGAATGCTTTTGTACACTTACCAAACATAAGCCGCTACCTAATTATTTAATTTACTATTTTAAGCATAGTTAATACTGGAGAAAACAACCATATGTATTTAGATAACTTACGTTCTACTATACTGTAATATATGTAATTATAACTAGCATTGACAGCGACATATAACAAATGACTATTTTGACTGGCATAGCCAAAAAAATTGTAAATAATAGATTGCTGGAAGAAGACCAAGTAATTAAGATCTTCAATGAAAGCTCGCACAAGGGTCAAAGCTTTGTACGCACTCTTGTCAATGACAAAATATTAGATGCTGAAGTGCTAGCAGAAATAGCATCACATGAATTTGGGATCCCGTATTTTGATCTAACAAGTTTTAATAGTGATTACCTACCTAGTTTACGTATCAAATCAGAATCAATAGAAAATGGTCTTGCACTACCTCTATTTCAACGTGGTAATAAACTTTATGTAGCTATATCTGACCCAACAAATTTACAAGTAATAGATGACATTAAATTCCAAACTGGTACCTATCCAGAGCCTGTTGTAGTTGCAGATGATTTATTGATCAGAATTTCTTCTGATGCTGCAACTCATGGTGAATTATCTACCTTAGATGATATCGATGATGAAGCGTTAGAATCTCTAGAATTAACTACTGATAGTGAGTTAATGGAAGAAGAAAGTGATGATGGCGGTAGTGATGACGCTCCTATTGTACGCTTCGTAAATAAAATGTTGTTAGATGCCATCGATACCGGGGTATCTGATATACATTTTGAGCCATATGAGCGTTTCTACAGAGTTAGATTTAGGCTAGATGGCGTATTACGCGAACACTCAAAACCTCCTGTTACACTTGGCACAAGATTAGCCACTAGGCTTAAAGTATTAGCACAATTAGATATAGCAGAGCGTAGGTTACCTCAAGATGGTAGATTTAAAATGCGCCTCACTAAACAAAGATTTATAGATTTTCGTGTTAGCTCATGCCCTACCCTATATGGAGAAAAAATTGTATTACGTATATTAGATCCTAATAGTGCCCAGATGGGTATTGATAAGCTTGGATTTGAGTCATTTCAGAAAGAAATATTCTTACGTAACATCCGCAAAGCTCAAGGCATGGTATTAACAACTGGACCAACCGGTAGTGGTAAAACTGTTACGCTGTATACTGCACTTAATCTATTAAATACACCAGAAACGAACATTTCAACAGCAGAAGACCCAGTAGAGATAAATGTGCCAGGGATCAATCAGGTAAATGTTAATATCAAGGCAGGTTTAGAATTTTCCACTGCACTACGTGCATTCTTACGTCAAGATCCAGATGTAATCATGGTTGGTGAGGTGCGTGATATAGAAACAGCAGAAATTGCAATTAAAGCATCACAAACAGGGCACATGGTACTATCTACTCTACATACAAATACCGCTATAGATACTTTGTCACGTCTTGTTAGTATGGGTATACCTGCATATAACGTAGCCTCTTCTGTATCATTAATCATTGCTCAACGTCTGGTACGTATTTTATGTACTAAATGCAAACGCAAAGTAGATGTACCAAAACCAGCACTACTAGAAATAGGATTTGAAGAAGAAGAGATAGATTCGGGAGAGCTAAAAATATTTGAGCCCATTGGCTGCATGTATTGCCAAGATGGCTATAAAGGCCGGGTTGGCATCTATGAAACTATGGAAATCTCCAAAAAGTTGGGTGAAATGATTATGGATGGCGCTCATGTTATGGATTTGGCAAAACAATCACGTAAAGAAGGAAATTGGAATTTGCGTGATTCCGGCCTTAACAAGATACGCGAGGGCTTGACAAGTATCGATGAAATCACACGTGTGACTAGGGATTAATAATGGCTGAAGATAAGCAGAAGAAAAAACTTAAAAAGGCCATGGCCAAGTTTAACTTTATCTATACAGCATACAATGCACGTGGTCGCAAAGTAAAAGGCCATATTAGATCGGAGAATAAAACCACCGCGATACTAACTTTAAAAAACCAAGGCTTCTCTAGTATTAAGATCCGCATGCGTCGCGAGCTGCCGTTTATTGTTAAATTCTTGTCAAAGAATAAAGTTAAATCTCAAGATGTAACGGTATTTACCAGACAGATAGCCACTATGCAGAATGCTGGTATCCCATTAGTTCAATCGCTAAAAGTAATTATTGATAGCACTGAAAAACCTGAGGTTGCACGTTTAATTGCCGAAATCAGAGATGAATTAGAAGCAGGTAGTTCTCTATCTGAGGCATTAAGAGGGCATTCGCAGCAATTTGATACATTATATTGTAATTTGGTAGAAGCTGGAGAAAGCTCTGGTAATATTGATGAGATGCTGAAACGTATTGCAACTTATAGAGAAAAGAGTGAAAGTCTAAAACGCAAACTTAAAAAAGCCATGTACTATCCTGTTGCAGTATTAAGTGTCGCAGCAATTGTAACTATTATTCTACTAATTAAAGTCGTGCCAACCTTTAAGACTATGTTTGAAGGTTTTGGCTCCGAGCTACCTGCCTATACTAAATTTGTTTTAGATATATCAGAGGCAATTCAAGAAAAAGGCTTCAGAATACTAGTGACAATTTTCTTTGTCGGCTGGCTATTTGTGCGCTTCTATAGAGCAAACGAAGCTTTTAGAAATACTGTACAACGATTAACGCTTAAGTTTCCGGTCTTTGGCGCAATTGTTCGTAAAGCTGCATTAGCAAGATTTGCTAGAACTCTTGCTACCACTTTCTCTGCTGGCGTACCTTTGCCTGATGCCCTACTACTAGTTGCGCGAGCAAGTGGTAACATTGTTTACTACAATGCAATAATGAAAACGCGTGAACAGGTGATTGTAGGACAGCGTATAGCTTCAGCAATGGATGATTCTGGTGTATTTCCTAATATGGTGATCCAGATGGTTGCGATAGGAGAGGAGACAGGCTCTCTAGACGCGATGTTACTCAAGGTAGCTGATATATTTGAAGAAGAGGTTGATTTGGCAGTAGATGGACTCTCAACCCTGTTAGAGCCTTTTATTATGGTCTTATTGGGTGCTATTGTTGGCGGTTTAGTGATAGCAATGTATTTACCTATATTCAAAATGGGGTCAGTTTTTTAGCATGCTTAATTCAGCTATTGATATACTACATAATTCTCCTGCAATGTATTATAGCTTTGTAGTGGTCATTGGTTTACTTATAGGAAGTTTTCTAAATGTAGTTATCGTACGCATGCCCACAACCCTAATGAAAATTTGGCGCAAGGACTGTGAAGAATTTTTAAAATTAGAAATGACACAAACCAATAGTAGTTCAATTTTTTTAGATCTAGTATATCCGCGCTCTACTTGCCCAAAGTGTAAAACAAAAATTCGTATCTTCGACAACATCCCAGTAATTAGTTATTTAATATTGCGTGGTAGATGTAGAGACTGCAAACAACCCATTTCTATGCATTATCCTATTATAGAGTTTTTAACGGCAGGTTTGTGTCTATTAGTCGCATTGCGTTACGGCGTTAGTTGGCAGACCTTAGCAGGTTGCGTGCTTACCTGCTGCTTGTTAGTACAATCAAACATTGATGCAAATCACACATTTATTCCAGATGAATTAACTGTGCCAATGACGTGGATTGGCTTACTTCTCAGCCTAACACCAGTATTTGTAGATAGCAGCGCGTCAATAATTGGTGGTATAAGTGGATATTTGAGTTTATGGTCTATAGCCACACTGTTTTATATCGCAACAGGTAAAGATGGCATGGGAGCAGGAGATTTTAAATTACTAGCTATGCTAGGATGCTGGTTAGGTTGGCAGGTAATACCATTTATAATCTTATTTTCTTCTATACTTGGATCTATTCTTGGGGTGTTAATTTTAGTAATCACCAAAAAAGATCGCAACACTCGTATTCCTTTTGGGCCATTTATCGCCATCGCAGGCTTTATTGCATTACTATGGGGACCAGCGATTAATGCATGGTACTTTAGCTCTATGGGGGTAATACTTTGATAGTTGGACTAACTGGCGGTATAGGTTCTGGCAAGAGCACTGTAGGCAAATTATTTGCTAGATTAGGAGTGCCTGTCATTAGCGCCGACGAGATTGCCCATGAGCTGCTAACCCATAATCACGCAGTTTATCAAGCGGTAAGCAATAGATTTGGTGACTCTTTATTAGATACAGCACAACAAATTGATCGCAGAAAACTACGGAATATGATCTTCTCTAACCCTGCAGAAAAGCAATGGCTAGAAGATCTTATGCATCCCTTAATTAAACAAGAAATTATCCAGCATGTTAAAAACTTTGTCTATCCATATTGTGTTGTTGAGATTCCCTTGTTATTAGAAGTTGGCTGGCAGGATTTAGTTGATCGTATTTTGACTATAGACTGTTCTGAAGAGTTACAAATGCAACGCGCCACCAGTCGTGATGGCAATGTTGATCCAAATATTGCCACCATAATAGCTACACAGATAACTAGAAAAGAACGCAAAGCAGCTAGCAATGACGTAGTAGAGAACTCTGGCGATTTAAATCACCTTAGCAAGCGCGTTGAAGACTTGCACCATCACTATCTAGAACTAGCCACCTACAAGCATAATTGACCATAAATTATGTTATAGTTCGCGGCAAGTGCTAATATATAAAGAAAGCTAAGGAACATTTATAACAATGACACAAAAATTATACGAATTTCCTCTAAATGAGCGCATCAGAAACTTCATGCGCTTAGAGAATCACTTTACCCAACTTAAATATTTTGCACAGAATAAAAACTCCTGGGACAGCCAGACTTGTTTATTCGTTTTAGTAGATTTATTGAATATCATAGAGCGCCAAGACCTACGTAGCGAAGTTATTAAAGAACTAGACCGTAATATATCGGCATTAAATACTTTAGCAGAGGCACCAGGCGTCGATGAACAACGCTTACAACTTACTTTAGATCAATTACATACCCAATTACATGCCATCCAAAATACGCGCGGCAAGATAGGTAGTGATCTACGTAACAATGATATTATCAACTCAGTACGACAACGCTTGGCATCAGCCAGCACCATATGTAGTTTTGAAGTACCAAGTTTTTATTATTGGCTAAATCAGGACTCAACTTATCGCCATGATCAACTACAAACTTGGTTGCAAAGTGTCAGAGTACTAGAAGATGCAGTAATCTTGAGTAACCGCTTATTACGCCAAAGCAATGAATTTAGTTCTCAACAAGCACAATCAGGCTTTTTTCAACAAACCCTAAAAACGCAACATCCTTGCCAAATGGTTCGAGTAGCATTACCAGAAGATGCACAGTATTTCCCAGAAGCAAGTGGCAGCAAACATCGCATTAGCATACGCTTTTTACACCACGAAAGCTTAAATCAACGTCCTGTGCAGGTAGAAAAAGACGTAGAGTTTGCATTAAGCTGCTGTGTAGCATTGTAGTTAAATATTATTTGCAGCTTTTTTTAATTGTATAGACACCTATAAGAGCTTAGTAGAGGGTATTGAAGCCTCTACAAGTATGCATTCTTTATACTATAATTGTCCTATGTTTATCATCAATGGTAATAAAGCATTTTCTCTAATTGAGCTTATGGTGGTGATAGCCATAGTAGCGCTTTTGGCGGCTGTTGCGGTTCCCGCGTATAAAACCTACACTGTCAGAGCATCAGTATTAAAAGCGGCTCTCCGTCCAATCTGTAGGCTCTAGATCCCTGTGTCATAAGGGTTATAATACTAAGCTTTTGGACTAAATGGCTTGGGATTATGGCAGATTTTAACTTACCTTTGGATATTGATTCTCTTGAGATAATTAAACAAACTTCTGATAAAGACGGTAATT